>CAZSAJ010000006.1:0-94260 GCA_964604835.1 uncultured Acetatifactor sp.
GGCAAGGGCAATATCCTGAGGTCCCACTCCTTTCACGGGGCTGCCCTTCAGATACACGGCCACCACGCCAGGCATGTTGATATCATAAGTCTGATTCAAAAGCTGCTTTACCAGTTCGGGACCGCCCTCGCCCACAGCCATGGTACCCAATGCGCCGTAACGCGTGTGGGAGTCGGAACCAAGAATCATCTTACCGCCGCCTGCGAGCATCTCGCGGGCATACTGATGAATTACCGCCTGATGAGGAGGCACATACACACCGCCGTACTTCTTGGCACAGGAGAGTCCGAACATGTGGTCATCCTCGTTGATGGTGCCGCCCACCGCACACAGGGAATTGTGGCAGTTGGTGAGCACATAGGGCATGGGGAACTTCTGCAGTCCGGAAGCCCTCGCCGTCTGGATAATGCCCACGAAAGTAATGTCGTGGCTGGTCAGTTTGTCGAAACGGATCTTGAGCTTGTCCATATTGTCAGAGGTATTGTGGCTCCCTAGAATCCCATACGCCATGGTGTTCTGCATCGCCGCCTCTTTTGTGATTTCTTTACCTGTCTTTGCCTTGAGAGCCGCAGCCGCCTCAGGTCCCTCGGGGATCAGCTCCGTCCCGTTTACCAGATATGCGCCGCCCTGTGATAACTGAATCATCTTAAACTCCTCCTCTTATGCCGAATCAATGACGGTTCGTAAAATAATTGTCCTAGTTCTTTTCATAGATAAATCTTTTTTATTATACGGGAAAAGGGGAGAAGATGCAAGCGTTGGAGGAGAATATTCGAAAGCATGGAGAGCAAGGGTTATTCTTCCTGTCCGCTGATATGGATCATCATCGCGCTGCCGTGATACCCGGCGTCGCCCACCAGCTGCAACACATTCTTCTCCCCTTCGAGATAATCCCTATCATAAAAGTGCACATGGCCGGCCAGCACCAGCTCCACCGGACTCTCCTCGGCCGTTATCAAATCCACAAATTCCTCGGACACTTTGTCGGGATAAATGCCGCCGTAATTGCCGCCTCCGATCACCACGGAGGAATCCCACACCTCTCTCGCCTGCGTCAACACGGACTGGGTCAGGAACGGAACATGGACCAGCACGATCAACGGCTTTTCCGTCTCGGTAAACTCTTTGTATTGTTTCAGCGCTTCGGCATTTACCTGCCCGGGACTGTCATCCATAGCGATGATCGCAAAATCTTCCGTCTCCCATGTGTGGAACACCGGATCACCTGCCGTGTAGGGCTCCAGAAGCGGCAGATAGGTCTCTTTGCCTTTCTCCGTCATATACTCCCACGGAAACGTCCAATCATGATTGCCCATTGTGTACAGATAGGGCATCTCAAGCCGTCCCAATTGTTCCTCCAGATATGCGAGACACCCCTCCGTGGGGTAATCGATGATGTCGCCCCCCAGCAGTACGGCATCCACACCCTGTTCATTGGCATAGTCTATCCAGTCTGCAAACTGCTGTGCGGAAGAGATCCCCTCCGCATTCTGAAATTCCGCATATCTGGCCGGAGCGCTCTCCGCCACCTGTGCATCGTCGCGCTCATCCGTAATCACCACATGACAGTCCGTGAGAAACAATATGTCATACTCTCCCTCCACACCGGGGAGCACCACATTCTCCCAAGCAATATATCTCTCCCAGTCCGAAGCAGTTTCATTCTTATCGGCAGTTTCTTTCTCTCCGACGCTCCCACTCTCCCCGGACTTCTCCTCATCCTCCAGAATTTCCACCGTCCAAGATGCAGAACTCTCCCACGCGGCAGTTGTCTCCCGCTCCAAAAGCTTAGGACTGTGCGCGGCACAGCCGCCATAGAGCAGCGGCAGTGCGACACACAGTCCCAACAAAAATTTTTTCGTCATATAACAGGTCATCTCGACAAACTCTTTTCTGAATACAATTATTTATTTCTTCACAACCACCTTATCCAGATGCCAGATCTCATCCACATACTGCTGGATCGTTCTGTCGGAGGTGAACTTGCCGGAACATGCCACGTTCAAAATCGCGCTTCTGGCCCATCCGTCTTCGTCCTTGTATGCTTCCTCCACCTTTTTCTGAGCCTCCGCATAGGAACGGAAATCTTTCAGAATGAAGTAGGTGTCCGCCTTGGAGGTACTCTGAGTGTTGAGCAGGGAATTGTACAGTGTGCGGAACAGTTCCGTATCCTGTGCATAAGTTCCGTTGATGAGCTGCATCAGAACCTTGCGGATATCCTGATCATTGTTGAAGATATCCATAGGGTTGTAACCACCGTGCTGCTCATACTGAATCACTTCGTCGGAGGAGAGTCCGAAAATGAACGCGTTCTCCTCTCCCACTTCCTCCACGATCTCCACGTTTGCACCATCCATGGTGCCCAGCGTCAACGCGCCGTTTAACATAAACTTCATGTTACCGGTACCGGACGCTTCCTTGCTGGCGGTGGAAATCTGCTCCGACACATCCGCTGCGGCAAAGATGATTTCCGCATTGGACACATTGTAGTTCTCAATGAACACGATCTTGATCTTACCGTTGATGGAGGCGTCATTGTTGACCACATCCGCAACGGCGTTGATCAGCTTGATGGTCAGCTTCGCATTACGGTAGCCCGCCGCAGCCTTTGCTCCGAAGATAAAGGTTCTGGGATAAAAATCTGTCTCGGGATGCTCCTTCAGCTCATTATAGAGATACATCACATGTAAAATATTGAGCATCTGTCTCTTGTACTCATGCAGGCGCTTTACCTGCACGTCGAAGATGGAACGGGGATCCACCTCGATACCGTTATGCTCCAGAATATATTGTGCCAGACGCACTTTATTCTGATACTTGATATTCATGAATTCCTGCTGCGCTTTCTTGTCATCCGCATAGATCTTCAGACGGCTGATCTGAGGCAGATCGGTGATCCACTCGCTGCCCACATGGGCGGTCACCCAGTCCGCAAGAAGCGGATTGCCGTGCAGCAGAAATCTTCTCTGGGTAATGCCGTTTGTCTTGTTGTTGAAGCGCTCGGGGAACATCTCATAGAAGTCCCGAAGCTCCTGATTCTTAAGAATCTCCGTGTGCAGTCTGGCCACACCGTTTACGGAGTAGCTGGCCACGATGGCCAGATGTGCCATCTTCACCTGTCCGTCATAGACGATCGCCATCTTGCGGATCTTATCCTGCACATTGACATTGGGCACATTTCTATATTTGTTCTCGATATCAATGATGAAGCGTCTGTTGATCTCCTCCACGATCTGATACACTCTGGGGAGCAGTCTGGAAAACAGCTCAATGGGCCATTTCTCCAAGGCTTCCGCCATGATGGTATGGTTGGTGTAGGCACAGGTCTTGGTAGTCACATCCCACGCCTCTTCCCATGTGAGATAATAGTCGTCCATCAGCACGCGCATCAGCTCCGCAATGGCCACGGTAGGATGGGTATCGTTCAACTGGAACGTAACTTTCTCATGGAAATTTCGAATATCCGAATGCTTTCTCATGTATTTCTCCACGGCCTCCTGCACGGATGCGGAGATGAAGAAATACTGCTGTTTCAGGCGAAGCTCTTTGCCCGCATAGTGATTGTCATTGGGATAGAGAACCTCGCAGATATTTTTTGCCAGATTGGCCTGCTCCACCGCTTTGTGGTAGTCACCCTTGTCGAAGGAATCAAGCTGGAAGCATTCCACAGGCTCCGCATCCCAGATGCGCAGGGTGTTGACGATACCGTTGCCGTAACCCACAACGGGCAGATCAAAAGGCACGGCACGCACGGACTGGTAATCCTCCTGCGTGAACACATTGCGTCCGTTCTCATCGGTGCGCACGGACACATAGCCGCCGAATTTGACGGTCTTGGTATACTCGGGCCTGCGCAGTTCAAACGGATTGCCGTCCCTGAGCCAGTTGTCGGGCACTTCCACCTGATAACCGTCCCTGATCTCCTGCTTGAACATGCCGTAACGATAGCGGATGCCGCAGCCGTACGCGGGATAACCCAGCGTGGCAAGTGAATCAAGGAAACATGCCGCAAGACGTCCCAGACCACCGTTTCCCAGAGCGGCATCGGGCTCCTGATCCTCCACCACATTCAGATCCAGCCCAAGCTCCTCCAAGGCTTCCTTCACGGGTTTATATGCCTGCATATTGATAATGTTATTGCCCAGTGCACGCCCCATGAGAAACTCCATGGACATGTAGTATACGGTCTTAGAGTCCTCTTTCTCATACGCTTTCTGAGTATTCATCCAGTTGTCCACAATCTGATCCTTCATGGCCAGAGCGACCGCCTGAAAAATCTGCTGAGGATCAGCCTCCTCCAGATTTTTGCGGTATAACGTTTTTACATTGTAGAGGACACTCCTCTTAAACAGCTCTTTGTCAAATTTAGTTGTCGCTTTCTTTTTATTCGTGCTTGCAGTTGCCGTTGTAGCTTTCAAGTTATTATCTCCTTTCGCCTGCTTCTTAAGTCCTATGTAAACAGAACATGCATATATTATAGCAAAAAAAGCGTTAAAATCCAACTGTTTTTTGGAATTAATTAGCTTTCACCCGTAACCCTGCCAAAGAAAGTGTAAATAAACGAATAAAGCAGGCGTCTGACATTACATGGACACCCGCTTTTTATAACCAAATCATCTATCAAAGAGCTTTATAACTCTTTTCTTATTTTTAAAATGTTCTGACCATCCTTGTATTCGTAAGAAATCTCATCCATGCTTTTCTTCACTATATAGATACCAAGCCCTCCTATTTCCCGTTCCTCTGCGGAAAGCGTGATGTCAGGATCGTCTTTTGCAAGCGGATCGTAAGGTATTCCATTGTCAATGAATGTAATGATTACCTCTAAAGGCTCCTGCCGCACTTCCACTTGTACGGTTGCCGGTCCGATATCCGGATTATAGGCATAGTGGGCAATATTCCCAAACAGTTCGTCAATCGCTATGTCAATCTGCATCTGCACTTTCACAGGACACCCAAATTCTTCTAACTGACCGTCTACAAACTCAGTCACCTTCCCAATATTTTCTACTGCCGCTTCCACTGTAAGCTCCTTCATTGCATCCCCTCCTTACGCCTTCATAGGCTCTTTATATTCCAGACACAGCATGGTAATATCGTCAAACTGGGAAATTCCTGCAACAAAATGGTCAACGTCAGCTTTAATTTCGGGAAGCAAGTCCTCTGGCGGTTTATTCTTGTTGCGGTTTAGCGCAGACAGCATCCTCTCATTCCCATACATTTCATTTTCAGCATTCGTTGCTTCCGGCACCCCGTCCGTATATAAGAACACTTTATCTCCCGGCTCCAGCCGGACGCTTCCCGGCTTGTAGCTCATATCCTCCATACCTGCCAGAACAAATCCCGGACGGACTTTGTACGGCTCATAATGCCCTCCCTTCCTGCAAATGCACGGTACTTCATGTCCCGCATTCACATAGGCAAATTCACCTGTCATCAAATCCAAAACCCCCTCAAAAGCTGTGATAAACAGCCCTTCACTGTTAGAACTGCAAAGAAGGTTATTCACATCGGAAAATACATCACCCAGATTTTTGCCCGGCTGTGTATGGTCTTTGATTAGGGTTTTCCCTATCACCATGAATAGTGCCGCAGGCACTCCCTTCCCGGACACATCCGCCATAACCACCGCAACATGCCGCTCATCCACCATGAAGAAATCATAAAAATCTCCGCCAACCTCCTTCGCCGGGTTCATTGTGGCATAAATATCAAATTCTTTCCTGCCCGGAAATGCAGGAAAAATACAGGGCAGCATGGAAGACTGGATATGTGTGGCAATGGAAAGCTCTGCGCCGATCCGCTCCTTTTCCGCCATGATTTTCCCAAGATCGCTAATATACCTGTCCAGTTCTGCCAGCATATAGTTAAAAGAACGGCCCAGCGCCTCTATTTCATCCCCGGTTGCAAGATCAATGCTCCGGTTATGAAAATTACTCTCAGCAGTAATACTGTCCGTAAATTCCACAAGTTTTCCCATGGGGGTCAATATATTTCTCTTTACAAATAGGATATAGCAAAAGATAGCCACCAGAATCACTCCGGCAGAAATTTCTGTCATCGTATACAGAAGTGAGTTCAGGTAATCCCTCACTTCCTGCATATCCATAATATACTGTACTTCCGCAATTGCATTTCCGTCCCCATCAAGGACAGGGCAGACAGCAGTATAGTTATAACCATAGCTGTTGTCTGTCACTAACGGTGTCTGTGTTCCCTCATTTCTGGCATACATCTCCCATATCTCATAATATTTCTGTAAATCTTCTTCCCCATAAGCCGCATCCGTATAAAGGATATCCGAACCATAGGCAATCTGGTCAGAGAAATCGTCCCCCATATCCTCCACACAGGCATCAATATAAAATGTCACGCTGTCCTCATCCGGCACCACAAGGGAAAGATAGGTAATCTCCCCGTCATACTTCAAAGTATTGAAAAGCTCTGTCATTTCTGCATAAACAGACGTGTTGTCACCACCCTCTGAAATAACGGTCTTTACATCCTGCACAGAAAGCATTTTTGCAATAGTCCTGCTTCCGGTAACCACACGTTCAGCATACATATCTTCCAGAAAACTCTTTGAACTGTAATAACAGAAAAAAGATATGCTTACAGTTAAAACTACTCCAAGCGCTATAAGGGAAATCATAAATTTAGGCAGTAATTTCAGTTTCATCTGTTTTCTCCTTTTAGCCGTTTATAATAAATCTCCGCAGGACAGACACACCGTCCATTACACACCGGGCAGATTAAATCCGTCTTGTCATACCAGATTTTTTCTGCCGTGGCAAAATGCTTGAAACCAAAGCCTGAAAGCACCCTTTCCATTGGCACTTTTCCTCCTTTCTTCCAAAACGCCCCTATCATTACATCTGCCTGTAAGCGTTCTCTTGAGAATGCAAGTGCAAAGTTCATCAATCTGTCCGGCAATTGTTTTCCACGCATTTCCTCCGCAATCCCTATCGAACGGAAATGCACCGCCATGTCCATTGGATAAATTATGGATAAAAGCCGTTCCTGTTCCATCTTAAAATAACCGGCCAGTTCCTTCCGTTCAGCCATTTCAAAGAAAACATATCCTATGACCGCGCCATCCCGATCCATCAAAAGATAAAAGAAACTGTCCTGTTTATCCAGTATGGACATCAGATATTCCTTTCGATATAAATTTTTCCCCACGCAGGAACCACAAAGCTCCACTGCTTCATCAATATGGGAAAAATCAAGTTTGCTCAATATGTAATCTGAATCATTGTTCTGCATAATTCCTATCTATACCCTTCTTAGCACGTTCCACAGGTTATGATAACAGTGCCGCATGATACACAAAACGCCTTTTCAACGAAAGCCATCTTAAATGCCTCATAATTCTCCTCGACTTTTCTTCCCATTTCCTCAAATCCGTTATAACCGGAATCCTGCCCACAGAGGATTTTATAATCTTCCGGCAGATAAGAAAAAAAGGTATCAAACATCAGCTTCTTTTTCTGTATTTCCCCTTCTGATGCACAGATACGGGTTTCATGCGCCTCAATTCTGCGGTATCCGGCTTCTTCCAACAGCCGGGGAGCTTTTTTGCCAAATTCCCTGTCTCCTGAAAAAACATCTGCACGTAAGGCTTCGAGGAACAGTTCCAACAGCCCATATTCATCAGGAGCCATTTCGATTAGCGTATCATCTGCCTCCACAATCACCAGCTTCCCTTCACTGTTCAAAATTTTTCGTAATTTTTTTAGGACGGCAAACGGATTCTTTAAATGGGACAAAAGAAAGGACACGTTAATTAAATCAAATCCTTTTATGCCATACATTTTCATGACTTCACTTATCCTGTCCTCAAAATCCTCCGCTTCAATGTCCATTTGAAAGAAATGGAACTCATCATCCAGATGCTGCTTTTTAGCTTCCATAACCAGCACTTCATGAAATTCAATACCAATCACATTTTTAGCATGGTATTTTGCAAACCTGTCTGTCGTTTTTTTGCCATTATTGCATCCGATATCCAAAATATCAGCATTCTGACGGTCGGCAAGCAGAAGATCGTAAACCGGCTGTTCATACTCCTTTAAAAGCCTGCTTTGCCCATATAGTCTTTCCATTTCACAGTCAGAAATAAATATGCCGTCTGCATCTGCCATAGCTTCCTCCATTTCTACAGAGCCAGATAAAGGTAATTAAATATCAGTTTCCTCTGGTAACTGTAATACTTCGATTTTTTCTTAATCATGCCGATAACTGCCTGATCTACCACATCTCCACCCGTTTCAAACGGATTGTAGCCCGCAACATCATCACGTATGCACATAATGTATGTTCCCCTGTCATCTATCAGCTTCACGGCGATGTAATGCTCCTTTTTATCCGTCAAGGCAAATTTCATAATATTCAAAATAACTTCTTCCAATACAAAATTGATAAACAGCATCTGTTTTCTGTCAATGCTCCAGACTGTTTCCAATTCTTCAAGGTCAGAAGACAATTCCGCGATGCTTCCCGTACTGATTGTATACACTTTTTCATAAGTCCGGTTTACTGCGGAATACTCTCTTCTCAATTTGGGGAAAGAACTGTCAACAATACAGACACAGATCGCTAACGCCATGCAAAAAACTTCACAGCATAAATAGGAAAAGGCAAGCCCGGAAATATGATAAGTCGGAATCAGCATGATTCCAGCCGTCAGCAAAATCAGACAATTCCGCAGCACAGACATTAGCCCTGAAAGTTTCGGTCTTGAAATGTTCTGCCATAGCGATGTCACTATTACATTACATCCTGAAAAAACAATACTGACTGCATAAATCCGAAATGCGAATGCCGCATACTCTTTCTGCGCCAAGTCTGTTATCCCAAAAAAGCTGATAATATTCGGGGAAAAAACACCATATACCGCCAGAACAGCCAGACCGGAAACAAGCGCCGTTTTCATAGCAAAACGGAATACCCTTTCAATACTGTCCACATCCTTTTCCCCTGCAAATATGGAGATAACAGGCGTAAGCGCTGCTGACGCCCCATCAAAGAGCGCATATGCAAAAGTGGACATTGTATAGAGAATTCCAAAAAAGGCTATATAAAAAGTTCCCTGAACTCCGCCCTGAGCCAACAGTTTATTGAAAATCCCCATAATCACTGCCTGAAACAGATACGCGGAACCCACCCCAAAACCATTCTTAATAAAATCCTGTATCATTTTTCTTCCGGGCATGGACAGTCCCAAATGTAAAACCGCGCTCTTTTTCGCAAAATGCCAAAGCAGAATTGTATCAGCACAAAAGGTCGCGATGCACAGTGATAAAGAAGCTCCTACAATTCCCGTTTTCATCACGCCAAGAAAAATCAAATCAAACGCAATATTTAAAAAAATCAATACACCGGAAGCGCAGGCTGCCGTCTTCGGAGCGCCGTCACTTCTTACAGAATAAGAAAGTATATGATAGAAAAGGAACAAACCTCCACACCAGAACACAACTGTTGCATAACCCTCTGCCAAATTCACCGTATCGCTCTCTGCACCCAGAAAAGCGAGTATTTCCCTTGAAAAAGTCACACCAGCCGCCACACAAGCGATACTTACCGCCAACCCTGTTATGAGTAATGCTTGAAACAGTTTCTGAGCCGCTGCTACATCTGACTGTCCTATTTTGTTTCCAATAAGGACATTTGCCCCGACTGCCATAGTTGTACCTAAAAAAGCATAAAACAAAAAAACCGGTGTTGCGATATTAACAGCCGCAAGACCGCCGCTGCCAATATAATTACCAACCAACGCCGCGTCTACAAATGTAGATATCGCCGAACCAAGCGCAGCAGGAATACCCCATAAAAGGAATGTAACATAGGCATTTACCGCAAATTTTTCCTTTACAGCAGCTTCTTTTCTTTGTTTCTCCATCTGTCCATATCACTCCTCGATAGTCAGGAAATCAGAAAAGCCGATTATATTAAGTATAAAACAATCATCCTCCTCAAAAGAGAACATCGACATGAATCGACAGAAAATTGCACTGAATCGACAGGAAAATAAATCCCACTTTAATCAAAAAAAGGAGCATGTCACACATAGTGCAACATCCCCTTTTTATAATCAAACCGTCTATTCTTCCCGTGCTGACACTTTACATCTTTACTGCATAGAAAGAAGCCTCACCTTAAGCCGCGCATACACGGGAAGTAAAACGATAACCGCCAGAATGCCATATATGGCATTTCCTCCATATGCGGCAAGAACCACCAATGAAACTTCTCCCGCAAGAAATGAGTTCTGTATCATTGAGACATACAAGTAAACCAATACCAATAACTGAGATGCCACGGCAATCGTCATAGCCAGTTTGACAGATAGCAGAGATCTTTTTACCTGTACCACGGTGATCTCATCCGTCTCCTTCAGACTATAGACAAACGAACGCAGGAAATCAGGAAGCAATCCCGAAATGAACAGCAGAATAAGAGCGGATCCAAATACAACCAGTTCATTGATCGGATTGTGAAACCAAGCGCTCACCTCCCGATCTTGAAACCATGTAAAATATAACAAAAAAGACAACAATGCCACTTCTCCGACAACAAGGAATAGAAACTTAAATATCCTTCCGTTTTTATCCGATATCACATTACTTTTTCCTATAACTTTTGCATCCATAGGTAATCTCCTTGTCTTAGCAAATAATATTTTCCTGTCCAAAACAATAACAACATGATTCATCCGCTTATTATGGGAAAATGGCTTTTTAATCCAGCACACTGGTTGTAAAATTAAGATTAAAACCCGTTCCGCTCTGGATATTCAACCTAAATGAATAACCTGTTGTATGGTTGCTGGTGCTAGTAGAATAGAAGCTGCTGTCAAAATCCCCACCACACAAATTGGTAGTTCCATTCAACGCATCATAACGTCCCTTTCCGCTGTATGAACCGCTTCTGCTGCCCTTTACATATTCAAATTTATTATTTGGTCCGAAATTATCAGTCCATCCAATACACCCATATAATGTTACTCCGTTTTTAGTGGTTGAAGAATCCGATTCTTTGGAAGAAGCTGTCGCCGATAAAACATAAAGCACCGGTGCGTCTTCCTCCGCCAAACTACACAGACCCGCCTCCTGCTGAAATACCACTTTATTTAGCTTCACATCGCAGTCCACTTCCCGTCTTATACCGTCTCCATTGTCCTGATACGCCTCAACACATTTGCTAATTTGACTATCACTTAATTGTATTTCCTGAATGTCAGCCACATTACTATATTTTTCATATATTTGTTCCTGATCCGTTTGAAATATTTCCATAAATTCATGATCGACTTTGAACTCTGCTTTTGATATATCTACAGATTCCGCTTGTGCATTAACACCTATGGAACTTGTAAAAAGTGCCACCGCCAATGTAGTAATCAATACCGCTTTTTTCATAATCTTAACCCCGTATCCTTTCGTTGTATCGAAAATTCATTTTCAGTTACCTGATTGCATCATTCATGACCTTTCTAAATGCCTTTCTCTTATTTATCTAATCTACCTCCCCTCGCATATAAATAGATTAATAAGATAGTACCATGTTGTTATATATATTGTCAACTTTTATCCTCGATTTTTTAGTTTATCTAAATTGTTATCTTACATATGACTTTTGACAGCGTCCAAAAACATTTCGCAGACTACCGTGTCGGCATTCTGTCCCATGCGTCCCACCACCTCTATGGGAATCATGCCGCCCGCCATGCAGGCATGTCCGCCGCCGCTTCCGATTTCTCCCAGCGCCTCATGGACAATCTCCCCCGCATCCATTCGATCATCCTCACTTCTGACGGAGAATTTCCAGCCGTTATCCCGCTTGGAATAGACGATGGCAAAATCCACCTCATTCAAAGTGAGAATGAAGTCCGAGATCATGGCGATCAGTGCGTCCGGACAGGCAAACGGAATATAGGCGATCCCAACCTTGTCATAGATGCGGGTAGTCCGAAACACCGCGCTAAACGCAGACAGATCCGAATACTCCAGCGCATTGGCGGAAACCGTCCTCAGAGATCTTTCATTCACATACGGATTCAAAAAGGCATACATCTCGATATCCAGATCTGTGACGCCTCTGGTAAACTGATTCGTGTCCATTTTAATGCCGTGCAGCAGCGCCGTGGCGGTGGGCTCGTCCGGAACGATTCCCGCCTCTTTGAAATATTGTGCGATGAGCGTGGCACAAGCCCCCGTCATGCGTACATCCTTATATTCATAGGTAATCTCCACCTGTGTGGGATGATGATCGATACAGGCGATCTCATCCCCGATCAGATCGGTGACGTTTCCGGCCTCTTTCTGAGTGTCCACCAAAATGATGGGACTCTTCTCCGTCATCTCCTCCAACTGATGCTTTGCGAAAATCTCTATATGGAATTCCTCCAGAATCTGTCGGGTGCTCAATGTGTCTATCTTGCCGTCATAGCAGAGCGTGGAGCGTATATTGAAATGCTCCAGAAAGCGGGCCAGTCCGTAAGCGCTCCCCAAAGCGTCCGGATCCGGAAAATTATGGGTCTGTATATAAAGATGTTCTCCTTCGTACTTTTTCAGAAAATCCTGTAATTTCATCCTAACCTCCATGATGCCGTATCAGACAATAAAACCCTCCCCGGCCGCACGGGCCGGGGAAGGGCTTTCATTTTTTGTGTTTACTCATTACGTATTTATTTACATAGTTACTCATTATGCCATGATGCGCTCGATGGCCACCGTCACGCTCTCTCCGTTCACATCCCACTCCTTTGCCACGGCGAAATCGGCGCCGCTTGTGAGTTCGTCGGCGAGTACCTTGCCCGTGATGGAGACGGCATTTTTCTGTGCGATGGCAAAGAGCTTCTCGTTCCCGTTCAAGGAGACGCGGATGTGATCCATCACTTCAAAATCCGCTTCCTTGCGCATGTTCTGAATCTTGCTGATGAGCTCGTACACGAATCCCTCTTCGATCAGTTCCTCCGTGAGATTCATATCCAGCACCACCGTCATGCGATTGTCCTCCTGAGACACATAACCTTCCTTCTGTGTCATCTCGATGAGCAGATCCTCTTTGGCAAGCTCTACCTCCACGCCGTCCACCGTAAATTTCAGCGCTCCGGCTGCGTTCAGCTCGTCCATGGCCGCATTGCCGTCCAGAGACGCCAGTGTTTTCTGGATACCGCCCAACTGTTTGCCGTACTTGGGTCCCACCGTGCGGAGCTGGGGCTTGAACACATAAGAGGTGAACTCTCTCACGTCATCCGCCAGAAGAACCTCCTTCACATTCAGCTCATCCGCAATGATATCGGTGTAGAATCCGTCTCGCAGGAAGTCTCTGCCCGGCGCATCGCCACTGTCCGTCTTGATATACATCTTCTGCAGGGGCTGGCGGTTCTTCACATTCACCTCGTTGCGGCAGGCCCGTCCCATGACCACCGCGTCCAGCACCACTTCCATATTCTTCTCCAGTTCCCTGTCGATCATTTTCTCGTCCGCCACGGGGAAATCACACAGATGAATGCTCTCCGGCGCATCGGTGTCGCAGCTTCGCACAAGGTTCTGATAGATATCCTCCGTCATAAACGGGATCATGGGCGCCGCCGCTTTACAGAGCGTCACCAGAGCGGTGTAGAGCGTCATATAGGCGTTGATTTTGTCCTGCTCCATGCCCTTTGCCCAGAAGCGCTCACGGCTTCTGCGCACATACCAGTTGCTCAGATCATCCACGAAATCCTGCATGAGCTTTGCGGCCTCGGGAATCCGGTATGCGTCCAGATGGGCGTCCACCCCTGCCACCACCGTGTTCAGTCTGGACAGGATCCACTTGTCCATAAGAGCCAGTCCCTCATAATCCAAAGTATATTTGGATGCGTCAAAATTGTCGATATTGGCGTACAGCACATAGAACGCATAGGTGTTCCAGAGCGTACCCATAAATTTGCGCTGGCCCTCCTGCACGGCCTTCCCGGAGAAGCGCTTGGGAAGCCAAGGCGCCGAGCTTGTGTAAAAATACCATCTGATAGCGTCCGCGCCGTAGGTTGCCAATGCGTCGAAAGGATCCACCGCATTTCCCTTGGTCTTGCTCATCTTCTGGCCGTTCTCATCCTGCACATGTCCCATGACAATGACATTTTCATAAGGCGACTTATTAAAGAGCAGCGTGGACTCCGCCAAGAGGGAATAGAACCATCCGCGGGTCTGATCCACCGCCTCGGAGATGAACTGCGCGGGGAACTGCTGCTCGAACAGCTCTTTGTTCTCAAAGGGATAATGATGCTGTGCAAAAGGCATGGCTCCCGAGTCAAACCAGCAGTCGATAACCTCGGGCACACGCTTCATCACTCCGCCGCATTCGGGACATTTAATTGTGATGGCGTCGATATATGGCCTGTGGAATTCCACGGTCTTGGCCTCCTCATTGCCGCTCATCTCATACAGTTCCTCTCTGCTTCCGACGGCATGCTGGCAGCCGCATTCACACTCCCAGATATTCAGGGGCGTACCCCAATAACGGTTTCTGGAGAGTCCCCAATCCTGAATGTTTTCCAGCCAGTTGCCGAAACGCCCCTCGCCGATGGACTGGGGGATCCAGTTGATGGTATTGTTGTTGCGGACCAGATCGTCCTTCACCGCCGTCATCTTGATAAACCAAGACTCTCTCGCATAATACAATAAGGGGGTGTCACATCTCCAGCAGAACGGATAGTCATGCTCGAACTTGGGCGCCGCAAAAAGCTTGCCCTCCCCATCCAGATCCTTAAGGATATCGGGATCCGCATCCTTCACAAACTTCCCGCTATAGGGTGTCTCGGGTGTCATATTTCCCTTACCGTCCACAAACTGGACAAAGGGCAGGTCATAATTTCTTCCGATGCGGGCGTCGTCCTCACCGAAAGCCGGCGCAATATGAACGATACCGGTACCGTCCGACATTGTGACATAAGTGTCACAAGTTACAAAATGCGCTTTTTTCTTCTGTTTCGCAGCCGCATCCCCCGCACAGGCAAAGAGCGGCTCATACTCCTTGTATTCCAGATCTCTGCCCGCATAGGTCTCCAGCACCTCGAAGGCCTCTTTGCCCTCCTCTGCCAGTCCGCCCAACACCTGTGCCAGAAGCGCCTGTGCCATGTAATATACCTTGCCGTCCGCGGCCTTCACTTTACAGTAGGTCTCCTCCGGGTTCACACACAGCGCCACATTGGAAGGCAGCGTCCAAGGCGTTGTGGTCCACGCCAAGAACCATGCGTCCTCTCCCACAACCCGGAAGCGCACGATGGCGGAGCGCTCCTTCACCTGCTTATATCCCTGTGCCACCTCATGGCTTGACAGGGGCGTGCCACAGCGGGGACAGTAGGGCACGATCTTAAATCCTTTATACAAAAGCTTCTTGTCCCAGATCGTTTTGAGAGCCCACCATTCGGACTCGATATAATCGTCATGATAGGTGACATAGGGATCATCCATGTCGGCCCAGAATCCCACGGTCCGTGAGAAATCCTCCCACATTCCCTTGTACTTCCACACACTCTCCTTGCATTTGTCGATAAAGGGCGCCAATCCGTACTCCTCGATCTGTTCTTTGCCGTCCAGCCCCAAGAGCTTTTCCACTTCCAGCTCCACGGGCAGTCCATGGGTGTCCCATCCGGCCTTTCTGGGCACCATATATCCTTTCATGGTGCGGTAACGGGGAATCATATCCTTGATGGTACGGGTCTCCACATGGCCGATATGGGGCTTGCCGTTTGCGGTGGGCGGCCCGTCATAGAACGTGTAGGTGGGACCCTCCTTGCGGCTGTCCATACTTTTCTGAAAGATGTCGTTGTCGGCCCAGAACTGTTCCACGGCCTTTTCCCGCTCCACAAAATTAAGATTTTTGTCTACCTGCTTATACATGTTTCCTCCCATTCCGCCGTGCAAACGGCATTTGACATTAATTAAAAAAGACTCCGTCCCGCAACAGGACGAAGTCCAAACACTTCGCAAACCACCTCTTACAACATACCCTCCCAAAAGAGTGATATGGTGTCCGGTAACGGCGGACTGCCGTTCGGCGCTACGAAAGCTTTTCACACCGACCGCTCGGAAGTGATCTTCGCCCCTCCTCTACTCGCACCGGGCTTCCACCCTCCCCGGCTCGCTTTGCCTTTTGAGAAACGGTTACTCTCTTCGTCATCACATTTTCTGCATCTTATTTTCAGCATCATTATAGCTCCCCCAAATCCTGCTTGTCAAGCAAAACTATTATACTTCCCGATGGCTTTGTGCTGTCTGATGCAAAATAATTCCATACGGATTTCTTGCATTTATCCGACACGAGAGTATAATATAAGAAGATACTTTCGGGAGGTACTTCTTATGGGTGCAGCTAACAAAGGAAAAATTGCTTATGTTCTCCAGACCATCAGTGTGATTCCGCTGCTGGTCTTCGGCATCATCACTTTGTTCTTAAGCTATATATGGTTTACGGCCACAATGTACAGTGAGGTTACTCAGGAACTTCAATATGTGGCTTGCAATGTAAACGCACTAATGGAAGTTGTTTATCCCGGTGATTATAGCTATAGACAGGACGCATCCTCGCCACAGGCAGACACATTCCGTCTGTACAAGGGCGATACGGATGTCTCCGGCGCCTCTGAACTTCTCGATAAGATGAAAGACGACTCCGACTTAGAAATCACACTGTTTTATCAAGATATCCGCCTTCTCACCACGATCAACAACTCCGAGGGCAATCGCATTGTAAATACACATGCGCCGGAGATGGTAGTCTCGGAGGTACTCCATACCGGAGAAGACAAATTCTACAACAAGGTACTTGTCAACGGTTTAGACTATTTTGCATACTATATGCCTCTGACGAATTCTGACGGTACTGTCACAGGCATGATTTTTGTGGGCAAACCCAGCAGCAACGTAAACGCCGCCATCCAGAAATCTCTCTATCCTCTGATCATCACCACGGTGATCACCATGTTTCTGATCTCTCTTCTTATGTTCTGTTATACCAAGAAACTGGTCAGCTCACTGCAGCGCATTCGTCTTTTTCTGTCCGAGGTGTCAATCGGCAATCTGACCGCCGAGCTGGACGCTTCCGTCACCAGCCGCAGCGATGAGTTCGGAGATATGGGCCGCTCCGCCGTATCCATGCAGCGCTCCCTGCGCACTATGGTGGAACAGGACGCCCTGACGGAACTACTGAACCGGCGCTCCGCGGAACGCAAACTTAAGCAGATGATCTCCAAGAGCGAAGCCCGCCAGACTCCCCTCTGCGTGGCGATCGGCGATATCGACTTCTTCAAGAAAGTCAACGATACCTACGGTCACGCCTGCGGTGATCTGGTGCTTAAGAAAGTCGCCGCCAAACTAAAGGAGCATATGCGCAGCTGCGGCTTTGCGGCGCGCTGGGGCGGTGAGGAATTTCTGCTGGTATTCGAGAACACAGAGACGGAGAAAGCCCATGGGATCCTGACCGCACTGCTTGGGGACATCCGGGCCATGGACTGCGAATACAACGGTCAGCACGTCAAAGTGACCGTGACCTTCGGCCTCGCGGAGGCACAGACCTCGGATATCACACAGATTTTAAAGCTGGCGGACGACAGGCTCTACACCGGCAAAAACAGCGGACGCAACCGCATCGTCTGGGAAGATCGCACCGAAGCGTAACCAAGGCCGCTTGATACCGCATTACCGGACGATTCCGCCCGCATGAAAAATTTGGTATTGCATCTTGCCTTTTTGGAAAAAATATACTATTATTACTGTTAATTTAGAGCCGCATCGGGACTCGGACGGCGGCGGAAACGAGGAGCCTATGGACAGACAAAATCTCACGTTACTGACTGATCTCTACGAACTGACCATGATGCAGGGATATTTCAAAAATAAGGACCGCAACGAGACGGTGATCTTCGACGCCTTTTACCGCAACAATCCCTGCGACAGCGGCTATGCCATCTGCGCCGGACTCGAGCAAGTCATCCAATACATTAAGGAACTGCGTTTTGACGAGGAGGATATCGCCTATCTGTCCTCTCTGGGAATCTTTGAACAGGACTTTCTGGATTATCTGAGAGATTTCCGTTTCTCCGGGGACATTTACGCTATCCCCGAGGGCACGGTCATGTTCCCCAGAGAACCCATGGTCAAAGTCATCGCACCGATTATGGAAGCCCAGTTGGTGGAGACTGCCATTTTGAATATCATCAATCATCAGAGCCTGATCGCCACCAAGGCGTCCCGAGTCTGCTTCGCGGCCCGGGGAGACGGTATCATGGAATTCGGTCTGCGGCGCGCGCAGGGGCCCGATGCCGGCACCTACGGTGCGAGAGCTGCCATGATCGGCGGCTGTATCGGCACGAGCAATGTGCTGGCCGGACAGCTCTTTGACGTACCCGTCAAGGGCACCCATGCCCATAGCTGGATCATGAGTTTTCCCGACGAGTACACAGCGTTTAAAACCTATGCGGATATGTACCCCTCCGCCTGCATTCTGCTGGTGGACACCTATGACACTTTAAAATCCGGTGTGCCCAACGCCATCCGGGTATTTACCGAGATGCGCGAAGCCGACGTTCCGCTGACTTTCTACGGCATTCGTCTGGACAGCGGCGATCTGGCCTATCTCTCCAAGAAGGCCCGCAAAATGCTGGATGCCGCCGGATTCCCTGACGCGGTGATCTCCGCCTCCAACGATCTGGACGAATTTTTGATCGACAGCCTGAAGGCACAGGGCGCCACCATCACCTCTTGGGGTGTGGGCACCAATCTGATTACCTCCAAGGACAACCCTTCCTTCGGCGGTGTCTACAAGCTGGCGGCCATTCAGGATGAAAACGGCGTATTTGTGCCCAAGATCAAACTTTCCGAGAACAGCGAGAAGGTCACCAACCCGGGCAATAAGATTATCTACCGCATCTATGAGAAGGACTCCGGCAAGATCAAAGCCGACCTGATCTGCCTTGCGGATGAAGTGTATCATGAGTCGGAAGATCTCCTTCTCTTTGACCCGCAGGAGCCTTGGAAGAAGACCAAATTAAAGGGCGGCACCTACACCCTGCGCCCCATTATGGAACATATTTTTGAGAAGGGCCAGTGCATCTACACTTCGCCGAAAGTCATGGAGATCCGCGCTTACTGCCAGAAAGAACTGAACACCCTATGGGACGAGACCAGAAGACTGGTAAATCCCCACAAGGTTTATGTGGATCTGTCCAAAAAGCTGTATGATGTGAAACTGGAGCTTTTGGATCAAATGAGCGAGAAATAACACGCGAGCCGCATGCTGCAAAGCAGCTAAATTCCATATGCGGCTTTGCGCACATCAAAAAGGTTGAGGAAAATTTGCTCCTCAACCTTTTCTAATAATTTTATGGGAAGACTGAAACCAATCCTCTATATCAAGCCAAAAAACCCTTTCTTTTTCTCCTTTATCGTCATTACAAACACATTTCTTAAATATCCATCCCTGTTCGTGTAAAAACACATGAGCTCCATGCCTATTTTCTCCATAGCTTTCTTTGCGGCGGTATTCTGCGTGTGTATCGTTGCAAGGAGATTTTGAATCTTTAACCTTCTGGCCTCGTCAATAAGCGCCTTCATCAGTTCATCCGAGACTCCCCGCCCCCTGTAAGCGGGATGAATCATAAGTCTATCCACCTTCGCGGGGTTGTCATAGGTTCTGGACAGATAACTCAAAGATTCACTGTACTCGCTCTCATTGAGAAACAGTCCCACCGCTCCCACCAAAGTAGGTCCATCAAATGCCCCGAATAAAACAGTCCATGATTTATCAAAAAAATGTGTTCTCACTTCATCCTTAATCGGCAGCCAAAATTCCGGATTTTCCAATGAATTCACCGTAATGTCAATCAGTTCAAAGAACGCTTCGCTGTCATTTTGTGTCAATTGTCTTATTTCCATGATCTTATCACACCTGCCTTTATCATATTGGTACGCCCGATATCTGACGGACGCACACTATACAAATGCAATTCTACCACTTTTCAATTCGTTTTACAACAAGAATGACTCCCAAATTACATAAATGGATTTATAAATTTTTCTGAAAAACAAAGCAAGGCGGATTTCATCAATCCGCCCTGTCTCATATAACCTACTGTTCCATCTGTCTTCCCAAAAACCCCGCTGCGGACAGTATCAATTTCTGTTCCACCTCTCCCATGCGGCTGCGGTTGTCGTTGTCGAGAAGCACCACGCTTCCGATGATGTCTCCCTCGCAGATGATGGGCGCTACCGCCTGATGCTGGTAGTCATTGTCACCGTCCTCACAAACCGGGATGAAATTTCTGTCGCCTCTGGCCGCCAGAAAGGTCTCCCGGTTGTTTACTTTCTCCTCTAACTGATGACTCACCGCCTTGTTCACAAGCTGTTTATAGCCGCCTGCCGCCGCGATAAACTGATCTCTGTCCGCGATCACCGCCGCATGTCCGGACACCTGCGCCAGACTCTCCGCATACTGCCTTGCGAAAGTGGTCATCTCACCGATGGGCGAATACTTTTTCAGAATGATCTGTCCCTCGCGATCCGTATATATCTCCAGCGGGTCGGATTCCCGAATATGCAGAGTGCGCCTGATCTCCTTGGGAATGACAATGCGTCCCAGATCGTCTATTCTTCTGACAATTCCTGTTGCTTTCACAATCGTTTCCTCCATAACCTTATTTTAAAGATTTACATTTCCAAATCTTAAGTGTGGAGTTAGTATGTGGAAAAGCCAGAAGATTATGCAAAAAAATTCCGTTTGCCGACTTTCACGAACCGCCCGCCGAACCTTGCAATTTATGCTTTTTCCTTTCGGCTTGTCTTGCAGGCATACATTTTGTCATCCGCGAGATGAACATATTCCGCCAGCGTCCTTCCGTCTCCCGCGGCGGTCGCGACATGACCATAGCTCACCACAAGTTCGTAGGGACAGTTCTCCCGCTCCCGCACCTCGCATAGCGAATGCTGCAGCGCCTCGTAGGCGGCATTTAATTCCGCCTCGCTCATCCCTCCGCACAATACCAGAAATTCATCCCCACCCAGCCTGAAGATCAGGCTGTCCTCGGGAAAATGTTTCTGCAGCATCTGCGCAACCGTCTTGATGGCAAAATCTCCCTGTTTATGTCCGAATTTGTCATTGATATATTTTAATCTGTCCAGATCAAAATATACCACATAGGCCGTATTCCCCTTCTCATGTTGTGTCTTCAGAAAACGATTCCCCAGCTTATCCAGATCCCGCCTGTTGTAGAGCATGGTCATGGAATCATGATTGTAGAGAGTTGTCAGTACCTGATTGATATCCTTCAGCTTCTCTTTGGCATAGAGATTCTCCAACGCCGTGGTCAGCGCATTGATGATGTCAAATAAAAACTGTTTCTCCATGAGATAGACCGCATTTCGGATCGCAAAATATCCGATACACTTTTCCTTAAAGTGCAAGGGCAGAAACAAAAAGTCCATGCCCGGCTCCTCACAATCAAACATGGGAAAAATCCTGTTGCCCGCCATGGCCTGCTTCCCGTTCTCCCCCATGCCGTCTCTGCTGTAAGAGAACGCAAAACACATATCCTCCGGATATCCCTCAACCATGAACTGGTCCTCCGCCAAAAAGGCGCTTGCCTGCTCCACGCCAAGAACTTCCCCCGAGGAGCGATACAATCTCCGATCCGTGACCAGATACAGACCGTCACAGCGCAGAGAGGGAACACACTGCGAGATACAATTCAACATCTCCTGCACGGTATCACAGTATGTGAGGGAATATTTTAATTTTAAGAGCTGCTTTTCAAAATCCTCCGTCTCTATCCCATACAGGATATTATTCTTCAGATGCTCTTTCAGATCGATGACGATATCCGATTTACAGCCGCAACTATCCCAAAAAATCGTCCGGGTCTCGGTATAACGGATCTCCTCCACAGGGCTGCCCTGCCAGATCTGCGCAAGCATCTCCATGGCAGTATAGCCAAGTCTCTCCCGGACATGACTGACCGTGGAAATTCGCGGATCATAGTATCTGGATTTGTCCAGATCATCGAATCCTGTCACAAGGAAATCTCCCGGTGCGGTCAGTCCCCGCTTCTGCGCCGCCGCCAAAACTCCCACCGCGATATTGTCATTGGCACACACAATGGCCTCCGGCAGCTCGCCCCGGGACAATAGTTCCTCAAATCCCCGCAGACCACACTCACAGCCAAAATCTCCAAAATAATAATCGACCCTTTCGATCAGGTGCGCGCCCACATAATCCTCAATGGCCTGAAGTCGTCTCCTATTCTCATAATTGCCCTCCGGCCCCATGACAAACCAGAAGCTTTTACAACCATGATGTTCATGAAGATGCTCCATGACCGCCTCCATGGCCCCGTAATTATCCACCGCTGCGGTGTGCAGTCCCTCAAACCAATTGGCGATCACCACGGCCGGTACGCCGGATTCCCGCACTCTTTGCACCAACGCGTCCCGCACATCCGTATCCGCAATGTTGTTTACGTCCAGCACGATGCCGTCGAACTCTCTCAAATCCGGCAGCCGGAAGATATTGTATTCGCCTCGATTGTACGATATGTCGTCACTCCAGTTGGCAGAGCTGTTGAAGATGTATAAATTCACATCCAGATCCGCCTCTTTTATCTTCTGCAAAATCCCCGAGGGCCAAGCATATGTAAAATAGCGCATCCAGCTCTCCATGATCAAAGCTACCTTTTTCATAGACAATCCCCTCTCCAACATTACATTCAGTCCACCATAATCAAAATTTATCATAATCAAAACGGTTCTGTCAATCGCCCGCGTCATCCTCATAAATATCCGCATTCATATGGCATGTCCCATTGTCACACGCAGACTTATTCTCCCTATGGCAAAACAGTCTGAAATATGATATATTATACTTACTTAATGGTTTGTCAATTTATTCTAATCAATTTATAATAACAAGCCGATATTTATTAAAGATAACATTCTGTTGTAATTATAAAATACGGAGGATATCGTGTCATGATATCTGTTCGAACCAATCTGCCGGCATGGAATGCCAACCGGCAATTAAATAGCAATCATAAAGTGACTGTCAAAACTGCCGAGAAATTATCCTCCGGCTATCGCATCAACCGCGCAGCCGACGATGCGGCCGGCCTTGCCGTGTCCGAAAAGATGCGCAGACAGATCCGCGGTCTGGATCAGGCCGCCAACAATATCCAAGAGGGCATCGGTTTTGTACAGACGGCGGACGGCGCTTTAAGCGAGGTACAGGAACTGCTGCAGCGCATGAATGTACTTAGCGTAAAAGCGGCAAACGGCACCTGTACAGCGGAAGAACGCTATTATATAGATCAGGAGATTCGGGCACTCAAACTGGAAATGAATCGCATCTTCAATGACACCACCTACAATACGCGGAAAATCTGGAAAGCCACTGAGCAAGTACCAATAGGTATTGAACAAAAACAGGCCGTTACTTTTCCCGGAGACGCTTACAACTATAAAGATCTGACGAATGCAAACTGCGGTGTACTGGCATGCAACGGTTATACCCTCCTTGCAAATGAAGACGGCGTCTCGGTGTCATGGACAGGATACGATAGTACGGACTACCAGACATCCCCTATTTCTTGGGAAGATCTAAAGACAAACGGTTATCGTTTTGAGATGAGCGATTATTTTGGCGACCCTGCCGATCCCGACAACAAACTCTATGACAATGGCACTCCCGTATTCAAACACACGATTTCTCTGGCCGTTGAAGACACGGCCACCGTGGACGATATAATCGCCTCCCTCAATAATGTGCATCTAATCTCCAACGCATCCGCCTACATGTCCGCCGCTTTTGAGGATACGCATTATGACTATAGTAAGAACGGGGTGTCCTTCTATACAACCTCTTTGAGCTATGGTGCCGCATATGTATCTCACCGGGACGGCAACGGTTCCGGCCGTGATTTTGATGCAGCGGACGACACTTTTCTTGAGGCAGTCGCTCCGAACGGCGATCCGCTCACCCCTTCCTCTACCACGGGCAATATGATCTCTTCTCCCAATGTCACCACCGTGGAAGCCGCCCGGACTGACAAGGATAAATGGTCATTCTCTTTCTATATGGAGGGAATTGGGCCGGTGACAGCAACTTCTTCTCAGGTGTCCTACTATGCATCCGGAGAAACAGCCGACGATGACGAGAATCACTGGTGGCGATGGGAGAAATACAGTAGCGGCCTTACATACCAAGCTACCATACACCGTTATCTCGGTGACGGAACATTCAGCGACATCATGGAGACTCTGACCGGTGACAAAGGATCCGGCACTCCGGGGCTTCTCTCCGCTCAAAACGGCGGTGCCAGCGACACCGGGGGAACCGTGGTTCTGCACTTTAATCTGACCAGCGACAACGGTAATTATACCTACGGAAAAGGTTCTACGTCCAGCTATGTGGGAAGCTTCGCCATCTCCTTCAAAGTGACCAACCAAGACACCGAGGAGACGGTGCTACAGAGAATAAACGATGCCCTGAACGACCAGACTATTGTGGATCTGTATTCCAACTCCGCCAATTCTGA
Source organism: uncultured Acetatifactor sp. (assembly GCA_964604835.1). Lineage (GTDB taxonomy): Bacteria > Bacillota > Clostridia > Lachnospirales > Lachnospiraceae > Acetatifactor. The sequence continues at coordinate 24,569 of CAZSAJ010000006.1, forward strand.
TAACAGTACTATCTACAAGGGCAGTCCCAATACCCATGTAATTGACGTTCCGATCTACGGCGGCATCTGCAATTTTTATGTACAGGCAGGAACCGAAGCCGGACAGCATATCGAGATCAACTATGACAGTCTGGGCATCATTGCATTGGGCATCTACGATACCAACACCCTGACGCAGAAAGATGCCCGCAAAGCCATCGACCAAATAAAAGCCGCTCAGAAAATCGTCAACAAACAGCGAGCCGATTTCGGCGCTTACCAAAACCGTCTGGAGCACGCCTATCAGGCCAATAAGAACGCCGAGGAGAATACGCAGGCATCCGAATCTGCCATCCGGGATACGGATATTGCCAAAGCCATGATGGAATACGCCAACAACAATATACTGCAGCAGGCGGCAGAAAGCATTCTGTCTCAAGCCAATCAACAAGCCGATCTTGTCTTACAACTGATCCAGTAAACATGGCTCCACATCCATTGCGTTTCACGGAAAGATGTTCCGCCCTTTGTCAAAAATCCCGGATGACCACCAATGCGGGCAGCACATTTCCGTCATAGTCAAAGAGCGCTTGATTGGCCCATTCGTTTCCTCCGGGTCCCTGTTCCCCGGTGTAGAGAAGCGCCGCCTCGTTGGCCCAGCCGCACCCGCAGACCGGTATCCATGCCGGCTCCCAATAATAAAACCCCTCTCCGCCGGGCACAGACTTGATCCTGTTCAGAATGTCCCGCATGAAATCCGCCTGTCCCTCGCGACTCATGGGATATTCCAGATGCTCCACCAGCTCCGGTCTGGTGGCCATACCCTTCAGTTCCTCATTGCCAAGCCTTTCCCTGTCCCGATAGTCCTCCATGGTAAATCCCATAGACACCTCTGCGATCACAAGTTTCTTGCCGTAGCGTCTCGCCATATCCCGCATATTATATTCCAAGGCATCCATGGTTCCATGCCAGAACGGATAATAGGACAGTCCGATGATCTCAAAGGGTTCGCAGCGCTCCATAAAATGTTCAAACCAATCCACATACATCTCATTCAGTCCGCCATTATCTAAGTGTATCATAATCGGAACGGTTCTGTCCACGGCGCGCACCCCGCGGATGCCCGCATTGATATAGCGCGCAATATTGTCATACGCAGGCTTTTTCCCCGTAGGCCACAGCAATCCGTTGGTCAGTTCGTTTCCCACCTGAATCATGGAAGGCAGGATGTTTTCCTGCTCCAGCCGCTTCATGACTTCCACGGTGTATTCATAGACTGCACGCTCCAACCCCGCCTCGTCCAAACCTCTCCATGCCTTGGGGACGATCTGCTTGCCGGGATCCGCCCAGAAATCGCTGTAATGAAAATCCAGAAGCCACCCCATATCATGCTCTTTGGCGCGTCTTGCCAGAATGATCGTTTTCTCCAAGTCATTGGTACCCGCTCCGTAGGGATTGCCCGCCTCGTCATAGGGATCGTTCCAGAGCCTTAAGCGGACGGAATTGACGCCGTAATTTTTCAGAATATCGAACAGATCCGCCTCCTGCCCATGGTCATAATATTTCGCCCCGCAGGCTTCCTCCTCCAGCAGTGTAGATATATCCATTCCTTTGATAAACATAGATTTCCTCCGTCTCTTATCCGATTGGGTTTCCAATTTCTTATTCTTGGTTCTATTTCTTTTATCCTGCTTTTTCCATATTTTCCGCCGGATTACACTCTGTCCGATACAATGACGGCCGCGCCGTAAGGCTCCAGTCTGAGGGTCCCGCACAGATTCTTTCCCGACAAAAGGTCTCGTCCCTGTACATTCAAAACTTCATTCTCCCGATCCGCCATATTCAAAAAGAACTCATATCTCGCATGCTCTCCGAAACGCACATGATATTCCACTCCGTCGGGCAGCCGTACCGACTTCACATCCGCACGGACTAACATTCTCTCAAACAGCTCCTCCATGCACTCCGCGGATAGTCTGCATCCCACATAACACGCGTGGCCCGCTCCCCACTCTCGCTCCGTGACGGCCGGCTCTCCTGCATAGAAATCGGAAGTATAGCTTCCCAACACCTTGGCGTCACCGACACGCAGACGCTCCGCATAATCCTTCACCTGCCTCTGCAAAGATGCGTCCCCTTCAGCCGACTCCTTTCCCTCCTGCAATGCGCCATCCGCAAAAGATACTCCGTTCCGGTCCGTGGGATAGAGTGTGTCGATCTCCTCACTGACAACGCCGAATAAGCCGCTTAATCCGTCCCCCGGAAATCCTCCCAGATAGCACAGCGTATTCTCGTCCACATATCCCGTCAGATAAGTCGCAAGCAGCTCTCCGCCCTTCTCCACAAAATCTCTCATGCGCTCCGCCACACCCTCCTTGAGCAGATACAGCATGGGAGCAATCAGCACACGATACCCCGTAAAGTCATCTGTCTGATTGATGACGTCCACATCCACGCCCAGCCGCAGCAGAGCCTTATACAGTTCCGCACAGGTCTCTCCGTAACGCTTGGTCTCATCGCTCAATCCCCGCATGTCTTCCAGCGCCCACATCGCATCCCAGTCCAGAATGAGAGCCGCCTGTGCCCGAATCAGACTTCCGGCAACAGGCTCCAATCTCTTCAGTTCCGCACCCAGCGCCTGCACCTCCCGGAAGATACGGGTATCGTCCGTTCCCAGATGATCCACCACCGCGCCGTGATACTGCTCATAGGAACCTCTGCTCTTTCTCCACTGAAAATACTGCACGGTATCCGAACCACAGGCCAACGCCTGTAGAGAAAACAACCGATGGATGCCCGGCCTCTTTAATTTGTTGTACTGATGCCAGTTCACCAGTCCCGGCGCGCTCTCCATCAACATAAAAGGCTTATCCTTCTTCATGCCGCGCATCACCGCATGATCGAAGGCATTGCGGGCCATGGTGTCCGCCAGAGTCTCATAGTCATTATGTAGGCAGGGGTAGGAATCCCAAGAGATCACGTCCAGATTTTCCGCCATCTTCCGATAGTCCAGTCCTCCGTAGAGCTGCATAAAATTGGTGGTCACCGGACGGCTCGGAGCAAGCTCCCGCAGCAGATCGATCTCGGATCTCATATAATCCGTCATATTCCAAGTGGTAAATCTACGCCATTCCAGTTTGAGAGCCATGATGCTGTACTCTCCGTTCTGATAGGGCGGCTCGATCTGGGTAAAATCATTGTACTGATGGCTCCAGAACGGCGTCCACCAAGCACGGTTCAATCTGCCGATATCTCCGTCAAATTTCTCCGACAGATACGCCTGAAAACGCTTTACACACAAGGGACAATAACATTCCCCGCCGAACTCGTTGGAGATATGCCAGAGGATCACCCCCGGGTGATCTCCCACGGCCTCATGCAGCCTGCGGATGATATTGTTTACCTTGTCCCGATAAATCGGAGAGGACATACAATGATTGTGTCTCACCCCGTGGTGATAGCGGACGCCGTAAGAATCCACACGCAGTACCTCCGGATACTTCTCGGACAGCCACGCCGGTTTTGCGCCGCTAGGGGTCGCCAGAACCGTGTAAATACCACTCTCATACAGGCGGTCAATACGGTCCTTCAGCCATTCAAAATGGTATTCCCCCTCCCTCGGTTCATAGGCGGCCCATGAAAAGATCCCCAGCGAGGCACTGTTCATGCCCGCCTTCTTCATCATCCTGACATCCTCCTCCAGAATATCCGGCCTATCCAGCCACTGCTCCGGATTGTAATCCCCTCCGTGAAGGATTCCCCCGATCTGCGGAAACAACGCATTCTTTTCCATATGACTCTCTCCTTGTCTCTCCAAACCTGTTCTTATGCCGCCATGCCACCCGACGGGAATTTCGCAAAAAAGACGCCCACTCGGTTCCACCATGCGTCCCATACAGCCAAAATAAGGGTGCCCCGCCACTGCGTCGGCACCCGTCTGGGGCTGATTGTCTGATCCGATTCGCTTTCCGGCATTTGCGTCGTCTCAGTCAAAATCCGTGATGCGATCCATCATTCTGCGATAGCGGAACCGCACCATTTCGTTTTTCTCCAGCACATCCTGCTCCGATCCCGTGTACTGGCAGCGGATGCAGTAATATTCCTTCTTATCTTTATCATAAAACATATCAATATCCAGATCTCGCATAAAGCAGGAAGGACATCTAAAGTTTAATTTGCCTTTTCCAGATTGAGCCATGTGGTGACTACCTCCTTCTCATGAAGCTTCTTCTGACAGCCCAGCGTGAACATGGGTGAAAATGCATATCCCTCGCGGACATAGACCTCACTGTCCGCCGCGTCCGTCACAAGAGAAACCTTCGTCTCAATGGCGGGAATCACCGCGCTGGCCACCCGTCCTCCGGCCAGAGAAGCCTCCCGGCATTTGTATTCATACGAAATGTCCTCCGACTTCACACCGTCGGATACACTCAAGGTAATCCCCGTCATATCCTCCGGATATTCCGTGGTGCCATAGCACCCCACCATATATTCATTGATGGTAACCTCGGCGTTGGGATCGCTCATGGCAAGAACCTCTCTCTCAATACGGATATTGGAAGCGCCCTCCTCAAAGCACACTCTGCTCTGCAGCTTCACTGTCAGATCATAGAACTCAATGTCCACGGGATCCAGTGTCAGAATTCTGGTTGTCCCCTCCTGAGAAAATACGGCGTGGGTTCTGCACAGACACAGATCCACTTCCTCGCCGCCGTGACAGATCTTGGCACTTCGCACCGTGCCCTCCCCCGCATAGTGGGTAAAGTACCCCGCCCGGTATTTCTCCTGAATCAAGAAAGGATAGGAAGCGTCCTGCACATGCTTGGTGCCGATGCCCACTTCCCAGCGAAGCTTTGCCGCATAAGGACGAAGATCCACGATGGCGCCGCCCTGATCCATGTTGACACAGGCTCTCATATAGGGATCCGCATACCAGAATATCTGCTTGTCGGAACCGTAAAGAATATCCTTCCACAGGGCGCACTCCGGCTCCGTGTAGGATTTGTTTGCCCGGTAGAAATCCGCGAACTCCGCCATGGTCATATCCACCAGTTTTCCCTCTTTCTTGAGCTGTCCGTAATATGCCATGCCATCCTCATAGGATTTTTTCAAAAGCTCGTAGGGCTGCTCCCAGCGTCCCATCTTATTCAGCCATCCGGGCCCTACAAACATCATATTGTAGGAGTATCCGTTGTTGTATTTCTCCAGATGTCTGTACTGATCAATCAGATTATACAGATAGGGATACTCCCAAGTCTTCGTGTCATAAATCATACCACGGAGCACATTCTGGGGATGGGTTCCGAAATTGGAACCGTTTCCGTCATAGCAGGCCAGCAGGTCTCTGGACAGATGAGGGATCGCCACAATGCCGCTGTCCTCCGCCTCGTTGGCCGCGGGCGCGTGTGTGTTCTGCTTGGAGGGAATCCAAGGATTCCAAGGACCGCCGTCGAACAGCGTGTACCAAGAATTGTTGCAGGTGTGGTACGCTTTGGGGCCCTCCTCCCAACAGGTGGCCACCGCACACTTCACCATGGGATATTTTTCCTTGATATAATTGGTCAGATCCGCATCCATATAGTAGGAGCCGGTAGATTCCGGATAGAATCCGAAACGGTCATAAAACTTGCCGAACACATCGTCCACGATGCTCTTCTTGTCCTCCATGGAGAACATCCAGATGCAGAAATCCTTGGTCTTATACTTCTCCCGAAACTCCGTACAGGGAAGTCCCAACAGGGACAAAGCGATCTCGTCCCCGTAAGTCTCATGATGCTCCTTGGCAAGCGCCACCGCCTCATCGTTGAACAGGCTGGCGTAGGTCATCTGAATGGTGACCTTCAGCCCGTTTTTGTGGGCGGTCTCCTGCTGGAATTTAAAAATATCCAGAGACTCTGTGAGCAGAGCCTTCCTGCCGATATCCTCCGCCTTTCCCTGCCCGGTGACCTTCTCCGCATACTCCGGAACCATCTCCGGCCGATGAATAATATTCACTACAAATGTCTTATCCATAATTCCTCTCATTCCGCCGCCAAGCGGCATTTTGTTTTCACCTTTATCCTTTGACCGCACCACTGGTCACACCCGACACATAGCACCGCTGCATGATAATGAACAGGATGGAGATGGGTATGGAAACCAGAAGTCCGCCGGCGCAGAACACGGAAAAGTACTTATTGATCAAAGATTTTTCCAGCATATTATACAGGCCGATGGCCACGGTGAAATCGGACGATATACCGGAGTTGAGCATCAGCTTCGCCAGAACGAAATCACCCCATGGAATCAGGAAGGAACTGATGATCTGATATACAATAATGGGTTTGCACAGAGGGATCACTACCTTCACAAAAATAGCCGCCTCGGAAGCCCCCTCGATCTTGGCCGCCTCCCGCAGGGACGTGGGAATCGTGTCCATAAATCCCTTTACAATCAGAAATCCCAGACCGGACCCGGCGGAATACACGATGATCATACCCACATGGCTGTTGGTCAGCCCCAGCATTCTCATGACGAAATAAACAGCAATCATCAAAAGAGGACCGGGAAACATATTGAGAATCAGTGAAAAACTCATCAGACTCTTTCTGCCGTTAAAACGCATACAACTCATGGCGTAGCTGACCATCACCACAAAAATCGTGGAGATGATACAGGTAAAGATCGCGATGATCAGAGTGTTCTTAAACCATGCGCCATACTGTACCACGGAATCCGGCTCAAAGAGAAGCTGCCTGAAATTGTCCACGGAATAAGTCTCGGGGAAGAAATGTGCAATATTGATCCCCTTATAGCCGCTGAAGGCTGTGACCACCAGCCAGAGAATGGGAATCAGCCATATCACAGCGAGGATTGTCAGGAGCAGATGTGTAACAATTGTTGATATTCTTTTCTTGAGTTTCATCACCTATAATCCTCCTCTCTGCTGCCCGCAATCATTCTGGAGAATGAAAGCAGCGTAAATACCGCACAGATAATAAACACGATAATACCGATCACGGAAGCCATCTTATAGTTGTAATACTCGTTGGTCAGACGGAACAGCCACGTCACCAGAAGATCCACTTCCTTGGCGTTTGAATTGGCCAGAAGCTGATCCGAAGTGATATATACATCCTGTGTCAGCAGATAGATCACATTAAAGTTGTTGATATTCTTGACGAAGTCCGTAATCAGCGCAGGACCCTGTATGAACAATACATAGGGCATGGTGATCTTGCAGAAAATCTGGAATTTGGTGGCTCCGTCGAGTCTTGCGCTCTCGATCTGATCCACCGGGATATTCATGAGCACACCCGTTGCGATCAGCATCTGATAGGGAACGCCCACCTAGATATTGATGAGGATGATCATAGCTTTCGCCCAGTTGGGATTCGTCAGGAAAGGAATATAGGTCAGATTGGCATTTACCAATCCGATATTTTTCAAAAATCCTGTCAGACCGATGTTGGAGCAGATTGTGTTGACGATACCGGAATCCGCAAAAAAGTTACGGACCAGAAGCAGTGTCACGAACTGGGGCACCGCGATGGCGATCACAAACAAAGTTCTCCAGAACGCCGGCCATTTGGTGGTGGCGCTGTTGATTAGTTTTGCCAGCAGGATTCCTCCGATAAAGGTAGTGAGTGTGGCAAGCACCGCCCACAAGAGCGTCCAGCCCAGAACCTTTCTGAAGGCATAGCCAAAGCTGATCGTCATGCTATTGCTGAACAGATTCTTGAAATTGTCAAACCCTACCCAAGTAAAGAGGGAACTGGGCGGCATGTGTCTCTGGTCATAATTGGTAAATGCCACCGCAATCAATACCAGAATAGGAATAATATTCATCAAAACAACACCAACCACGGGCAGTGCCAGCAGCGTGATATGAAATCTCTCATTTATCATCGACCGCAAATCTTCCGGAAAGGTGTTGATATGTTCTCCGTTTTCCTTCTTCAACTGCAGTCCGTAGACCACCTTGATATTCTGGATCCACAACAGGATAAACACAAAGATAAAAAATAATGCAATCACCGATGACAGTAGAATCAAAAAGGAATTGTCATAATCATTCATCGTGGACTGCAAGGTCAGAGGATCAAAGATCTGCTCCATCTGCACCTCACCCAGTGTTCCGAATTTGGACAGATTCGGAATACCAAAAAAGACAAACATCAGAATAAAAGCAATCTCCACCGCCATCATCAAAATGCCGTTCACAATCTGTTTTCTGGCAAAATACCCCGCTCCCATAAAAATGGTGGAGAGCTTCACCCAGATGTCTCCCTTTGCCAGAGCGATGCCAAGGGTTTTAAAATATTTTGCAATCGCATTTTCTTTGCTTTCGCGAGCTCTTTTTTCATTCATGCTATCCCTCTCCTCTCCCGCTTTTTTAGTCAGAAAACGCCTCACTGCGACCTCCTTGTGCAGTGAGGCGTTCCCGTCAAACCTCTCTCAAATCATACGTCGGAACTGAATTTATTATTCAACCGGAGCAGTAATACCCTGTACGGTGGTATCCAACAACGTCTGGAGATCTGTGCCGTCGGGATTGCCGGAGGCAAGGATCTGACCCAGCGTCTGTGCGGGAGACCAGTAGTTGTTGCCGACTCTCTGAGGCGTTGCATATGCCGCCTGTGCAGCCAGTGCGGAAATTGCGGGATCGTTCTGTACCGCATCGGATGACGCTGCCGCCATATTTGCGGGGCCAAGGCCTCTTGCCTCATAACGGGCGATCTGGGACTCTTCGTTGGTCAGATACTCGGCGAGAATCATGGACCATCCCACATACTGGGAATGAGGATTTACACCGATCAGCTTATAGCCGGAGAAGGAAGACATCTGCTTCTGCTGACCTGCGACGGTGAAGGTGGGCAGCTTGGTTGCCGCATAGTTCTCTCCCCATGCCTGCTGTGCCGTCTCTGCTCTCCATGTTCCGTTTACACATGCACAGATGGTGCCCTCTGCAATGGCGGTTGCCTGATCCTGATCCGTCATATCCACAAACACACCGGTCTCAAACAGATCCAGAATAGCCTGTGCCACATCGGTTGCCCCCCCGGCATTCCAAGTACAGTCATTGGTTCCGTCATCCTTTAAAGTGAGGTCGTAACCCGCACCCTTGAACAGGGAATAGATATACCAGCCGTCGGATACGTTCATGGCGATCTTTCTTCCCGCATTCTTGGCGGCTGCGATCATGCTGTCCATGGACTTCAGATCATCCTCGCTAAATACGGAGGAATCATAGAACATGAAATAACCGTTGTCTGCGGTCATGGGATATGCGTAAAGTTTTCCGTTCATTGTCGCAGCCTCAACGGAACCTGCAACATTCTCATTCTTCACATCATAGGTATAAGTAGCGGCCACTTCCTGAAGCGCGCCGGCTGCCACCAGCTCGATGATCTGGTCATCGGCGAAAGCGTATACATCGGGAGCCGCCTCCACGTCTACCAGAATGTCATCTTTTGCCTTAGACTCGGACTTCGCTCCCAGCGAGATGTCAAAGTCCACATCGGAGTACTGTGCCTTGAACGCGTCGAGACGTCCCTGCGTAAAAGCCTGATCCTCCTCGGATGCCCACACGGTAAGCTTTACGGTTCCGTTGGTAGCCGCAATCAGGTTTGCGATAGCGTCATTGTTGGTACCCTCGGGCGCCTGAGAAGAAGTCTCGGGCGTGCCGCTCTGTCCCGACTGGCCGGAAGGGGTTGTGTTGTCTTTGTTGCCGCATCCGGCGAACATTCCCACTACCATCGTACCTGCCAGTACCAATGATAAGAATTTCTTTTTCATAGTCAACTGTCCTCCTTGTTTTGTAGAGTGGAACTCTATCGTGTAGAGTTGAACTCTGTCTTGTAGAGTTTTCACTCCTTGGCCGACGCGCCCGATTCGATAAGATGTTGATGTCGTTTCCTAAAATCAATTGTCCACAAATCAACATTCCACGCCCTTGCGCAATCGGTTGTTCTCTGTATGCTCATATTAACATTTCCCCCAAAAACTGTCAACTGTCTTTTGATTCTTTCAACAATTTTTCCAAGTTCTATATTTCATTTTTGTACATAATATACAATCCTTTACCTCTTTCCTCGTAAAATGCCTTTTATCTATGAACATGCCAAGATTATTTTGTCTTCTTTTATTGAATATCTATATTTATAATCTTTATTTATTGAGTAGATCCCTTCAGCGCAACCTCATAGCTCAAATAAGTGATTTCTTCCACCGGCTCCCCGTCGATCAGACGAAACAGATTTCTCGCAGCCACCACTCCCAGATTCTTGGGGTCATACCGAAGCGATGTGATCGCCGGCATACTGTTTTCCAGAAGTACGCTGTCATAGAAAGAGGCAACCCGGATCCGATCCGGTATGACAATACCGTCATTTTTTAGTTTGTCCAATACATTGCTGCAGATCCTGTCATCCATACAGATAATACAGTCCGCCTGATTGCGCAGGCAGTCTTCCACGGCCAGATCCACCTCCGCTCTCTCCCTGCAGTCCATATAGATACCGCTCTCCCAGACTTGTTCTCCGCTTGCCCGAAACCCTTCCAGAAACCCTTTCTTTCTGTTCTCGTTGACCACATGATTGCTGTCTCCTCCGATGAGTGCAAGCCGCTTAAGGCCTTTCAAGAGCAAAATGGAGGTCAGCTCCCGGCAGGCCGACAAATGGTCATTGTCGATCTGGATCACATCGGATATAGGGGTACTCCCGATCACCACAAAGGGAATGTCCATTCTCTTTAAGAATGCGACTCTCTCATCCTCCACCAATGTGCGCCCCAGAATGACTCCGTCCACTTTATGATTCTGCACAATGCGCGCAAGCTGTGACATATCCTTCTCATAGACCATGGACAACAGAATGTCATAGTCAAAACCTGCGGCCACCTCGCTGATTCCCATCATACAGCGCTGAAAAAAGGGCAGATCCGTCACACCGGAATCCCCCGGCATCACCCATGCGATATTATATGTCTTAAGCTGCGCCAATCCCTTCGCCATAGGATTCGGATGATAATTATATTTGGCAATATATGCCAAAACCTTCTCCCGGGTCTCGGCCCCAATCCTTCCCTTGCCGGAGATCGCTCTGGACACGGTGGTCTTGGAGATCTGAAGCGCTTCCGCAATATCCGAAATGGTCATACGACCGGATTCCCTCATAGTTTGTTCGTTTTCTTCAGGCATATACTTCATTCCTCTCTTATATATCCGTTAAAATAGGTAATTGCGCAACTTATTATCCTTATTTTTTGTCATATCACGCAATTTTTTGCGCATTTTAATCGTTTGTAGTTTATCAACTTTAGTGCAGTCTGTCAATATTTTTACAATTAATACATTCTAATTGACATTTTGCCAAAACTGTTATAAGTTAGTATATAGAATTGCGTAACCGATTGCGCAGAATGGAGGCATATCATGACACATACTTCAATTTTGGCACAGCAATTTTCGGAAGGGACTCATGACGCCCTGCTCACGGATATCTATGTGGATCACAGCCTCATTTCCTACCAGAGAGAGCGCTATGCCCGGGCGATAGAAACCTACACTCAATATTTTGGAGCAGAGGAGGTGGTTATCTACTCCGCCCCCGGACGGAGCGAAATCTGCGGCAACCACACGGATCATCAGCACGGCCATGTACTTGCGGCCGGCATCAATCTGGATGCCATCGCCATCGTCCGCAAAACCGACGACGGTCTGATCCGGGTGAAATCCGATGAATATGATATGCTCACCGTGGATACCACATCCCTTGATCTTGTGGAATCTGAAAAAGAGAGCACCACGGCACTGATCAAAGGCGTGGCGGCAGGCGTCAGACAGCACGGTTTTCAAATCGGCGGATTTCAGGCTTATATCACCAGTGATGTGCTGATCGGCGCGGGTCTTTCCTCCTCCGCCGCCTTCGAGGTTCTTGTGGGGACCATCCTGTCCGGCCTCTACAATGACATGCGGATCTCCCCCGTGGAAATTGCGATCATCAGCCAATATGCGGAAAATGTCTACTTCGGAAAACCCTGCGGACTCATGGACCAGATGGCATGCTCCGTGGGCAGTCTGGTTCATATCGACTTTGCGGATACCAAGAATCCTTCCGTGGAAAAGGTAGTCTTTGATCTGGATCGGGCGGGATACAGCCTCTGCATCACGGATACCAAAGGCTCCCATGCAAACCTCACCTCCGATTACGCAGCGATTCCTACGGAGATGAAATCGGTTGCCGCCATGTTCGGCAAGGAAGTGCTGGCCGAGGTCTCCGAGCAGAAAGTGCTGGCCGAGGTCTCTCAGATTCGAGAAGCGCTGGGTGACAGGGCTTTTCTGCGCGCTCTTCACTTTTATGAGGAAAACAAGCGCGTCCTCTCACTGGTGAACGCGCTGAAAAATGCGGACATAAGCTCTTTTTTAAAGACGATAAAAGCATCCGGCGCCTCCTCCTTCCAATACCTGCAAAATGTTTATACGCATCATGACATCACCGCCCAGAACGTGTCCGTTGCTCTGGCAGTCAGCGAGATCGCGTTAAAGGAAAACGGCGTGTGTCGTGTCCACGGAGGCGGATTTGCCGGCACCATTCAGGCTTTCGTACAAAACAGCGCCGTCCGGGAATACAAAGACGCCATGGACGCCGTGTTCGGCAAGGACTCCTGCAATATCCTGCAGATTCGTAAATACGGCGGCTTGAAAGTACTGTGAAGCGAGGAATCAAAATTTTGAAACGGGAGGCATAAACGATGGACAGGATAACTAAAATCAACGATTTGATTGCGGAGCTAACCGCTTATGGCATACGGAACGGACTTGTGGAAGAAACCAACAAAATCTATACGATCAACAAACTGCTGGAGCTTTTCCGACTGGACGAATATGAAGAACCTCAGGACTCTTCCACCGCCGAATCCGTCCGACCCGTAAATGAAATTTTACAGGATATGGTACACTATGCCGTGGAGCAGGGCATCTTGGAGGAGGACACCGTCACCATGCGGGATCTGTTCGACACGAAGATCATGGGCCTTCTGACTCCTCTCCCGTCGGTTGTCATTTCCGCGTTCCGGAATGCTTACGACCGATCCCCGAAGGAAGCCACCGATTTCTATTACCGCTTCAGCAAGGCTACCAACTACATCCGCACGGATCGGATTGCCAAAGACGAAAAATGGGTGGCCGACACCCCCTTTGGCCCCATCGATATCACCATCAATCTGTCCAAACCGGAGAAGGATCCTCGTGACATCGCCCGGGCCGGTCAAGCCAAGAAATCAGGCTATCCCGCCTGTCTTCTCTGTCGGGAGAACGAGGGCTATGCAGGCACTTTCACCCATCCCGCCAGACAGAACCACAGGGTGATCCCTATCACCCTCGCCGGAGAGCCTTATTACCTTCAATACTCACCCTATGTCTATTACAACGAGCATTGCATCATTTTTAACGAAAAACATATTCCCATGAAAATTGACCGGGCAGTATTCGTAAAGCTCTTGGATTTTGTCCGGCTGTTCCCCCACTATACGGCGGGATCCAACGCCGATCTTCCCATCGTGGGGGGATCCATTTTAAGCCATGACCATTTTCAAGGCGGACATTACACCTTCGCCATGGCAAAAGCTCCCTACGAGTCCCATTTCACCTTGAAGGATTATCCGAATCTCACCGCAGGAATCGTAAAATGGCCCATGTCCGTCATCCGCCTGCAGGGAAGCGACACAGAAGCCATGGCCGATGCCGCGGATCATATTCTGCGGAACTGGAGAATCTACACGGACGAGGATGCCTATATCTATGCCCAGACAGAAGCGACACCTCACAACACAATCACCCCCATCGCCAGAATGCATGGAGATCTGTTTGAACTCGATCTGGTGCTGCGCAACAATATCACCACGCCGGAATGCCCCATGGGCCTCTACCATCCCCACGCACAGTACCATCATATCAAAAAGGAAAATATCGGCTTGATCGAAGTCATGGGGCTGGCCGTACTCCCTGCCCGTCTCAAACAGGAGATCACGGAGTTGGAGGACGCCATCTTAAATCATAAGAATATTCGGGAAAACCTCAATATCGAAAAACATGCGGACTGGGTGGAGGAATGGATCGACCGATATGACATCACTCCCGACAATCTGCATGCCATTCTTCAAGCAGAGATCGGCAAGGTCTTTGCACAGGTTCTGACTTGTGCCGGTGTCTATAAAAATACGCCCGAAGGACGTGAGGCCTTCGGACGCTTCATACAGACACTGTAAGGGATAGGGCGCCTTAAGACATCTTTGCCGCTACCGCCGCCTCGCAGTCCCGCATGGCGAGAATGGTCTTCTCCAGAAGCTCATCCAATTCCCAGCCCAGACGCTCCGCGCCGGCCGTAATAATATCCCGGGAACAGCCCGCCGCAAACTTTTTGTCCTTGAATTTCTTCTTCAGACTCTTGAGCTCCATGTCCGCCACACTCTTGGAGGGACGCATCAAAGCCGCGGACCAGATCAGGCCCGTCAGCTCGTCTGCCGCGAACAATACCTTCTCCATCTCATGTACCGGCTCCACATCACAGCAGATCCCATAGCCGTGAGAGCAGACGGAATAGATCATATCCTCCCCCACGCCGCCGTCCCGCAAAAGCTCCGGCGCTTTCACACAGTGCTGCTCCGGATACAGCTCAAAGTCAATATCATGGAGCAGCCCCGTGATGCCCCAGTATTCCTCCTCGTCTCCATACCCCAGCTCTCTCGCATACCAGCGCATCACGCCCTCCACGGTGAGCGCATGCTGGATATGAAAAGGCTCCTGATTATATTTTTTCAGAAGTGTCAACGCTTCCTCTCTGGTCAACTTACTCGTCCTCATCTAATTCTCCTCCACAATATGAATCTGACAGACCTTCATGGCCTCCAATGCCCGCACATGGCTCTCTGCCGTCACACCCGCGCAGCAGCTCGCATCCACGACAACGGGAACCTCCGGAAGATTTGCCTTTACGATCATCGCATTAGAAATGACACATATGTCGGTACACAGACCGATCAGCGTGATGCTCTCGATCTCCTCCCGCTCGTGTAATTTCCGCAGCCGCTCTCCGAGCTCCACACTCCCAAAGGCTGGCTTATTCATCGGCTCTTCGGTGAGCAGAGCCGCCACCTCGGGACGGATCTGCCAACCGTTCGTGCCTTCGATACAATGCTCCACCGGAAGATTTCTTCCCTCCTGTGTCTTCAGGTAATCGCTCTGATGGGTGTCTCTGGTGGCAATCACCATGCCGTCGAAATTCTTGATCTTCTCCACCACATGGGGGACGATGGCCTGCGCTTCCTTGGTGCCCAGCGCGCCGTCGATAAAATCATTCTGCATATCCACAACCACAAGTATCTTCATTTTTCTCCTCCCAACGGGCGGCTTCTGTCAGATTGCCGCAGCCGTTTCAAACACACTCAGTTGGCCACCCGGATCTTCACAGTAAAGGGAGCGCCCGCCGAACCGGAGATCTGCCCTTTCATGTGCGCCTCCATCTTCACGGTATAAGTGGTATTGGGTTTGAGCAGATCGGGACGCAGCAACGTGATGTTGACACTCTGTGTATCCGGATCAAATTCACTGATTCGGAATGCCCCATTCACATACTCGGAATTCCCCTTCGCCAGACAGACGTCGTTTATGACAGCCTCCTGCACCGATGTCTTCTCCAAGACAAACTCCTGCGATCTCCTTGCACTCGTCACGTCCACGCCCGCATACAGCGTGGTCTCCGTCACATCCGTCTTGATCTTGGGAAGTGTCTGTTTGGGCTTGATGTTCACATCTTTGCTCCAGACGATCTGACTGCTCCCCTGCTCGGCCTCCCGGCCGGCCGCCTGAACGCTCGGCGAATTTGTGCCCGGTTCCGTTCCCGGGTCGCTCTCCGAACCGTTCTCGGTATTGCTCTCCGGATCCACCTTCAACCCGAACTGCAGTTTATAGGTACCGGACATGATCGCAGTTTCTTCCTCCTCGTCCACATCGTCCTCATCTTCCGCCGTCTTAGCGGATATCTTGACCAGCTTCTTGCCTTTTTCCTCTATGATTTCACATTGAAAATGCTTGAGAATATACTCGCCGTCACTGTCCGTGTAGGGTCTGTTTCTGCCGTCCGTCGTATCCAGCTCCCTCACGATCAGATTCTCATCGTTCAGCACAACGTTCACATTGCTCGCAGACAAGGTATATTTAATAAACGACTTTTCATCCAGCATATTGATGGAACCGCTCGCCTTCACATTAACCCTTGCCACCTTCTCCACAACTTTTACCGTGATGGTAAAAGGACGGAGAGGCGCGCCGCTTTCCGTCTGCGGTTCCACAGCCCGGAACTTATACTTGCCCTCCGACACACTCTGGGACTTCAGACTGACCTGAATCTTGTCACCGATCGGCTGGAAGACCAGACTGTCTTCCACTGCCCGTGACGCATCGTTGAGACCTTCCATCTTCAACTCACTGATACTGTCTCCTGCCGGCATATTCCGCACCGTATAGGCGACTTCCTTCTTATCCAGACCCACATAGAGTCTGTTTAACGTCACCGTGGAACTCTTTAACTTCACAGACATCTCTGCCTCAACCACGTTCACGGTAATTGTAAACGGCGTAGCGTCTCCTTCTTCCTCGTTAAAATAACGAACCTTAGGACGCACTCTGAACCGATACTTGCCTTTCGCCTCGCTGTCGCCTCCCGAGACGTTCAGCACGCCCGTTTCCTCATCATACGCCAGATCAATCCCGGGGTCCACTGCATCCTCGCCGTTTCTTGCACTCGTAAGAAGCTCCGTCTCCACGCCGATGAGCGTCACATCGTCCGGCGTTAGGGTAAGCGCTGTGAATGTATCTGCCTGCGACAGCAGATTTAAAGTCAGTGTGGAGGATTTTGGCCGCACCTTCGGTTTGCCCTTGGCCACGTTCACCTTAAACGTATAAGCCACCGGCGCGTTCCAATCCGGCATCTGCACATTGATCGTCGCTTTTCCCTGCTGTACAGTATCCAGCCTGAGCTCAATGATGTTGTCCTCCTCATAATAATAACTTCCCGATCCGCTTGTTTCTCCAAAATCATAAAACAGCCCCGGCGTTGTCTTAGAGGAAGAATGATTTAATGTGATCTCGGCGGGCACATCCACATTTGTCTCCGCATCCGTCTGTGTCAGAATAATCTCCGCCTTCGTCTTCTTGTCAAGCAGCTTGAGTTGAATCGGATACCCCGTGCTTCCGGCGCTCACGGTCACCTTTGTCTTAGAGAGCACATAGGAGGGCTTGGTTGTCTTGGTGGGAACCGTGATTTTCACCCAACAAAACTCGTCATACCCGTCGTACAAAATACCCAGATAACCGCTGGTCACCGCCTTATTCTTTACTTTGGCCAGCTCGTTGTCCGTGCGCGTAATCTGACCCTTTGCCACCTGAAAATTGTTGGCCAGCGCATCATCCCCGCTCTCAAAAGGATCGCCGGGATTCTTATAGCGGCCTGCCTTGTAATTCTCCGCGGAGAGCAGTCGGTACTCTTTCACTTCCAGATCTTTGAGGCTCTGGGTAATGGTCACAATGCCACATTTATCCACACCTGCCTGAGCCTTATAGAACAGATTAATCCGTCCGCTCAGCGTCACACGGGGTTTCAGCGCCTTATTGGTCAAAACCACCTTTTTGATCGGCACATAAAAGATCTGCTCCTCATTGTCTTTTTCAACTTTTCCCTGCAGATAAATATCCGTATAGGTACGATCCTTGCTCTGAGCTGCGACAGAGGTCTTTCCCTCCTGCGTGAGCGCCAGATAATATTTATCCTGATTGTCGTTCTGCGTCTCCTCGGAAATTACCGCATATTCCCATGGCTCATAATTGGTAATACCGTCCTTCTTGACCGCCTGAACCACCCTGATGCTGCTCCGGTCCACTTGATATCCATACATCGGCAACAGCTCAAAGGCCGCTTTGGGATCCCTGCTCCGGGAATTTAGGGTCAGAGAGTTCTGCACCAGTCTGGGTGTGGAATCAATCACCCGAACGATCACGCTCTTCGTCTTTTGCCCCACCGTAATCGTGACACAAGCTTCGCCCGTGACGCCCTTTTTAATACGTATTATATTTTTATTGTCATAGCATGTCTTGGCGTCCACTGTCACCATTTGGGTGTTGGAAGACTTCCATTCGGATTTCACAAAATAACTGTCCTGACCGGACGCCTTCCGACTCTTGACCTTAAGTTCCACCGTAAAATTCTGTTCCGCCTGCTGCAGCGTACCCTTGGTGTACTCAACCAGCTTATACTCAATGTCCTCGCCGTCTCCCGTTCCCCACTCTTCAAATGTTTCGACTCCCACGACAGCCTTGCTGCCGGCGGAAACCGCCAGCTCGATCTCACCAATCTCCAAATCCTGCAACACAGATACCTTGAATTTCACATTCTGGGTCGGATCCGATTTCAGCGCCGCCGTGATCGTTGCGCTACCCTGTCCCATCGCATAGAGAATACCATCAGAATCGACCGCTACCTTGCTTGACTTGGAGGAAGAATAAGAAAGCTCCCAACATCCCAAATCTGAACCCTCGCTCTGTACCACCAGCCGCACGGCCAGTCCGGCCTCGTCAATCTCAAGGGTTTTCTCTTTCTCGTTCCAGCGGTAAGGCATACTGCCGATCTGCTCAAACTTTACGGACAACTCCTCATAGGGTTTCTCCTTTTCAAATACCACCGTGACAACCGCATTCGCATCCGGCATCAGGAAGGTAAAAGTCTGCTTCCTGTCGCTTGATGATTTCAGATGGGTAATTTTCACACCATTACAGGTAAATGCGGATGCTTTCAGGCGATACCCCTTATTTGCGGTGACCGTCACCTCCAGACTCTCTCCGCTGCGCGCCGTCTCCTTGGACAAGACCGCCGTTCCGCCCGCTTTGTTCTGCACATCCACGCTCACACTATGGACTGTAAACAGAGTTCGGAAGGTATATCCCTTCAAGGAGGCATAGGTCTCAACCGTCCCGTCATATCCCCGCATGGTCAGCTTCTTGACTGGAAAGGCATCTTCCGCAATAGAGATGTCGCTCTCGCCGCCTTCTGTAGCCTGCTGGTATATCGTCACCATAATCAGACTCTTGCAATCCGCAAAAGCCTTAGTATCAATGGTTTTCACCTTGGCCGGGATATTGACCGTCACCAGCGAACCACAGCCCGCGAACGCCTGCTGTGAAATGGCTGTACAGGTATCGGGAAGCGTCAGCGTACTCAACGCGGCGCAGTTCCTGAACAGATTCCCAGGGATCCGCTTCATACTGTTGGGAAGCGTGACTGTCCGCAAAGCGGCACATCCCTCAAAAACGCCGCTTCCCCAGTTGACAGCCTTCGCATCCTCTCCTGCTTTATCCAATACGGTCAGATCCAGAGAGGTGACAGCACATCCCGCAAACGCGGAATCACCCACCGATTCCAGACGATACCCCCACTCTATGGTGGACAGACTGCCACATTTATCAAACGCACGGGAACCGATCTCTGTCACATTGCGCAGAGATATCTTTTCCAATGCGCTGCATTGATAAAACGCTCTGGAACCGATTTTCACCGTGATGAGGGTCTCCTCCTCACCGGAATCCGAATCAGCATCCTCCGAAACATCTTCATCCGGCTCGTCAGGCTCGTCATCATGCGACTGTTTTGTGATCGTGTAGGGCAGCTTCAATTCCTTCAGTGCGCTTGCACTGAATGCTTCCTCTCCGATTTCTTCCAGAAGGCTTCCCTCTGCAAAGGTAAGTGTCCGCAGCTTTGCATCCCGGAAAGTCTGATCTTCAATCTTCTTCACTCCTTTGGGAACGGTGAACGACGTGATACCGGCCCCCTCAAATGCCTTCGTTTCAATGGTTTCCAGTTTACTGTTCTCGGGAACGGTCAGCCCGGTAATGCCCGCATGATTCTCAAAGATGCCCTGTGGAATGGTTTTGGCCGACTCCGGAAGCTTCACGGTTCCGGTCACCATCTTAAAACTATCGGGATCTTTTACCAGCAAAACGCCTTTGGCGTTCACACGAAACCAATCGTTCTCCTCGAAAAGTGTCTTGAACATATAGCTATATTTTCCGTTCCCTGACACCTCCGGCAAAGGCAGCTCGCTCTTATCCGACGCATACTGCTCCACGGTTCCGTCGTATCCGCAAATTGTAAGTTTTACCTGATCAAATACATCCCATAGGATAGAGCCATCTTCCCGATCCCAGAGCGTGATTGTACTCTCACCATCTTCGGAATCCGGATCCGAATGCTGGTGTATCTCTACTGTTTTAAGCTGGTTACAGCCATAAAAGGCCTGCTCGCCGATCTTGGTCATGTTCTCTGCAAGAAGATTAATTTGCGTAAGTTTTTCACAACCCTTGAAAGCCGAACTGCCGATTATCGTACAACTCTCAGGGACAACAAGAGTCCCGGAAAGACTCTTACAATCCATGAAAGCCGAGCTGCCAATCTCAGTGCACTTCTCGGGAATATCAATCTTCTGTAGCTTCGTGCATCCTGCAAAAGCCGAGCTGCCAATCTCCGTACAACTTTCAGG
Source organism: uncultured Acetatifactor sp. (assembly GCA_964604835.1). Classification (GTDB taxonomy): domain Bacteria; phylum Bacillota; class Clostridia; order Lachnospirales; family Lachnospiraceae; genus Acetatifactor. The sequence goes on from CAZSAJ010000006.1 coordinate 45,113, forward strand.
AAGCGTTACTTCGGACAGCTTAACGCATCCGTTAAACGCATCATCCGGTATTTCGGCAAGCTGGGATTCCTCCGATCCGAATGTAGCCGTCACCACACCGCTTTCTTGAAACGCGCCCTGTCCGATGGTCTGCAAAGACGATCCGAGCACAAATACCAATATCGATTCCTCATTTTCTGCTGTTGCACATTTCTTAAATGCGGATGCGCCTATTGTCTCCACCTTCGGCAGCGTAATTTCTCCGTTAAGCGCAATACAGTTCTCAAAGGCAGATTCGCCTATTGTCTCCACATTTTCCGCCGTGATCTTTCCCAATTTGGATCCCTTAAATGTATAGGACGGAATTTCTTTCACACCCTTGGGCAGGCTAAGCGAAGAGATGGAGGAATTTTCAAAAGCGCCCGTACTGTTCTCTTCATCCCATTCAATTTTTTCAAGTTGGCTGTTCTCGCCAATTGTCAAAGCCGTAAAAGTAAACTTCTGCTTGGGTTCCTCGGGTTCTTCGTCTTCACCCGGTTCATTAAATATTCCCACAGGAATAATCTTAGCACTGTCAGGGAGTACGGCATCCGTTATCTTTGTTTGTCCCTCGGATAACTTAATATTCTCTTTTAAATGCAACACTCCATCAACATCCACCGTAAAATACTTATTCTTCTCAAAAAGCGACTCAAACGTAAGATAATCCTTCCTAGATTCATCCTCCGCATACCTTTTAACCGTGCCATTATACCCTTTCAAAGTAATCATTTGGGAAGGGCTCTGTAATGCACCTGTATTCTCTTCGTCTGCATTTATGTCGTCTTCGGAGACACCTGAGGAAGCATCCTGATCCGTTGAATCGGGTGCCGTCTGCTCGCCGCCTGATATCCATCCAAACAGATTGGACGGCAAATTAATATCGCTTACACCAGATAGAGTGTTGCCATCCTCATCGATTTCATCCTTCAAACCACGCTGCTTGATCGTTACTTTTTTCAGAGCTCTGCAATCGACCAAAGCTCTCTCTCCGATCGATTCCACACTCTGAGGAAATTCAATCTCTTCAAGCGCCACACACCCCTCAAAAGCTGATGCGCCGACTTCGGTACAGATCTCGGAAATCTCTATCTCCTGCAGCTTGCTACAATCCTGAAAAGCCTCCTCTTCAATGATTTTCACACCTGCAGGTATTTCTATTTTCTCAAGAATGCCACAATTTTTAAACATTCCTTTTGTAATCGTGGTAGTATCTTCGGGAAGGATTACCGTTGTCAGTCCCTCGCAATCCTGAAACACATAATCTCCCCACGTCAGCGGCTGATCGGTATCCGATGCTACGGTATCCTCTGCCGCGCGCATCATCCGCTTGGAATTTTCTCCGGATTCCGCTTCTTCATCGTCCGAAAGAAACACAATCTTCTCAATGCTGGATTCCGCAAATGCACGACTACCGATAGTTGCAAGAGGAACATCGTCATGGATGGTCAGCGAACTGATAATAGTAGATTTCTGAAACGCACCCGCCCCGATTGTAGTCAGTTTACTACCTTCGGGAATTTCAATGTCAATTTTAAAATTATACTCACTATCCAGAGAGTCTGCATCGAAAATACCCACATCAATTTTTTCTACATTTTTGGGAATGATTACACTCACTGTTTTACCATTATCCGCAACACTCTTAATATCATCCCAATTCACACTCAGTGACCCGTCGTCCTCTTTTTTACAGAACTTCGTTTCGTCCCCGTCATTCGTACCGCTGATCTCTTCGTCATCCGAAGCCCCGGCGACGTCATCACCATCCGCCTGCGACGTCGATACGGAACCATCGTTTGCATCATTCTCCGCATTGACAAACAAAGTGAAATCCCCGGATCCCAGCACCAAGGCCACACTTAATACCATAGCCAGTATCCGTTTCCCATACCTCAATCTACTCCACTCGCTCAATCTTCCTACCTCCCGTCCGACATTCTCGTCTACAAAATATCGTTATTTATTCGTCAATCAGCCAAATCATATGTTTTGTTTTTCAACATAATACCACTATTTTAGCATTCCTCAAATGATATTGCAACCACCTGCAATATTTTTCACAGGCAACTATGTAATACAAATACCGATTCAACCATTCTTCTAGTATCGGCTTCCCACAAACATGCTCCACCACAAAAACGGATGTCCGAGGCAGTATAAAAACCGTCCCGGACATCCGCCCGTTTTGGAAACAGATCATTTTTAATTCACAACTTTAACATTCAAAGTAAATGCCGATCCTTTTGTCTTGTTCATCTGATTCTCGTATCTGGCCTCCAGCTTCACACTGTACTCCGTATCAGCAATCAGCAGATCCGGTCTGATCAAAGTGACCGTAGCTGTCTGAGTCACGGGATCAAATGTCACCTTAAACGCTTTTTTCAGTTCTTTGGGATTGCTGTCGGACAAAACAACATTGTTCATCACGGCCGCTTTCTCCGTGGTCTTGGTCAGGCGAATCTCCTGAGATCTCTTGGGGCTGTTTGCCGCCACACCCGCATACAGCGTGGTGGAAGTCACATCCGCCTTCACCTTGGGCAGTGTCTGTTTCGGTTTCACGGCCAGATCTTTAGTCCAAGCCGCCTCCTGCTCATTCTCTTCCGCGCCCTCCAATTTGATTCCGATGCGCAGTTTATGGGTTCCCGAATCCAAAATCGTCATATCGTCGGGCAGAATCTGAACGCTGATAATACCGCCGTCGTCATCTGTCTTGATCTCTCCGATCTTGAAATTCGTCAGATCCACCAGATTGTTCTTGTTGCCGACCTTATTTAACTCCTTCACGGTAATCTCGGTAATCTTGGCACTGGTATTTCCCGGTTTCAGTGTATAGACAATACCGCTGCCACTGATAGGATTCATGGTGCCGCTGGCCTTCGCCGTCACACTGGCAGCCTTGTTGATCACCTTCACGGTGACGGTGAACGGCTGAATGTCCACTTCCTCATTTCCGATAAGCGTCTTCAGACCGGAAATCTTATATTTGTAGCTGCCGGTCTTGCGAACCGTCCTCGTCTGACTCACGCGAATCTTGGTCGCATCTTCATCAAAACTGAACTCGAACGCGCTTCTCTCATCCTGAGCCGCTGTGTTTGCACCCTCGACGGTCGCTCCCTGTGCCTGAATCTGCACCGCACCGTCTCCGGCAGGCATATTCTTGATGGTGTAGGAAGTAACAGACGTCTCTCTGCCGATAAAACGATTATTCAGCGTTACACTGGCGGGCTTCACGGTGGCGGTCAGGTTCTTGGAGATCACCTTCACGGTGACGTTTATGCTCTTGATACTCTCCGTACTACCGTCCGTATACTGCACATAAGGCGTCATGCTGAACTTATAACTGCCGGCCTGCACCGTGCCGCTGGCGGATACGGTCAGTTTCCCGTCCTCAGCGGAATAGGTGATATTGGAACGAATCTTTTCGGCATCGGAAGCCAGCGCGGGTTTCCCTGTGAATTGGATATTATCCATGGAGAGAATAGACACATCCGCCTGATTTAAGGTGACATCCGTACTCTCTTCCTTGCCCACACACAGACTGTTCAGCGTCAGCGTGGTCTTCTTCAGCTTTGCCTTGGGAGCGCTGCTGTTCACACTCAGATTAAAGGTGAACTTCATAGGCTCATTCCAAGTGTCCATCTCCACATTGATGACTGCTTTGCCCTTTTGGGCGTTTTTAATCTTCAGACCGATCTTATCCGAAACCTTTGCCGCCTGCGTATCCAAATCCTCGAACAGGCCCATGGGGGTCGCCGATGAGGACTGATCAAAACTCAACTCATTCAGATCCGCCAAAGAGATCGGCTTCTTGGTCTTCTTGTCCAGAAGCTGCAGCTCCATCTCATACCCTGTGCTGTATGCATTGACCGTAGCCTTGGTCTTGGAGAGCACATAAGCGGGCTTGGTATTCTTGGTGGGAACGGTAATCTTTACATAACTGGGAGCATATCCCTCATATTTAATCTCCAGATAACCCTTGGTGACCGCTTTACCCTTGGCGTCCATCATCAGTTCATTGCCGCTGCGGGTGATGACACCGTTCGCACTCACATCAAAATTGTTGGCCAAAGGATCAGGTGTCTCGGAATTCGGGGTCTTGTAATTTGCCTCGGAAACCAGACGATAACCTACCACCTTCAGCGTTTTCAGACTCTGTGTGACGGTTACCTCTCCCTGATCGGAGGCATCCGCCTGATTGTTGAAGAACAGATTGATCTTGCCGCTTAACTTTATGGTGGGTTTCAATGCCTTAGTGGTCAACACCAACGACTTAATGGGCGTATGGAACTCTTCCGTCACATAGGTGCCGTTCTCCTCCAAGTAGGTGTAATTCCCCTTGATATAAGCATTACTATAGGTCTTGCTGCTCTTGCCTTCCAGATAAGTCTTGCCCTCCGGTGTGAGCTCTATCACAGGCCTTCCGTCGTGAAGTTCAATTGCAACATACCCCAGACTCTTCCAAGTCTCGTATTTCTTGCTACCTACCTTCTCGATAACTAACTGCTCCACCGAAAGATCGGACAAATCCACCTCATAACCATACACAGACAAAAGGTCAAACGCCATGCCGGTACCCAGATCACAATTGGAATTGACGGTCAGCGTACTCTGAATCAGTCTGGGTGTGGCATCGATGATCCGAACAATAATGCTTTCCTCATGTAAAACTTTTTTGTTTTTTCCTGTTTTGCCGTTGGTGACGGTGACTGTCACGGAAGTCTCACCCACGACGCCCTGCTTCACACGGATCACATTGGTATTGTTATCGACCGTCGCTTTGTCCACATAGACCAGTTCCTCGTTGGCGGATTTCCATTCTGAATGTACGTTCAGATTTGCGGTGTCATTCGCTTCCGTCGCCTTCAGATTGACAGTAAACCACTGTTCCGCCTTAGCCAGATTGCTCTGGGTGTACTGGATCACTTTATATTCCTTATATTCCGTCTCTGATCCGTCCGGCTCCTCGATCATCTCCGTACGCTCTTTGGCCCGGTCCAGATCAGCGAATTCGATCTCAACCTTGTCGATTACGGCTTCTTCCTCCACCCTCACCTTGAAGGATACTTTCTTCGTGGTGTCCTCCTTCAAGGTCGCCTTAATGGTGGCCGTTCCTTTGCCACGGGCATAAATGATTCCCTGAGAATCAACCGTTGCCACTGAGGTCTTATCGCTGTCGTAATCAAAGGCCCATGTTGACAATTCGTGCCAGGTGCTGCCCCGCTTGCCCTCCATCACAAGTCTGCAGGACATACCGTTCTTATCGAATGAAAGTACCTTGGAACTGCTGTTCCAATCATAAGAGATCTGGGGGTCCGTCTGCTCAAATTCATATTTCAGAGAAGCGTAAGCCAGAGTCGTTCTCTCAAAAGGCACAGTTACCTTAACATCCTCATCCGGCATCACAAAGCTGAAAACCTGACTGTCAGTCTTGTCCTCTTCCAGTGTCGTAATCAGATTATCGTTATAAGTGAACCCATAAGACCGCAGACGATACTCTGCGGCGGGAGTGACCGTCACCTCGACAATGTCGCCTTCCTTCGCCGTCTTCTTTGACAGAGTCGCCTTTCCGTACTTAGGATCGTAGTTTGAACCATAGCTTAAGGTGACTTTATAGGAGGTATGAAGGGACTTGAATGTATACCCTTTCTTGTTCGCATAATCCTCAACCGTTCCGTCATAACCCTTCAATGTCAGACTCGTCTGATTGAAAGCGTCCTCCGCCAACTTGATATCACTGTCACCGGCCGCATTGTTGCCCCTCTGATTGATCGTGACTTCTGTCAGACCACAGTTTGCAAAAGCTCCTGATTCAATGACGCCCACTTTCTCCGGAATGGTAACCTTTTTGATAGCGTTACAGCCAAAGAACGCATCCCTCCTGATTGCCGTGCAGTCTTTGGGAATAGTAATGGCAGAAATCTTTACACAATCCTTAAACATGCCCTCGGGTATGTTTGTCATATTAGAGGCAAGCGTCACCGTAGTCAGCGAAGCACAGTTCTCGAACACGAATGTTCCCCATCCCTCCGTGGTGACACCGGCACAGGATTTGGACAGATCAATTGTCTTGATGGAGATTCCCGAAAACGCATAATCTCCAACCGTCTTCAGCTTTTCGCCCCAGCCAATGGCGTTTAACTGCGTACAGTTAAGGAATGCATTGTTTCCGATAGATTCCACATTGTGAAGACTGACACTAGTCAGCTTCCTACAATTGTCAAATGCGGCATCCTCAATACGGATTGTGGAAACCGGAATATCCATTTTCGTCAGAGCGCATCCGGCGAAAGCCTCCTCACCGATGGAAACCAGCTTGCTGGTGGATTTAAAAGTGATGGTCGAGAGTTTGGAGTTCTTAAATGTCTCCTTCTTGATCTCCGTCACCGCATCGGGCAGGGACAGTCCGCTGATTGCGGATCCCTTAAACGCCCCCTCATCAATCACTTCCAGCAGACTGTCCTCGGGGATCGTCAGTGCCGTGATCTTTGTGTTATTGGTGAAGATTCCCGCGGGGATTCTCTTCGCCTCCTTCGGAAGCGCCACTACTCCGCTGAGGGAGCTGATAGGCTTGCCTTCCTTCTCGCACAGCTTTCCGCTCTCCGTCACGGCAAAGTAATCGTTCCACGCCACGATCAGATCGTCGCCAGCATTGGTGTCACTCGCCACAGCAATATCCGTGTCGCTACTTTTGTCGCTGCCCGTCTCCGCGGAACCGGACGCATCGTTGCCGTCGCCCATATTATCTCCCGGCGAGTTCTTGTCCGATTCGGAACCGGTCTGCTCTGTGCCGACGACGGACACATCGCCCCCGTCTCCTGTGGCATAGGCATCCAGCGTGAAATTACTCGAGGTGGCGATCAAGGCCACGCTCAATATGGTTGCCAGTATTCTCTTCGCTTTCAAAATAATTCCTCCCAATGATCTAAAAAGCTTAGATTATTTACATTTACACCGTTATTTTATCATTCCAAAATCATTATTGCAACCGCGGTGCGATGAAAAATTCTTAAGATTCTATATACTTTTCCTTTATTTTATCTATAATTCTGAAACATTTCTTACGAGATATTTTATTCCGAATCATTTTGGGGAAGAGAAGCGCCTTTGGGCACCGCCACATACCAGTCGTGAAACTGCGTCAATTCAAAATCCTCCTCAAAACGCTCTCGGTCTATAAAATACAAAATGTAAACACTGCCCGTGTCGATCCGTTCCGCGTCAATCCGTGTGCGTATCAGCAGATCCCCCGCAGAAAAACTCGCCGGAGCGGGCGCCACGTCGTAAATCACGGATTCCAGATACGCAGAAGGCAGTGTCTCCGTGTACAGCAAAAGCCTCGGCCATTGCAGGCCCTGCTCCGCCGTAACGGTCTGAATCCCGGTCATCCTGCACGCCTCTTTTGCATAATCCACGCACTCCTCAATGCCGGCTCCGAAGTAGGCGTCCGCCACCTCCCGGTATTTCGTATAGTAGTCTTTCTGAAATCCCGCGAGACAGAGCAGATATACGACTGCCAAAAGACATCCGCACACCCTGCCCAGCGCGGCATAACGTTTTTGAATCCCCTTGAGCATCCATAGAACGCCATAACCCTCACAGATGACAAGCGGAACATAGAGCGCATTAATCTGATGCAGTACGGCGGTCACCAAGAGACAGACCGCTCCTCCGCCGATCAACTGAATTAACAAAAAGGTCTCCCGCACATACTCCCGTCTCCACAGCCCGCGCACCACTTTGACCGACAGGACCGCCGCCCCGATCACAATGAAGACCCTGCCCACATCATAAAACAACCCCCAAGGCAACAGCACATCATAGGGCGCCCCCGTATTCTGATGCCACAGAAGAGAAAGGGCCGTCCTGAGATTAGACCACATTCTCGCAGGATCAAAGGCGATCTCTCCCCCGCGATAGCCTCCCATGAGCGGAATCGTCAGAAACGGCAGCTCGATCTGCGGTATCACACCGGAATTCACCAGAATAAACAAAAGAAGCGGCAGTGCCATAACGAACAAAAGGAGCGCCGATAGCAGGCTCCATCTGTCGATGCGAAGCTTTCGATGCCACAACCCGTAAAAGCTCTGCAGCATCAGCAAAAGGGGCACAATAGGCCAGATCACCGCATAGGAATACAGCGCCAGACCATAGAAAAACGCGCCAAGCAGCAGAAACCGCCCCTGTCTTCCTCCTGCGTCCCCCTCATCCACAGACAGCGCCCGCACAAAGAAATACAGTCCGAAGATCAGAAATCCCGGCGCCAGATTCGCATCCAGCCCCCACCGTGACATCATGACGTGCCAAGGGCAGACCGCCAGAAGAAAGCTTGTCCACAGAGCCGCATCCTTTCCCAGCATTCGTCTGACGATGCCATAGAGCGCTCCGATCGTCAAAATCCCCACCAAAGCCTGCGGCAGTCTGCTTAAGAAAGGCGTCACATGTCCCCCGTTTAAGGCGAGAAACGGCAGCGTCAGCCACACATAGAGCGCGCTGTGTCCGTCCCCCCAGTCCGCCATGTACACCGGCATCACATGCCCCGCGGAATCCATGCCCTCATGAAATATGGCAAAAGCATTCCATGCCACAAAGCTCTCGTCCTGATGCAGACCGCCGGGCATGGAACCCAGACAGACCAGCCGCAAAACGGCTCCCAGCACCATGATTGCTCCGAAGAAAAATGTTTTCGTCCGCTCTCTTTTCCTATCCGCACTCATCTTTTCCATTCCTGTCTCCCTGCGGATTTCATGTGTTTCGCGGGACCAGACATTGCAGAACAGTATTGATCCCGTCCCGCATTCCGGCTTTTATGCCGCTTCCAGATACTCCCTGTAATCCTCTTCGCTGGCAAACAGGATGTATCTGCCCTCCACAAAACCCATATAGCCGTTTGCTGTAATATAACCCTTCATATCTGATTCCTCCTTGTGAGATCTTTGTCTCTTGCTCTGACAAGAAGATATCAGATATACAGTCCAATAAAACTACCTCAATTTTTCCGACATTAGTGTCAACAATTCCTCCGTCCTGTTTAACAGAATCTCCGCATCTCCTTCCACCAAGCCGCTCCTCTTATATTTATAGGTAAAATACGGATTTCCATAGGAAGTGAACGTCAGAGCCTTCCCCACCTCGGCCAAAAGGGGCGGAATGCCCGCGGGATTCACATCCGCATCCGGCCTGAACGTGAAGATGATGCGCTCGTTCTTGCCTTTCACCTCCGTCAGATACAGACTGTGTGCCGCCACCCTGATCAGCGCAATGCGCAGCAGATTGTCCACAGACTTCGGAATCTCCCCGAAACGGTCCAAGAGCTCATCCTTCATATCATCCCGCTCTCTCTCATTTTCAATGCCCGCAATGCGCTTGTAGATGTCGAGCTTCTGCACCTCGTTGACAATATAGGTGGGCGGGATAAACGCATCCACATCCAGATCGATCACCGTGGCAAAAGAATCCGCATCCGGCCCTGCGGCAGTACCCTTTATGCGCTGCACCGCCTCATTGAGCATCTTGCAGTACAGATCATACCCCACGGCCTCCATGTGACCGTGCTGGCGCATGCCCAGAAGATTGCCGGCTCCCCGGATCTCCAGATCCCGCATGGCGATCTTAAACCCGCTTCCCAAGTCCGTGAATTCCCGGATGGCCTCCAGACGCTTCTCCGCCACTTCCTTCAACATCTTATCCCGCCTGTACATAAGGAAAGCATAAGCTGTGCGGTTGGAACGCCCCACGCGCCCTCTGAGTTGATAGAGCTGTGCAAGCCCCATGTTGTCGGAGTCATGAATGATCATGGTATTGACATTGGAGATATCAAGCCCCGTCTCGATGATGGTGGTAGTCACCAGCACATCAATCTCTCCGTTCACAAAATCGAACATGACGCGTTCCAGCTCCTGTTCCTTCATCTGTCCGTGGGCGAAAGCCACCGATGCTTCCGGCACCAGCTCGGCAATCCGCGTCGTCACATCAGCAATATTATGAACCCGGTTGTAAACATAATATACCTGTCCGCCCCGGGCAAGTTCACGGGAGAGAGCCTCCCGCACCAATTCTTCATTGTATTCGCACACAAAGGTCTGGATCGGCTGACGGTCTCCGGGGGCCTCCTCCAATACGCTCATATCCCGGATACCGATCAGGCTCATGTGAAGGGTGCGCGGAATCGGGGTGGCTGTCAGCGTCAGCACATCCACATTCTCCTTCAGCTTCTTGATCTTCTCCTTGTGAGCCACACCAAACCGCTGTTCCTCATCCACGATCAGCAGTCCCAGATCCTTAAACTGTACGTCCGCTGACAATACCCGGTGGGTGCCGATGACAATATCTACCAGACCTTTCTGAAGATCCCGCACGGTCTTTTTCTGTTCCGCCACGGAGCGGAACCGGCTGAGCAGATCGATGCGCACGGGAAAATCTTTCATGCGCTGCACAAAGGTATTATAGTGCTGTCCCGCGAGGATCGTGGTGGGAGCCAGATAGACCACCTGCCTGCCCTCCTGTACCGCCTTGAATGCCGCCCGGATGGCGATCTCCGTCTTGCCGTATCCCACATCCCCGCAGATCAGACGATCCATGATCTTGCGGCTCTCCATGTCCGCCTTGGTGTCTGCGATGGCGGCAAGCTGATCCTCCGTCTCCTCGAAGGGAAACATCTCCTCGAATTCCCTCTGCCAGACGGTGTCCTTTCCGTACTGATAGCCTTCCGTCTGCTGCCTCATAGCATAGAGTTCCACCAGATCTTTCGCGACTCCGTCCACCGCGGCGCGGACTTTTGTCTTGGTGCGCTCCCACTCTTTGCTTCCCAGTTTATTGAGCTTGGGTTTCTTGGCGTCGGCGGAGGCATATTTCTGAATCACGTCCAGACCTGTGGCCAACACATAGAGATTGCCGCCGTCCCGATACTCGATCTTGATGTAGTCCTTGACCACATGTTCCATCTCCACTTTCTCGATACCCTTGTAGATACCCAGTCCATGGCTCTCATGAACCACATAGTCGCCCACCTTCAGCTCGTTAAAATCGTTGATCTTCTGTCCCTGATAGACCTTGCGCTTCTTTTTCTTCTTTTTCTCAGCGCCGAAGATATCCGTCTCCGACAGCACCACAAATTTTAGCAGCGGATACTCGAATCCCTTGCTCACATGGCCGTAATAGGTCAGAATCTCCCCCGGCTGCACCTCCCGCATGGGATCTTCCGTGTACACCGCCGTGAGCTCCTGATCCCTCAGATCCTCCGCCAAACGCTTTGCCCTTGTGCGGGAACCTGACAGCAGAAGCACGCGATATCCCTTTTTGCGGTAATTTTTTAAATCTTTCACCAAAGCCTCGAAGCTGTTGTTGTAGGGCGCCACATTTCTGACATAAATGTCAAATTTTAGTTCCGGCTTAAAAAATCCGCCCTGTCCGTCCAATGTGGCCAGTGTGAACACCATACTGCGCTGCAGGGCCGCCGCCACTTGTTCCCCTCCATAGAGAATGTGTGTCTGGCCGGGCAGAACATACCCCTTCAGGGCGCGCTGTTCCATACTCTCCCGAAACTCCAGTTCCACCGCGTCCGCCTGCTCCTTCACCCGGACCGGCTCATCCACAAAATACAGCGGATCCGCCCCCATATTGTGTAAAAGCTCAGGAAGCGTCACCGTATCCTCATAAAAGTAACGAACATAACTTTCCAGATTCACCTTGTTCTTCCACTCCAGAAGCTGTTCCTGCAGCTCCTTGATCTGCATGGCGATCCGATGGGCTTCCTCCGGCTGATGTCTGTCCCTGAAATACCGCTCCCGCTCCTTCGCCTCTTCCTCCACTTTCCGAAGGCCCGCCCGCATGCGATCCTCGGACAAGACGAATTCCGTGGCGGGATAAATGCAGATACTTTCCAGCTTCTCCACGGAACGCTGACTCAGAATATCGAAACTTCTGACGGAGTCCACCTCGTCTCCCCAGAGTTCTATCCGGTAGGGATTTTCCTCCGTGAGATCGAACACATCCACGATGCCGCCCCGGACGCAGAACTGTCCCGGACTCTCCACCTGCGCGCTCTTCTCATACCCCATCTCCACCAGACGATCCGCCAGTTTTCCCTCGTCCAGACTGCCGCCGCGATTGATGCGAATCACATCCCGCTCCCTGTCCCAGAGCACCTGCGGTGTCATAAGCGCCGCAAAAGTGGTGATGACGGTCAAAGGCTTCCGCTCCATCAGACGGCGCAGGGTGCGGATGCGCTCCCCGATGAGCTGATTCCCGTGGATGTCGGCCTGAAAAAAGATCAGATCCTTGGCAGGATATAAAGTGACATTTCTGTCATAAAACTTGTACTCCTCATAGAGCGCCTTGGCTTTCAGATCACTGTAAGTAACGATGACCCTGCATCGAAGGCCATCGCTCAGTCCATATATCATATGAAGTTTCTGGGAGTCCACGCAGCCGGACAGCGAGATCACCCCGCCGGATGAGAGGCTCTCCCCGGTTTTCTTTGTCCGTTCCCGTAGAGCTTCGCGCATGGAGTCATACTCCGCAAGTTCCTTCAAGGGTGCGAGCAATGCCTGCATGTTACGCCTCCTTCTTGCCGTTGAACCGGTTCATGGCCGCATCCGCGCCGTCCGAAAGAATCGTCCGGATCGCTTCCGCCGCTCTGTCACAGGCCTCATTCATCACTTTCCGCTCCTCGCCCGAAAAATGTCCCAGCACATAGTCCGCCAGATCCCAGCCCTTCGGCTTTTCCCCCACGCCCATCTTCACGCGTATAAAGCTGTCATGACCCAGATGAGCGATAATATTTTTCAGTCCGTTATGCCCGCCGGCGCTGCCCTTTTTGCGCACCCGGATCTGTCCCACGTCCAGACTGATGTCGTCGGAGATGACAATGAGCTGCGCGGTCTCATCAGCCTTGTAATAATCAATGAGCTCCCGCACGCTCTCGCCGCTCAGATTCATGTAGGTGACGGGCTTTGCCAGCACGCATTTCTCACCTGCCACAAGTCCCTTTCCGATGACCGCCTTGTGCTTCTTCTCCAGCACGGAAATGTTTTCCGCTTCCGCCAGCCGGTCTATAACATCATAACCGATATTATGGCGGGTATTCTGATATTCTCTGCCGGGATTCCCCAGCCCCACAATAAGATACATACGCGATTCCTCTCCTACAACAGGACATAAAATACAAACAGCAAAACAACGGACAGTGCGCCCCGCGAACTGTCCTTATGTTGCCGTCTTTTTCTCTTTTCTGTCTTCTAAAGATCCGTCTCCGGCTCGTCCTGCGCCTTCGCATAGGCATCCAGAATAGTCTGTTGAATGGTCTCTCTGGTGCCGGAGTTGATCGGATGGGCAATATCCCTGTACTCCCCGTCCGGGGATTTCTTGCTGGGCATGGCGATGAACAATCCTTTCTCGCCCTCGATGACCTTGATATCATGCACCACAAATTCGTCATCCAGAGTGATGGATACCACTGCCTTCATCTTGCCCTCTTTGGTGCTCTTGCGAATCCGTACATCCGTAATCTGCATATCTTCCGCCCCCTTGTCCGTACGCCATACCCATGGCTCAATTTTTACAACATGTATCTCTCATTGTGCTCCACCACAATTTTGATTCCGCCCTCACCCACAAAACGGGAGTTTGCCCGGATGGTATCGCGGCTCTCCACGATACAATTCTCTATGTAGGTGTTGTCGCCGATATAGACGTCGTTTAAAATGATCGAATTCTTGATCACACAGTTATTACCGATATAACTTTTCTTGAAGATCACCGAATGATCCACCTCGCCGTTGACAATGCAGCCGCTGGAGATCAGGCTGTTGCGGATCTTTACTCCCACATTGTACTTTGCGGGCGGCAAATCGTCCACTTTGGAATAAATATCGGGATACTGCTTAAAGAAATAATCCCGCACATCCGCTTTCAGAAAATCCATATTGGCGCCGAAATAATCCTCAATGGAGGCGATATTGCGCCAATAGCTGTCCATCTTGTATCCGTATATCCGCTTCATATCTTTGTAGCGGATCAGGATATCCCGCACAAAATCATACCGATCCTCCTCCGCACATTTTTCGATCATCTCGATTAGAAGACGCCTGCGGATGACATAAATACCGCAGGAGATGGTGTTGGTCTTGGCCTGAATGGGCTTTTCCTCAAATTCCTCGATACGGTTCTCCTCATTCATGTGGATCGTGCCGAAACGCTCCACATTGATCTCCGGATCCATATCCCGGCAGACCACCGTGATATCCGCTTTCTTCTGAATATGATATTCCAGCACCTTACCGAAGTCCAGCTTGTACACACCGTCGCCGGAGGCGATCACCACATAAGGCTCATGGCTGTTCTTCAGAAAATGAAGATTCTGGTAGATGGCATCCGCCGTCCCGCGGTACCAGTTGCTGTTGTCCGCCGTCACCGCCGGAGTAAACACATACAGACCGCCCTGTTTTCTCCCGAAATCCCACCATTTGGAGGAATTGAGATGCTCGTTCAAGCTCCGGGCGTTATACTGGGTGAACACCGCCACCTTCTGAATATGGGAATTGGACATATTGCTCAGGGTAAAGTCAATGCTTCGGTAGCTGCCGGCGATCGGCATGGCGCATATGGCACGCTTCTGGGACAGTTCCTTCATCCTGTGATTGTTGCCGCCTGCTAAAATAATTCCGATTGCTCTCAATGCTGTTCACCTGCCTTAATCAAAGTTTTACCCGCCGCAAGACTCAGATCCGCATAGTCCGAGGCGCTTGTCTCACCGAAGATCACCGAATTCTTGCCCACGGTGACCCCCTCCGGAATGACGCTCTTCTCTCCCACGGTCACGATACCGTGATTATAGATATGCGGCGCCGTGTCATTGTCCGCCTCCTCGCCGATGCCGAGTCTGACGCGGTCACCGATCCGGACATTCTCCGCCACGATAGCCTTATTCAGCTCGCAGTTTTCACCGATCACCGTCTCATTCATGATGATGGAGTCCCGCACCACGCTGCCCTTTCCGATCGTCACACCGCATCCGATCACGGAGTTATAGATCTGACCGTATACATTGGTGCCCTCCCCCACAATACTGCGCTCGATCACACTGTCCTCGGCGAAATACTGGGGCGGCTGAATCTCACTCTTGGTATAGATCTTCCAATACTCCTCATAGAGGTTAAACTCCGGCACAATGTCGATCAGCTCCATATTGGCCTCCCAATAGGAGTTTAACGTCCCCACGTCCTTCCAATAGCCGGTAAATTCGTATGCATACAGCGGCGAACCTTTTTCATGACAATAGGGGATCACATGCTTGCCAAAGTCCAAAGCGGGCTGCTCGGCCATGGCGACCAGCGCGTCCCGCAGCGTCTTCCAATTAAAGATATAGATACCCATGCTGGCCAGATTGCTTCTGGGATGTTCCGGTTTCTCCTCAAACTCCGTAATGCGCTTGTTCTCATCGGCGATCATGATACCGAAACGGCTCGCCTCCTCCAGAGGAACCGGCATCACCGCAATGGTCACCTCGGCGCCGTTCTTCTTGTGAAAATCCAGCATTACCTCATAGTCCATCTTATAGATATGATCACCGGACAAAATCAGCACATACTCCGGATTGAAGCTCTCCATATATTCCATATTCTGATAGATCGCATTGGCCGTACCGGTGTACCACTCACTGTTGGCGCTCTTCTCATAGGGGGGCAGCACCGCCACTCCGCCGATATTGCGGTCCAGATCCCAAGGAATCCCGATCCCAATATGCGTATTCAGACGCAGGGGCTGATACTGAGTCAGAACGCCCACCGTATCCACGCCGGAATTAATACAGTTGGAAAGGGGAAAATCGATAATGCGGTATTTTCCTCCGAATGCCACGGCGGGCTTGGCCACCTTGGATGTCAGCACACCCAGACGGCTTCCCTGTCCGCCGGCCAGCAACATGGCTATCATTTCTTTTTTAATCATGTCATCACCTTTCCGGCTCTGCGCCATTCGTTCATGATACCCTTCTCTGCCATAAAAAAGTATCCTTCATGCCGGATGACCGCGCCGCCGATTTCTTTCGAGAATATGGTCATATTATATCACATTTCATTCTGAAAGTGAATATAAATCACCAAAAATTTTCGATAATTTTCCATTTTTATAGATAAATTTCACAATATTTGTAGGATGTGGGCTTTTGATCTCCTTCGAACATGGCTTCCAAACGAAATCGCCTAAAGTATTTGTTTTTTCTGTCCGGAGTGTATATAATATATTGTATATTATGTAGAGACGATAATACTACATATCTGAAAGGACATTCCTTATGTATAATATTGATTTTGCACATCCCTCCTCCATATATTTTGTGGGCATCGGCGGCATCAGCATGAGCGGGCTCGCCGAGATTCTGGCCGATGCGGGGTTTCAGGTATCCGGATCCGACCGCAGCAAAAGCGCTCTGACCGAACATCTGGAGCAAAAGGGCATCCGGGTTCTGTACGGCCAGCGGGAGTCCAACATCACGCCGGACATCGACTGTGTGGTCTTTACCAGTGCGATTCGTCAGGATAATCCTGAGTATATCGCCACCAAAAATCTTCAGCTTCCGCATCTGACCCGGGCCGAGCTTTTAGGGCAGCTCATGCGCAATTACCGCACTTCCATCGCCGTGAGCGGCACCCACGGCAAGACCACCACCACCTCCATGATCAGCGAGATCCTGCTGCAGGCGGGCGTGGATCCCACCCTGTCCGTGGGCGGCATCTACAAAAGCATCGGCGGCAATATCCGGGTGGGCGGTTCCGAATGCTTTGTGACGGAAGCCTGCGAGTACACCAACAGTTTCTTGAGTCTGTTTCCCACCGTGGGCATTATCTTAAATATCGAGGAAGACCATCTGGACTTCTTTAAAGATCTGGCGGACATACGCCGTTCTTTCCGGGAATTTGCACTCCTTCTGCCCTCGGATGGAGCTCTGATCATCAATGCGGACATCCCGGATTGGCAGGAGATCACGCGTGATCTTCCCTGTCACGTGATTACCTATTCCATGACCGATACCCGGGCTGACTATTACCCTTCGGATCTGGTTCATGATGCCTTCGGTCACCCTGCCTTTACCATACACACATCCGCTGCCTGCAACGCGGCGGAGCCTGTCCGACAGGCCGGACTTCAGGTGTCGGGCGACCACAATGTGAGCAATGCGCTGGCCGCCGCCGCACTGGCGGATCTGATGCACACGGACAGTGCCGTTATACTTAAGGCACTCAAGGACTTCCGCGGCACCGACCGACGCTTCGAGTTGAAGGGTACGGTGGGCGGCGTCACTATAATAGATGATTATGCACATCATCCCACGGAAATTACCGCCACGCTGAAAGCCGCCGCAGACTATCCCCACAATACGCTCTGGTGCGTGTTCCAGCCTCATACCTACACGCGCACCAAGGCCTTTTTGGACGAATTTGCCAAAGCGCTCTGTCTGGCCGACAAAGTGGTGTTATCCGATATCTATGCGGCCAGAGAGACCGATACGCTGGGCATAGACTCCCGCACACTGCAGAAACGGATAACGGATGCCGGCGGCGAATGTTACTACTTCCCCACTTTTGATGAGATTGAAAATTTTCTTTTGAAAAATTGCACAAAAGGAGACTTGTTGATAACTATGGGCGCGGGGGATATCGTAAAAGTCGGCGAAAATTTGTTGGGAATTTAATTTTCCACATTATCCACAGCAAAGAAAAAAGTGGCAATTTTGTCTCTGTGGATATTCCGTTTTTTCGTGTGGATATTCTCTCGCCCGGACAAACGCATAAAACATTGTCCATTTCATTTTTATACACATTATCCACCACATCCACAATTTTTGATGCTTTTTTCGCCGATTGACGTTTCAGAAATTTGACTATTTTCTTTTTCGAAACCTTATGCTATACTCAAAACTACTTTGAAGAGGAAGGTCTGATGGTATGGCACGGTTGACCATTTATAAGGATTGCAATATGAATTTCACCGCGATCTCCAATCGCTTTATTGATGAATATATGGAAGGTGCGAACGAAGCGCAGCTCAAGGTATATCTATACCTGCTGCGCATGTTGAACGCCGATCGGGCTATCAGTGTGTCCGATCTTGCGGACAAGTTCAACCATACGGAGCGGGAGATTATCCGCTCTCTGAAATATTGGGAGAAAAAGGATCTTCTGACAATGGATTATGATGCGCAGGGCACCCCTGTGGGCATCCATTTCAAGGATCTGACGGCGGAGCCTGCAGCGGATGCCAGACAGTCCGCCACCTCGCAGTCTCTCGCTATTTTCATGGAAAACAGGGATTCCGATATGGAACAGGTTCGGTCCATGTCTTCTTATGAGAAACCTTCTTATGAAAAGCCCTCTTATGAGAAGCCTTCTTACACGGCGGATCAGCTTCGCGAGTTTAAAGGAAGAGAGGAGACCGCACAGCTTTTGTTTATTGCGGAGACTTACATAGGACGACCCTTAAGTCCGGCGGAGATGAAATCCGTCCTGTTCTTTACGGATGTGCTGCATTTTTCCGAGGATCTGATCGATCATCTGATCGCTTACTGTATGGATCGGGGCAAGAAAGATTTTAAATATATAGAAAAAGTGGCCATAAACTGGGCGGAACACGGTGTGACTACCCCCGCCGAGGCCCGCAAATTTGCCACCAGATATGACAGAAATGTCTACACCATTATGAACGCATTGGGCAAAACCAACGCTCCCACCGCCAAAGAGGCGGAGTTCATCACCCGTTGGACCGGCGAATACGGATTTGATCTGGACATTATTCTGGAGGCATGCGAGCGCACGGTCATGGCCACGGACCGTCACCGTCTGGAATATGCGGAGAGTATTTTGAGCAGTTGGCGGCAGGAAAATGTACATCACAAAGCCGACATCCATAAGATTGACGAGCTCTACCACCGCAAAAAGAGCGCTCCCAAATCCATATCCGGCAATAAATTTAATCAGTTCTCACAGAACAGCTATGATTTTGACGCGCTGGAGAAGGAGCTTCTGCGCAACTGACACGGAAGGAGACCGCCATGGCACTGAGCAACAGGCAATACGAAGCCATCATGAGAGGTTATGAGAAGACCCGGGATTCCAACCGTTATATACTGGAACAACGCAGGGAAGCAGTCTACCGAACCCTTCCCGAATACGAGAAGCTGGATACGTCGGCGGGAAGCATTTTCCGCCGGAAGGCCCAATGTCTGCTGGACGGGGATGATACCGCTTCGACATCCCTGCACGCGAGTCTGGAGAATATGAGCCGCAGGAAAAAAGAGCTTCTCTCATCCGCAGGCTATCCGCCGGACTATTTAGATCCCATCTACACCTGCGCAGACTGCCGGGACACCGGTTATGTGGATTCACAAGATTATGGGAAAACCAAATGTCACTGTCTGCGCCAGCAGGAAATCTCCCTTCTCTATGAACAATCCAATATCAGGGACGTGATCGCCGAAGAGAATTTCTCCACGCTGTCCTATGAATATTATCAGGGCGAGGACTTGGAACGCTTTCGTGGTGCGGTTCAAATCTGTAAAACTTTTACGGAGAATTTCAAACAGGACTATCGCAATCTCTTTTTTTATGGTACAGTGGGTACAGGGAAAAGTTTTCTCTCCGGCTGCGTAGCGGGAGAATTGCTGAAAAAGGGGTATTCCGTGATTTATTTCAGCAGTGCCGCACTGTTTGACACCATAGCGCGGTATGCTTTTGACACCAAAGGAAAAGAAACGCTTTACAATTTCTATGAAGACCTTTACAATTGTGAATTGGTCATCATAGATGATCTGGGTACGGAAATGACCAATACCTTTGTCGCATCTCAATTGTTTTCCTGTTTAAACGAGAGACATCTGCGGCAGAAGGCTACCATCATTTCCACCAATTTAAGTCTGGAAGAATTGCGGGACCGCTATTCGGACAGGATATTCTCACGGATTACCAGCAATTATACGCTCTGCAAACTGACCGGTCCCGATATACGCATGTGCAAAAAACTGTCAAATCGACATACGACTGAATAGAAAGCGAGGACATTGAATGGCTAACCGCGAAGAAAAGCGCAATTTGGAAACCATACCAGTCGGTTCTCTGGGCATTATCGCTTTGGAGGGCTGCAAGAGTCTGGGAGAGATGGTGGACGGCTATCTGGTAAAATGGAGAGCCGAGCGAGAGAGTGAACACAAGGAATCTCTGGCCTTTTCCGGCTATATGAGAGAGTCTTATCTGTTGGACAGCAAAGTCCCCCGCTTCGGCTCGGGTGAGGCGAAGGGCGTGATCCTGCAGTCGGTTCGCGGCACGGATCTGTATCTGCTGGTGGATGTGCTCAATTACTCCAACACCTATTCCCTGTGCGGACATGAGAATCATATGTCCCCCGATGACCATTATCAGGATCTCAAGCGCGTCATTGCCGCCGTGGGCGGAAAAGCCAGACGCATCACGGTCATCATGCCGTTTCTTTATGAGAGCCGTCAGCACAAGAGAACATCCAGAGAATCTCTGGACTGCGCACTGGCGCTTCAGGAACTGGTGGCCATGGGCGTGGACAATATCATTACGTTTGACGCTCATGATCCGAGAGTCCAGAACGCCATTCCCCTGCACGGCTTCGAGACCGTACAGCCTGCCTATCAGTTTATCAAGGGTCTGCTGCGCCATGTGAATGATCTGCAGATTGACTCGAATCATATGATGGTCATCAGCCCGGATGAGGGCGGCATGAGCCGCGCCATCTACATTGCCAATGTGCTGGGGCTGGATATGGGTATGTTCTACAAACGCCGGGATTATACGCGCGTGGTGGACGGCCGCAATCCCATTGTTGCGCATGAGTTTCTGGGCAGCAGTGTGGAAGGAAAGGACATGATCATCATAGATGATATGATCTCCTCCGGAGAGAGTGTACTGGAAGTTGCCAAAGCCTTAAAAGAGCGCAAGGCTAACAAGATATTTGTATTTGCCACTTTTGGTCTGTTTACCGGCGGTCTGGACAAGTTCGATAATGCCTATGAAAGCGGCATTATTGACAGGGTGCTGACCACCAATCTGATTTATCAGCCGCCCGAGCTTTTAAACCGCAGTTGGTACATTAACTGCGATATGAGCAAGTATATTGCGTATATTATTGATACGCTGAATCATGATTCTTCTATCAGCGATCTGCTTAACCCGAATGAGCGTATTCAGAGCATTGTGAGCAGATATAAGGCGCATGAATTGTAAAGGACTCGTTGGTTCGATTCATATAATTTGTTTGGATAGTATAGGATTTATTTGATTTGCGTAAACTTCCGCCCGGGCAGGGAATATTTGTATTCAGACACGCTCTCGCTCCGTGAAAAACGTAGCAGACGCTAAGCTCGTACCTCGCTAAGCGCTGACGTTTTTCAAGGGTCTTCATACAAATATTCCATGCCCGGGCTAGTTTACTGCAAAGGATTGCTTCAGATTGTTATAAATGTCAACCTGTTTGAAATGGGTTGACATTTATCTTTTCCTACTGTATTCTTTTAATGTAAACCCATTTCTGTTCTGGTTTATATATTGCAGTTATTCATTTTACCCATAGGTGATTGTGGAACTTCAATTTTTGTAATCCGAATTGTGCAGGTTGTATACTCCATAAGCAGACCCTAGCGAACCGTCGGTACTTAGACACCGTACTTTGGTGTCTTAGGTGAGACTTAGTACTTCTTGGCTCGCGTCCTGTGACGCGAGCCTTAGAAGTACTTCTCACCTTGTACCGCTACGGTGAGGTGGGAGCGGAAGCGGGTCTGCGTTGGAGTATACAACCTGCACAATGACACTTTGCAAAAAGGAAAGTGCCGCAATCACCAAATACATTATGAAAAGGAGCATTTGAATCGCATGAACAAAAACTCATCCAAAGTAAAGCAGATGGCCGTCATCGGCCTTATGACCGCCGTGGTATGTATCATAGCCCCCTTCTCCCTGAACATCCCCATCAGTCCCGTTCCGCTCTCTCTGGGCACCATGGCAATCTATTTTGCCGTGACCGTGCTGGGCATGAAACGGGGTACCGTAAGCGTCCTGCTGTATATTCTGCTGGGTCTGGCAGGTCTCCCCGTTCTGTCTAATTTCACCGGAGGAGCCGGCAGGCTGTTCGGTCCCACCGGCGGCTATATGATTGGTTATATATTTCTCTCTCTGATTCTGGGATTCTTTGTGGATCACTGGAAAAACAGACCTGTCACGAATATGATCGGCGCCTTGCTGGCTACTTTGGTCCTCTATCTCTTCGGAACGCTGTGGCTTGCCTATCAGCTCCATCTGGATTTCATGGCTGCTCTTTGGGCCGGCGTAATTCCTTACATTCCGGGAGATCTGATAAAGATTGCCATTGCTCTGGCAGTGGGCATGCAGCTTCGTAAGAGACTTCTTGCGGCAGATTTGGTATAAGCTGGTATAGGGTATAAGACATGTCTTGACTTTCTCCCTGTTTGGGATATAATAATCTCTTGTGGGAATTCTGTTTGGAGTTCCCGCAACAGATCCGTGAGTTCGAAACCATCCTCACGTAAAACAAAACTAAGGAGAACAAAAAAATGAACAAAAACGTATTGTCACTGGTACACGCGGCAGTCACTGCTGCTCTTTATGTTGTGCTGACTTTGTTGGCCAACTCTCTCGGACTGGCAAATTATGCCATTCAGCTCCGCTTCTCGGAGGCCTTGACCATCCTCCCTTTTTTTACCCCCGCAGCCATACCCGGTTTATTTATTGGCTGTCTTCTGGCCAATCTTCTCACCGGAGCCCTTCCTTGGGATATCCTCTTCGGAAGTCTGGCCACGCTCTTGGGCGCTCTCGGAACCTATTTTCTCTGCGGCCAAGCTAAAGCCGAGCGTCAGACGGGCAGCGTCAAAGTGTTTCTCGCTCCGCTCCCGCCCATTATCGCCAACACGATCATTGTCCCCTTCGTGCTAGCCTACGCCTATGGGCTGCCGGGCGGCATCCCGTATTTCATGCTGACAGTGGGCGCCGGGGAAGTCCTCTCCTGCGGTGTGCTGGGCATCCTGCTTCTGAAAATGCTCCAGCGATACCGCAAGTATCTTTTCGTCACTCCCTCATGTAAGTGACAAAGAGATTGCCGTTTTCCCTGAACCACTCCGCAGAATCGTTGATTCCCTGCTTGGATAGCGTTCCTTTGACAGGATTCATCACCACAATGTTGAATTCGTTAAAACCGGTGATCAGGACCGCCTCGCCATCGCTTGTCAGAGCCAGAACCGGTATGTCCTGATTGACATAGTAGAGTACGGCATCCAGATCACAACCTGACAAATCCAGAATCTGAACATCCTGAAGGTTATCCCTCAGGATTCCCATAGCAGTCTGACCCTGTGCCAACAGATAATCGGAATTACGAATAATCCCTTCGTATTTTAAGATCGTATCCAGACACACGGCCAGACTGTTCTTCTCCTCCGACACTTTCGCCTCCGTGATGGCCATGATCTGATTGCGCAATGCGCGATTTCCTCTCAGCCATACCGTGCTTCCCTCCTGATCCACCACCACACCTGAGATATTGTTGGCCAATGTGACCGCCTTGGCCGGCGAAGTGTAAATTCCCTCCACGCCATAGGCGCCATAGACAAAGTACTTGGTCGCGTCGCTCTCCGCATCCAGCACAAGCTCTCTCCCACCCTCAAACACCACTTCCTTAGGCGTGAGGATCTGCATGGTTTTACTGTCGATATGCACTTTGGTCTGTATCTGGACATACCGCTCATAGACGTCGATGACAGGCGCCACGATCAGATATTTTCCCGTCTCAATTTCCACATTATTCATAATATGATCCGGCACGGCCTCCACATAGCTGCCGTCTTCGCGCCGCTTCATACGCTCCAACGTGATTTGATTGTCCTCCACGCTGCAGTCGATCACATACATGTTTTCCTGACTGTATTCCTTTAACACCTGACCTTCCGAATCACAGATGCAGACCTTATACATGGGGAAAAAGATTCTCCCGGAATTCTCCCGATAAATGTCTTCCTCTTTGGCCGCGCCATAGATAATATCCTCTCCCATGAATCCCAGCGGACGAATATACTCCCCCGCTTTGGCCACAATCACATTCTGCACCTCCGTGTTGAGATTGCGCACATTCAGACGATTGCTGTGATATCCGTCCTCGCCCTCCTGCCAGATCATAATGCGGTTATTGTCCGAGACCCGGATATTGTCATCCTGCGCGATCTCCACCATGGGATAATAGGTCTTTTGCTCCAAATCAATCCCGTAGATCACATTCTCCAGCATCAGATACAGCCGCTGATCCCTGTTTACATAAAGCAGTTGTTCCATCTGGGGTTTCAGCACGGCATAGTTCTTGCCATAAGGGATATAGACATTCTCCTCCACCGTGTTCAAAGCGCTGTCATAGGTATAAATCTGAATCCCCACTTCCCCCTCGTGACGCCCTCTGTTCATATATCCGTAAACCGCAAAGCTGACGTTTCCGCCCTCCGTCACATCCAGTATCTTGATGGAATGAGCGTCATATAGAGTGCGTGCATCCAAGTGATCCTTGTCATAAAAACTGAAAATAATCGTGAGCCGATTGCTGTCCGCATTATAACTGTAGAGCTGATTGTCCACCTCGAAGACCACATTGCTCCCGTCTTCGCTCTCCATCATAGGAACATCCGTCCCCGTGATGCCCAGCACAATCTTGTCATTGGTACACATATGCTCCACATCCGGTATCTGAACCATGGTACGCTCATAGTTTAAAAGATACATTCGCTCCGTGGTATAGCGCACACGAAAATGTTCCTGCACGCGATAATAAGTAGAGGATCTTTCACCGCTTTCCACAAAGTAATTCACCAAAAAAGACGCGGTCTGCTCCCCGATCTCCGTGAGCAGGATAACCGGCTCCCCCACTTCCCGCACATTCATATTGCCCCAAGTGATCTGTCTGAAACTGCTGTGGATATTTACTTTGTGAAAAGAGCTGTTGTCCTCGAGTCTCGCATTGCTCTCCAGATATTTGGTCAGTTCTTTGGCCGCCTCCCTGTCATAGAGTCTCTCATGGAAGTCTTTCACGAATCCAAGCTTCTCGTCCGCATACAGTCTCTCACTCCAGACCACACGGGTATAGTAATAGACCGGCTGACTCTCCTCCAGCGTCAGAGTTAGAACCAACGCGTATTCCGTGTCCCGATCGATCAGATCCTTTAAAGAAAAGTCCGCGGACAAAACCTCTTCTCCCAAAGTGTAGTCCGTAATCTCTCTCTTCTCCACAAGACGGCTCCCGTCGATGCTTCGCACCTCCATGGCCATGCCGGACACAATCCTCCCATAGGTGTCCACCCGAAGCGAGAGGCTTCTGCCCTCGCCGAGCACAGTCACCGTCCCCCGCTCAAAGGCCGTGTCCATAGGCGCACTATATCCATGCAGCTCATTATAGCGCAAACCGTCCCGCTCCATGAAAACAATGGGCAGAGAGGCATCCCCCATCTCCATGGTCATGTTGTTATGCCCTTTATTCATAATTCGGCCCGCCACCACAAGCGTAGCCAAGAACACCGACAGAAATACTGCCAGTTTAATCAGCGTTCTCTTCATCCAATAATTGCTCCAATGTAGGGTTTATATGCAAAAATCCCGTCAGCTCCCGTATGTCGGATCGATCCCCTTTTCTTCTCATACCGGCGCCGCTTCTTTTGACCGCACGGATCAAAAGGTTCTTGGGCGTATGTTCCATGTCGATAAACTCCAGTATCTGCGTATCATATCCTTTCTGATCCAGCAAATCCGCGCGCAGCGCATCGGTTATTAACGCCGCCATGCGCTCCTTGATCACACCGTACTTAAACAAGGGCTGCAGCATCTCGCATCGCATCTGCCCGTTGACCTCATGCTGACAGCAGGGCACTGCAAAAATCACGCTGGCTCCCCATTTCACCGCCCTCTCCAGAGCATAATCCGTGGCGGTGTCACAGGCGTGGAGGCTCACCACCATATCCGCCTCCACGGCGCCCCCATAGGTACTGATATCCCCTCTTTCAAAATGCAGGCCGTCATAGTGAAGGCTCTGTGCCAGCTCATTACAGTGAGCAATGACATCGGCTTTCAGATCCAGCCCGATCACCTGAAGATCTCTCCCCTGCATCTCGTGAAGATAGTAGTACATGGCAAAGGTGAGATAGGACTTGCCGCACCCGAAGTCCACAATGCGAATCGTCCGGTCATCGGGCAGCATGTCCAACACATCCTCGATAAATTCCAGATATCGATTGATCTGACGAAACTTATCATATTTTGCCTTGACGACTCTTCCGTCCGATGTCTGCACACCCAAGCCCACCAGAAAATCCACCGGTGCGCCGTCCGTGAGAATATATTGTTTGCTACGATTATGTGAGAGCGAAGAAAGTCTCTCGCGGGAGGACCTGTCCGTCTTCGGTAAGGAATCCTTCTTTCTTCCGCGCGTCTTTATGGTCATTTTTCCCTTTTTGCTCACAAGAACCGTGCCTTCCCACGACTCTCCCCAAAAATCTGCCTGTTTAAAGAGCGTCTCCAGATATGCTCTGATGCGTCCGCGCATCTCCTCTCCGGTCAGATTCTCATGAAATACCTGTGTACCCCGATACAGGGTCTCCTGAAAAAACAGCTCGCCCTTAAGCAGCACAGGGCGCACCTTTACCTTGGTGCCCTGTGCCTCATCCCTTGTGTTGCTCAGCACGATCTGCCGTAAATCTATATTCAGAATTTCTTCCAACAGTCCGTTTAATTCATCCAAAAATTTTTCCTCTTCTGCCTCCGTGTCTGCGCTTATAGATCTCATCACACAAAAGCACCTGAATCATATCCGCCAGCCAGCTCCACTTTTCCGCCGGCATCCGCTGCTCTTCGGGCAGCTCCTTATCTTCATTCTGCAGTATCTTTACCATGCTTTCCGTCAGCCTGCGCATACTGGTAAAATCAGGATACTCGTCATAGATCATACTGCCTTCATAATCCGTTTTGTCCAATATTTCCGCCACTCTGCGCTGGTAACGCTTCACCTCGCCCGGATATGCCTGCTGCAGATATTCCATGTCCCGCAGAAGCGCCCGCTCCTGTTCCGCCCCCAGATAACCGGGATAGGTCATATAAAATGGCAGGGGAATTTGACCGGGAAAGCTGTGGAGTATTTTCGGTTTGAAATCCATATCGGTGCCTCATCGCCGCTTTTTAATAAGATATGCACCGTTTTTGTTTTTTGTGTCATCCAATATACAGTACTCCCGGAATACCACGCATCATGTCCGTTCGTCGCACATCTTTTGCATGGCATTCCGGGAGCTGCCGCCTGTTCCTATTTCAATATCTCGATTCTCGCCATTGCCCGCAGAAGCGCCGTCTCGGCACGGGCAACATCCGTCTCGGGCGTTTTGCTCGCAAGACGCTCCTTCGCGCGGTTCATGGCCTCCTCTGCGCGATGCATGTCGATCTCCTCCGGCCACTCCACGATCTCGGCCAATATGGTGATACCTTCCGGCAGAATTTCCGCAAATCCGGCATGAAGCGCGGCTTCTCTCTCGCCGTCCTTCTCGGTGATCGCCAAGATTCCCGGCTTCACGATGACGGTCAGGGGAATATGTCCCGGCAGCACACCTATTTCACCTTCCGTGGTGTTGAATTCCACCATCTCCACATCACCTTCATAGAACAGTCTGTCCGGTGTGATGATGCGCAGATAAAAATTTTGATTCTCTGCCATGTTATCGGTCCTTTCCCTATTACTTCTGTACCTTGGCTAATACATCGTCTATGCTGCCGGCATTCAGGAAATAGCTCTCGGGGATATCATCATGCTTACCTTCCAGAATCTCTTTAAATCCACGGATGGTCTCATTGATGGGCACATATTTTCCCTCGAGGCCGGTGAACTGTCCTGCCACAAAGAAAGGCTGTGAGAGGAACCTCTGCACTTTACGCGCACGGGACACCACCAGTTTATCCTCCTCGGAAAGCTCATCCATACCCAGAATGGCAATGATATCCTGCAGCTCCTTATAGCGCTGCAAAATCTCCTGCACACCGCGGGCCGTGTGATAATGCTCCTCACCCAGAATTCTGGGATCCAGAATACGGGAGGTGGACTCCAAGGGATCAACCGCCGGATAAATACCCAGCTCCACGATGGAACGGGACAACACGGTAGTCGCATCCAGATGTGCAAAAGTGGTGGCCGGCGCCGGGTCGGTCAAGTCATCGGCAGGCACATAAACTGCCTGAACGGAAGTGATGGAACCGCTCTTGGTAGAAGTGATACGCTCCTGCAGGGCACCCATCTCCGTCTGCAGCGTAGGCTGATAACCAACCGCCGAAGGCATACGTCCAAGCAGAGCGGAAACCTCGCTGCCCGCCTGTGTAAAACGGAAAATATTGTCGATGAAAAGCAGCACATCTTTGCCGCCCTTGTCACGGAAATACTCCGCCATGGTAAGTCCCGTAAGTCCCACTCTCATTCTCGCTCCGGGGGGCTCGTTCATCTGTCCGAACACCATGGTCGTCTTGTCGATAACGCCCGACTCCATCATCTCATGATACAGATCATTTCCCTCACGGGTACGCTCTCCCACACCGGTAAACACGGAATAGCCGCCGTGCTCGGTTGCAATATTACGGATCAACTCCTGAATCAACACGGTCTTGCCCACGCCGGCGCCGCCGAACAGGCCGATCTTACCGCCCTTCTGATAAGGACAGAGCAGATCCACGACCTTGATACCCGTCTCCAACAGTTCCGTCTCGGTGGACTGCTCCGCAAATTCCGGAGCGGGTCTGTGGATGGGCTCATAAGTCACCCCTTCCGGAGCAGGCTTGTTGTCGATGGGCTGACCCAATACATTGAAGATTCTACCCAGAGTGTTCTCACCTACCGGTACGGTGATGGGCGCTCCGGTGGCAATTGCCTCCATCCCGCGCACCAATCCGTCGGTGGTACCCATGGCGATACATCTCACGGTATCGTCACCCAGATGCTGGGATACCTCCACAGTCAGCTCGGCGTCGGTTCCGGTGGGGATCCGAATAGCCTCGTTGATCTCCGGCAGCTTTCCCTCATCGAAGCGCACATCCAGCACCGCGCCGATGACCTGAGTGACTTTACCTCTATTCTCTCCTGCCATTCTTACCTCTTTCCTGCACAAAAAACGTGCATATTTGTTATACTTGCGGGCCACATCTACCCGGGGAAGAATCGCCCCGCGATTCTTCCGGACGAAACATAGAATTTCTTAGTGCGCGTCCTTTTGCGCGCTTAGAAATTCTTTTCGTCTTATCCTAAGGCTTCCGCACCCGCGATAATCTCTGTCAGCTCCTGTGTGATGGAGCCCTGTCTTGCTCTGTTATACTTCAGAGACAGATCGTCTATCATTTCCTCCGCATTGCTGGTAGCGCTGTCCATGGCCTGCATACGGGCGCCGTTCTCACTGGCTACGGCCTCCACCATGGCGCCGTAGATGAGACTGGTGACATACTTAGGGATGATCATGTCCAGAGCCTCCACATCCTCGGGCTCAAAATTCATGATCGCATCCGCCTCTTTGCCGCTGCTCTCGAGTTCCTCCCTGTCCACAGGCAGGAGTCTCAGAATCTTCGGCTCATGGCTCACCGTATTCTTGAAGGAAGTGTAGGCGAGATAAATCTCCCCGACCTCCCCCGCCGCAAAGGCCTTCAAAAGTCTTTGCGTCAACAGCATCGCATCCGCATAAGTGGGGTCGTCGATGACCTCGGGAAGCGTTTCCCGAATGGTGTAACCGTTTCTGGCGAGAGCCTCCCGGCCCTTATTTCCCAGCGCATAAATCTCCAGATCTTCCTTCCGCCAAGTCTCATGCCGGGTGATGAGCTTCACCACATTGGAATTATATCCGCCGGCCAGACCGCGGTTGGAAGTGATCACAATCACGGCTTTTTTCTGAGACTGGCCCGGCATAAGATACGGATGTTCCACATGTCCCACCCGGGATAAAATGCTGTTCACCGTCTCAAACATGTTCTCAAAGTATACCTTGGAGCGCTCTGCATTTGCTTTGGCGCGCTGCAGTTTTACGGTGGACACCAGCTTCATCGCTTTCGTGATCTGCTGTGTGCCCTGAATACTGCTTCTGCGGCGCTTTATATCACGCATTGATGCCATAACTTACTCCTATCTGCCCTCTTGCGGCAAAGGGATTACTAATGAAATCCCTGCTTAAACTCTTCGATCGCCTTTTTCAGCACTTCCTCCGTCTTATCGGAAATCACCTGTTCGTCCGCAATGCTGCGAGGCACCTCGGGGTATTTGGTATCCAGAAACGCAAAGAATTCCTCCTCGAATCTGGTGATGTCCTCCACCGCCACATCCAGCAGATACTTGCGGGTCACGGCGTAGATAATGATAACCTGATACTGCACGGGCATGGGACGGTACTGAGGCTGTTTTAAAACCTCTTTGATACGCTCGCCCTGTGCAAGCTTCTCTTTGGTATCGGCATCCAGCTCGGAACCAAACTGTGCAAAAGCTGCCAGCTCTCTGTACTGGGCAAGCTCCGTACGAATGGGAGCCGCAATTTTCTTCATCGCCTTGATCTGTGCCGCGCCACCCACACGGGATACGGAAAGTCCTGCGTTTACAGCGGGACGGAAACCGGCGTTGAACATCTCTGTCTCCAGATAGATCTGTCCGTCCGTGATAGAGATAACGTTGGTGGGAATATAAGCCGACACGTCTCCGGCCTGCGTCTCGATAATGGGCAGAGCGGTGAGGGATCCTCCGCCGTACTCGTCGCTCATTCTCGCCGCGCGCTCCAACAGTCTCGAATGCAGGTAGAACACATCGCCGGGATATGCCTCACGCCCGGGCGGACGACGAAGCAGCAAGGAGAGTGTACGGTATGCGGTTGCATGTTTACTCAAGTCATCATAGATGACCAGCACATCCTCGCCGTTCTCCATCCACTCCTCGCCGATGGCACAGCCGGAGTAGGGAGCAATGTATTGCAGAGGAGCCAGATCACTGGCCGTGGATACCACGATGGTGGTATAACTCATAGCCCCGAACTCCTCCAAAGTCTTCACGATATTGGCAACGGTAGACGCCTTCTGACCGATTGCCACATAAATACATTTTACGTTCTGTCCTTTTTGATTGATGATGGTATCGATGGCGATGGCCGTCTTACCCGTCTGGCGGTCACCGATAATCAATTCACGCTGCCCTCTTCCGATGGGAACCATGGAATCGATTGCCTTGATACCGGTCTGTAAAGGAGTGTCCACGCTCTTTCTTGTGATAACGCCGCTTGCCACGCGCTCAATTTTGCGGTATTTGTCCGTCTGTACGGGTCCTTTGCCGTCGATGGGCTGTCCCAGCGAGTTCACCACACGTCCTAACAAGGCGTCGCCCACAGGAACTTCCACCACGCGGCCCGTGGTCTTTACAATATCGCCTTCGTTGATATTGCGCGCACTGCCCAGAAGAACCGCACCTACATTGTCCTCCTCCAGGTTCAGCACCATGCCGTATACCTCTCCGGGGAACACCAGAAGCTCTCCCTGCATGGCATTTTCCAACCCATGCACACGAGCAATACCGTCCGCAACCTGAATGACCGTGCCCACATCAGACACGTCCAGCGTGGAAGCATATCTCTGAATCTGCTCCTTAATTACAGAACTTATTTCTTCCGGTTTCAAATTCATGTTCTGTAGCACCTTTCCTCCAGCTCTCTATGCGAGCCGGATTTGTAATAGTTGTCTTGTCAAATCATCTAATTTTGAGCGGACACTGCTGTCCACCACTCTGTCGTTGATACGGATGACCATGCCTCCGATCAGGGATCCGTCCACAGAAAACTGTGTCTCGATACTCTGATAGGATGTCGTCTCTAAAAGCTTTGCCACGGTATCCGCCTTCTGCTTGTCGGTGAGCTCCACCGCCGTGGTGATGTACGCCACTCCGATGCCCCTTGCCGCCTTCACTTTATCGATGAAGTAGCCGAAGATCTCCTGAAGATCTCCGTATCGCTCCTTGCGGATGACCACATCCATCAATCCCGTGAGCGCATCGCTCACCCGGCCCTTAAAGACAGCTTCCATAGCCGCTACCTTCTCCTGCTTGGGAATGCCGGGATGCAGCATCAGTTTGTCAAATTCCGGATTGTCCTGCAGGATGGCGCTGACCTGCTGTACCTGTACAAACAGATCGTCTGCCGCGCCGGATCCACTCCCTGCGGTATTGTCCGTGCGGGCATCCATGGCTATCTGAAACAGGGCTTCACCGTATGTTTTGGAAACTAACTTAGCCATGTATTCTTACCCATCTCCTTCAGCGTCTCGTCGATAAGCTGATCCTGAACCTTCGTGTCGATGGATGCGGTGACAACCTTGCCTGCCATCAGGGAAGCTACGGCGATGATCTCCCGTTTCACCTCATCGGACACTTTCTGTTTCTCCAGTTCGGCTTCCACACGCGCTCTCTCCATAATGCGAGCAGCCTCTTCCTTCGCCTCGGCGACAATCCGGTTCTCGCTGGCCAGCGCCTTCTTGCGTGCCTCGCTCAGGATGCTCTCCGCCTCCTTGTCGATGTCACGAAGCTTGGCCTCGTACTCCTCTCGCAAGCGGTCTGCCTCCTCCATGCCTTCTCTCGCGGCATCCAGCTCACCTTTGATCTTGGCCTGACGATCCGTCAGCATCTTGCGGGCGGGATTGAACAGGAAGTAGCTCATTATGGCAAACAGAACAAAGACGGCTATGATGGAGAGTGTGGAATCGGCCAGAAGCTGCCAGTCGATGCCGAACATTCTCTCATAGGTCTCTCCTGCGGTTAATAGTATCATTTCTGCCTCCTTTCCGGTAATTTTTTACCGTGTCTTATGGTAACAGAGGCTTTACGAACAATAACAGAATCGCAATCAGCAAACCGTACAGACCGGTGGTCTCCGCAACCGCCTGTCCGAGCAGCATGGTTGAAGTAATTGCAGATTTTGCACCGGGATTACGTCCCACTGCAGCAGCCGCATGACCGGCGGCGATACCCTGTCCTACACCGGGTCCGATACCGGCGATTACTGCCAGACCTGCGCCGATTGCAGAACATCCTAAGATAAAATACTCGTTGAATTCCATTTTGTTTTCCTCCTGATTTTGACTTTTGGTTTTGTTTACTAGGCCTCTTCACCAATAGCATTATTGATGTAGGTCATCGTCAACATACAGAATACATAGGTCTGAATTGCTCCGGAGAACAAATCAAAATACACATGCAGCGCCGCGGGCCATGCCGTCGCGATCACGCCCAGCAGTCCGTAGATCAAAGCCATCATGATCGTGCCCGACAACACATTTGCGAACAAACGAAGTGACAGTGATATCGGTACCGCAATTTCGCTGATGACATTGATGGGAAACCAAATCGGCAGCCACGGCGGGAGCGGCGAACACATATCCGTCCAGATATCCTTGAGTTTCTGATGCTTAAACTGATTGAAATGAATCAGGATAAACGTCAGAACACCCAGCGGAAAAGTCACGCCGTAATCTGCCGTGGGGGGTCTTAAGCCCAAGAGTCCCGATATGTTGCTGAACAGAATAAAGATGAAAACCGTTCCGATGTAATTGTAGAACTTGGTCGCATTCTTTCCCATGGTAGAATTCACCATGCCGTCCAGCATCTCCACAATCAGTTCAATCACATTTTGAAAACCACCCGGCACTTCCGTCCCTTTCTTCATGACCCGTCCCGCCACGATGGAAAATCCGCATAGAATCAGGACAACCAACAGCAGGCTGACATGTGTGGTTGTTATCCAGACAGTATGTCCAAAGAACTGGTAAGACACCAGCCCATGCACCATAACATCCACATCCGTGGATCCGGATAACAAAATGCCATGAACCATATTCTCACCTCCCTCTTTAATTTTTGCATTTCTCTTTTGAAATTTCGCTTTTTAAAGCTCATCCCCGATCGGTTCCGCCTCCGGCTCCGTCTCATGGAACAGCTTATTGTAAAGCTTATGGGTAAACGGCTGTGAATAAACCGCTACTTTCATAATCAGCAGATAGCCCAGACACAGGATCAGCGGATTCAGGATCCCCGTAAGTACAGTGACAATCAAAATGACCCCGACGGACACATAGCGTATCAGATAGCCTCTGACGATCAATTTGGAGGCGGTACCCTCGTCAAAATCGAGGGCTCTGTCCAGACAGCGTTGCATATGCAGCACGGAGATCAGAACAAGCGCCGCCGCCGTCCATAGCGCAAGCCACCAGTCCCGTCTGTCAATTTCCAAAGCGTGCAGAGGAAGCGCCAGCCCCGCCGCACTGGCGATAAGCGTCCAGAACAACACTGCGGTATCCAGCTCCAGCAAAGTTCTGTTTCTATTTTTAAGCCAAGTTATCATTTTCGACACCTTCAATGTCTTATATGCGGGAATCTTCGTCTCTTCCGTCCGCTTTGCGGACATGCTTCTCCTCGGCGCTGTCGTCCGCCCCGTAAATTTTCTTCGCCATGCGGTATATGTTCTGCCCGCCCGCAACGGCCCCCACAAAGAACAGCAGAATCGTCCAGAAAGAAGTATGATATCTGTTATCCAGCCAGATCCCCAGAGCCGACATCATACAGATCGGCACCAGCATATTAATGCCAAACTGTGTGATCAACACAAGAGAGCGATATACACTCTTGTCATATTCAGGATTACTCTTGTGCCTGTGGCTCATCCGATTCCCCCGAAAAATTGATTCCGACATAGTAGATTATACCCATTTTTCCATAAAATGTCTACCCAAAACAATGCAGAATCACCAAAAAACTATCAATTCTTATTTTCAGATTTTATTTCCTGCTCTTTTGCGACTAATTTCTCATTGACTTGTTCATTGGGCAGGTTTAGAATTTTACAAAAAAGGAGAATCCGTCATGAACAAGCCGTCCCGAATCTCGCTTAGATATGTCGTGCCGGAAGATGCCCCGGCTCTGCTTTCGATCTACGCACCCTATGTGGAACACACCGTCATCACCTTCGAATACGAAACGCCTGACGTGGAGGAATTTGAATCCCGCATCCGCAATACGCTGGCGTGCTATCCCTATCTGGCCGCGGTCAAAGGCGAAGAAATTCTGGGCTATGCCTACGCCTCTCCCTTCAAGGGAAGGGCCGCCTACGCTTGGTCCGTGGAGACCTCCGTCTATATCAGGGAGGACTGCACGGGAGAGGGGATCGGAAGTCTGCTCTACCGCGCTTTGGAGGAGTGTCTGCGCAGGCAGCATGTCTGCAATCTCTGCGCCTGTATCGCCTACCCACACCCTGTGAGCGAAGCCTTCCACCGCCGCTTCGGATATGACACAGTGGCACATTTCCACCATTCCGGCTACAAAAACGGCCAATGGCTGGACATGATCTGGATGGAGAAAACACTCTGCCCACACGATACGCCGCCCCTGCCCTTTCTTCCTTTCCCGCTGATAGCGCAGGAAGCCGAACCGGCGCTGAACGAAGAACAACTAGAAACTTTTTGTGGCATACAGGAATTGAACCATAGAGACAAATAAGGGCAGCCCTGCCACCGCATTCGGCGCCTGTTTTGTCTCTATGGGTCAATTCCGTGGTTCAATTCTATGGTTCAATTCCGTCACTTGCCACCGTTTTTGCAATACAACACGAAAAAGGAGTATACCTCTATGAACGACGAAAAGAATCTTCAGCTCTACCGCAGACGCTACATTCCCTCCGAATGCCTCCTGTTGAAGGATGACGTGATCGTGGAGCGGACAAAGGACTTCATCCTCACCACATGGCACACCATCAATCCCAAGACCCATTTCGACCACGGAAGCTCCTGTTACCTGTTGGAAGAAGGTCTCAAGATCAGCAAATTCTACAGGTCGGACGGCTCTCTGCTCTTCTGGTACTGCGACATCGTGGAATACGAATTCAATGAGACCGGGGACACTCTCACCGTCACGGATCTTCTCGCGGACGTGATCCTCTATCCCGACGGTCGTATGAAAGTGGTGGATCTGGACGAACTGGCCGAAGCTTTGGAGAAAAATCTCATCACGCAGAAACAGATGACCGCCAGCCTTCGCCGGTTAGATCATCTGCTCTCCATGATTTATCGTGATAAATTTGATCGCCTGCAGACCATTCTGAACGAAAGAGGTCTGTAGGACTGTCCGTATATAAATGGTTTACAATATGGTTTAGTAAAAGATATGGCCGCCGATACTGATGCCGGTCAGCCCGTCTATGGGCGTTCTGAAATAGACACAGGTTCCCACATTGGTCACCCCGGCCATGGCCTCATCCGCCGCCCGATAGCAGTCTGCCGTCGCCCTGTTCTCACCCAGAGCCAGACTCAGTCTGCCGCTGGCCACCGGCGAAAACTGTCTGTTCTGATAGATCACGCCCACCACACTGTCCGGAAATTTTTCGCTGAGCACACGGTTGATCACCACACTGCCGACGGCAAGCTGCCCTGCGTACGGCTCCCCGCCGGCTTCGCAATAAATCAGATTCGCCAGCAGTTTTCTGTCTCCCTCCGCAAAGGTCACTTCGGAGATATCTCTCCACTCTCCGCTGGCCGCCTCCTGCGACATGGCCATCTCCTCGGCAAGTTTCTTGCGCAGATACTCCAAGTCCTCTTCTTTCTTTTTGATTTCCGCCTCATAGGCAAGCGCCTGTTGTTCCGCCTCGGATATCTGATCCGAATACGTGGCTATGGAATTGGAAATCTGCCCGACCAGTCCGGACACCTTGCTCTTTTCCGTCTCCGCCTCAAGCTTCAGACCGTCCAGATCCCGCTTCTCCTGCTGCAGCAGATTCTCATGCTCCTCTATCAGACGACGGTTTTCCTTAAATTCATCCAATTGCATCTTATCATAACTGGCAATCTTCTCAAAGCTGTCTGCCGTATTCAACATATCGGCAAAACTTCCCGTGTCCAGAAGCGTCCCGACGAAAGCGTTGAGATAGCTGGCGTCGTTGCGCTCATACATTTTCCGTACGCGCAGGATCATATTCTCATACTGATCCGCTTCCGTTTGTTTCGCCTCCTCCAGCGCGGCCTGCGTATCCTTGATCTCCTGTTCCTTATCCCTGATCTGTTCCTCCAGATCCTCCAGATTTCTGCTGATTTCGAACAACTTTGTATTCAACTGGTTCAGCTCGCCTTTCAGCGTATTTCGCTCGCCCTTTAAGCCCTGAATATCTTCCTCCAGCTCGTCCCGTTTGCCCTCCAGTTGATCTTTTTCCCTCTGAGTCTGATCGATCTGCTCTCTGGTGCCGGTGGCCATGACCGGCATCGCCCCCGGGATACTGCCGTCCGGATTGAGCGCCACTGTCAACGCCAAAACTGTCAGAACAGCCACCATTCTCTTTGTATGTTTCACCTTGATTCCCCCTGTCCGCCTCGGCAGGCACAACATTGGCTTGATAAAATCTATTTGGTCCCGAAAATACGGTCTCCCGCATCCCCCAGACCGGGTACGATATAACCGTGATCATTGAGTTTCTCATCCAGCGCGCCGATGTAGAGATCCACATCGGGATGCGCTTCCTGCATGACCTTCACACCTTCCGGAGCGGCAATGATACACATAAAATGGATGTTTTTACACCCTCTGTCCTTCAACATCTGTATGGCGGCCGCGGAGGATCCGCCGGTGGCCAGCATGGGATCTACCACAAACACCTCTCTCTCCGCACAATCCGCAGGCAGCTTACAATAATATTCCACGGGCTTTAAGGTGTCCGGATCTCTGTAAAGACCGATGTGTCCTACCTTCGCCGCCGGGATCAGATCCAGCATACCGTCCACCATGCCGAGCCCTGCTCTTAAGATCGGCACCACGGCCATCTTCTTGCCCTTTAATTCCTTTACCTTCGTCCTGCAGATGGGCGTCTCGATCTCCACCTCGTCCAGTTTCAGATCTCTGGTGGCCTCATAACAGATCAGCATCGCAATCTCACTGATGGTCTGCCGAAAATCTTTGGTGCCCGTCTCCTTCCTGCGAATCAAACCGATTTTATGCTGTATCAGCGGGTGATCCATAACAACTGCTTTTGCCATACGCTTCCTCCTGTGTCCGTACACTTTTCATCTATCATTTTCTTACGATTCCACTTCCTCAATCTGAGCAATTCTGCGCTGATGGCGCTCCTCTTCGGAAAACGCCGTGTCGAGAAACGCATCCACGATCTCCACCGCCAGCTTCTCTCCCACAATGCCCGCTCCCAATGCAAGCATATTGGCATCATTGTGCATACGGGTCATTCTGGCGGAGAATATATCCCCGCACACTGCGCACCGCACACCCTTTACCTTGTTGGCACAGATCGAGATACCGATACCGGTTGTACAGATTACAATGCCCTTCTCACACTCTCCCGAGGCCACGGCCTTCGCCGCCGCATGGCCAAACACGGGATAATCGCAGGAGGCCTGATCCTTGCACCCCACGTCCCGGTATTCCATCCCTCTCTCTTCCAAATGACGGATAATTTTTTCCTTTAATTCAAAACCGCCGTGATCGCTTCCGATTGCTATCATTTTTCCTCCCGTTCCGCCTCATCGCCATCCGCTTCCGCCGCGGATCCCATGCGCTCCTATACATCAATTATGTGATGCCCCGCCGCCTTTAACAGCCGGTTCATGATGGCCTGTCCGAATCCTTCCGCTGAGAAAGCCTCGGAGTAAATCTTTGTCACACCTTCCTCGTCAAATTCTCTGAGTATGGCGTAAAGTCCTCTGGCAATGGTCTCCTCATCCATCCTGCTGCCCACGCTCTTTATCACGTCGGCCCGGTAACGCGCAAGGGATTCCTTCGTGCCGATTACGCCCGTCTTCTCCCCCGCACGGATGTCTTCCTCCGTCCTGCGGTTGATATACGCCGCCACCGCCTCGGGATTCCCCCGCACAATGGTCAATTCCCCCTCGGGGGCATAATGTCTGTACTTCATCCCCGGCGCTTTGGGCGCCTGTCCGCAGTCCGACTGCGATTGTAGGATCGTGGCATCCTCTGCCACCTCTCCCAGCACCCGCGCGATCATCTCCCGGGTGATATAGCCCGGGCGCAGAATCCGCGGCAGTCCCTCCGTCAGATCCACAATGGTGGACTCCAGTCCGATTCCCAACGCTCCGCCGTCCAAAACCATATCGATTCTGCCCTTCATATCTTCCATCACATGGGCCGCCAGCGTGGGACTTGGTCTTCCCGACCGGTTGGCGCTGGGCGCCGCCACATAACCTCCGCCCTCACGGATCAACGCGAGAGCCACCGGATGGGAGGGCATGCGCACCGCCACCGTGTCCAGTCCGCCCGTTGTCTCCAAGGGCACTGCGTCGGATTTGTGCAGGATCATGGTAAGCGGTCCCGGCCAGAACGCATCTGAGAGCTTTACGGCCGCATCCGGAATCTCGGAGACAATCCGAGAAAGCGCCTCCATATCCGCGATATGCACGATCAGCGGATTGTCGGAAGGACGGCCCTTGGCCGCATAGATTCTGCGGGAGGACTCGGGATTCAGTGCGTCCCCGCCCAGACCGTACACCGTCTCCGTGGGAAAGGCCACAAGCCCGCCCAAGCGGATCCTCTCTCCCGCTCTGTGAATTCCCTCCCGATCCTGTTTTGTGAATCCCGCTCCTTCATAGGATAGGGAAATCAGTTCTGTCTCTTTCATCTGTACATCATGTTCCATTCCCGCATAGTTTATCGCAGTCACAGTATAACACAGTGATCTGCAAAGGAAAAGAGCAGAAACGCATTATTCTACCAATTGCAATAATTTTCCAGTCTCCTGCGCCATGGTTGTGGAGACCTGCTCACTGTTGTTGGAGATCTCCACATTGCGGTTCACCACATCCGATATACGCTCCAGTCCGCTCATGGCCTGCGACACGATGGATACATTCTGACGCACCATATCCGATATCTGTCCCACATTCTTGCTCGCTTTCTCTATACCGTCCGCCATATTGTCAAACTGCTTTACGGTCTGCTCCGTGATCTTCTTGCCGTCTTCCACCGCCTGAATGGAACTCATGATCAGTTCCCCTGTCTCTTTTGCGGCCTGCGAGCTCCGTGCGGCAAGCTCTCCCACCTGACTCGCCACCACGGCAAATCCTTTTCCCATCTCGCCGGCCCGCGCCGCCTCGATAGAAGCGTTCAGGGACAACATATTTGTCTGCTGTGCAATCGAATTGATATCTCCGATGATCTTCTCGATCTCCATGGAAGTGCTGCTGATCTTTTCTATGGAAGCTGCCAGCTCCTCCATCTGCTTTCTGCCCTCCATCATCTCTTCCACCGTCTGCACGGTGGCCTGTGATATCTCTGTGGATGCGTCGGCGCTCGTATTCAACTCCTGCGCCAGCTCCGTCATGGTTTTCTTTAGATCCTCCAGAACCTTTTCCTGTTCTTCCGTACCATGGTGCATCGCCTGCGCATTTTTTAACGTCTCCTGCGATACTCCTTCCAGATTGGAGCAGACCTCCTTAATATTGTCGATCAACTCCCGATTGTTCTCCACATCCTGCTTCTGCTGCGTAAGAAGCACCTCGTTCTCGCTCATCTTCGAACAGATACTCTCCACCATCTTGTTGACGCTTTCACTGAGCACTTCAAACTCCTGATTGCCTGTCTCGTTGACCGTGACGGAGAAATCGCCGCCGGCGATCTGACGCATGGAATCCGCGATGCGATTGATTCCCATCACGATTCTCTGATCCACCATGCGGCTGATCATTTGAAGCAGCACAAAGAATATGATCAACATGCTGACGGAGACCACCAATGTCTGATTCCATCTCTGACTGTAATACTCTTTCGAGGGCATGAAAGTGCCGATAAGCTGTCCGTCATATTCCTCCGTCACATAATATCCTGTCACACCGTTTACTCTGGTTCTTCCCTTCGATTTGCCCATGATATCCAGACCGGCCTGCGCAGCCGACTTTCCAATCAGGTTTTTGTCGGGATGTGCCGTGAGCAGACCGGATGCCTTGTCAATGGCAAATATGTATCCGGTCTTCCCGAAATCTATTTCTTTTAACACCACATCGATGGCCATGCCTTTCAGCATATTCTCCAGCACTTCCGGACGGATTCCTACCTGTACCAGTCCCTCCGCATCCCTTCTGGCCACACCCACATACTGCATCAGCGTGCCTTCCGCGGCGTTCTCCTGCGGCTCCTGCACAATAACCATAGACGGATCGTCTATAATTTTGAGAAAAGCTGCCGACTGCTCGCCGCTTCCCATATCAAATCCCACATAGGCATCTACCGTGCTATGGGTGATAATACCTTTCTTATCGATGACATGCAGCTCACTTACACCCAGATCTTCTTTGATCTGATCCAGTTTTCTCTTGTCACTTACAATCGACGGCTGCATGCGGATCATCTCCGCAAAGGCCTTTGTCTTTGCAAGATTGTTCTCTCCCAGATTCTCGGTCAGATGCTCCACTTCCTCCTGATTGCTGTCGAGCTTCTCCTTCACGGACTCCAGTTTCTCGAGACTGCTCTTGGTGTTTGTGCTTCGCGTCACAACAGTCTGCAGACCAAAGATCGCAACCACAGTGACAAGCAGTGCCACCGCCATGTAAATACACAGGTTCT
Source organism: uncultured Acetatifactor sp. (assembly GCA_964604835.1). Classification (GTDB taxonomy): domain Bacteria; phylum Bacillota; class Clostridia; order Lachnospirales; family Lachnospiraceae; genus Acetatifactor. The sequence goes on from CAZSAJ010000006.1 coordinate 86,783, forward strand.
TTGTGAAAATTTTCTTCATATGCCCCTCTCCCTCTTATTTCGTTTACAAGTGATATTCACTTTCACGAAGTAAAATGATCTCGTTTTTAAGTATATCATGTTTTCTAACTTTTGTGAATTATGTGCGACAGGAAATCTTCTAATTTTCTTTACTCTATGCTATAATGAGAGCATATATAAGGCAGAGAATGGCCGGGTGGCCATTGAGGAGGTTATTATGCAACAGGTTACGGAACAACAGATTCAAGCCATGGCTCCAAACGCTGCCGCCGCGGCAAACGGCAGGAAAATATCCCAAAAGGGCGGATTTGTGAGGCTGGAACGCTCTGCGGACGACACCTTTTATCTGGGAGAATGTACGGGCAGCGGGAAAAGCAATTACATCACCACCGTAGATTTCATAGAGTCCGACAACCCGGTGTGCCGATGCTCCTGCCCCAGCCGCCAGTTTCCCTGCAAACACGGTCTGGCGCTTCTCTATGAAATTCTTGCGAAGAAAAACTTCGGTACATGCGAAATTCCGGAGGACATCTTAAAGAAACGGGAAAAGAAGCAGGCGCGGGAAGCAAAAAACACTGCAGCTCAGACCGCGGACGGAGTGACATGCGAAGATCCGGAAGCGGCCGCTAAGAAGAAAGCGTCCGCCGCCAAGAGCGCCAAAGCCGCCAAAACCAAGAAATTGAAGAAGCAGCTGGAAGGTCTTGAGCTGGCAGCCAAACTGATACAGGATCTGACCCGGGCCGGCCTCGGCACTATGGGAGGTACGGTGCTGAAAAATTATGAGCAGCTCGCCAAACAGCTTGGAGACTATTACCTTCCCGGTCCCCAGCGTCTGCTGAACGGACTGATCTTGGAAATTGCCGCTTTCCAGAAGGACGGCAGAGAAGAACATTACGAGGCTGCCATTGCTGTTTTGGAGAAATTCCGAACATTGGTCAAAAAATCCCGGCAATATCTGTCGGATAAGCTGGAGCAGGGGGACGTGGAACAGGAAGACACCGTGCTCTATGAAGAGCTGGGCGGCATCTGGAAGCTTTCCGAGCTGGAAGCTCTGGGAAAGGGAAAGGCGGATGCGGATCTGATACAATTATCCTTCTGGGTAAATTATGACGCCGCCAGAAAGGAGTACATAGACACCGGATGCTGGGCGGATCTCAAATCCGGTGAAGTGTTTGTCACACGCAACTATCGCCCGCTCAAGGCGTTAAAATATGTAAAAGAGGAAGATACCGTTTTTGGCGTGGCGCATGTTCCCATGGCGGTATGTTATCCGGGGGAAGGGAATCTGCGTGTCCGCTGGGACAGCGCCAAACTTCGTCCTGTGGAAAAGGAGGATTTGCAGAAGCTCCACGCTCTGTCCGGGACTTCGCTGGCGGCGGAAGCAAAGGCAGCCAAGAATCTGCTGAAAAATGCCCTTGCCGAACCCATGTATATGCGTCTGATTTCCTTTGCGCTGCTGGGAAAAACCGAGGACGGATTTGCTCTGGAGACCGAATCAGGGGAGACCATTGCTCTGGGAGATGCGCCGGGCATGGAGCCCTCCACGGACAGACTTGCGCTGCTGCCGGAGGAAGGTTTCTTGCGGCATCAGGTATTGTTGGGAGCTTTTTATTATGACAGCAAAACCGGACGCCTGAAAATACAGCCTCTCAGCATCATCACAGAGGAGACTGTGGTACGTCTGCTGTATTGAACATCCATATCATCAGAGGAGGAACCATAAATGGATATTTCACCGCTATATGAATTGCGCGCCAGACTCCGCGCCGCCATGATTGCAGGCACCGGCCTGCTCTCGGAGGATTTCCGTTTAAAGCGGGCTGTGGAAGCTTTTGCGCCTTTGGAACAGGCTTCACCGATTTTTGCAAAAATAGGGCAGTTGGCCGGAGCGCTCTTATCGTCGGATTCGACAGACAAAGAAGAGCTTCTGCTGGATGCGATCACTCTGGCGGACGCCGTGCTGTGTACTCAGGGGACGGTTGCCGTGGAGGGGAAAGTGGAGCCCGTCGCAGGAAACGGCGGGGGCAGCGCCGTCACCAACGCCCCCTATTCCGTTGTCAAGACGCTGACGGAGTCCCTGTTAAATTCCGGCAGCGGACATTACAGTTATGTGGTGGAAACCCACAGAGACCGCCCGGAGCTTTTTAAGGATTACCGGGTCAAGGCGGCCATGATTCAAGCTCTCGGGGCTTCCTATGCGGAGCTTGCGGATACGGTGGCCGAGTGGCTGAAAGAAGAGGATGCGTCCATTCTGCCCCTGTTACAAAAGGATTTTGACCCCAGAGGAAAAAAAGAAATGGTGCGGCGCATTCATGTGATGTCGTCCATAGACGGGGAAGCGTCCAATGAATTTTTTGTAAAAATACTGCCGGAGGCGGAAAAAGAAGTGCGTCAGGCTCTTATATTTGCGCTGCGCTGCCGCCCCGAAAATGTGGATCTGCTTCTGGAGCTGACCAAGACAGAAAAAGGGAACGCCAAAAAGACGGCTTATTATGCTTTGGCCTATATGGAGGATGAGAAGGCGGAGGCCGCATTCAGGGAACTCTATCAAAAGAAGCCTCAGGAGGCCATGCATTATCTGGTTTATACGGAGACCAAATGGGCTTCCCGGTTTGTGGCGGAAAAGCTGAAGGAACAACTGTCGCCTTGGGCGGATGGGCGTACCGGATCTGTGATTTCTCAGGAACAGGGAATCCTGCTGGGGGAGACACTGGCGGCCCTGCCCGGTAAAAGCGGCGAAGAGATCTGCGAAGTATTCCGCATGGCGGCGAATCTGGAAGACCGCCTTCAATATATCTATGAAGACAAAAAAACTGTGTTCGTCGCCCAAGCTGCCGATGAAATTGTTATGGCAGGCAGGAACCAGACAAACAGACCGGCAAGCACTTTTACATTTCAAACTTCGATTCCTTTCCTGCTACATCAGGCATTGCACTGCCATCCGGAAGAGGAACTCTGTGCCCTTGCCATGGAGCTTTATGAGGCAAAAGGCAGACGCGGGGGCAGGCGTGAGGCATATTTTCCGGCGGCGGTGGCGGCACAGCTGTTAACAGCCGGAGACTGCTGCGGCTGGCTGGAGGAACAACTGAAAGGAAAGCTGTTTCAATCCAATAAGGAGATCTACCCTCTTCTCGCCGGAGGAATTGACGGACTCAGGTTCAGCGAGAAAGAAAACGCCTATGTGCTGTGCATAGAGCGTGGCCGCCGTACCCACCCTTCCGGGGAACCGATGCCGCAATATTCCCATCCGGTAAAACAAGATATTACCGGACGCTTTACGGACATTCTCATGCGCTGCCAAACCAGAGACATCGACCGGGTGTTGATGAACTGCAGCGGCAGGGACGAGGCCTACTGCCGCAAACTGGGAGATTATTTTTACGACCGCGCTCAGAAAGTGGAGGCTCCCAGAGATTACCTGCTGGCGCTGAAACGCTGTGACTATCCCAAATGCGAGGGGCTTGCCATCAGCTATTTTTCCAAACGGGGCGGCAAATTTTATTTATATGAGCTTTCCGGCTATGCGACGATCTTGCCCGGGGATAAAAAAGCCGTTTATGAGGAAATACAGAGAGTCTATGATCTATATAAGCGGGGACGGTTCCAAATAAAGGATTCCCGTCTGGGTGAAGAGCGATTTTTGGATTATCTGGAGGACTTGAAAAACGGTATACAGGAAACTTCGAAACTCTATTTTTCGTAATCGCCTAAAGAACAGTAGAAAGGAATAGTACAAAGATATGGAAGAACAATTACAAAGACTGCCGGCAGAGCAGCTTTTTCAAAACGAACTTGACGCGCTGATCGCGGCCGATAAAGATCCCGTTCCCACGGGATGGAGAATGTCTCCCCGCTCCGTCCGTACATACATCTGCGGCGGCAAAGTCGGTAATCTGGAGATCACCCCGAAATATATCGGACATGAACGGCTGGTGGAGATCGCGATCGCCACTCTGGTCACGGACAGAGCGCTTTTGTTGATCGGGGAGCCGGGCACCGCCAAGAGCTGGCTGTCGGAGCATCTGACCGCGGCCATCAACGGAGATTCCACCAAGGTGATTCAAGGCACCGCGGGAACGACGGAGGAACAGATCCGCTATTCTTGGAACTATGCCATGCTGATCGCCAACGGACCTTCCAAGGAGGCCATGTTGAAAAGTCCCGTTTTCCACGCCATGGAGACGGGCACCGTGGCCAGACTGGAAGAGATCTCCCGATGCGCCTCCGAGGTGCAGGATGCGTTGATCTCCATCCTTTCGGAAAAGAGAATCTCCGTGCCGGAGCTCAATATGGAAGTTCCCGCCAAAAAGGGATTTTCCGTGATCGCCACGGCCAACACCAGAGATAAGGGCGTCAATGAAATGTCCGCGGCATTGAAGCGTCGTTTTAATATTGTGGTGCTCCCGGCTCCCGCCGATTTGGAGTCCGAGATGGAAATTGTCCGCACCAGAGTGGCACAGCTTTCCGCCGGGCTGGATCTGAACGCCGCTCTGCCGGAGTCCGAGGTGGTGGAGAAAGTCTGCACCATTTTCAGGGAACTTCGAAGCGGAGAGACCTGTGACCACAGCCAAAAAGTAAAGCCTACTTCCGGCGTGCTCTCCACGGCGGAGGCCATCTCCCTGCTCTGCAACAGTATGTCTCTGGCAGGAAGTTTCGGCAACGGCAGAATCAGCGATGAGGATCTGGCCGCGGGACTGCTGGGGGCCGTCATCAAGGATGAGGAAAAAGATAATGTGGCTTGGAAGGAATACCTGGAAAATGTCATGAAGAAACGGGGTTCCCACTGGAGCGGATTGTATAAAGCATGTAGAGGATTATTATGACACACCCTTATGTATTCGGCATTCGCCATCTGTCGCCTGCGGGCGCGTGGCATTTGCGGCAATTTTTGACAGAGAAAAACCCCCGTCTGGTTCTGGTAGAGGGTCCCAGTGATTTAAACGAGCAGCTTGCGGATATCACCCGTCCGGAGACAAAACCACCCATTGCGATTCTTGCCTACACAAAGGAGGCTCCCGTGCGGACGATTCTGTATCCTTTCGCGGAGTATTCCCCGGAATATCAGGCAATCTCTTGGTGCAAGGAACATGGAATCGAATGCCGCTTTATCGACCTGCCCTCCGATGTTTTTCTGGCGCTGCCCTCCGGCAGACGGGACAGAGCGGAGGGGGAGGAAAAGCGCATGAGCGCTTACGAACTTCTGGATAGACAGGCGGGGGAAGACGGCCATGAGACCTTCTGGGAACGGGTACTGGAACACGCGCAGGATGCGGACGGATACTACAGAGGAGCCGCTCTGTTTGGCTCCAATCTGCGGGAAGTCAGTCAGCAGTCGGAACAGGAAGCGGACTGGCCGGAGACTCTGGTTCGGGAAGCTTATATGCGGCTTCGGATACGGGAGGCGCTGGAGGAAGGTTTTGCACCGGAAGAAATCGTGATTGTCACGGGCGCTTATCATGTGCCGGGACTTTTGTCCGAGGACGCTCTTCCCATGACCGCGGAAGAACTGTCTTCCCTGCCCCGGATAGAAGCCAGCCATACGCTGATGCCCTACTCCTATTACCGGCTGTCAGCCAGATCGGGCTACGGCGCCGGCAATAGGGCTCCGGCATATTATTCCCTGCTGTGGGAAGCCCTGCAAAAAGGAAATCTGCAGTATGTGTCACACGCCTACCTCTCGCGGATCGCCGGGTATCAGAGAGAGCACGGAACCCCCGTCTCCTCCGCGGAGGTGATAGAGGCGGTTCGTCTGGCAGACTCTCTGGCTGTACTCAGGGGCGGCAAGGCTCCCGTTCTGCGGGATCTGCGGGATGCGGCGGTGACCTGTCTGGGCGGGGGCAGCTTTCCCGCCGTCAGTCTGGCCATAGCGGACACGGAAATCGGAACCGCCATCGGCTCCCTGCCGGAAGGCGTCAGCCGCACCAGCATTCAGGAAGATTTTTACAGACAATTAAAAGAATGGAAACTGGAAAAATATCGTGACATCACCGCACAGGATCTTCCCCTTGACCTGCGTGAGAATCGCAATGTCTCCTCACAGAAGGCGGCTTTCCTTGATCTGCACCGCTCCTTCTTCCTTCATCAGCTTCGGATTCTGGGAATCCACTTTGCCGCTTCGCAGAAGGTCAATCAGGACAATGCCACTTGGGCGGAGCATTGGGTGATACGCTGGACACCGGAGGCGGAGATTGAACTGGTGGAGGCGGCATTAAAGGGAGATACGGTAGCTCAGGCGGCCTCTTTTGTCATGAAGGAAAGGGTAGAGACTGCTCCCAATATGAGCGAGATCGCTCTGGTCATTGAAGACGCTTTCACCTGCGGTATGGCTTCCGCGGTTGTCTACGCCACCGCCGCACTGCAGGCCATGGCCGTGGATGCGGCTTCTCTGGAAGAATTGGCGGCCACGACCGACAGGCTTTCCGTCGTGGTGCAGTATGGCGATATCAGGCATCTGGACGCCGCTCCCTTAGAGCCCATCCTGTGTCAGATATTCTATCGCGCCTGTCTGATTCTGCCGGGAGCCTGTGTCTGTGACGATGCTGCCAGCAAGGGGATTGTCACGGCCATAGAGCAATTAAACAGCGCCGCTCTCGCCCATGATTTTCTGGACACCCGGTCGTGGCTGAACGCTCTGGAAGAGACGGCGAAGCGGGATGATCTGAACACAAAACTCTCCGGATTTGCCGCTGCCATTTTATTGGAAAGAGGCTGCATAGACAGCGGGCAGCTCAATCTGGAAGTGAGGCGCAGACTTTCCAAAGGTGTGCCCGCGGATCTGGGGGCCGGATGGTTCGAAGGTCTTGCCATGAAGAACAGATATGCTCTGATCGCAAGACTGTCCCTGTGGGAAAGTCTGGACGCTTATCTGGACACGCTGGACGAGGAAGAGTTCAAGCGGGCGCTGGTGTTTCTGCGGCGGGCCTTCGCGGATTTTACCGCCATGGAGCGGGATGAAATCGCGGAAAATCTCGGCGAGGTCTGGGGACTGAACGGACAGCAGGTCAGCGAATCCGTAAACCAAGTCTTACAGGAATCGGAACAGAAATTGGTGGAGAGTTTAGATGATTTCGACTTTGATTTTTAAGGTTCGGATTTTTTGAAAGGTGTGCATGGAATGAATCAGGAAGAGCATATACAAAGATGGCGGCTGATTCTGGGTCAGGAAAGCCGGGAACGATTTGAGCAAATGGGGAACGCAGCGCTTTCGCCCGAGCAGGATTTGATGGATCAGGCCCTTGCCGCCATCTATAACAACACGGCGAACGGAGGCTTTGGAAGCGGCGGGAGCGGCAGAGGAGCCGGAAGCGGTCCTTCCAATCCTCAAATCAGCAGATGGCTGGGGGATGTGAGAAGCCTGTTTGACAAGGAGCTGGTGACGGTCATTCAGGGGGACGCCATGACCCGCTGCGGCTTAAAACAGCTTATTTTTGAGCCGGAGCTTTTGGAGCATCTGGAACCCGATGTGAATCTGGCATCCA
>CAZSAJ010000007.1:0-84689 GCA_964604835.1 uncultured Acetatifactor sp.
TCAATGTTGTGCTGGATATTATATTCGTTTATAACATGAATATGGGGGTGGCTGGTGCTGCCATTGCTACAGATATTGCACAGGCTCTTTCCTGTGTAGTGGGCGTTATTTACATGATGAAGAAGTACCCTATGTTTCGCTGGAAGCTGAATGAATTCACCTTTGAATGGCAGCTTGCAAAGCAGACTTTGAAAGCAGGCTTTCCCATGGCATTGCAGCAGTTTATTGTGTCATTTGGTTTTGTCTTCATTCAAAGAGCCGTTAACAGCTACGGGGAGGCTATGACAGCATCTTTCTCGGTTGCCCAGAAGGTGGAAACATATATGACTTTACCAGCAAGCGCATTGATGACGACTCAGGGGACTTATACAGGACAAAATATTGGAGCGAACAGGATTGACCGGGTAAAGACCGGCGCAAAACATACCGTATTGATCTCAGAAATAATTACAGTCTGTATCCTGGCAGTGGTTTTTATTTTTGCAAGACCTATTGTTGCGGCGTTTGGATTAGGCCCGGAGGCCATAGACTATTGTTCTTCCCATGTGCGGTTTGTGGCTCTTTGCCTGCCTCTGTTTGCGTCTTATTTCCCGTTATTGGGTTTATTTCAAGGTGCAAACAATGCTCTGTTTTCTACTTTTGTGGCAACCGGAGCATTGACAGTCCGTGTGGCAACCACTTATCTTTTTCAGGGAATTCCGGGTGTAGGCTATCATATGATCTGGTGGAACACACTTTTTGGATGGGGATTTAGCTTTGTAATTACATGGATACATTTTCTGCGTGGGAAGTGGCAGAAAACTTGAAGCAGCAGAGAGCGTATGATTTTGGTAAAGCCCTGATGTAACAGATAGGTGCAGTCAGGAAAGAATACATTTTTGTGGACGAAAAGACAAAACCCACCCTATGTGCTCGTCCGAGCAACAGGGTGGGTTTGATTTTATATTTTGATTCACTCTTTCACTTTTTGGCGTACCGAACGAATCTTAGTCAGCCTTGCCCACGGAACCGAACAGCTCCATTTTCTCTTTCACGGTAGCCTTGATAGCTTCCGCGCCGGGAGCCAGAAGCTTACGGGGATCAAATCCCTTGCCCTCCAGATCCTTGCCGGCCTCGATATACTTGCGGGTAGCGTCCGCAAAGGAAAGCTGACACTCGGTGTTTACATTGATCTTGGCTACGCCGAGGCTGATTGCCTTCTTAATCATATCGGCGGGAATGCCTGTGCCGCCGTGAAGTACCAGAGGAAGCTCTCCTGTGAGCTGCTGAACCGCATCCAGCGTCTCAAAGCTCAGACCTTTCCAGTTGGCGGGATATTTGCCATGAATGTTGCCGATGCCTGCCGCCAGAAAATCTACGCCCAGATCCGCAATGGCCTTGCACTCCTTGGGATCCGCACATTCGCCCATACCTACGACGCCGTCTTCCTCACCGCCGATGGAACCTACCTCCGCCTCGATGGACATGCCCTTGCCATGAGCCGCTTTTACCAGCTCGGTGGTCTTCTGCACGTTCTCGTCGATGGGATAGTGGGAACCGTCAAACATGATGGAGGAGAAACCTGCCTCGATACACTTATAACAGCCCTCGAAGGTGCCGTGATCCAGATGCAGCGCAACGGGAACATCGATATCCAGATCCTTCAGCAGTCCGTTTACCATGCCGACTACTGCGTGATAACCGCCCATATACTTGCCTGCGCCCTCGGATACACCGAGAATAACGGGAGATCTGCACTCCTTTGCAGTGAGCAGAATGGACTTTGTCCACTCCAGATTGTTGATATTGAACTGACCCACTGCATAGTGGCCCGCCTTTGCTTTTTTAAGCATTTCTGTTGCAGATACTAACATTTTTCCTACCTCCGATTTCTATTTTTAAATTCGTGCGTCCGGGTTAGATCCCGTCCGGTCGCTTCCTTGCCTGCACAACGTCATTATAGCACATCTACTCCAAAATGAAAATAGTTATTCACCGGATTAGATTACGAAACTATCCCTCCTCCGCCACACGGATCTCCACGGCCTTGTGCCGGTTCTCGATATATACATCCTTATGGCTTCCGCCGTTCTCCCCGTCCAGCGTCCATGCGATCTCCTCCTCCGACTCCAGCCTTAGAGATGCCGTGCGGAAGCAATACATGAGACTGGTATCGATATCCCGATTCAAGAGAGACAGCATAATCTGATTGAGTTCCACCGGATTTTGGGGCGCCTTGATCAGCGTCACCTCAAATACGCCGTCATCCAGCTGCACATTCTTGCCGGTGATATTTTTGAATCCGCCCACGGACACGGAGTTGGTGATCATGCCGAAGATGAAGTCATCCTCGACCACATTGTCCTCCCACGTCACCTTCACACGTTGGGAACGGATGGCCGGAAGACGTTTCATGCCCTCCAGCAGATAAGCCAGATGTCCCAGCACATTCTTGATATCCTGATCCGTCTCATAAGAGACGTCCGTAAAGATACCGAATGCCGCGATATAGACAAACACATCCCGATTAAAGGATCCGATATCGCAGGGGAAATTATGTCCCTCAATAATCTGCTTCGCCGCATTCACCATGTTTTTGGGGAGATTCAGGCTGCCGCCAAAATCATTGGTGCTTCCCGCGGGAATGTATCCGATGGGGGTGGTGAAGCTGCTCTGCATCATGCCGGTCACCACCTCGTCCAGCGTGCCGTCACCTCCGCTGCAGACCACCAGATCATAAATCGGTTTTCTTTCGGCCACAAGCTTCACCGCATCTCCCTGTTTCTGGGTGGGACAGGCCGTGATCTCATATCCGCCTGCCATGAACACATCCAGAATATCCGCCAGTTTGGTTCTGATTTTTGCCTTTCCCGCCTTAGGATTATAGACAAAAAGCAGTTTTTTATTCGGAGGAAAACTCATAGCGATACCTCTCATTCCGCCGCGCATATACATTCGAATCCGAACCGCGGCACAAAAAAGAGCGAGTCCCGTTTCATAGGCCCGCCCGCTCTGTCTTATGCGTTTATGATGAGTGTCGAAGCCTAATTGCCGCTCAGGAATTTTTCAATGTTCTCCACTGCGAGTTCCTCGTCCTCACCCTCTGCCGTCACCACAAGGTTCTCGCCATTGTCCAGTCCCAAGGTCATCATACCCATAATACTCTTGACATTGACCCGCTTCCCTTCGGATTCCACATAAATCCGGCTGTCATATTTGCTGGCTTCCTGTACCATAAGCGCTACCGGTCTCGCACTCAGACCACCTTCCAATCTGATCTGAATTGCTTTTGTCTTCATAACTTCTCACCTCTCTTTACTCTGTATTTTCCGATTTTATATCCTCAGTTTTTCAGCCCATTCGCTCAGTTTACGCAGCCTGTGATTGACACCCGATTTACCCACGGGCGGATCCAGATACGTCCCCAGTTCTTTCAGCGGCACATCCGGATACTCCAGTCTGACCTCCGCCATCTCCCGAAGATTATCCGGCAGACTGCCAAGTCCCCCGTGCTCCCGGATGTATTCGATATCCTCTATCTGCCTTGTGGCGGCGTTCACCGTCTTGGTAATATTGGCCGTCTCACAATTGACCCGTCTGTTGACGGAATTTCTCATTTCTTTCAGGATCCGCCGGTTCTCAAACTCCATCAAGGCCACATGAGCCTCGCAGACGTTCAGAAGATCCACGATGCTTTCGCTCTCCTTCAGATACACCACATAATATTTTTTGCGGGAAAGAATTTTCCCGTCGATTCCAAATCCCTTAAGTACACTCCGCAGTTGTTCGGCTTTCCGTTCATCCGTACACACAAATTCCAGATGGTATCCTTTGGCGGGGTCGCTGACAGATCCCACACTCAAAAATGCCCCCCGCAGAAAAGCCCGCTGACAGCATGAATTTTTGATCAGGAGCGGACTCACCGGTTCCTCCAGATCTCCGATCTTAAAGAGAATATCCCGCATCTGCCCCTCTGTGATCTTAACACCAGTATTTATATTATACAATTTTTCCAATAATGTAAAGCCTTTTCTGGAAACAGCCTCATTTTCTGTCTGGAACCCGATGATACAGCCGCCGTCCCGATCTCTGCCGTACTGACCACAGAAATGCATCATGGCGGCAAACTCCGCCAACTGGCAATGCCTTGCCCGGCTCACATGTCTGGACAGCTCATCCTTGACGCTCTGTGAAAATGACATTTCCTCTGTTCTCCTCTCGTGTTGCCGCCACAGACGACATTTGATCAACAAAACATCGGAATGCGTTTATCTCTGTAGATCCTGCAGAGCGGACTGAACCATATCTCTGTGAAACAGTTTCATACCGTAATGTCCCTGATCTTTCATCCGGTTATAGAGTTCGTTTGCCAGCGTCACGCTGCGATGTTTTCCTCCGGTACAGCCGATTGCTATGACCAGACGATACTTCCCTTCCTTGATATAGTTGGGAACCAGAAACAGAATCATATCCGTGAGTTTCTCCAGAAAAGTGTCGGCCTCCGGAAAACTCATCACATACTCCTGCACTTCCCTGTCATTGCCGGTCTTGTGCTTCAGCTCGTCTATATAGAAAGGATTGGGCAGAAAACGCACGTCGAACACCAGATCCGCATCCGCGGGAATCCCATGTTTAAACCCAAATGACATGACCGTCACCATGAGACTGTTGTACTCTTCATCACAGACAAAAATACGGTCAAGTTCCGCTTTCAGCTCTCTGGTCAGCAGGTTGGTCGTATCAATCACATAATCCGCCATGGCACGGATCTCTTGCAACACCTCCTGCTCTTTGCGCACACCGTCCTCCACTCTGCCGTCCGCCGCCAGAGGATGAACGCGTCTGGTCTCCTTATAGCGCTTGATCAGCACCTGCTCCGAGGCCTCCACGAAGAGGATCTCAAACTGATGGCCTTTCTCCTTAAGGTCTTTCAGAATCTCCGTTGTCTTCTTGAAAGACTGATCCGCGCGCACGTCAAGCCCCAGCGCCACCTTGGTGATCTCGCTGTTTGGCATGGTGATCAGTTCCACAAATTTCTCGATCAGCGAAGCCGGCAGATTATCCACACAATAGAATCCCGCATCTTCCAACATTTTCAGAGCGGTACTTTTCCCGCCGCCGCTCATTCCCGTAACAACCACAAATCTCATATGCGCCTCATTTTCTTATAACTCGCCCAAAAAGACGATCTCCGGCTCAAGATCCACGCCGAAGCGCTCCTTGACTCGTCTTTGTACCTCCCAGATGACGTCCGTAATGTCCGCCGCGGAGGCATTTCCCGTATTGATCACAAAACCGCAATGTTTATCCGCAACTCTGGCGCCGCCGACCTGATAGCCCCGCAGTCCCGCATTCATGATCAGTTCCCCTGCAAAATACCCTTCCGGCCTTTTGAAGGTGCTGCCCGCACTGGGAAATTCAAGGGGCTGCTTCTCACGCCTTTTTGCCCCCAGTTCCTGCATTCTGGCAGCGATCTCCTCGGGATCTCCGGCTTTCAGCTCAAAGACAACCTCCGTCACAGTAAAAGGTTTCCTGCGAATGGTGCTATACCTGTATCCAAATTCCATGGTCTCGTTGTCAAGTTCCAGAATCTCGCCGTTTTTGTCCAGTACCTCGACCCGCGTCACCACCTGACCCAGCTCTCCTCCATACGCTCCGGCATTCATCACCACGCCGCCGCCCACGGTTCCGGGAATCCCGGAGGCAAACTCCAGTCCGGTCAGACCGCTCTTTTGCGCAGCCGCCGCCACCTGTGCCATGGAAGCTCCCGCCTGAGCCCTGATGCGATTGCCCTGTATCTCGATATCGCTCATCTTTCTGCCAAGCTGCAGTACAATTCCCTGATAACCGTTGTCGCTGACGAGAAGATTGCTGCCGTTGCCCACAATGGTAAACGGATACTCCACCTGATAAAGAAACTTTTGTATCTTCCTTAACTGCTCCGTCGTCTCAATCTCTATAAAACATTCCGCAGGACCGCCCACACGAAAGGTGGTGTGCAGAGCCATGGGCTCCTGTAAATGTATGCTGTCCTCCGGAACGTAACCCCGCAGGGTCTCCATCATTGCGCTGCTGATCATATCATACTGCCTCTCCAGAACACTCTCTTAATCATATTATAAGCACGATATCTATTATACATTGTTTCGCAGTATTAATCCTGCAGCGCCGTAAATACCCGCGTCATTTCCCAGCGTGGCCAGCGCAAATTCCACATCCCTGCAGGCCTTGAACGCATATTTTTGGAAGACAGGCTCCACGAAGGACAAGAGAACCTCTCCCGCCTTGGACACGCCGCCGCCGATGACAAAAATCTGCGGATTGACCACCGCCGCCACCAGCGCAAGACCCTTGCCCAGATATTCTCCGAACTGTTCCGCAATCTCAAGGGCCACTTCATCCTGCGCCTTCACCGCGTCGAACACCGTTTTCGCAGTGAGTTCGCCCTTCCGCAGCACACTGGCCTTGTCATCTCTCTCTAACCTGCGGCGGGCCAGCCGCACGATTCCCGTGGCGGACGCATACTGTTCCAGACAGCCATAGTTGCCGCAGCCGCAGCTCTCGCTCTCGCTGTCCTCCACATGCATATGCCCGATCTCGCCGCCCGCTCCGGCAGCACCCGTGAGAATTTTTCCGTCCACGATGATGCCGCCGCCTACGCCGGTCCCTAAAGTCACCGCCACCAGATTGTCATATCCCTTGCCGCCGCCCTGCCACATCTCGCCGAAAGCGGCCACATTGGCATCGTTGGCAGCCTTCACCGGTATGTCCAGATACCCTCGCAGCACCTCCGAAATATTGAATACGCCCCAGCCCAGATTAACGGCGCCGTTTACGAGCGTTCCCTCCTCATTCACGGCACCCGGAGCGCCCACGCCGATCCCGGCGACCTCCTCCGCACCGATCCCTTTCTCACACATCTTCCCCCGGATACTCTCCGCCACATCGGGAAGTATGGCAGCCCCGCCGTCCTTCGTCACGGTGGGGATCTCCCATTTGTCCAGCACGCGTCCCTCGGCGTCAAAAAGCCCCATCTTCACCGTGGTTCCGCCGATATCTACTCCAAAGGCATATTTACTCATCCTCTTCCTCATCCCTTCTCTTTGCCAGCGAATTCTGCACACGCGCATACAGCTCCTTGGCAGCGTTATAGCCCATGGCTTTCTGGCGGTGGTTGGCAGCGGCAGACTCGCAGATGATCGCAAGATTCCTGCCGGGGCGGATGGGCAGCGTATGACACACCACCTTATTGCCCAGATACTCCGTGTAGTTCTCCTCCAGTCCAAGCCTGTCGTATTCCTTGTCCTTGTCCCATTCTTCCAACCGGATGACCATGTCCACCTGCTGGGTATCCATAACGGCCGCCGCACCGAAGAGCGCCTTCACATCCACAATGCCGATACCCCGCAGTTCGATAAAATGTTTGGTGATATCCGGCGCGGAACCGACCAGCGTGTCGTCGCTGACCTTTCTGAGCTCCACCACGTCGTCCGTCACCAGACGATGCCCTCTCTTGATCAACTCCAATGCAGCCTCCGACTTACCGATACCGCTCTCGCCCGTGAGCAGCACACCGATTCCGTAAATATCCATCAACACGCCGTGTACGGAGATGCAGGGCGCCAGTTTCACATTGAGCCAGCGGATGATCTCCGCCATAAAAGCGGAAGTGGTTTCCTTGGTGGAGAGAATCGGCACCTGATTGCGGATGGCCGCTTCCAGAAAAATCTCATCCGGACGCAGATCCCGGCAGAAGACGATACAGGGTATATCATAAGCGAGAAATTTTTCATAGATCTCCCGTTTCTGTTCAACACTTAGGCTTTCCATATAGGAGTATTCCACAAATCCGATGATCTGCAGTCTGGTGGCGTCAAAATTCTCAAAAAATCCCGCAAGCTGCACCGCGGGTCGGTTTACCTCGGCCAGCGTAATACGATGCTTCTTTAGCTCGATGTCCGGCGTCAGATTCTCCAATTTCATTTTTTCGATTACACGGGTCAGACTTACACTTGCCATAATCTGCCTCCATCCTGCGATTGTATTTTTATCCAGTCTATCATTCCTAAATTTCTTTGTCAACAAAAGGACATCGCCTATTCCTGTGAAGAATGCTCCTCCCTCTCCGCAAAAAAATTGAGAATGGCGTCTACCGTCCGCTCGTTCAGCTCCGGCACCTCCGACAGCCGCTCCCTGTCCGCACTCTTGATCTCCTCCAAGGACTTAAAATGCCGCATCAGCGCTTTTCTGCGGGCAGGTCCCACACCGGGAATATCGTCCAACACGGACTTTACCTGTGCCTTGCTCCGCAGGGAGCGATGGTATTCAATGGCAAATCTGTGCGCCTCGTCCTGAATGCGGGTAATCAGTTTAAACCCTTCCGAATGCGTGTCGATAGGCAGCTCTACATTATTAAAATACAGCCCTCTTGTGCGATGATTGTCATCTTTGACCATACCGCAGACCGGAATCCGGATCCGCAGTTCCTCCAGCACTTCCAGCGCAATATTCACCTGACCTCTTCCGCCGTCCATGAGCAGCAGATCCGGAAACTTGGTAAAACTGCCGAACTCCTTCTCCAGATCTTTCTCCTTAAGCTCTTTCTGCTCTTCCATACCGTGGACAAAGCGACGGGTCAAGACCTCCTTCATGCAGGCGTAGTCATCCGGCCCCGCCACGCTCTTGATGCGAAACTTCCGATAATCGCTGCGCTTAGGTTTCCCCTTCTCATAGACTACCATGGAACCCACATTTTCAAACCCGTTGGTATTGGAGATGTCGAAAGCCTCCATGCGCTCGATTCCCTGCAGCCCCAGAAGCGCTGCGATCTCTTTTACCGCGCCGATGGTGCGGCCCTCCTCCCGCTTTAACCTCTCCCTGTCCTGACTCAGGATCAGCTTTGCGTTTTCCGCCGCCAGCTCCACCAGCTTCTCCTTGCTGCCGATCTTGGGCACACGCAGATACACCCTGCCGCCCCTGCGCTCCGACAGCCACTTCTCGATCAGCTCCGCATCCTCGATCTCATATTGCAGCATCAACTCCCGAGGAATAAAGGGCGTGCCCGCATAAAACTGCTTCACAAATTCCTGTAAAATCCCCGCTTTATCTGTTTGTGACACATTTGTCATATAATAGTGTTCCCTGCCGATGAGCTTGCCGTCCCGCACAAAGAATACCTGTACCACAGCCTCCCTCTCATCCTGATAGAGCGCAATCACATCCTTGTCCTCGCCCACGCTGTCGGTGATCTTCTGTTTCTGGGATACGGACTTCACACTGTTGTACAGATCCCGATACCGGGCGGCCTCCTCGAATTCCATATTCTCCGCGGCCGCTTTCATCTGGCGTTCCAGTTCTTTCAGAATCGGGCTGTAATTCCCGTTCAGAAAAGACAGTGCGCTCTCCACCTGCTTCCGGTATTCCTCTCTGTCCACATTCCCCTGACAGGGCGCCTGACACTGTCTGATATGATAATTCAGACAGGGGCGGTCCAATCCGATATCTCTGGGCAGGACACGGTTACAGGTGCGGAGCATATAGAGTTTATTCAACAGTTCAATAGTATCCTTCACCGCTCCGGCACTGGTATAGGGTCCGAAATATTTGGATTTGTCTTTCTTCATGGTGCGGGAAAAAAGGATCCTCGGAAAGTCCTCACCCACCGTCACCTTGATATAGGGATAGGTCTTGTCATCCTTTAAAAGCGTGTTGTACTTGGGAGAATATTCCTTGATCAGATTATTCTCCAGCACCAGCGCCTCCAGTTCGGAATCCGTCACAATATATTCAAAACGGGCAATGAGGGAAACCATTTTGTCGATGGCAGGCCCTCTGCCGATGTTCTCCCGAAAATAGGAGCGCACACGGTTGTGAAGGTTAATCGCCTTGCCCACATACAAAATAGTGTCCCTCTGGTCGCGCATGATATAGACTCCCGGCTCATGCGGAAGCTTTTTTAATTCCTCTTCCATGTTGAACATACCGTTCAATCCCCTCAAATCTCACACAACATCCCACACGATACAGCCGTCAATCAATCCTGCCGTTGGAGAACAGGCCTCTGGCAGAATTGTCCGTGGTATCGGAATCCGCATCCTGTCTCTTTGCGTCAGAATTCGTCCCCTGCCTCTCTTCCGTATCGGCGAGTATGGACTTTTGTTCCATGGTCTGCTGCCCTGACCAGCCCTCGATATGCAGGCCGGTATCCGGTTTTTCTTCCTTCTTATTTTCTTGTCCCTTGTCCTCTTCTTTTTCTACTTTTTCCTCTTTCTTATCCTCGTTTTTCTTATCCTCGTCTCTTTTGTCCTCGTCCTTCTCCTCGGGCTCGGGAAGACCTTTGGCCTCGCGGAAAATTTTCATGAACTCCTTACCCGTGATGGTCTCTTTCTCGATTAGGAAGTCCGCCAGCTTGTCCATGACCTCTCTGTTCTCGCGAAGCATTTCCAACGCCTTTTCGTAACTCTCCCGGATGATCTCCACCACTTCCGCGTCGATCGCGGCGGCCGTCTCGTCACTGCAGTTTAAAGCCGTCCGCCCCTCCAGATACTGGCTCTCCACAGTGGCCAGACTCACCAGTCCGAATTTCTTGCTCATACCGTAGCGCACTACCATATTGCGGGCAATCGCCGTGGCACGTTCAATATCGTTCGCCGCACCGGTGGTCACCGTGTCGAACACCACCTCCTCGGCGGCCCTTCCACCCACCAGACTCACCAGAAGATCCCTGAGCTCCGCCTCCGTGTTGAGATATTTCTCCTCCTCTGGCACCTGCATCACATAACCTAACGCACCCATGGTACGGGGTACAATGGTGATCTTCTGCACCGGCTCGGAATTTTTCTGCAGCGCGCTGATCAGCGCATGTCCCACCTCATGATAGGACACGATCTTGCGTTCTTCCTTACTCATAATGCGGTCTTTCTTCTCCTTGCCCACCAGAACCACCTCGACCGCATTGAACAGATCCTGTTGGTTGACATACTCCCGCTTCTCCTTGACGGCATTGATGGCCGCTTCGTTGATCATATTGGCCAGATCGGAGCCCACCGCACCGCTGGTGGCAAGGGCGATGGCGTCCAGATCCACCGTCTCGTCCATCTTCACATCCTTGGAATGCACCTTCAGGATCTCCACGCGCCCCTTCAGATCCGGCTTGTCCACGATGATACGCCGGTCGAAACGCCCCGGACGCAGCAGTGCTTTATCCAGAATCTCCGGCCTGTTGGTGGCCGCCAGAATCAAAATACCCTTGGAGCTGTCAAAACCGTCCATCTCCGACAGAAGCTGATTCAAGGTCTGCTCCCGTTCTTCGTTGCCGCCGCCATACTTGGAATCGCGGCTGCGCCCGATGGCGTCGATCTCGTCGATGAACACGATACAGGGAGCGTTCTTGGTGGCCTCCTTGAACAGATCACGCACACGGCTGGCACCCACGCCCACATACATCTCGATAAAATCGGATCCTGTCAGGGAGAAAAACGGCACCTTGGCCTCGCCCGCCACCGCTCTGGCAAGCAGTGTCTTGCCGGTTCCCGGAGGACCCACAAGCAGCGCGCCCTTGGGGAGCTTTGCGCCGATCTTGGTATATTTTCCCGGATCGTGCAGAAAGTCCACAACCTCCACCAGAGACTCCTTGGCCTCGTCCTCGCCGGCCACATCTTTGAAGGTCACACCGGTCTCCTTCTGCACATAGACCTTGGCGTTGCTCTTTCCCACGCCCAACGGTCCGCCCGCTCCGTTCATCTTGCGGAACATGAAGCCCATCAGTATCCAGATCAGTACAAGCGGCAGCACGATGGTGAGCAGAATATCCACCCACCTGCTGTCGGACACCACACGCTGGGCAGTGATGCCCTTCTCTTCCAGTCTGGCGGTCAGTGTGGTCAGATCCTCCATCATTCGGGTGTTGTAGCTCTCCCCTTTCAGTTTGATCTGATCGCCGTATGCCTTTAAAAAAGCCGCTACGAAAGGATTCATTTTCTCCTTCTGGGCCTGTTCGTCATATTTCAAAGTCACATTGATCATAGACTTCTCATAATTGACCAGCACGGACTCCACCTTGTCTTCCCGCAGATCCTGAAGGAATTTGGTATACTCCTGCTCCTCCTGACCGCTTCCTCCCAAGAGCAGTCCCGATAAGAGCATTACCAGCAAAAAGGAAGCGACCATGGCAGCCACAATAACACCGATACCCGGTCTGTTATTGGGCTGATTGTGATTGTTGTGATTATGATTTGGCTGAAAATTGTCCATAACTACTCCGTTTCCCGGCTGTACGCCGATATGTTTCATTATAAAGACAGTTTTACCATAAATCAATAAAAGAAATATTAAATATTACCTCTTGACCATTGATTTTAAATGGTTTTTTTTGTATGATGGTACAGGAAACTGACAGGCATATTGGCGCACAAGGGCCGCGGGGCCTGTACCTGCGGCAGACAGAAGGAAGTAATGTGAGAAGTACTTCTAGCCACTCACAGCAAAGGCTGTTTCGTGGAGAAGTACTAAGTCTCACACTAAGAATGGAGATTACCATGGGAAGAACAGGTTTTGACAACGAGAAATATCTGCGGATGCAGTCCGAAAAAATCAAAGAGAGAATCGCGGCTTTCGGCGGAAAGCTCTATCTGGAATTCGGCGGGAAGCTTTTCGACGACTACCACGCCTCCCGCGTGCTGCCCGGCTTCAAACCGGACAGTAAGATCAATATGTTGGCCCAATTAAAAGATCAGGCCGAGATCGTCATCGCCATCAACGCCGCCGACATCGAGAAAAACAAGGTGCGTTCCGATCTGGGGATCACCTATGATCTGGACGTGCTCAGACTGATCGACGCGTTTCGCGGTTACGGTCTGTATGTGGGCAGCGTATGTCTCACCCGGTTTGCGGGCCAGCCCAGCGCCGTCGCTTACCAGAAGAGATTGGAATCTCTGGGAATGAAAGTCTATCGTCATTACCCCATCGAGGGCTATCCCTACAACATTCCTCTGATTGTCAGCGACGAGGGATACGGCAAGAACGAATATATTGAAACTTCCCGCTCTCTGGTAGTCATCACCGCGCCCGGACCGGGCAGCGGCAAAATGGCCACCTGCCTCTCCCAGCTCTATCACGAATACAAGAGGGGCATTACGGCCGGCTACGCCAAATACGAGACGTTTCCGATCTGGAATATTCCCTTGAAACATCCCGTGAATCTGGCCTATGAGGCCGCCACGGCAGATTTGAACGATGTAAATATGATCGATCCTTTTCATCTGGAGGCCTACAACGAGACCACCATTAATTATAACCGCGACGTGGAGGTATTCCCCGTTCTGCGTGCCATGTTTGAGAAAATTATGGGGGAATGCCCTTACAAGTCTCCTACCGACATGGGTGTCAATATGGCCGGCTACGGAATCGTGGATGACGAGGCCGTCCAGACTGCCGCCAGACAGGAGATCATTCGCAGATATTACAATACCCTCTGTCAGAAGCGTCAGGGCAATGCGGATGACGAGCAGTTGATGAAGATTGAGCTTCTGATGAAGCAGGCCGCAATCACCACGGAGGACCGTCCGGTTATCAGCGCCGCCAAGATCAAGGCCGCCGCAACCGGCGAGCCCGCCACAGCCATAGAACTGCCCGACGGCCGTCTCATCACCGGCAAGACAAGCGAGCTGCTGGGCGCTTCTTCCGCTATGCTGTTAAACGCCCTGAAGACATTGGCGAACATCGACGATGACGTGCAATTGATCTCTCCCACTATCATCGAGCCTATCCAGAATCTGAAGGTGAAGCATCTGCGCAACAAAAATCCCCGTCTGCACACGGACGAGGTTCTGATCGCACTTTCCATGTGTGCCGTCACCGATGAAAATGCCAAGCGCGCCATGGAACAGCTCCAGAATCTGGCGGGCTCCGAAGTACACTCCAGCGTCATTCTTTCGCAGGTGGATATGAAGGTTTTAAGAAAACTTGGCACCAATCTGACCTGCGAACCGGATTACCAGACGCAAAATCTGTATCATACATAATGATCCGTATCACACTTTATAAAGTCTGAATTACATTAACTTGACAAGAGAAATCATAGGATGTAGAATTTATGCAGTTGCTTGCAAATATAAATATAAAAAAGCTGTAAAAACAGCGGAAATGAGGGAAAATATGGGAGATACAAAGGAAAAATCAAAGCTTCCTGTCATATTGGCGGGAGTGGGGGCGGCCGTTGCGGCATTGCTTCTTTTGGTTATAGTGCTTGTTGTGGTATTGGTCAATGCGGGAAAGACAATCAATTTAAATAAGTACGCATCCATTACCGTAACCGGCTATGATACCGTAGGCAACGCGAAGATCGAATTTGACCGCGAACAGTTCAAAAAGGACTATGGCAGCAAGATCAAATATAAGAAGAGAGATGACGAGACAGCAGTCATGGCAATGTTCTTTTCTTCTCCGGCCGACTGTCTGCTTGAAGGATATGTGGACGGTTCTTTTGATAAGAGCACACAGCTTTCCAACGGAGATGAGATCGTATATAAATGGGATTGCGATGAGGCGGAGATTAAGAGGATCTTCGGATACAAGGTAAAATGTAAAGACCTCAAGATGACTGTAAAAGGTCTGGAAGAAGTTGCCACATTTGATCCGTTTGACGGTGTGGAACTGATTTATTCCGGCATCGCGCCAAACGGCCGCGCGGAATTGAAAAACAACTCCACTGCTCCTTATGCAAGCCACATTTCTTTCCAGATGGATGTCAATAGCGGATTGTCTAACGGGGACATCGTGACGGTGAAGGTTTATGACGGAGGCTCTCAAAATCCCACGCAATACTTTATCAATGCATTCGATGCGATTCCTTCCGTGACGGAGAAGCAGTTTACCGTAGACGGTCTGGGGAGCTATGTTATGTCCGCAGCGGACCTTCCGGAAGACACCTTGGAAAAAATGAAAAATCAGGCGAATGATGTTATTCAGGCACATGTGGCAAATAGATGGAGTTCGGAATCTCATATGGATAGCTGCAATTACATCGGAAATTATTTCCTGTCGGCAAAAGATCCTCAGAATTACGGAGATCAAAGTACCATCATTCTGGTTTATGAGATTCAGATCACCATAGACAATCCGGACAGAAAGATTCTTGATTCCTTTACTTTCTATACGACAGTCACTTTTGCCGACCCGATTCTTTTACCGGACGGTACCTGCAGTATAGATTTGTCCCGGGGCAGTCTTACCAACAATACTTTCCGCAAGGAATATCCCGGAGGATGGTTCGGTTACACTTATACTATAAACGGATATGAAGACCTTGACACCTTGCAGAACAAACTTGTGACAACACAGATTGACCGTTACAATTATGAGAATAATATTTCTCAATAAAAGCGTAGTTCTATAGAAACGTGCGCCGCAAGGCGCACCCAAAAGAGCGAAGGCGCTCCTGTGACAGGAGGCTTCGCTCTTTTTTGATTATTACAGTTTATATCAGGAGGAGCGCATTATGGTAAAATATGTATTTGTAACGGGCGGTGTGGTCTCGGGTCTCGGAAAGGGCATTACGGCGGCTTCTCTGGGCAGACTCCTGAAGGCCAGAGGATATAAAGTCACCATGCAGAAATTTGATCCCTACATCAATATTGATCCGGGAACCATGAACCCCATCCAGCACGGCGAAGTATTTGTCACGGATGACGGCGCGGAGACGGATCTGGATCTGGGACATTACGAGAGATTTATCGACGAAAGTCTGGACAAAAATTCCAATGTCACCACCGGAAAGGTGTACTGGTCCGTACTTCGGAAAGAGCGTCGGGGAGATTACGGCGGCGGCACGGTTCAGGTAATTCCCCACATCACAGATGAGATCAAGAGCCGTTTTTACCGCAATTTTACCGACAGCGAGATGCGCATTGCGATTATAGAAGTGGGCGGTACGGTGGGCGATATCGAAAGTCAGCCCTTTCTGGAATCCATCCGTCAGTTTCAGCATGAGGTAGGCCATGAAAATGCCATTCTGATCCATGTGACGCTGATTCCCTATCTCCACGCCTCCGAGGAGCTTAAGACCAAACCCACGCAAGCCAGCGTCAAAGATCTGCAGGGAATGGGGCTGCAGCCCGATATCATTGTCTGCCGCAGCGAACACCCGCTGGATGCGGGCATCAAGGACAAGATCTCCCTCTTCTGTAATGTGCCCAGTCGTCATGTGCTGCAGAATCTGGACGTGGAATATCTGTATGAGGCTCCTCTGGCCATGGAGAAAGAACAGTTGGCACAGGCTGCCTGCGAATGCCTGTGTCTGGACTGCCCCGAGCCGGATCTGGCAGATTGGGAAGATATGGTAAACGATTTGAAACACCCCACCGACGAGGTGAAAATTGCCTTAGTGGGCAAGTATGTGGCTCTCCACGACGCCTATATCAGCGTGGTGGAAGCGCTGAAACACGGAGGCATCACCAACCATACCACCGTCACCATCAAATGGATTGACTCTGAGACCGTGACCGCCGAAAATGCGGAAGAGCTTCTGTCCGACTGCAACGGCGTTATCGTGCCCGGCGGCTTCGGCTCCCGGGGCATCAACGGCATGATCCATGCCATTCACTATGCCCGCACCCACAAAATTCCGTTTCTGGGACTCTGTCTCGGTATGCAGCTCACCATTGTGGAATACGCCCGGAATGTTCTGGGCTATCAGGACGCCCACAGCACGGAACTGGATCCCGCCACTTCCCATCCGGTGATCGCTCTGATGCCGGATCAGAACGGTGTGGAGGATATCGGCGGTACTTTGAGATTGGGAGATTATCCCTGCCTGCTGGACACGGCTTCCCGGGCCTACGCACTCTACGGCGAAGAGATCATCCACGAGAGACACCGCCACCGTTATGAGGTCAACAATGATTTCCGAACCGCATTAACGCAAAAGGGGCTGTGCCTTTCCGGCACCTCCCCTGACGGTCGCATTGTGGAAATGTGTGAATTGAGCACTCATCCTTTTTATATCGCCACACAGGCGCATCCCGAACTGAAATCCCGCCCTAACAGACCCCATCCGCTCTTTAAGGGGTTCATCGGTGCGGCGTTGAAACACAAAAGACATTCCTGACGGAATCGGACTATTCCGTACCGTCATCCCCGAAAATCGCCAAAAGCGCCTCATGAGCCGTCAGCTCTTTTACGGGCTCTTCCGGAACGGGCTCCGGCTCCGCAGGCGCGGTTTCTTCGTCTTCGGACTCCACAGGCACGACTTCCTCTTCCACGGACTCTGCGGATACGGCCTCCTCATCTTCGGGCTCCGTCAAAACGCTCTCCCACTCTTCCGGACTCTGCGCGTAATAAATTCGGTCAAAGACCTCCTGTGCCTCCCGCAGCGCCAGACGGGCTTTCTCATATGTTTTGCGGGAATATTCCGCCTGCTTCCGCGCATTCTGCACTTCGTCTATGTATCTGCGCAGACCCGCATCCGTCTTCTCGAATACCAGAATCCCCATGTCGTCACCATCTGTGACATATCTGTCATAATTGTCATCGGTGGGAATCCCTTTGTCGATCACCGGATCCGTGGGTTCCACATAAGTGAGCCTGCTGCCGTCCCATACGGTGACGGACACCAGTTTGTTCTCCACGGAAGTGACCGATCTCTCACAGCTTCCTTCATACGCATATCTGGCGTCTTTGTGCGTGAGTCTCATATCCTTTTTACCCACGGAGGGCGTATCCAGCACGACCCGCACATTCGCTATAGTGGAGGCTGCTTTGTTCGCAAAGATCACCTCTTTGATTCCGGCGGAGATGCCGCCGTTTAAGCTGCGAACCGCAATCTTCTGGGCCGCCAGAACGGCGTTCTCCGCCGCCAGATCATCCGCCTCGGCGACGGTCTTTGCCGATCCCTGTGCCGTGACGCTTCCACGCATCACATAGGACACCTCCAACTTGGAACTCTTCCAATGGATTTCCTGCGGATTCAGCAGTTCGCTCCCCTCCGGAAGCTGGGGCATAATGACAGATATGTCATGATTTTGTCCTCTGCCGAGAAATCCCTGCTTCAGATTCACCGTTGTCGTGTATCTCTTCGTATAAGAAACCGTTACCATACCGCCTGTCATCTGAAATGTCTTGGTGGTATTCATCCAACCCACGTTTTCCGTCACGTCGAATTTCAGATCCTCGCAGGCGATATCAATGACATGAAACCCTTTCTCATCCAGATATGCACGGATAGGTTTCGCAAACTGTCTGCGCAGATTCTCCTCGTCGCTCTCGGATGCCTCATAACCCTCCACGCCCTTTCCAAGCCTTTTGGATATTCCCGTAAGCTCCACACTGGTGGTATACACGGGGATAAAATCAAACTCGGCAACCGAGGTTCCCTCCATACGGACGTCCACCTTCAGATTGCTCTCTCCCTCTTGCAGCGTGCTCTCCGCGGCGGCTCTGGCGGCATCCGCACTGTCGTAAATCGGCCCTTCGCTTGCGATTTTTCTGGTCTCCACAGTAACCGTCGTCACATCATTAGTGACACTGCACACCAACTGGCCCGTTTTGCCGATGGAATATCTCTCCTGCTCATTGTCGCCCAGAAACACTCTGACATTGTCCCGGCTCTCCTCCGCGGGCTCAACGATCACAGTGGTCTCTCCTTCGCAGAGTTCCCCCGTCTCGTCCTTTGCCTTGCAGAAATATTCATCCTCCGCCTTGACGATCTCACCCAGAGCGGTCAATTCCTGCAATTCTTCCACAGAGAAGGATCTTGATACCGTCTCGCCATCCTCCGCGAGAAGCAGATATTTCTCCGGCTCCCCCGGTTTCACGATCACATTCTCAAAGGTCTTCTCAAACAAGATCAGACTCTTCCCGTCCTCGTCCACTTTATAATTGTAGCCCACACTCCGCTTCCTGCCGGAGGCCTCGGTGAAAAAGGCCTCGATATAATCTCTTCCGGAGTCCTCAAAACGTGTGAAAGCCGCATCCAGCTTCACCGTCTCACCCTCCTTCAGCACATGAGGCAGATAAAAACACTCTAGAAGCAGTCTACACTTTTGATCCAGAACCTCTCTGTCAGGAGCATCCTCTTTTTCCAGCGCAGCAAGTTTCATCACGCCTCTCTGACGCTCCGTAAATGCAAATTCGCGCATTTCGCGGTATGTCTTGCTCTCTGTCTCTCTGGCTTCCTCCAGCACCTCGCGGGCCGCTTTTTCCTCCGCCAGTCCATTCATATTGTCAACCATTGTTTTCCCGCCCTCTGTCACATGATCGTCAATCGCTTAAATATTTTCATCAATCCAGTCGCACAAATCCTCCGAGGACATACCGCCCACATGCGTGGCCACAGGCTGGCCGCCCTTATAGATCACAAATGTGGGAATATTTGCCACACGATATTTCTGTGTCAGCGGCATATTCTCGTCCGTATTGCATTTTCCCGTCTTAAGCTTTCCGTCGTATTCTTCCGCGATCCGTTCCACAATGGGAGCCATCATCTTACAGGGTCCGCACCACTCCGCATAGAAATCCACCAACACCGGCAGATCCGCGTTCAACACTTCCTCCTCGAAATTTTCCGTTGTGAATTTATATTCCATACGCTCCTCCGTTCTGCCTCTTGGGCTATCTATAGTATTCCTTTATCTGGCAATAATATACTTGCAAATCGGATTGCCCATGGACGAGAACCGCTCCTCGTATTCCGTCATCACGTTTCCCTCCATCAGCTCCCTGTCGCCGTGCAGATCATAAGTCAGCGCTTCCGCATGCCATCCCGCGGGCGCAAGCTCCTCCACCGCAAACCGGAACAGATCAAGATTGTCCGTCTTAAACTCCAGTCTTCCGTCCTTTTGCAGAATCACATCATAGCGGGCCAGAAATTCCCGGGAGGGAAGCCTTCTCTTGGCATGTCTGTCCTTGGGCCATGGATCCGAGAAATTCAGATAGATTCGCCCCACCTCGCCGGGCGCGAACACCTTTGCGATGTTCTCCGCATCCATGCGGATAAAGCGCAGATTCGGAAGCTCTTCCTCCTCCATCTTCTGGATCGCGCGAAGCAGCACGCTGGAATACTTCTCGATTCCCACATAATTGATATCCGGATGCTCCTTGGCCATCGTATGGATAAACCGCCCTTTTCCCATTCCGATCTCAATATGGATCGGATGATTGTTCCCAAACAGTTCATGCCATGTTCCCGGACGGTCGAACAGCGTCTCCTCCGACACCACATAAGGACTTCGGGCAATGGTCTCCCTCGAACCGGTGATATTTCGTAATCTCATTTTCCGTCTTATTCCTCAGCCTTCAATTATGGGAATCCCCCTTGATTTTGGACCCCCTCTCTGTGTGAAGTCACACTCTAACATCAGATTACTTTATCTGACGAAACTTGTCAATCAACAACTTATGTTGTATGATAAAATATGTATAGGTAAAATGTCGGAATGATACCTCAGATAAAAGATGTACATACTAAAACAACAAACGAAAACAGGACGGTTTGAATGGATAAACTCTATGTCGGCAAAAGAATTCCCGGTTTCCTGCGGATGCGGCTTCGCGCCACAGCCGCTTTTTGTGTGTTCTGTCTCGGCGCAGTCTCCATGAATGTCACGGTGTCCGCCGCCCCTGCAGTTTCCGTGCGGGAACAGAATATCGCCGCCAATCAAGCTCTCACTATAGAGTCCAACGAGGTTGTAAACTGGCCCACCGGACCGGTTGTCAGCGCCGAATCCGCCATTTTGATGGAATTGGAAACAGGCGCTATTCTCTATGAAAAAAACATCCACGCCAGAGAATATCCCGCCAGCACCACCAAGATCCTCACCACACTGATCGCCGCAGAGAAATGTTCTCTGGACGAGACGGTGTCCTTCTCCCATGATGCGGTATACAGCATCCCCGTGGGCAGCAATCATGTGGCCATGAACGAGGGGGATGTCCTGACCATGGAGAAATGCCTGCAGGCCATTCTCATCCGCTCCGCCAACGAGGTCGCCTACGCCGTGGCCGAACACATCGGCGGCAGTTGGGACGGCTTTGCCGAGATGATGAATGACCGGGCCGCAGAACTGGGATGCCAAGACTCCCATTTTGTGAATCCCAACGGCCTGCCGGATGAAAACCACTACACTAGCGCCTATGATCTGGCAATGATCGGGAGAGCTTTCTTTTCCAACGAAATGCTCTGTCAGATCACACAGATGCCCCTCCTGCATCTTTCCAAGAAAAACGGAGAGCTGGTGGACGCCAATCAGATGGAGCTTCTGCCGGGCAAACGTTACGCCTACGATTATCTGGTGGGATGCAAGACCGGATACACCGACGCTGCGCGAAGCTGTCTGGTGGCCTGCGCGGAGCGGGACGGCATGAAGCTGATCTGTGTGGTGCTCAAAGACGAATCCCCCAATCACTACGAGGACACGCTGGCCCTGTTCAATTACGGATTCAGCAATTTTGAAAAAGCCAATATCTCACAGACCGAGACCAAATATAATATTGAAAACACGGGATTTTACAGTGACAACGATATCTTCGGCAACTCCAAACCGATTCTCGCCCTGAATCAGGATGACTGCGTCATATTGCCCAAAACCGTTAAATTTACAGACTTGGATTCCCGGATCTCCTATTCCACGGAGAATCCCAATCAGGTGGCCGTCATCCATTACAGCTACCACGGAGTCCCCATTGGCTCAGCCTCCGTGGATCTGGCCACCGGGGAAAAGGGAACCTATTCCTTCGATCCCATCGAGGATCCTCAGGAAAAAGAGGAGAAATCCGGTCTGCCTGCCGTGATCTTCATCAATGTGCTGAAAGTGCTGATGTGGGTCGCAGGGATTGCCGCCGCAGTGCTTCTGATCTTCTTCGTCGTCAAATACTACAGGAATTACCGCGCCAGACATCCGAACAACAGACGCGTCTGGAAAAAGGAGCGCAGAAGACAGCACGGTTATCCCCGCTTTAGAAGCAGCTCACAGCTTGCCAGAAGACAGAGAGAAATACGACAGGCCAAACGCCGTCAAAAAAGAACCAAACCACTTTTCAAAGCATCGGATTTTAAGCATAGAAAATAGCACTCTATTTTCTATGCTTATTCTCTTGCGGCCGGTGATACTCCTTCGCCCGGAGTCTGCGGTTCTGCAGCTCCTCCGCCGCCTCGTCGCTGATCAGCTTTGTGGTCTTCACCACATAGACGCCGCCCGCATCCGTCCTACGAATCCTGATCTTTCCCTTCAGATACCCGTGTTTTTCACAGTAGGCCAGACAATAGTAATGTCTGCCGTTTGCCGTAAACCACTTGATCTTCTTGCGCAGATTCCGGTGGCAGAGATAGCATTTGCTCGAACTCACTTCCCTGTCCGCAAAAGCCGCCGCCTTGTCCGCAAATTCCCGGGAAATGAATTTGGCATAGGTGTCAAACTGCGCCTTCACCTCATCCTCCCGATTCTTGGGCACATGAAAGACGTCATAGGACAGATTACGCAAAAGCTCCGGATCCTGCTCCATCATATGGACAAAGACCTTGGCCGTGTAATAGGCGTCGCTGAACGCCCGATGAAACGGAATGTCTTTCTCCACTCCCAGAAAATCCACCGCATACTCCAACGCTCTGCGGCTCTTCCTGTCCTCGTAGGCGATGGCAAATAGTTTCTGCACATCCAGAAACGGCACAGGCTTATCCGACAGCGGTGTCATATCATGAAACTGCATATTCCGCTGCAGTTCCGTCAAATCGGCGCCGCCCCATGTGCAGAAGAGATACTCCTCCGTCCCGCACCAGTCCAAAAACCGCTCCATCACTTCCCGAAACGCCTTGCCCCGCTCCAGTTCCTGCATCTGCATATGAATCAGTTTGCTGGTGACATGATGCATTTCATGATAGACCACGGGCTTCACAAGCTCGCTGAACTCACTAATCATGACACAATCGTCATTTACTTTGATCGCGCCGATCTCTATGATCTCAAAGGGGAGGTGTTCCGCCTCCGGTTCCATACCGGTATTGCTCTGGTTCCATTCCAGATCTAATACGATATAATTCATCCGGTTACTCCTCAATTTATCCTTTCACCTGCGATCAACAGACAGGTTTTGCCTCCGGCACCTTCACTCCCGCCCGAAGTATCGGCAGCGTCAGATCCAACACTTCCTCATGCCAACAATGTCCGCCCTCCCGGATATCATGGATGGGATAGGCGTCCTCCCCGTACAGGCCGTAGGCAGCCCGCACAATCTCCATCTGTTCGTATACGTTCTCAAGCCCCCGGGGACCGTTTAAATGATCCTCCCTGCAGGACTGGAACGCCACGGGTCTGGGCGCAATCAGCGAAGCGATATCACCCATATCGAAATGTTCCCACAGATGCGGTACATAGTTACAGTTACAGTTTCCGTTTAAAATCATCAGAGCATCTTTATATCCATAGAGATAGCCGCTGATAATACACTGTCTGATACGCTCGTCCAGCGCGGACAGCCACAGAACCTGCATACCGCCGCCGGAAAATCCCACCGCTCCCAGTGTGTCGGTGTCCCATTCCCCTCTCTCGTAGACATAGTCGATCAGCCGCATGGCATCCCATGTACACATGCCTGCCACCGTCTCTCCCAGCGGCTCCGCCATATGCGCCAGATGAAAACAACTGCTGGTGAGAAAGGCTTTCTCGTCTCCGGGCGTCTGCATCTTCTCGTCCCGGCGCTCGCCGAATCCCCGACAGTCGGGACAGACCGCCACATAGCCCCGTCTTGCGAGCTGCATACCATAATCATAATTAAAAAATTTGATCTTATCCATCACCGCAGGAATCTCGTAGCATCCCGCCACCGAATATTTCCCGGCGCCCTGATGTCCCGGCAACGCAAGAAAACACTGCTGCTTCTCCTCGGTCTCCTTCGGCGGAATCAGAATATACATAGGCATCCATGTGTCGGGCTCCACCTGAATCAACACTTTCTCCCGCACGATACCGTCCGCCAGCGTAACACGTTCCTCCGTCACCGGCTCCAGAGGACAATCCTCCATATACTTCATGCCCAGAAGCTCCCGGAGCGTCTCTCTGGTCTGCTTCCTCCACGTCTCAAATTCGGCCAGAGTGCTTCCGGTAAAAGCATCCTGCCTCGCATATTTGTCAAATTTTCCAAGCATCCCCCGCAGGGAACCATAAAACTTAGGGATCTCAATTATTCTGTTTGCAGCGTCCATGTCAACCCTCCCAAATATGGTGCATCAATTTTGTATCCTACAAATTCTGTTTCATTGTCTGCGGGAACAACCGCTCCATCCAATTTGCCGCAAGTCCTATCCAAGTGGCGCATTCCTCCTGAATATGCCTGCCGTCCGCAGTGGCCGTAAGCGGCGTGGCCAGCGCCAGTCCGTGACCACCTCTCGGATAAAGATGATACTCCACGGGGATTCCCGCCCTGCGCATCGCGCCGACTAAAAGCAAAGAATTCTCCATGGGGACGGAACCGTCCTCGAAAGTACCCCAGATAAAGGCTTCCGGCGTCTTCTCGCTCACCTGATTCTCCAGAGACAATTTGGCCATCAATTCCTCCTGCCCATCGTCCCCCAGCAGATTCTGAAAGGAACCTCTGTGGGCAAAAGGCCCGGAAGTGATCACCGGATAACACAGAATCATGCCGTTTGGCCGCAGCAGACTGTGTTCCCCGGTGGTGAGTCCTAAACTTTCGGCCAGAAAATCCTCATCCCAGAACATTCCCAGACATGCCGCCAGATGACCGCCGGCGGAACATCCCTGCACAACAATCCTGTCGGCATCCACATGCCATTTCTCGGCGTTCTCACGAATCAGCAGAACGGATGAGGCAAGCTCCAGAAGAGCCGTAGGATACTTGGCCGGCGCACAGGAATACCTCAGAATCGCCGCATGATATCCCATCGCCAGAAAAGCCAGCGCGACGGGCTCGGCCTCGCGGTCCGAAGTGTAACCGTACCCGCCTCCGGGGCAGATCAGCACAAGCGGCCTTTTGTCAATGGCCATACTCTCGGAATCATCCTGAATGTAGGTTATCAGCCGGGCGTCGGGCAGAGACCCTTCCACCTGAAGCGGATAAATATTGTGAATCATAAGATACCTCCTTAATACGCTCTGCCCCAGTAGACCATTTTCTTGGCAGGCTTTCCGCAGCAGACACACTCCTCGGAGATCTCCTCCTGCTCAAAGGGCATACAGCGGCTTGTGACGGAAAGCTCCTCCTTGATCTGATCCTCGCACTCCTGACAGCCGCACCACATCGCCTTTACGAAACCGGATTTCTCGGCAAAAAGCTTCCGGAACTCCTCCATGTTATGCGCCACATAGGTATGTTCGTCCCGATGGGCACGGGCGCGCTCCAACATCTCCTTCTGCATAAGCTCCAGAATCTCTCCCACTTTGCTCTCCAGCTCATCCAGAGACACTTCCGTCTTCTCTCTGGTATCGCGTCTGCACACAACACATCTGCCCGCCTCAATGTCCTTGGGTCCGATCTCCACGCGGATGGGATAACCGCGCATCTCTGCCTCCGCAAATTTATAGCCCGGCGTCTTATCCGTGTCATCCACTTTCACACGGAAGTCTGCCTGCAGACGATCCCGCAGCTCATAGGCCTTCTCCAGCACACCCTCTTTCTTCTGCTGAATAGGTATCACACAAACCTGTACCGGCGCCACTTTAGGCGGCAGTACCAAACCCTCATTGTCCCCGTGTACCATGATCAGTGCGCCGATCATGCGGGTGCTTGCACCCCAAGACGTCTGATGGACATATTGCAGCGTATTGTCCTTGCCCGTGTACTGAATTTCAAAAGCCTTGGCGAAACCGTTTCCGAAATTATGGCTGGTGCCGGACTGCAGCGCCTTTCCGTCATGCATCAGAGCCTCGATGGTGTAGGTGGACACCGCTCCCGCAAATTTCTCCTTCTCGGTCTTCTGCCCCTTGATCACGGGAATGGCCAGCACTTCCTCACAAAAATCCGCATACACATTCAACATCTGTATGGTGCGCTCCTGTGCCTCCTCGGCCGTGGCGTGGGCGGTGTGGCCCTCCTGCCAGAGGAACTCTCTGGAGCGCAGGAAAGGTCTGGTCTCCTTCTCCCAACGAACTACGGAACACCACTGATTATACACCTTGGGCAGATCTCTGTAGGAGTGTATGTCATTTTTGTAGAAATCACAGAACAGCGTCTCGGAGGTAGGACGCACACACAGTCTCTCCTGCAGAGGCTGCAGACCGCCGTGAGTGACCCATGCCACCTCAGGGGCGAATCCCTCCACATGATCTTTCTCCTTCTCCAGCAGAGACTCCGGGATAAACATGGGCAGATAAACATTCTCCACCCCGGTTGCTTTAAACCGCTCGTCCATCTGTCTCTGAATCAGTTCCCAGATACCGTAACCTGCCGGTTTGATGACCATACATCCCTTCACGGAAGTATAGTCGATCAACTCCGCTTTCTTCACCACATCCGTGTACCACTGGGCGAAATCCTCCTCCATGGATGTGATCGCTTCCACCATCTTTTTGTTGTCTGCCATTTTGAAAACCATCCCTTTCCGTCATTGCATCCGCTTCGCGGACACATGATCCTAAGATAAAAACGCCGGGTTTTCACTCCCGATCAGGGACCGAAAACTCGGCGGTACCACCCCAATTGATGCATATGCACCCAACTCAAACTACCGTTAACGCCGGTTTACGCCGTACTTACATCCTCTCCGGTTCTCCCGGAAAGTATCTCGCACAGGACTCCGAGACAGGTTCCGAATCTTCCGCATAAGGGCCTCGCACCCACCACCCTCTCTCTGCAATGCTTTCAATCCGTACTGATTCTCTTCAACGTCAATACTTATGGTGATTATAGTGCATGAAACCTGTTTTGTCAATTCCCTCATCAAATATTCAAAAGATTATTCCATAGAAAAGAAGCCGTCACATGATTTATTGCATCATGTGACGGCTCCTCTGTTGTTAATTCAACTTCTGTGCCAATCCAATCAATTATTCAGCACTGATATTGAGAGTTGCGGCAAAGTCGCCAAACGTCCACTCTCTCACATTAACGGAAACCTGCTCGCCTGCAGCCAGCTTATAGCTGAACTTAAAGTTGCTGTCTGTTGCGCCGCCGTCCGCATAGGTCAAAACTTTTCCGTCGCTATTAAACAGGGTACCGCAGGTATTGCTGCTACCGGCTGTCCAGAAGGAATAAGTTCCATCCTCAGGTGCAGTGAAAGTATAGGTATTGCCGCTGCCGGTTCCCTCGATAACGGTTGTAACGCTGTAATCAGCCGCAGTCGCCGCTGCGCTGTCCATGGAAGCATAGGTCTTGGCGGACAGAGAGGACAAGCTAAATGTCTGCTTCTCGTTCTCACCAAAATAACTGTAACGTGCTGTTCCGACTGCACTCACATATACTTTATATCTGCCGATGACTTTCTTCGTCACCTTGGACTTCACCTCGATCACCGTCTCGCCGGCCTTTAACGCCTTCAAGGTAGCGGTATAGGTACCCGCATTGGCCTTGATGGTAGCAACCTTCTTGTTGCTGCTGGTCCAAGTCAAAGTATCGGAAAGCATATTCTTGGGATAGTGCTGAGTACCACTTCCAACATAATACAGCTCATACGTATTGCCGGATGAAAAAGTCGTAGAATCATCTCTTATAGTGCCTCCGGACGAAATACGTCCATAGTAGGAAATGCTCACACCGCCGCGGGAATCATTAAGCCCATCCTTATGCAGATAACTGTAACTTGCAGGCATCTTTGTCGTCTTAATCGCCTTCTTAGCCGGCTTGGAGGATTCGCAAATGGTTGAGTCATCATTCTGCCAGATCGCCGTCACAGTCACATTGTACTTGGAAAGTTTTGCCAGTCCGCTTACATGGAAGAAATAGTAATTCTTTCCTTTGGCATCCCTGTAATAGTAATTACCACTACTATAATTGGACATATCATAACCCAGTACATATTTATCTGTCACATCGACAAAACCAGACTTATTATACAGAGTACTCTCAATGATTCTGCCTCTACCGTCCGTAACCTCGACTTTAAACTTTTCGGCAAGGCCGTTATAATTGAAGCTCATCGTGGCACGATCATCCACCAAGAAGCTTGCCTTTAAGCCTGTAGCTGCCGCCAAAGCCTTTGTCTTCAAAGTCACGTTAGTAGTCTTATCAGCCCCCACATACAGATCCTTAAGGGTCAGGGTCAGGCTTCCGCCGGGCTTAACTGCGGTAATGCCCCAATCACCATTCATCTCAAAATAGGGACTTGCCTCAACCGCCTCTCTCAGCGCCTGATCATACACGATATTTTTGTTGAAATAACCCTTTAATACAAGCTTGCCTTCCTTGTAATCCACCAGACTGGTGAGATTCATTGTCTGCCCTACTTCAAATGTGATGTTCTTTCCGACAATACTGTCAGGGGTTGCGGTAATAATAAGTCTCCGCCAATCAGAAACCGTTCCTGTCGTCGTGTCCATGACTCTCACATAAACCGTTGCTACCCCGCTCAGCTTAAGCTTTCCGGACTTGTCAAATGAAGCATAGGGAGTCGGGATGTAATAATAGTCATCACTATGATCATACCACACAGCAGGAGTATATGTAACACGCTCTGCAACCTGATATACCAGCTTCGGCGCCACATATGCCTTCTTCTGAACGGCATCCTTAATCGGGAGCGCTACCCAAATCTCATCAACGGTATCTGCCGCCGCATATACCGGAAGCTGCTGGAAGAGTCCCCATGTGTTCGCCTTAATGCTTCCGGCAGACAGCTTCACTTCGAAATGCCCGTCATGGTAACCCTCAGCATCCGTCGAAATATAACCTTCATCCGCATCATACTTATAATACTGTACAGGCTTATTCTCGCCGTTTTCAAAGCCTATATCCAGATCCTCTACCTGATGTCTGGTAGTTTTGAAACTCTTGACATTACCCTTGCCGGATACGGTAACCTTGCAGCCATCCGTCAAAGTCCTTGCCTGACTCACATTGCGCACATATACGGTATAATCCGTATTGGGCTCCAGACCTTCGATCGTATAGACTGCCTGTTTATTTCTCCACTCCAGCACGGTCCAATCACTGTAATGATAGTAAGCGGGAGCCACATCGAAAAGTCCTTCCCAGTTCTCGTTCGTCATGGAAGCAATCTTCGTCTCAAACGCGTCAGCCTTGATGCCCTTCCCTTTCAGAACATAAACCTCTCTGCGGTATCCGTCGCTCACCTGACCGTAGGTAACTTTCGCACTGTTGTGCAGAGCAACCACCTTCTGAATCTTAGGTGCGGTCACATCCGTCACGGTGATGGTCACTTTCGCAGACTTCGCACCCTCAATGGGTACCAGCTTACCGTTCTCATCCTCACGGACAGGGGTAACGGTCACATCCGCCTTACCGGAATCCAATGCCACAGCATAACCATTTTGATCTACGCACAGCACGCTCTCATCACTTACCGTATACTGCAGACAGATGACGTCATTCTGCAGTTTCTTGGAGAGCTTCACATCCAATGCCTGTTCGCCGCCTACTACCATCTTCTTGGTAGGAGAGTTAAACGAAATGGACTTGGGCTCCACTGCCTTCGTCAGATCCGCACCCAGAACTGCCGCACTGAAATCTACGGTGAAGGTCTCAATATAACCTTCCTCCCAACGGATCTGGAATTCCTTCTTATCCTTGGCAGAGGCGTCAAATGCTACTACAATATTTCTGGCATTTAAATTGGAGCCGTCACGATAGTTCAGTACATAGCCGCCTGCCTTCTCCACATTCTCGATACTGTTCTTGAAGAAAGCGTTGTTCCATATCTCTCTTGCATTAACATCATCATATTCCGCAGGCATCCTTATGCTGAATGCAAAATAGTTTCCGGATACACTCTTATTATCATAATTACTCAAAGAATAATTATTAATATAATCAATTCCCTGCTCGGGCTTGATGACATGCTCCATACCTGTAACGGTATCCGTAAGCGCAACCATGGAAATGGAACCGTAACCCGCTGCGCTGACCGTGGAATTATCCCTTACGGTAGCAAATTTTATACCTTTTGATTCTATTACGTAGTTTCTTGCATAACGAGCTGTCAGGGAAGCAATCACAGTGACTGTATAGTTCTTCTCGCCCTTATATGTAGAAACTGCGTTGCCATTCTCATCCTTCACGGAATGATAAAACGAGTTCATGGCCGGATAATGACCATAAGTCTGCCATGTGAACGCATCCTTATCACGATCCTCCACTCCATCGATGGTAAGAGGGAAATCGTAGTCCTCTATAGCAGAACCCGCCTTAATCTGGGTATCCACTACAGCCTCGACAGACAGCGTCTTAGGGGTGATATCAAACTCACCGACCAGTTGCTCCGCCACAGCCTTGTATGTAGTGTTGCCGCTGTAGCTGACATAGAGTGTATAGTGACCGCCATCAATGGGCCATTTAAACTTCTTGCCGTCCAAATAAGCTTTGTCATACACCCATCTGTACTCGGGCTCCACATCCGAAACCGCACTGCCATCCGCCTTGGTAATCTTTACCGCACCTTCGGGGATGACATACTCTGTACCGTCATACTTTCTCCCGACCAGCTTGTTGCCATCAACCTCAATCTTAAGCTCCGTCGTGCCCATGTCATTCAGTGTAATGGCACAAGTCTCGTTCAGGTACTCTGTCGTTGTAACCGCCGCATCGCCGGTTCCTTTCGTAACATATTCAAAGTCTGTGTAATTTGTGCGCAGACCGGCCCTCAGATTCAGGCTTGCCACTGCCACACGATAGGAAGTCCCCTTGGTAAAGTTGCCGTATGCAGCGCTGAAGTCCTCGTCACTCCCAGCCTTTTTCTCAACTGTCCAGTCGATGTAAAAGTCCTTTTCGCTTTCATTTACTTCGTCTGCATCGCCCTCGGTCCAAGCGAGCACTTCGCCCTCGCCCACTGCCGGAACCGTCTGAATCACAAATTCAATCTGCGAAAAGTCATACTTATTGACAGCCGTCTCAGTAAGAGCTACCGGCGCCGTCTTCGGCACTACTTTGATCTTCTGCTTCTCAATTCTGTAGAATACTTCTACGGGCACTGCATGGTTCACATTGGTAGGATCAGCGTAGCTTACCTCCAATTTGTAGTTGCCGGCATTGCTCGGAATGGTATTGTAGGCGCCGACCTTTGTCCATGTAGGAACCGACTCATACTTTCCGGTCTCGCTGTTCAACTCATTTCTGGTTCCGTTCTGGCGATACCATGTATAAGAAATCGTCTGATCTATACCGGAGGCAAGTACGCCGCTTGCTCCCTTAACCTCAGCCTGCTTGTAATTTGCACGCTCTTCATAGAGTGCTTTGCCGTCATATACTTTAACATAAGGATTCTCATAGGTGGTGCCTGCCTGAGCAGCCTGAGTTCCTTCCAACGCGGGAATCTTGCTCACGTCAATAGTCACCACATTGCCTGCAGCCATGTCTACAGTCAGCACATTCAGCTCCAGCACATCCCTGTCAATATTGACTTGATAATTACGGTCTGCGTTATAGTTATAATTATTAATCGAAGTAGTGTTGCTTGCGCTCGCACTGCTGTCGCCCCAATAAACAGCCTTGTTGCCGCTGAAAATCACGCGATAAGGCTTGCCATATACCAATGTGGGATCGCTCACATCCGCATACAGCTTCTTATTGTCCGCATCGGTCTCATCAGTCTCGACCTGAAGCTTAAATACCGGCTCGAAAGGAATCGTCCTGCCGTTATATTTATACTCTTCGTCATCGCTATAATAGCTGTCGCGATAATCGCCCCAGATATGCTCTCTGTCGATTGCTACCTCAGCATTGGACTCATCCCTCGCCACATAAGTCACGGCGCCCAATACATCCCGCATAGTCATACCCGGATAGAAAGTAGGCCTCGTCTCTGCCTTCCACTTCGGCACAAGGGTCAGCTTCTTGGGCGTTACCACTACCTTGATGTCAGCATAAGCGGATCCATAAAGGCCGGTTCTCCCAGTAAAGGTAATTCTATAATAATAGGTACCTGCATTCACAGGAGTGCTGTCCATTTTGAGTCTGCTCGCATCACGCCATTCATAGGTCAACTCTTCCGGTGCGGGAGCGATCTGCGTATACTTGCGTGTACCATCATCATTTCTGCTGGTACCGTCCCAATACTGAACCTCCAACTTATAATCCGTAGGTGCAACGGGCGCTGCAATCGCTTCGCCATTGTAAATAACGGAATAGTCGAGGAATGTACCTGCATTCTCTTTATCGGCCCACTTATCAGACATGGTCACAACCAAATCCGGAGTGATCAGTCCGGCCATCTGAAGCTTCTGGATCACAGGCTTGAGCGTATAGCTGTCCTTCTGATCTTTCGTAACATTGTCCGTGAAAGCAGGGGTAATCTCAACGATATAATCCCCTGTCTTCAGGAGCTCACCGGAGACTACCGCACCGGTATAAGCATCCTTTATGGAATATGTCAATGTAAAGTCGGAAGCCGCAGCATCGTCTCTATAATTAAAAGTATCATTATTCGCACGAATATAAGCGCTTGACGCCTTTACATTCTCACCCTTAGTTCCCGGCATGACAGGATCGATTGTAACCTCGGGCTCCACCTCTGCCTTGGTAATCTCAAAGGTCATCTCATATTTGGCCTCGGCACTCACATCCTGTACAGCAGGAATGAGGATAATCAGCTTATAGTTTCCTACTTTAGCGCTGTACCAAGTAGGCGCGGAGATATCTGTCCAGCCAGACTCCTCCTGCACCTGCCATTGCAATTCGCTGACAATGCCCCTATTAGTTTGTGCCTGCTGTAAACTACCCCTGTTGATTCCATCTTCAAGGACACGGACTGTATTTCGAACCCAATTCTGCCAACTTGAGATATCGAAATCGCCATAGGGCAGTACGGTCTCGTACTGCTCATCAAACTCAGTCCGGTCAAAGGTATACTGAGTCAGCTCCGGAGTCTCCCCCGCATATAATTCTATGCCGTTAGCCGCCCCCCCGTCTACGGGATCGACAGCAACTGTATCTGCTTCGTTTACACTTTCCGCCGCAACGTCACCTTCGGTGACATCACCGGAAAGTACGCTTTCCACATCCTCCGCATTCACTGCCGGATTCTCCGCAGCATATGCGACAGATGACGGTAACATCCCTGTTACCATGGTAACTGCCAGCAGCAATGCAAGAAATTTCTTGCCACGCACTAACAGCTTTCTGTTAATTTTCATAACAGCTCCTCCTCTCATGTTGTTGTTTACTGGTTTTCTGGTTTCCTATTTCTGGATAAAAATGCAACTTAAAGTATACTACCGAATATTCCGATATGTCAATAGATTTCCCTCTAAAAGTATGAAAGTGTCTCTTCTCCCAAGACTCCCGTCCATACCGTATCATCCTTTCGTTCCGACCCGCAGTTTCTGGAGAGCCTTCTCCGCAATGATACAGGATCCGTGCTCCTCCAACAGAAGCTGTATCACCTCATCCGCACCGTGCAGACTGCCAAATTCCATGGCCTGTATGCATGCATGGGAATAGCGCTCATAAGAAGCGGCGCCTCTCTTCAGGCACAGATAATACGCACCCTCCATCTCATACAGAGCGCTCTGTATCCGGAGATTGGCGGGAAGAGCCTCCGCAAAATCCATCACCTGCCGCATACTCTCGAAAGTAAAGAAAGCTGTCTCCGGTTTGGGTTCGGACGCTTTCTCACTATCCTGTCCTGCCTGCGCACCTTTTCCCGCCTCGCTCTCCGCGATGCCAAGCTGCTCCTTTGTCCTCTGCAATGTCTGCTTCATC
The DNA here is from genome assembly GCA_964604835.1 of uncultured Acetatifactor sp. GTDB lineage: Bacteria > Bacillota > Clostridia > Lachnospirales > Lachnospiraceae > Acetatifactor. Next base: position 33,790 of record CAZSAJ010000007.1, read on the forward strand.
TCCTTGAGATACTCCAGAATCTGCTGCGTATTGGTGATTGCCGACGGGTCGCTCTCCGAAAAAGTCAGCAGAAGTCCCTGATCCGGCAGCATCATGATCTGCATGTCAAAAGAAAACTTGGGCAACTTGTAACCCACCTGTCTTGTGGCCTGTTCAATAATGTCATGAACCACCTGCTTCGCCTTCTCGCTGCGCAGTATGAAATCCTTATAATCAATCTCATACTCCTCCAACTCCTCGTTGGAAAGAAAACACTTTATGGTCTTGTCATCCACCCGTTCAATTCTCATATCAATACCCCTATGTTCACCGTCATTGACCGGCCTTCTCCAGAAGCTGCTGTGCAAATGCTCTGCCCCCTAAGTCGGTGTTGTCCTGTTCCACACATTCCTTTAACATACGGATTCCCACCTGCGGATTCTTCAGAAATCCGTTTTTCATCTCATCGGCATACAGATACGCTTCTCCTACAAATGCCTTGGCGGCATTACAGCCGTTCTTCACCGCAAGCTGTGCGTAGCGCAGACACTCCTTGTAATCCTGTGCCACGCCGCCCCATCCGTAACGATAATAGGCGGCCGCATAATACTGCGCCGGTCCCAGATTCTTCTCGGCCGCTTTACGGTACAATTCAAAAGCTTTTCCCTGATCTTTCTCCACCAGAATGCCGTGGAAATAATGCTCCGCCAGATGAAACAATCCCTCGGAGGACTCTCTCTCGGCGCTGATCCGGTACAGCTCCAGACTCTTCGCCGCATCCGCCTCCACACCTGCGCGGCCTTCGGCGTAGAGCTTGGCAAGTCCGTTGATGCACTCCAGATTCCCGGCGTCCACGCCCTTTTGCAGCCACTCTTTAGCCTTCTTCCAATTCTCCGTCTCCCCGTACGCCTGACTCACGGTAAAATCAAACTCACCCCGCATCTTAAACGTCTCTGCCATTTCCTCCACATAGGCAAAGGCCTTCTCCGCGGATCTGTCTATCATGGGTCTGTGGGCTTTGGACTCCCTGTAATATACCGCAAAAACCTTTTCCACGGCGGGCAGAAATCCCCGTTTTGCAGCCCGCAGCACCCACTTGAGTCCCTCATGGGCACAGTTGACCCGCAGATGTATGAGAAAGTCCTGATTGTCCTTCTCGGGATTATCTTCGGTAAAATAACGGGAGCATTTGATAAAGCGGCCCGCACCGTCCTCCAGATAAAAACACCCCAGCACATACTGTGCCATGAGATTACCCGCAAGCGCCATGGCCTTTATCCTGCTCACGGAGATCTGGACACTGTGCCGCAGCACACTGCTCACTTCGTTGATCATGTAATCCGCGCCCGCTCCCAGCACGCAGAGATCGCTTCCCGCAGCGATTCCGTCTCTGGCGTAATCCCCGTAACGGCCCATTTTCCCGCGCAGCTTCTCGCCTTCCCAGACATAGCAGAGCATCATCATGTAAAAGGCATCCGGCTCTTTCCTGCCGCACGCCGTCTGAAATAACTGCACGGCTTCATCATACTTTTCGGAATCGTCCTGAAAAAAGAGCAGTTCTATCCCCTTCTCCAATTCATCCGAATAGAATCCGGTTCTCTCCATTCCTCGAGTCTCCTTTGTGTCAATCACTGAATACTATTTTAACACAGGTAAAATACGTTGTACAGTTTTCCTGTTCCCCTATGACCTGACAAAATTATGGAAAACAATCCGATACAACAAAATTCCTGCCACGGCACATAACAGGGCGCCAAAGAGCATGGCCGCCGTGAGGCTGTATTCGGCAAACGCCCCGAAGACAACATTGGTCCCGATCCCCACACTGTCGATGATGACCGCGTGAATGCTTAAGGCGGTCGCCCGGTTCGAGGCGGTGATCCGACGGTTTTGCAGCTCCGTCTGCAGCGGTCCGAATATGCTAAACGCAACCCGCAGAACAAGGATGCCGAGAACGGAGCACAGCGGACTTTTGGTGAAAGCCAGCAATGCGCAGGCCAAGACAGCCGTTATCGGAAAAAAGACAGCCGTAACCGGGATGCCGAACCGCTTCGTCACCTTGTCGGAAAACGTGCCGCTGAGTCCTGCCACCGTCACAAGGATATAGATAAAGCCTATGCCAGTATCGGAGAGCCCGCATTTCACATATTGTAATTGGTTTAAGAATACCGTGATCGTCTGATGGGTCTCGTTAAAGAGAGCGACGCCGATCAAAAACAGGAGAAGAGGGCCGTCCCTGAGCGTCTGCTTGAGCAGGGAGCATATTTCCGAGAAATCCCCCTTCCCGGATGGAACGGTCCCGTTGTTTACCTCCGCAAGACCGAAGGCACACAGCGCGGCGACTCCATAGCTGACAACGGTCAAAAGAGCGGACAATCCATAATTGTCCTTCACAAAAACGGAAAACACAAATGAGGCGGACAACAGCCCGGCAGTCCCCAGACTGTTATAAATGCCAAAGACTTTCTGGCTGTCCGATCTGCCACTCCTTTCGCAGGAGAGATAGAGCAGCGCGCTGTCCACACCGGAAAGCCCTGAGATTACAACGCTGAGCAAAATACGTTCCAGCAGAAATGCCACAAATCCTGAGGCCTGCCAGAACACGATTTTAGAAATAAAATACAGCAGATTGCAGATAATCATCGTCTTCCGGTAACCGATTCTATCCGCAAGAATCCCCCACGGAAACTCCAAGATCAGACAGAGTGCAAGAGATATGCTCTCTATGACGGTGATCTGCCAGACGGACACGCCGCGCTGCTGTCTGTAGAGCGTGGCGATGGAGCCGTAAAATACCATACCCTGCAAGAAGGCTATGGCATACATCCAATATATATTCTTATTTCGCATAAGTCAGAATCATCCTTTCCGATTATAAACACAATAATTTTAGAAACAACAAGAAACAAGTCTGCAATCAAGATTGCGAACTTGTTTCGCTTTGTCAAATACCAAAATGTTGTTCTTAAATCGGAAGATGCATATGCCGATACCTCGATTAATCTTTTATTTCATCTTTTGATCCATCTTTTAATGTTTCCCCTACTTCCGCCTCCATGTCCTCCAGTTCTTTCTTCATGGATTGAAGCTTGGCATCTTGCGCGATAGCCCGCAGGATCCGGTTGACATCCTCGGGAGAAAACATTCCGATGGCCCGGGCCAAATCATCCAGATTGTCCCGATTCACCTTCAGTTGTCCGCCGCCGGACAGTCCTATGGTCAGGACTTTTGTTCGATCCGTCGTCACATCCCCCAGACAGATGCTGTTCGTCCGCTCGTCACATACGAAACACACTCCATTATACTCTATGACGCCGTCTTTGGCAAGACTGCCATAGGGTACTTTTGCCGGCTGACGCAGGCCGGTATGTTTAGATTCGGTCACAGCCTCCTTATAGATCTCTTGAAAAAGACGGCCGTCCGGCATGGAGGCTCCCTGCTTTCTCTCCGCCCCTTCTGTCTGCGGTTTTTTTGCTCTTATGGGCATTACCTGACGCATAACCTGCATAACGATCTCCCTCCCGCTTTTCATGAAACGACCTGTTTTATCTGCGGTAATTGAACCTGCTCAGATAGGAACTGGTGATATCCCCTCTGGAATTGTATCTGCTGGAGACGCTCTCCACACTGGTCTTGGCATTGTCATTGATTCTGGAAGCCACGAAGCTCACACGCTTCTGGAAATCCCCTGCGGATCCCAAAAGCTTCTCTACTTTCTCCCGGTCCGCCGCATTGAACTTCTCACGGTTTACGGAGAGCGTTCCGTCGGAGGACACGGTGATTCCGATCTCCTCCAGCTCTTTCTGATCCTCATAAGCCACATCCCTCAGGGACTGGTGATAATACTGGTTCAGCACACCTGCAGCCTGTTTCAACCCCTTCAGCGTTTCGTTAAAGCTGTCCGCCAGCTTCACCGCCTGATCCGCAAGATCCTTTTCTTTGTCATCCACTTTTTTCGCCAGAAGTTCCGCCTGCTTGGTCAACTTTTCCGAGGCGCTCTCCAGCTTCTCATAGCCGCTCTGAATCACCCTGCTGGCCTTGCTGTTCTGGGCTTTTAACGCGCTGATTCTGGAACTGCCGCCGTTTCCGCTTCCCTTCACATGGTTTAAGAGGGAACTGCCGGCCGACAGACCCGCCTTTCTCCTGCTGCTGTTCATCATCCGTGGAGTCACTCTAAGTCTCATTTTCTCCTCCTGTTCCGGGCGCACCGCGCTCTCCTTATTGATCGTTCTATTATGAATAGTTTTATTGATAACTCTTGGCACTGATCAGATATTCCTGATATGCCCTGTCGAACTCCGAATACTTCTCCCGCGCCAGATAGACGTTCTCTTTGTTTTTCAGTTGTATGACGCCAGTGTCATATTTTACCACATAGGCCATGTTCACCAGATATCCTCTGTGACATCTGAAGAATCCGCCGCCCAACTGCCGTTCCATTTCCTTCATGGTGGCGTAGATCGAAAAACACTCCCCCGTAGTATGGATCTCCACTTTGCGTTTTCTGCTCTCCACATACAGGATCTCTTTTTTCCGTATGGTAAAGCTCCCGCCTTTCGTCCTGAAAAACAACTGTGGCCCGCTCCCCCTCGCTGCGTCAAAATCTGCCGGATCGGCGCTTTTATATGTCCGGATCTCCCGCATCAGACGCCCAAAATACCGCTCCGCCTCCGCAATTTCTCCCTCTCTGCTAAAGCACGCTACCTCACAGTCGGGCTTCTCTTCCTGAATCAGACTGCGCAGACGCACACAGTTCTCCTGATCCTCATCACAAATCGCGACCTTCATGCACTACCTCTCATCCTGTCATCCGTTCTCGATGTGAGACTTCAGAATTCGTCCTACATCTATTTCGGCAAAATCAAGAAAGAATTTTGCAAAATGTAACGAAATACGATTCTAATGTCACCAACCGAAAAAATATACTCCTCACGCGCGCAGCACAGTGCACAGGATGCGCTTATGTCAAACAAAAAACAGCAAACCGTGCGTGCCACTTTTGTCTGCTGTCCCTAGCTCTACATCTATCCGTATAATATTATATCGGCTGCCGTGAAATTTTCTTTAACCTTATAATCAAATTGCATCAATCCGGATATTTCAATTCGGATATTTCTTTTGCGGCCGACATGTTGTATACTATACGGTAGAAATATCAAAATCAGAAACATCGGAATGATCAAGCGTTGAAGTCATCATGAAGAAAGAGGTATTATTTTATGGAAAAAATAGCAAGTTTTACCATCGACCACATCAAACTGCAGCCCGGCATCTATGTGTCGCGCAAGGATACGGTGGGCGCGGAGACCATCACCACTTTTGATCTGCGTATGACCAGCCCCAACGAGGAACCCGTGATGAACACCGCGGAAGTACACACCATGGAACATCTGGGTGCAACCTTTCTGCGCAATCATCCAGCCTACAAGGACAAGACCATCTATTTCGGACCCATGGGCTGCCGCACGGGATTCTACCTGCTGCTGGCCGGAGATTACTCTTCCTCGGATATTGTTCCTCTCATCGTGGAACTGTATGAGTTTATGAGAGATTTTGAAGGGGAAGTGCCCGGCGCATCCCCCAAAGACTGCGGCAATTATCTGGACATGAACCTGAATATGGCCAAATATCTGGCGGGCCGCTATCTGGATCAGGTGCTGTATGGCATCGGGGAGGACAGACTCAACTACCCTGCATAAGCGCCGGAGAATCAGCCGTCTCGCAAACAGAGTCTTGACTCCGATTATTATTACAACAATCTATCAAAAGTCCAATGAGGATATCATATATGAGTGAAAAATTACAGAAATTGCCCCTTAAGATAAAAGATCTTTTGAAAAAAGGAAATATTGAGGAAGCAAAGAGACTGTTCTCCGGTTGCGATCCCAATGCGACGATTGACTTCGGTTCCAATATTTTTTCATTGTCACCCCTGCCCGAAGAGTTTGCCTCTTGGGCAAAGGAACAGGGAGCCGATATCAATTTCAGAGATCATCACGGGCAGACGCCGATTTTCCATATTATTAGAAAGGATGCCGATGTATCGCTTCTGATAAAGTTAGGAGCGGACATAGAAGCCGCCGAACCGGATGGATATACACCGCTTCATGCCGCGGCGGCACGCGGAAGAAAAAAAGCAATGCGCGCGCTCCTTAAGGCCGGTGCAAAGATTGATGCACAGACGAAGGATTTTGACGGTTATGGTCACTTTACGCCTTTGGAAACAGCCCTTTGCGAATCCGATTTGAGCTGCACCCAAAAATATGACATCTGCAAGTTCCTGTTGGACCATGGAGCCCGGATGAGCGACCGCAGCCGTCAGTTTGTGTCTGCTTTTTCGGAAACCTTTCATCGGCACAATGCAGGGAAAGAAGTCACTAAATTTCTACAAAATCAAGCCGACGGCTTAGAGAAGCTCTGCAAACTGTTCGACGCCGAAATGCTTCGGGAGACCGCGTTCCATGACGGCGTATCTCCGATTATCCTGACAACGGTGGGAGGCTTCACGAATAATTTTGAGGAACTTTGGAATTTTCTGGTTCCTCAAAACGGCCGGGCACAAACGGCTCAGGGAGAGGTTATCCGTATTGCGAGCAGAATCGAAGATGAGCTCTTGCGCAACGGAGGCTTGAACTGGGATGAGGATTATCGGAAAATGCTTTACACCTTCCGGGAATATTTTCGCCTCACGAATCCTTCGGAGGAACCGGATGAATCTGTTGAAGAAATTGTAGAAGCGCTTAAGGACGGAGATGTGAATGACGGAATGATTTGCAGACTGCGTTACTGTGCTCTGCATTGGGTTGAAGCCAATCCGGAAGTCAGACCCCTGTTAGAAGCTGATTATACAAGATGAATTCAAGTTTGACCAACTGACAAATAGTAATCCGTTGAAAATACAATTCTCAAATGGGAAAACAATAGGAGGTTTCATATGATTAAGATCGGAATTATTGGAGCAATGGATCTGGAGGTAGCGACCCTGCAGTCCAAAATGACCGACGTGACCGTCACCGGGAAGGCCGGCATGGAATTTCATGAAGGCATTCTCAACTCCACACCCGTCGTGGTCGTACGCTGCGGCATCGGAAAAGTAAATGCAGCTCTCTGCGTGCAGATTTTAGTCGATGTCTTCGACGTGAGCCACATCATCAACACCGGCGTCGCAGGTTCCTTAAACGCGAAACTTGATATCGGAGACATTCTGATCTCCCGGGACGCCCTGCACCATGACATGGACGTGGCTCCGCTGGGCTATCAGCCGGGGCAGGTTCCCCAGATGGATTGTCTGGCATTCCCCGCGGATTCCGGCCTGATGGAAGCAGCCAAGGCCTCCTGTGAAAAAGTCTGCGGCGACATCCACGCCCTATACGGGAGGGTGGTCAGCGGCGATCAATTCATCGCCGACGGAGCCGTTAAAGACCGACTCATCACAACTTTTCAGGGAGACTGCGCAGAGATGGAGGGTGCCGCCATCGCCCACGGCGCTTACTTAAACAAAATTCCCTTTGTGATTATCCGGGCCATTTCCGACAAGGCCGACGGCAGCGCGGAGATGGATTATCCTCAATTTGAACGGGCTGCGGCAGAGCGCTGCGCCCGACTGGTGGAAGATATGATTGCCTCCATCCGTTAAAAAAGGACAAAAAAAAGCCATGTACGATCTGTTTTCACAGTCTACATGGCTTTACTCTGTCCCATTTTCAAAAAAAGCATTATAATCACATTGAAAAATTTCCGTCAACGCCGCCAACATTTTCACCGACGGATTGCTGCTGCCGCGCTCGATCTTGCTGAGCGTGCTGCTGTTCAGCTCAATCCCTGTCAGTTGAAGCCGCGTTACAACGTCCACATTTCTCATTCGATTCTTCTTGCGAAGACGCTTTATATTTGTTCCGATGATAGGCTCGTCGCCTTGATTAATTCTTTCTGTCTGTCTCATACCTATAGTTTATCCGAAGTATTCATTTCAAAGTTTCTAAATTGGACGCAAACGCAAAAAAATTTATTGTACAATTAGAATCATGTTTTGCTATCATAATATGTAGCAGATTTTTTAGAAAAAAATTTTATAGAAAGAAAAGTAAAGCAAAAGAGTAAACACAGATGGAGGAAAATATGGACAGAGAGTTGGCAAAAGAAGACGCACGTCAAAGCTCCGAGCGTCTCATACAGATTATTAAGGAAGAATACGAAAAAAGCAGTTCCGGACACATAAAGGGGTATCTGGATCAAAGACTTGGCATTGTCACCAAGAAAGAAGTACGCCGCATCCGACGCCTTGAAGGCGACGAACCCGCCGCCTATGACAGAGGCAGCGTCATATGCCACGAACCGGATGAAGAAAGCCGCGCTTTAATCGCCCTCTATGTTTCAATTTATGTAAAATGTGATCTTTTGGAGGAATTCGGGAAATATCCGTTTAAAAAATTTGATCTTGATTTTAAGACTGTCCAGGAATACAGATATTACAAAAACAGACTGTGGAGATGGAAGAAGACATCGTACATTCTCCCCTTCTTCACGATAGATATCAAATGGTGACGCAGTATGAGCGTCAGAGAATTGGCGGCATAGAAGCATCTCCCGGCGGGGCGCTTCTATGCCTGTTCTTTCTTGTTAAATACAAAGAGTTTACTGAACACATAGTTTGCTATGATGACCAGCACGGCGGAAATGACAGTGGCAATCATCAGATGAACCTCCATCATCACGTTCAGAACCTGCATGACCACCACATCCAGAATCAGAGTGGACACACGGGAGAGCACGAATTTGGGCGCCTCCTTTAACATAGGGTCATGACTCTTGAACACGAACTTCCGATTGGTAAAATAAGCAAAAATCACGCCGGCAGTCCAGTTGATGATACTTAAAACGCCGTTTTCAAACGATGTGGGATACATGGTGTTACCAAAGAGCAGAAAATTCGCCAGAAATTTTGCCCCCCAAGATACCAGCGTTGTCAGACCTCCCACAATCAGATAGGCGATAATCTCCTCATATTTGACCCACAATGCTTTGATCTTGTCCACCATACTCCCTCGCATTCCGCCCCGCAAAAGACCGGGACATATCCCTATGTAATACTTTTCCCACAATAGTACTAATTTACTATGAAACTCCAATTCTGTCAAGGATTGAGCAAAAGCACAGAACTCCCGGTCCTCTGAAAAACATAAAATTTCGTTTCTTTGGAGGAGCACGAAACGCAAGCCTGATGATACGAATAGACGTTATTCTCCGTCTGCCCTGATCGGATCGACGCATTATAACCTTTGTTCCGAATGACATAATGATTCCCCTTATGAGAGATACTTTCCACATTCCAGAACCGTATAAAATTGTGATCACAATCGAATTCCAGCGTCCAGTCAAAAATTTCTTTCGAGGATAAATTGCTGATTTCAAATTGTCCGCTAAATGCTGTCCCCCAGTCGCTATTTACCTTATAGGCTATTTCATTGTCCTGTTCCACAGTCTTGGCAGGTTTCTCAATCAGAGTATAATAAGTCGGTTCCGCTATGGTCTCTGTCTCCGCGTTCACGCACAATCCAAACGTCACGCTCTCACCCGGTGAGATCTCGCGATTATATCCCGTATTTTCAACCGTATAGACTCCGTTTTCATGAGAAGTGATGACGCCGTTCCATAGATTGGTAATTTCGTAGGGCAAGTCGAAAGCAACCGTCCAGTTGTAAATGACTTCATTCGTGGTATTTGTCAGCGTGATCTCGCCGGTAAAACCTGCATTCCAATGTGTTACGACTCTAAACGCGCCGGTAATGGTTTCTGTTCTGTTGTCGCCCGTGTTATCGCCTGTACCTTGATCCGTTTTATCACCCGTGTTGTCTTCAGGTGTTTTCCCTGCGTACTTTCCTGAAATACCGCGACAAGTTCGATATCTCTTGAGACGCGGAATCGGTATTCCGCTTCCGTGGAAACAAGATTCTCACCCTCATACCAGCCGGCAAGCTCATATCCCTCCACAGCAATTGCCTCAACTTTTGCAAAAGTTCCGTACTGACGGATTCCGGAGCCGAATACAATGCCTTTCCGGATATCCTCTGTGGAAGCGTTCACATCATAGTAGGCATTGAATACTTCTTCCCCGGTTAATTCTTCACTGAGCGGAATCTGAGTGGAGCCTAAAAACAGCGTATAATCCGTGTCTGCCGCCGTCCCTGTCATGCTTTCCACTTCTGCCTCGCTGTAACGTGGGAGGTATGCTGTGTATTCCTGTCCCTTCGTAATCTCAATGTCGTGAAAGAGAGTCAGATGATTGGTTTCCCCGGCATAGTGGTCATATTCCTGAACCGCATAGTTCATGACTCCGTCGTCCGTGGCGGTCAGCTTGATGACATAATCATGATATACGGGCAGATAGACCAGCTTTTCTCCCTGATCATTGTAGGACACCACCACACGGCTGTCCGGCTGGGGCGTATCGTCGATGATGGAAGCCAGAAGATTGCCCTCTGTATCATATACTCTCACGTCGATGGGGCAGTTGATTCTGACAATGCGGTACTTGCCTGTGGAATACCCTAACTGGGCGTCTGTGGTATAATTTGTGTCCATAGACTGCATCCATGCCAGACATAGATCGGGTTCATGGGCATGTCCGAATTTTTCAGCATTGTATAAAAACGTGACCATTAAATCGGGATCATCTTTTGCAATTGTAATAAATAGATTCGTTATCAATCCAATGGCTTTTTCTAACTCCTCTTTGGTATAATTAGTAATCCCAGCTGATTTAAGACTCTCTTCTAAGCATTCGCCCGCCTTATTGGAAACAACTTGATCATTACCTTCTAATGCATGATAAAGGAGATATGGATAATTTGCAATCGCCTTTTCTGTGAAGGATTTCAATAACTTGTCTTTTTTATTGTGCTTGTACCGAAATAAATACCACAGATATCGCGCATTCCAATTTGATAGTTTGCAACATAATTTGTTCTGTCTTTCATATATTTTTGTGCCAATGTTGAGACAAAGCGATCTAAAAACTCGCTCTGTGTTGTGTCAACATTTGCATCCTCCACAAAATTGACAGAAATCGGAATAGCATCTATAGGAATTTCTTTAGGGTATAGCTTTATGATTAGTTTTTTCATATGAAAATCGTCTATGTCATAACTTTTGTATCCGCCCATTTTCTGAAGCTGTTCCAGCATTACTGCCTTCTGCTTTTCGTACAGTTGATCGTCATGTGTTAGAGGTGAAGGAATGAAATTATCTTTTCCATAGCGAGTAAATCCCCAAACCTCTGGCGCAACCAGTGGCACCGGGTCATTTCTATTTATGACATTAATCTCGCATCCCGATCCACGACGCCTGCCGGCGTCTCAAAGGTATAGGCAAACAGATCCTTTAACTCCAAGTGACAACCTTCCAGATCCACATCCCCGTTATCAATGGCTCCCGCAACCATATTCGCGGTTGCCCCCGCCCGGCTGTATCCCGTGATCCATATCTTGATATCGCCGCTGATTCCCTGTTCCTTAATATATTTTTTCAAAAAGGCGATCACCGTATCTCTGGCCTGAGAAAACCCTGCATGGTATCCGCTTTCGCCCATGGTAACATTGCTTGCCCATTCCCTTTCATATCCGCCGCCCCGGATGGCGACGGCAATCAGGGTGTACTCTTTCCCGTCGAAGCTGAGCGGTTTATTGGCCGCCACCACACCGACAGAATCCCTTGTGGGTTTGCCGATTATTTCTTCTTCTGCGAAATCCGTATAGTTGTGGTCAAAGCCAACAAATCCTAATTCATTCAATAGATTCTTGGCATTGTTCATCTTCTTGGTGTACTCAATTTCGTCTTCACTTCCCCATGCGGACATATCCAGACAGAGGGACATAGTTGCCAAGTGCTGATTATGTTCATAGGCGGATGTCTTAAAATAGCTGTCGTCATAATAGTATGTGGCAGTATAATCCCTGTCCTTGTACGGATAAGAAAAGGTTCCCGTACACTTTAAAATGTTGTCCGCCACCTGCCCGAACACAAAGGTAAGGTTGGCTGGATCTTTTACATCATAAAAATGGCTCTCGGAAGAGGCCCAGTCGCAAGCGCAGAGTTTAAAAAATTTCACAATGTCTTGTCCCTGTGCAGGCATATTTTCCAGCGTTTGAAAAAGTCCGATGGAATACACCGTACATTTTTCTTTTAACCGCTCGGCGGCCTCATAGGCCGAATTGGCATATGCAAATAAATGGACGTTTGTATCGTGATTGACCCACTTGCTGCCCACAGTGGAAAAACTGTAATGTCCTGTATAACTATATGTACCCTCATCTGTCATGCGGTGGTAAACAAAACCACATTTTTCACCGCATCTTGATCCGGAATCGAATCGATCAACTGTTCCGCAGTCATCAAACCACTGCGGACGCTACACCTTGCACGTACAGTGCTGGAGGAGTCGATAGCCTTTAGTAAGGCTTCCTGATCTGTAGTAAACTGGGATAGAACTTGAGAGGTGTTGCCGCTATAAGCAACTAGCGCAATATAATTATCGCCGGCAGCGTCCCCCATGGATTCTACAAATTTTTTGGATGCTTCCTTTACCTGCAGAAGAGCCGTATTAGCTGTATAAATAACGGGACCGTTTTGCCGAAAGTCTACCGCTGAAGAAGTATCCAGTACAAGTACCGTATACCGTTTCGTCGATACTTTTTTCATGGATCGCCGGCGGCTGGGTCTTTACTATGTCTTTCATATGAACTTCGGATCCGTTCTGTGGAATCTCTATTTCTTCCGCTGTTATTTCGGATTCTCTGGATGCAGGATCGTCCCCTGTTCCTATATCGTCCGTAATGGCGATACATCCTTTTGTCTCCTCTGGGAGCTCTGCCGCACACACATTTGTATTAGGCATAAGTCCCATACACAGACTGATCGTGACTAGTATACTTAGCATTTTGGGGTACATCTTGTGTCCTTTCTTGATGTTCATTGTGTGTTTCCTCCTTGTGTATTGGTGTGTACATCACAAAGTGCCCTCATTCGCTTTCCAGATCAAGCACATAGACGCTTTTGTCTGCGAGAATGCCGTCCTGCAGATGTATGGCGGTATCTTTTCCCATGTAGAAGGCCGGGCGTGCTCCGATTTTGCTGTCTGCAGGAGCAGAGTCAAGTGCGTCAATGCGGATTACTGTCACAAAACATGTTTCCCAGATCCACGGTGTCCGTATCCAATTAGGCCAGACCGATCCGTCCGCCGCACGCGCGTTTTTTACGGAATATTTTGCATTCTCAAAATATTTCAAAACGGTTCCCTCTTTTGTAATGTTATAATCAATGCTGAATGTTACGCCAAGCTCTACGGCGGACAGCAGGAATACTTTCCGGTCAATCAGATGCGTGGCCTCAGCCCAACGCTTCTCATGATAACTTTCCATGTCGGTAACCTCAATAGTAGTATCCGCAATGGCCGCCCGTACCTGTGGGCTGAGAAGTTCCAGAAAGTCCGTGTTCAGAAACTTGTCAATACTGCTTTCCTCATAATAGGAACCGTAGTCATATGTTGTCCATAGCCCTATCCTTCTTTCCGTTTCTCCATGGGGGGAAGGTTGATACTGGATACTTGGTATCACATATTCCCTAAGCAGCAGGACATTGCCCCCGTAATCTGACTCCACCACCAGATACGGGATATATTCACCGTTTTCCTTTATGTAGACACTAGCCTTCTTTCCGGTCTGGTCATAGGCTATTTTTTCCAGTGTGGTGTGTTTGTCTCTTGCGATCAGTTCTTTCCTGCCCACTTCCTCTCCGCCTTGCCCTTCCCAGCTTCGCAGGATGCCAAGGCAGCCTCAAACAGCACAATACATATGACGGCAGTCAATATCCTGAGCGCAAGTATTTTTATTTTTCACATGCTCCTCCCGGATTTTTCTGTATAAAAACTGTTCTGTTTTATTCGTAATCACATTTTGGTATTTTCATGTACAAAAAGCTGCAATTATTTCTAATTGCAGTCGAACTATCATCATGCCCCGATCTTCGAAACACCTTAGACTTCTTGCTTTACATCCTTGAATTTGTTCAAGTTTGTCTTATGTTATTGCAATAAATATTCATCAACTTACCACACATACCCACTTTTTGCAATCACTTTTATTATGTTATAGTGTTAATTCAATATTTATTTAATTTTAATAGAAATCATAAACACTGTGAAAGAATAATACTTCTAGCGTATCTTTTCTCAACCTCTTTTTTAACTGTTTCCACTATTTCTTCCCAAAATCCAATCTTTCTACCGTTAAGCTGAAAATAAAAAAAGTCGATCTCCCCAAAATCAAGCTAGTCTCAGACTGTAGACAAAGTTCGAGACATGCATTTCTGATTATTTGAAAGCAAATATATTATACCGATATATCATTATTGTATAACAAAACAAAATATGATATATTACAATAAAGATTACTAAACCATTACTGTAAACACATTATATATTTTTTAGAGAGGTGTCATATGGATGAAACTACAAAAAAACAATTGAAAGATATTCTAACAACTATCCCCCCCCATTTTGTTTTTAGGAGCCGGTTTTTCAATAGGAGCAACAAATAATTATGGAGAAATTCCTTTGGGCGATTCGCTAAAAGAAGAGATAATAGAAAGATTTTTGGATCAGAAAATAAGTGAAACAGAAAGAAAGGAAATATCCCAATATAATTTACAGGAAGTATGTGAGTATATTGATCAAGAAACAGGGCAATATACAGAATTACGCCGTTTTCTAACTGAGCGTTTTCAAAATGTTGTACCTGCGGAATTTCATTATAATTTGGTCTCCTATCCATGGAGTAAAATTTATACAGTCAATATCGATGACTTAGTAGAACATATTTATAAAAACAAAGGGAAAAAACTGTTAGTCCAAAACGAAAAAAAAGAAAAAGAAGAAAAACCCGACACAGACACACAATACATAAAACTACATGGATGTGTGAATGGAGATGTCGATGACATGATATTTAGTCAAAAGGAGTATAAAAGACTAATTAATGGAACAATGAATTTTAAACATAACAACTTAGTGTTTGATATACAACATGAAAATTTTATTTTTATTGGTGCAAGTCTAGATGAAGCAGATATTGATTATTATATTACTCAATATGAAAATGCTGGTTATTTTCGACAGGGCAAAATGTTTTTTGTAGAACCTTATCCAAGTCTAAAACTGAAGCGACGGATTAAAGCATTATCAGGTGTTCTGATTGAAAGTACAACAGAAGAGTTTTTGAAATTTGTAGCAGAAGTAAATTACAATCCAGACGAACAGCAGAAATACATGAATAGACTAAATTATTCAGGGATTTTTGTGTACGATGATATTATAAAAAATTTTAATACTAAGGCAGTGTATGAAAGTAGATTATATGAAGGCTATGATTGTACTTGGCAGGATGTTTTAGAGGGATGGCTTGTGGAGAGTCCCTATTATGATGTCATAAAAAGAGAGATTGATGCGATTGATTTTGAAAATACAGACAGCTATTGCTATTGCATATATGGGAAAGGATTGTCTGGGAAAGCATGCATTTTAAAACAAATTGGGGCATACTTGAATCGAAAAAACTTTACTGTGCTTGAATATAGGGGAAAACAATTAGAAGTTAATGTTCTTTTCGAGTATATACAACATACAAAAGGCAGTAAATTTGCGCTGTTGATTGAAGATGCTAGCTATTATTATAAAATTATTGAGAAAATATTTAAGGATAATAAAACAGGAAAAAAAATTCTTGTGATCACCACCTCCAGAAACTATAATCATCAAAAAAAGAGATATTATCTAGAAGAAAATCCTTTCACCGAATTTGAAATTGATGATAGATTGGACATGGAATACGCAAAACGAATTTATGTAAAATTGTCCGAAAAAGGATATCTTGGACAACTGTCGAGAGATGAAGAGATTGGAAGCCGGGAAATAAAAAAATACAATGCACTTGCGAATGTGTTTATCAATATAACATATGGAAACGGATTTGAAAAGAGAGTTAAAAAATCTTTGAACGATCTATTAGATCAAAACGATGTTCAGATCATTCGATTATTTAAGGAATTGACTCTGTTTGAAAAGACAGATCTTCCTTATTATCCGAGTGAAATGTTAACCTCAAGATATTTAGTCGATTTTAATTGTTTTGCACAACATCAATCTGCTCAATTGTCACCAATAGAAATGATTATGGTAGATTATGTGAGAATAACTAGAGAAGGAATCTCATTGAAAAATAAGATGCTTCTGGATCAGGTCTGGAACATAACAAGTAAAAATGAAAAAACCCAAATGATATGTGATATTTTAAAAAATATTTCTCCATTTGTTTCCGAGCGCAGAGACAATTACTGGCGTATTATTTTTGAAAGTCTTTTAAAAGAAGACATTTTGGAAAAAAAGTTAGCATTATCAATTAAGAATATTATAGACTTATACTATCAGTTAAAAAAGGAATATGGAAACATTAGTTATTATTGGTTGCAGATGGGAATTGTTGAGCAAAGACAGAAAGATTTTGCAAAGGCACTAAATCATCTACAAATGGCCAAGAGTATAAGACCCTTTGCATATCAGATTCAACATGCGATAGCACGCAACTATTTAAAACAAGCAAATAATACTCAAGACATTGCTTTGAGTCAAAGTCTGTTCTCGGAGGGAGAGAAACAAATGTTAGATCTGATTAACAGCAAAGAGTATCATAAAGATAAAGCCAAATGCTATTCTATTCACTGCTATGTGCTTGAGAAAATAAAATATATAGAAAGTCATAACCTTCCTATAAAAAATAATGATATAAGACAAATGAAACGGTATATAGACAGAATATTGGATATCCGAGATGATTACATCAACACTCTTCTGTATGCCTTTATGAGAATGCTGAAAGAGCATGATCAACTGGATGCCATCAGTTTTAAACCACGGGATAAATACTGGATTGCATTATATAAAAACAACGATTTCATACAAGAAGGGGAGGAAGAAGATCTTCTAATCGATAGTTATTGATACTAGGAGAGCATGGGTTTTATGTCTATAACGAAAAGCTAGAAGAGTGTATGAATAGAAGACCTTTTATCATGGCAAAAGAAAAAAGAGACCAGTACACGAATCAGCCGTACTTAAAATTTTATTATTAAAAAAATTTAAGCCGGACATCCAAAAGGCTGCCTCTCCAAAATAGAGGCAGCCTTTTCACTGTTCTTCTATTGATTTTTCCAGATGGCATCAGCTCTCCAAAGTCCAGCCCCTCAGGGATTGACCACGTTCCGATCTTCTCCCCGCTGAAAGGTCTGAATATTCTGATACACACCCTCCACGCATCTGGTGCGCGCCTCCACGCTGCCCCAAGCCAGATGAGGCGTGATGATGAGCCGGTTGCTGTCCTTGAACAGACTTAAAGGATTTTCCGGACGCAACGGCTCCTGCTCCAGCACATCCAGCCCAGCCGCCGCAATCTCCCCCGCCGTCAGCGCCTCGTACAGATCCCGGTTGTTCACCACCGGCCCTCTGGCCACATTGATCAAAACCGCGGAGGACTTCATTTTCCTCAAGGCTTCCCTGTCAATAAAATTCAAGGACAACTCACTGAGCGGACAGTGCAGCGAGAGGAAATCACTCTCCGCAAGCAGCGTCTCTTTATCCACACGAGTATAATCCGTGCATTTGCTCTGTCCGGTGACGGAATGAAAGATTACTCTGCATCCGAATGCCGAGGCGATCTTCGCCACTTTCCTGCCGATGTTTCCCATTCCCACAATGCCCCATGTCTTGCCGTCCAACTCATAAAAGGGTACGTCGAAATTGGAAAATCTGTCCTGCGCACTGTATGCACCGGACTTGACATAGTTGTCATAATGAGGCAGCTTCTGACTGAGGGCAAGAGCCAGCGTAAACGTATGCTGCGCCACCATGGAAGTGGAATAATCCACCACGTTCCGCACCTGAATCCCTCTGGATTTGCAGTATGCCAGATCACAGTTGTCATACCCTGTGGCAAACTCACAGATCAGCTTCACATTGGGCGCATCCTTCAGACTCTCCTCCCGCATGGGCGATTTGTTCGCCACGATGATGTCCGCGTCCTTTACCCGCTCCCTCACTTCTTCGACGGTCACAGTATTCTTGTAATAAGTCACATTTCCCAGCTCTTCAAAACAGCTCACGGGGATATCCGGCCCCACGCTGTTGCGTTCCAACACTACAATATTCATTTTTATTCAACCTTTCCAATTTTTATGTCGGTTACAACAACACAAGCAGCATGTACCTGCTTGCAAAGTACATGCTGCTTCCTATGCTGTTATCCCTGTCTGTGCCCCGCTGGCGCGCTTACAGTCTCTTTAAGAGCTCCTCGCGCTGTGCCTCATAGCCGGGCTTGCCGAGCAATGCGAACATATTCTTCTTGTAGCTCTCCACACCGGGCTGATTGAAGGGATTCACGCCCAAGAGATACCCGCTGACACCGCAGGCAAACTCAAAGAAATAGAACAGCTCGCCCAGATAGAACTCGTTCACCTCGGGAATATTCACTACAAAGTTCGGCACCTGACCGTCGGTATGTGCCAGAATCGTACCGTTCATGGCGCTCTTATTCACAAAATCAACGGACTTGCCTGCCAGATAATTCAGGCCGTCCAGATCCACGGGCTCCTCACCGATGATGATCTCCTCGCGGGAGGTCTCCACGTTCAGCACGGTCTCGAACATAATCCGCGCGCCGTCCTGAATGAACTGGCCCATGGAATGCAGATCCGTGGTCAGATCCACGCTGGCGGGCAGCAGACCCTTCTGATCCTTGCCTTCGCTCTCGCCGTAGAGCTGCTTCCACCACTCGCTGACATAGTGCAGGGCAGGCTCATAGTTTGCCAGAATCTCAACGCTCTTGCCCTTGCGCAGCAGAATATTGCGCAGCGCCGCATACTGCAGCGCGTCATTGCTCTCAAAGTCGTTCTCCAGCGCGCGCTTTCTGCCGCTGGCAGCGCCCTCCATCAGCTTGTCGATATCCGCGCCGCTGACTGCGATGGGCAGAAGTCCCACGGCGGTCAGAACGGAAAAACGTCCGCCCACTTCATCGGGCACCACAAACGTCTCATATCCTTCCTCGTCCGCCAGATTCTTTAAGCTTCCTCTGGCCTTGTCCGTGGTGGCGTAGATTCTCTTGGCAGCGCCTTCCTTGCCGTACTTCTCCTCCAGTTTTGCCTTGAATACGCGGAAAGCGATAGCAGGCTCGGTGGTTGTTCCGGATTTGGAGATCATGTTGACGGAGAAATCCCTGTCTCCCACCACATCCATCAGATGCTTTAAATATGTAGAGCTGATGGAATTGCCGCAGAAATAAATCTCCGGCGACTTGCGCACACTCTTGTCCACCACATTATAAAAGCTATGGCTCAAAAACTCGATTGCCGCTCTCGCGCCCAGATAGGAACCACCGATACCGATGACCAATAACACTTCGGAATCGCTCTGGATCTTCTTTGCCGCTTCCTTGATACGCGCGAACTCTTCCTTGTCATAGTCCACGGGAAGGTCGATCCATCCCAGAAAATCATTGCCGGCTCCGTTTCTGGACAGCAGCACATCCTTCGCATCCAGCGTCAGCTTTTTCATGTAGCCGATCTCCTCCGCGGAGATAAACGAACCTGTCTTGGAATAATCAAATGTAACCTGTTTGCTCATAGCCTTGCTCCTTTTCTTTTTCTGTACGCGGCATTGTGCCTTCTGGAAAAATTTTCCGGCCCGCGCCATATTCTACTTTCCAGTTTAGCAAAACCGTGCGACAAATTCAAGCCGTTATCAGCAAAACTCTTTGATAAGCGCCTCCAATTCCTCATCGCTGATATGAAAAGAGCTTACGGAGTCGGAGGATGCCAGCGGCTCCTGCGCCAAATTCCCGGACGGCTCCGCTTCCGACGACGCCCTAAGCGCCGGATTTTCCTCCGGTACAACAAGCTTTCTCTCCGCCTCCGAACTGTCACGACTCCCGATTGGCATCAGCTCCACGGTGCGCCTGCCTTGTCTGCCGCCTCTGCTCACAGCCGCCAAACGCATACTCTTCTCTCCCGCGGGCATCGTCTCCCCAAAGAGCATTGCCATATCGTTCTCTGTCACTTCCATGCGGGCGGACAGATGATTTTCCAGATAGTCCACCAGATTGATCTTCAACACGCGTCTCTTATTCTTCACATCCACCACCGCGGACACGGAAAAATGCAGATACAGTCCCAGAAGACTCACGATATAATAGGGAAGAATGTCTCCCAGCGTATGTCCTCCCGCGATGGCTTTACAGATCCCCACTCCCGCAAAAATGACGGACAATAGCATACTCTGCCCCGAGAGATGATACAAAGTCTCAAAAGAAATCGGTCCCAGCGCCAGTTTATTCAAAAACTTGTCCACAAAGACAGGAATATTGGCCACGCCGTTGTTGAGCTGATAACAGTTCGCAAACTTTAACTTGCACTGTCTGAGCAGTCGGTTGTCCGTGACGGCCATATTGTCCGCCTCCCGGATCATATTCTGATACAGAAACCCCAACAACACTCTGCCAAAGAGGCTGAGCGCCATAAATCCCAAAATGGCTGCCGTTATCAGCGGTTCTTCCCGAAAAATACGAAACATATCCATTCCTCACTTTCCACTCTTCCCCATCAATGGCGTCAAAGAAATTATATCGCATTGTGGACAAGATATGAACGAAAATGCATCGTATTTTTCCGACATAATTCTGCAGAACTCTATTAATTGGCACTGCTGCTCTTCAGATCCTCCGGTGTGCGGCTAAAGCAGTGCATCACCTGATTCGACACCACATACACCTTGTTTTCATCCGGTTTGCGCACATAAAAGATGCTGGACGTCTCATTGAAGTTCCCCATATGCAGCACATACTCGCCCTCGGTGGTCTGACAGGTCAGCGTCCGGTGGTTCTCCCCCAGACCGTATTGTTCCATGTCCCCCACGTCCTCAATGGTCTGAAAGATCTCCATATACGCAATCGTGGTGACCATGGACTCCACGCTGCCCTGCGTCAGCTGCAGAGTCCGATCCCCCTCATAGTACCAAGTGCCGTCCTCTTTTACAAACCAATATTGTTCTCCTTGATAGTCATACCCGATCCCTGTGACGGAAGATTTATCCATATCGAACACATAGGATTTTTCCACTACCTTGTTGCTCTGGCTGATATAGTATTGCCGAAGCCCCGCAGCCGTCGCCGCCAGCGCAAGCAGTGCAAGGAGCAGTATCGCAAACTGTCTGGACTGTCTTCTCATCAGCGCTTCCTCCTTCTAAACCAGATGACAAAGCCCGTCACCAGAAAGCCCACCGGCAGAATTCCCATGGTAATCACGGCAATCTTGGTATTGTCCGCACTGGGAACGATCAGATAGGACACTTCATAGCTCTTCACGGGCACCGCCACACTGATCTCATGGTTGATAAAGCTGCCAATGGTATTGGTAAAGAGAATCTGATTGGCCCCGCTCACCATCTGATTGGCATCGTCCGTAAAGATCTGCTCACATCCGTACAGTATCATCGTCGCCTCTACGTCGCCCACCGTCTTGACGGCTTCCACACCGACCGCAAAAGGCCCCTTGGGATCGTTTTCTCCCTTGCTGAAATCTTCCATATTCAACTCGCCCGTTTTCACAAAAGCCTCGTCGGAGGAAGACAAAAATTTCTTGTAGGCAATATCTGACGCATCTTCATTCTCTATCACGATCCCCATGCTGAAAGGCGCGAAAATATACTGATTTCCATAAACGCCGGCGGTATAGATCGAACTGCTCTGGATGGGCAGCAGATAATACGGAATCCCATAATAGTTCGCAGCCGTCTGCTCCACGATCAGTCCGTCCATGACCTTCAGACCCATATCACCAAGCAGCGCATCCATATTCGGCGTCTCGTCCTGCGTATATCCTGCCGCGATCACCATTTTGCCGCCTGCGTTCAGATACTCCCGCAGCTTCTTCAGATCGTCCGTAGACAGATCCTTTACCGGAGCATTCATAAACAGACAGGCCGCGTCCTCCGGCACCGCGTCATAATCCATCAGATTGATGGTGGTATGCTCCACATTCTCCTTGTCAAGTGCCGCGGTAAAGGTATTGCTGAGCGCATATTCCCCATGCCCCGTCAGCTCATACACCTGAGGCATGTCATCGGAAAGCACATAATCCAGTGCGCTGGTGATCTGTCCTTCGCCGTCGTATCCTGTGGTCACCAGATTATAGGAGCTGTCATAACCGGATTCATAGATTGAAGCGAAATCCACTACCTTGTTGCGCTTGTCGCTGACCACGATCAGGCTGTTGGTCTTCAGGGCTCTGGTGGTATATTTCGTATAAAACATAGGATTTACCGTGGGATCCACATATTCCACCATGATGTGATCCGACAGATCGTCATAGCGCTGCAAGGTCTGCTTCAGGGTGGCGTCCTGACTGGTCTCGGAGGCCAGAACATAGATCGTCACATCCTCCTGCATCCGGCTCACATACTCTTTGGTCTGCGCCGTCAGGGAATACAGTTTCTGGCTGGTGAGATCTACCGCGGTCCATGTGGCGGGCATCTCGCCCAGAATGATATTGATCACGATCACGATGGCCACCGCCACTGCGATCATGCCCGTACTGTAGGCACCGATGCTGAAATTTTTCACGGAGACACTGTATCGTCTCTTTTGAATGGACTGCACCGTGAGAAAGAGCACCAACGCCGTTATGGACAGGAAATACACAATGGATCCCACATTCAGCGTACCCTCCAGCAGATTGACGAAGGGGGTATAGAGATCAAAACATCTCAAAAGCTTGATAAAGATATTCTCCGTCACGGAGAGCACACCGCATATGGCATTCATCATATAGCCCAAGAGCAGGACAACAAATCCCAGCACCGCCGCGATCACCTGACTCTCCGTCAGAGAGGAAATGAACAGCCCGATGGCAATTGCCGTCATGCCATACAGAAAATAGGCCAGAATAGACAGATACGCCTCCCCCAGAGGCACCGTGCCATATGACGTCATAATCAGCGGATACAGGCATATGATAAGTACCGGAACCGCAAAAACCGTCAGAAGCGCCAAAAATTTGCCCATGACGATCCCACCCACGGTCACCGGCGCCGTCAGAATCAACTGATCCGTCTTGTTGCGCCTCTCCTCCGCCAGCACCCGCATGGTGAGGATGGGAACCGTAAACAGAAAAACAATGATCACACTTGCCACCGCATAGGCAAAATAGGGCGATCCTCCCGACAGATTATACACCCTGAAATACAATCCCAAGAAAAACAAAGTCACGGCAACAAACAAATATCCGATAAAGGATTGGAAATAGGAACGCAGTTCTCTCTTATATATCGCAAACATATCAGTTCTCCTCCTCTACAGCTTCTGATACGGATTCCGGCACGGCCGTCGTCCCATCCGCATCTTCTTCGCCTTGATCCTCTTCTTCTGCGGTTTCGGAAGTCGCCGCATCTCCCGTCAGCTCCAAGAAGATATCTTCCAGAGACTTCTTCATATGTTTCATCTCCAATATGGGCAGCCTGTTTTCTGCCAGCGCATAGAAAACCGCCTCACGGATGTCCGCATCCTCTCCGGAGACAATGTGAACTTTGGTACAGCCCTCTTCCTCGGCCGCCATCTCCTCCACCGTCTTGATGCCTGAGACACTGCCCACCGCACTGCGGACGCTCTCAAAACTGCCTCTCACCACGATCTCCAGCTCCGAAGAACCGCTCATCAGCGCCTGCAGTCCCTCCGGCGAGTCACTGGCCACCAGCCTGCCGTGAGAGATGATCATAACGTGATCGCATACGGCGCTGACCTCGGACAAAATATGGGAACTTAAGATAACGGTATGATTCTCACCCAGCCTGCGGATCAGATCACGAATCTCAATGATCTGCTTGGGATCTAATCCCACCGTGGGCTCATCCAAAATAATGACCTCCGGATAACCTAAGATCGCCTGTGCCAGACCGACTCTCTGCCGATAGCCCTTGGACAGATTTTTGATCAGCCGGTCCTTCTTGTCGTCGATCTGCGTCATCTCCATGACTTCGGCAACCTGTCTGCCCCGTTCCTCCCTCGGAACCTTCTTCAACTGTGCCACAAACTTCAGATACTCAAACACCGTCATATCCATATACAGGGGCGGCAGCTCCGGCAGATAACCCACACAGGCCTTGGCCTCTTCGGGATCCTTCTGAATATCCTTGCCGTTAATGGTCACCGTGCCTCCCGTGGCCGCCAGATAACCGGTGATGATATTCATGGTTGTGGATTTCCCGGCTCCGTTGGGTCCCAGAAAGCCGTAAATCTGCCCTTTCTCCACTCGAAAAGAGAGATTGTCCACGGCGATATGATCCCCGTACTTCTTTGTCAGATTTGTTACCTCGATCATGATTTCCTCCCTAAATACACGGCAGACACCGCCTTACGGCATAGGAGCCGCATTTTTCATAAAGCCTATTCTATACAGAAATTGTCAAAAAATCATGTTGCTTTTGTGAAATATCTGTGAAAACTCAGATTCATTCCGGTTTCTTATGCAATCGCTCCCTTGATCTTTTTCTTGTTTTCATACATTCTCTCATCCGCGATCTGATAGATATCCATCAGTCTGGCGTCTGACTGAGACCTGTCATAAATTGCATAACCGCTTGCAATACTGATTCGAAACGATCGTCCGTCCACCGCATTGTATCGATTCATTGCCTCCGCGAAGCGACACAACCCGTCTTGACAACGCTGTTCCACCTGATTGCCGCTCAATATCACGGCAAACTCATCTCCCCCGATCCGGTAACAGGAACCCTCCAACGGCTCCCACGTTTCCCGGATGAGCTGCGCACTGCTTACCAGCATATCATCCCCGACTTGATGTCCCATATGATCATTCACATATTTTAAATCGTTGACGTCAAAGATTACAATTCCGACGTTTGAAACCTGATCTTTTTTTCCATCCAATTCCGCCAGACGTTCCTGAAAGGCGGTGCGATTGCCGATTCCGGTCAGACCGTCCCGGTAGGCAAGCTGACTGACAAATTCCAACTCAAAGCCCCGTTTTATCATATTCACGGTTTTCTCCAAACTGGAAAGGCCGTAGCAAAGAA
The DNA here is from genome assembly GCA_964604835.1 of uncultured Acetatifactor sp. Classification (GTDB taxonomy): domain Bacteria; phylum Bacillota; class Clostridia; order Lachnospirales; family Lachnospiraceae; genus Acetatifactor. The sequence goes on from CAZSAJ010000007.1 coordinate 58,949, forward strand.
TAAAGGTCAAAATACCGATTCTCATAAACAGGGCGGCATCTCCTCCGTTGCCCCAATAGTATCTTATTATATCGATGCCTGCGGCAGCGCTCAATCCTATCAGCCCGATCCCGCGCAGCACCCTATATAGAGTTCTTCCGTCGCCCCGTCCCCTGACGAACGTATTCTTGGCAATCATAATCAGCATCGTAAGCGCCGATATCACCAAGATGATATGCGTCAGCACAAGGGTATCATGATAGTCCTTCAGTCCGCTGATATGGAGAACGGTACAGACAACGAACTCCGCCGCAGACGCATAACAGATACTTGACAGGACAAAGGGTCTCTGGAACCCAAAGGCCGCATCCAGATAGAGTACCATCGGAATCGGTATCAGCATCAGCGAACAACAGGATATCAGCTGCAAAAGCCGACTGTCATTTGTGAAGAACTGAAACAGATTGGTCTCCGACATACACCAAACGGCAATAATCACCGCAAACATTCCCAGATACAACAGCTCGTGGTTCTTCCGTTTTTGCATGTTGATCGGAATATCAATCACAATCAGCAAAAAGCCCACAAACAGCAAAAGCAAACACGTGATGAAAGAAACGATTTTCTCGGACAACGTACTCAAAATCTCCCCCGCCGCATGACCCAGATAAAGGTGATCCATACATGCGCTGGAACTGTCATACACCGTATAAAACCGTACCTCCACACTCTTATCGGCATCTTTGCTGTAAATGGGAACATAATTCCACCTTGTTCCAAGGGAATCATTATAAACTCGGCTCTCCGGCACCTTTGGATCATACCGCAGTTCTCCGTCCACATACACCTGATAGAAAATATTCTTGCTGCGGAAGCACAAAAAAATCCCCTCCTCCAACTGAGAAGGAAGACGATGATAAATACTTGTTTCCCGATAGGGCTCTACGGAGGGAAGATCGCTCAAATGCAGCATATCCACTTTTCCTCCGTCTTCCGTAGTCCAGCCGTCGTCAAACGCAATGTGTCCTTCGGATAATTCCGCGGTCAGAGAGTTCTCATGATAATTCAAAAATGCCCACAACAGAATAGATACAACGACAATCATCATGGAGACGTAAATGATATGATATTTCCTGTTGTGCTTCTCCATATTTCAGGTCCTCCTGCATATAGGTGTAAATGCGGGTACTATTTTATCATATTTTGATTAAAGATACAAGTAGCACCACAAGAAGGGGGCTTATGACCCGTATTATTAGATGAACCGTCATCTACTCTTCCGGATCAGCCATAAGGTCAACGCAGCCGCAAGAACGACTACCGCTGCTATCACAAACACCCGGCGTCTTACAGTCTCTTTCTCAATGCGAAGGGCTTCCGCAGCCAGACGTTCTTGCTCTTCCTGCTCCAAACGCTCCTGTTCCTCCCGCTCCAGACGCTCCTGTTCTTCCCGCTTCAGGCGTTCCTGTTCCTCCCGCTCCAAACGCTCCTGCTCTTCCAATGCCAGACGTTCCTGCTCCTCCCGCTCCAGACGTTCCTGATCACCGTATAGCACAATATTTTCCAGCATATTGTTTCCCGTATCATAACCTACGATCGTCCGATACAGCCCAAACTCCGCACAGCTATGTTCGTAATCATCCGACACGCGAAACGAATATTGCTGCTGTGAAACATGCTTCTTGTAAGCCGCCTTTGCCACCTCCAGCGCTGTCTGTCCTCCCATAGATTCAAGAGGCACTCGCAGGTCCAGTTTGACCTTGTTTTCCCCGTACAAGTGCAAGTATGCTTTGGGCGTATCCCAGACACCATAGGTCAAAAAAGCCTCCGAATCCGCTCTGTAGGCATGATCTGCCGCATTCTCCAAGGCCTGAGCCGTCGCATTTGCAGTCAACATATGAAAACCGTGTCCGTACTCGCCGTTCAGGTCATGGGTCACCACCACCTGTGGCCGGAACCGGCGTATCACATCCGTCAGATAATCTACCGCCGCCTGATAGTCATACTTTCGCTTTGCATCCGCCAGATCATCGCAATAAACATCCCTGAAATTCCCACAGACAGGATAATTGCGCACACCGTCCGTCCACAATCCGTCCAGCTTTTCATGCTCCCGTATATTCCGGTTGTTGCTGAAAAATTCCGCCATAAAGACCACCTGCACCCTGGCACCGAGTTCTGCGCCATAGGTAGGGGCAATACCTCCCATAAACAGGATATCGTCATCAGCGTGGGCAGCAATCAGCATCATGTCGGCTCGCTCACAGGGAGGCTCCCAGATCTGCACATCATCCGGCACTTCTCCATCCGTGAAGATCCTCACATCATTTTTATACAGCCTCATCTCCTGCTCAGGCAGCAGAATCGTCACTGTCCGGGTTTCTTCCGCTAAGAGAATAAATTCGTGCAGAAAACCATATTCTCCGCATTCTATTGTACCTTGATCCGTCCTGATCTGATATGGCACCACAGGGTTATCCCACTTGATATATACGGCGCCTATCCCGCTGTCATCCTGTGCCGTGACGGTGATGGTATTTTCATCGCCGTCCACAACAATTACCGGGGTCAATTCCTCCGCCGATACCCGGAGATTGGGAATCAAAAATAAAAAAAGAAAAACGGTTGCTAAAACTGTTTTTTTCATAATGCTCCTTCTTAAAAAAGTATAATACTGTTATTTTTACAGGACATGTGCTATAATACCTCTATATCTTCGCCATTTCGTATAATGAGGTATTGACATGAATGACTTTATCAAAAATATGTCCGTAATTCTGCCCTCCTACAAGCCGGACGAAAAACTGCTGGCTGTTCTGGAAGGATTAAATGAAAAAGGCTTTTCCGATATTATCGTCATTAACGATGGCAGCGGCAGTGACTTCGATGCGCTTTTTGAGGCAGCGAATGCTTACCCTAACGTTACAGTGCTCACCCACCCGGAAAATCGGGGCAAAGGCTGCGCTCTGAAAACCGCTTTCTCCTACTGTATGGAAAATCGCCCCTCCTGCACGGCTGTCATCACTGTAGACGGCGACAATCAGCACCACCCTGATGACATTTTTGCCTGCTGCCTAAAGCTGTCTGAAAATCCCGGACAAATCGTACTGGGCGCAAGAAGCTTTGCTTCCAATGAAATTCCTTTCCGAAGCCGTCTGGGCAATGTGATGACCCGCAGTGTCTTCCGCCTCGCATGCGGCATCCGAATCACGGATACTCAGACCGGTCTGAGAGCGATTCCCGCACAGTATCTTCCCCTGATGCTCGAAACGACTGGAGAACGCTACGAATATGAAACCAATATGCTTTTGGAAATGAAGACTCACGGGGTTCCGTTCACGGAGGTCACCATCCGTACCCTATATCTGGACGATAACGATTCCTCCCATTTCAACCCGCTGAAAGATTCCATTAAGATTTATCGGACGATCTTTGCCTTTTTGGCAAGCTCCCTGATTGCCTCCTTGTTGGATCTTGCCCTGTTCTACCTGTTTGTCAGCGTTCTGGCTTATTTGATACCACAGGGCGCTTGGAACATCTTTATAGCCACCGCGGCTGCAAGAGTCTGTTCCTCCCTGTGTAACTATCTGCTCAACAGCAAGAGCGTATTTCACTCTCAAAACAAATCCTCACTGGCGCGCTATTATCTGCTCTGTGTCCTGCAGTTTGCCGCATCCGCCGGACTGGTCTCCTTGGCTGCCTTCCTGATCCATGCAGGCAACCTCGGAAAAACCATTATCAAAGCCATTGTGGATACCATGCTGTTTGTACTCAGCTATCAGATCCAGCGGGAATGGGTTTTCAAAAAATGATGCATTTTTGACTTGCTATTTAAAGGCGATACCTGACACTTTCCACTCCCCGTCTATCTTCACAAAATAAAAATGCATATCCGTGGCCAGTATCTCTGTCTTCTGTGAAAAAGGAACATACATGTGCTGCTCCAAATACACCTGAGCGGAAAAAGCATCCTGTGAGTACATGATAAATTCCTTGATCTCCTGATTCTTGACCTCCGGCTTCAGATGATAATCAAACCATATTCTCTGATTCGCTTTGATACCGTTCAGCAGCCGGGAATTAGAGGGAAAGTATTTGTCCAATGCATTATATTCCGCGTCGTTAGATACATACATGGCATAATCCGTCACCACCTGTATCACATAATCCTCCACCGATGCCTGAAGAGTCTTATCCCCTCCGAAACCCGCCTCATAACAATGCTCCTTCGTATCGTAGACGATGTCCACAGGTTCCCCTGCCTCATTGACGCCATAAAGCACAGGCTCCCCATAAAACTGTCCCAAATTATAACGGTTATACGAGGGAATCTGCGTATAAGTCTCTAAATACTCCTCCGCAGTCCCACGGATTCCGCTTTCTTCTATCGTTTCTTCCGTCACGGGAAGCCCGTTTACCGTCACCGTAACGGTGGAGGGAACAAGCAGACGATACTCTTTTGTCGGCATGGGCAGCAGTTCGATACTGTCAGTCTCCCAGAGCGGCAGACCATAATCCGCTGTCTCCGCCTTTTTCTTAAGGCGTACCACCGCAAAGGGCTCCTCGTCCGCCATCACCACATACACCGGCCTCTCCTCTATATGCTCCCCCTTCTTGGTTCCAAAATCTATTTCCTTTCCCGACAGGTAATCGTTTAGAAACTTCTCAAAATCTTTCCTGCTTTCATAAGGTCCCAGCTCCACAGGTTTTGCCGCCTCTAAAATCTGCTCTGCGTTGCCGGCCGTAAATATCTGCATCACCTCATTTTGATGCAGCAGCGGACGCGTCTCCTCAAACACCCTCTGATAATCTTTCAGGAAGCCATAAAACCACGCCAAAGCCACCGCCAAAACAGCAGTCAGCAAAACACTCCAGATAATCAGAAATATCCAATATCCTCTTCCCTTTTTCTTCTCTCTTACCCTCACTGTGATCTCCTATCTCTCCACCACAAAAGCCGTAGGCATATCTCTTGCTCCCTTGATAGAACAGTTATTTAGAATTTCTTCACCCTCGTATGCCATGGAGGAAGACATACCCCCATCCAAATTCGCCGCATTGACCGCTCCAAAATCCAACATAATCTCTATCAGATCCAGATAGGTCGCACCCAACGAAGAAGTCTGCCTGCCTTCGATTACCAATAAAAGCACTGCTCCGTCCGCTCTTTGTCCGATCGCGGTTCTGGGATTTAACCCGCCTCCCGTACCGCTCGTGGAAACTGCTTTGCCGTTTACCACCAGTGCGGGACCAAAAGTAACCGCGTCCCTGAAGCCCATGTCCACAGCCTGCTGTCCCGTCATCGTCCCACAGATAAACACATTATTGCTGTCAAAACCATAAATATCGTAGGTCTTGTCCAGTTCACCATACACCAGCTCGCCCTCCGAAAAGACGATGCCCTCCGGCTGTCCTCCCTTGCCGAAACCGTTTTCATCATTGTAGCGTCCACCGTTCACGCCCGCGATGGCATCATACTTGTCTACGATTTCCAGCAAAGTCAAACCCGCCTTGTTTTTATCAAACTCGTCGCAGATTCCGACCTTCACTCTTGACGGATCCTTGATAGTCATCATCTTTCCCTTATAAAGAGCGCCGCTCACATCTACAATTTCAATATCAGCACTCTCCTCATCCGCTCCGCCGGGCTCCTCGGTAAAAGTAAAAAGCTGCGTATCCGTGCTGATTTCCCCAACTTCAACCACATTGGAACTCACGATTTCCGCTATCTCCTGATCGGTCAAAAAGATATTTGCGAGAAATCCTGCCGCGCTGGTTTCCCTCACCGACGTGACAAAAAGATTTCTAATCTGTTCGGACGGTCCTTTGGACACCATATAAATCATCACCAGAAAACCCGCCAGCAGAAGAAACAATGTCACAAACATCCACAGAAAAAAATATCCCGTTATCTTCAAAAACCTTTTCATACCCGCACCTGCCAAATATTTCTTTACACTATGTATCCTGTACCACAGGAATTATAGTATAGCTACCCGAAAAAGTAAAGGAAGAGATTTTACCCTATTACTCCAGTTATCCAAAAACATACTGCTGAAATTGCAGAAAGTGGTGTCATCACATATTTCTCTTTCTTGCTTTTAGAAATAAAATTCAAAAACGTATTAAACGAGAGGTATATCGCCATAACAATACATATTATCTTAGTGATGTTAGCTGAAAACCATAATGGTATGAATCCTCCTGCCTGCAAAATTATAATCACAAAAAACATCTGTAAAATAATCTGTGTCACCAAAATAATTCTTAATTTCTTGGGAAAAACTTTATATTGCCCTCCCATTGTCAGCTCTCCAAATGGCAAGCCGCAGATTATAAGAAAACACAATATAATTACTATCGAAAAAACACTTGCCCCAATAATAGCTGCCATAGCAAACCTCCCATATAATTGCATTTTTTTCTAACATCTATTTTCCCGAAGAAATACCCTTCATTGCCAAGTCTACAATTTCATCAACAGTTGGCTCATGTGGCAGACCAACTAACTCCGGATAGTAGATTAAATCACTTCCTCCCGGATGGTTAATCCCTTTCTTGAATTTTACCACCAATGCATGATGTTCTTCTTCTGTCAATAGTCTTCCAGTCTTTTTATCATGCACACTGATAATTGTTTCAACCAAATCAACAAGTTCTTCTCTAGATAGTTTCTGTTCCATATTATAACCTCCAAAATTTCCGATTTGTTAGTGCAATTATAATCTGTTTTTAACGGGAACACAATTGCCTTTGCTACCATCGTCAGCTTCCTCCAGATGCATGGCAAAAATAAAAACCGGACAGCCTTGCAAGTTGCCCTGTTTCTCTACAAACATTATTCTTCAATAACAAATTCTTTGTTTCTGTAGTCAATCCATTCAACGCTTTAACAGTTTTTACCCCGTTTACAGAAAACTCCTTTTCAAGAAGTTCCTAACTGTCCGTATACAAATACGCATCGTAACCATATCCATACAACTCTCTGTTGGGTAATATTTTGACCATATTCGCCTGTAGTAAAAGATTTTCGATGTCATCTTTATAAAGACAGATATGTGGTTCTTTACATTCTAGATATTCAACTGCCTGAAAGCCTAAAACCGATACATAAAATTCTGCTGTTTTCTTTAATATCGGGAAGCGGAAAGATACAGCTTAACCCTATTAAACTCATATGTTATTTTCCTACCTAACACTTGATGATACTCACGGATTCTCATGACTTGGCAAGCGCCATCTTCTTCCCCGACAAACGCCCGATATCATATACCCCGATCTCATGACCCAGCAGCCGAATGATTTCCAGTTCATCCTGCGCATCCAGAACCGCATTATGTGTCTCTCGATACCGTTTGTTTTTACCCAGCATTTTCAGCACATCCTCAACGCCATATCCCCGCTTCAGTCTTCCGGTCTTATAACAATCCGCGGTGTTTGGTATGGCCCAATTGTATTGTCGATATGCAGCCAGACGCATAATATCATACCATTCATATGCCGAATATTCCGGCAAATGGTTTTTATCAAAAGACGCATTATACGCAAAAAGCTTCCGCACCTCATAAGTATCCATCCACTTTTTGATCTCTCTTAGAGCCTGCTTTCTCTCCGTGACACGGGCGGTATTGTCATCGCTCCACAGTTCATCCGAATACATTCCGCCAACTCTGTATTCCGGATCAATGATGTAATATACCGAATCAATTTGCTCCTTCGTCTCCGAATCGGCGACCACTACGCCGATCGACATTACCTCATCAATCCAGTTTGTCTCGGTATCAATGACCGCAAATATTTCCATCGTATTTTCCTGCTTATCCTTCCTGATCTCTCCGTTTGCGAATCGTCATGCTCCCCTCCGTCACTTCCCGATATCGAAAACACTCCTCCGTGTGGTCATTAACAATCCCGCAGGCCTGTAGATGGGAATACACCGTGACGGAACCAAGATATTTGAATCCCCTCTTCTTCAAATCCCTGCTGATGAGATCCGAGAGTCCATTCTTTGCAGGAATCCCGCCCTTCTGGTGCCCCATGTACAGAATGGACTTTCCCTCTGTAAATCCCCATAAATACTGGCTGAATGTGCCAAATTCCTCTCTCACCTTTAGGAAACACTTTGCATTGTGGATGACTGCCTCTATCTTTCTACGCGACCTTATCATCCCTTCCGTCTTCAGAATCCTTAGGATATCCGCCTCCGAATAGGCCGCCACCTTCTCATAGTCAAAATCGTCGAAACACGCCCGGAAGATCTCCCGCTTCTGAATCATCATATTCCAGTTCAAGCCGCACTGCATGACCTCCATCATCAGAAACTCAAACTGCCCTCTGTCATCATGCAGCGGAACACCCCATTCCTCATCATGGTATTTTATCATCTTCTCGTTACACAGACACCATTTGCACCGCTCCATATCCCGTCCTCCTGCCGCCTGTCCACAATAGATTTTACTCGCCGGACCGGATCCACCATGCCTTCGTCGCCATGCTCAGGTCAAAACTGCTCTCGACGAACGCCGGGATATCCTCATGCAGCTTTTTCCAAAAATCCGGATCTTTCCCGATCTGTTCCCGCAGCTCCTCCGCCATCCGGCTGTGGTCGATCACGTCCGCCAAAGCACCTTCCTTAAACACAAATTCCTTTAACTCCTGATAGGCCCACGCCCGTTGATATCCCATATGGATGTAGTAGTCTCTCAGGAAATCCTTCCCCGCCACAATTCTTCCCGTGTACGGCATCTTAATATGGACTCCCTTGTAAAAATGATGCCCCATATATTGAAACCGCCCATCATCCTCCTCGAGAGGGGTCACACCGTTGACCGCCGGATAATGATCCTCCTTGGCGTTTACATAAAAATTCTCCAAGACGATTCCCGCATCCGAAATCTCGTATTCACACCAAAATCCCGCCCAACAGGCGGTACAAATGCCTACCGGTATGATTCCGTAATCCTGCGGCCGAAAGCAGAGCGGCTCGCTCATAGCCACGATACTGTATTCATGATTCTTAAAACGAAAACTGTCACCTATCTGTGCTGTCATACCACACCTCTTTCACACGTTCAAAACGCTTCGTTTATTCCATCATATTTCAGACAGGTGTCTCCCAATCTACCGTATACGGTCCATCCGGCAGAGCAGAAATTCTCTCGTAGATCGCCGCAAATTCCGCTTTCTTGTCAGCGATGCCGCTCTCCATTCCGACACCTTCAATATATTGCTCCGCAAACTCCTTCCACGAATGATAGTGCGCCCGAATGACCTTGGCGATCTTGGAGGACTCAGCCATCAATTCCTCTCTGGAAAGATGTCCCCCGAGATATCCTCTCGCCGCGATATTGGCCGCACAGCCATAATTGAAAGCGGCTTTCTTCTCCTCGTCACCCGCGTTGTTCTTATCCGCAATCAAATAATCGATGGTCTCCACAACGCCCTGCTTGTTCGTGACAAGCCAGTCGCGGCTCAACACGCCCCGCGCCATGCTGGCATTGGAACGATTTTTCTCATAGCCGCCAAAGTACTTGTAACTGCCTCCGCAATACTCTGACCACAGAGCATAGACGCCCACCGTCCACCGCTCGGCGTCAGTCTGGGGAAGCGAGTCTGCCGGATCGCTCTTCGATCCTCCAAATAAATCAAATAATCCCATGATACATCCTCCTTTTTTATCTTATTTTTTATTGTATCTATCTCAGTAAGAAATTACCTTTTCTGTCACTGCTGCTCCTATGATATCAATCTGATGTGAAATCATCATTTTGCTCGATTCTTAATCTGCTGACCAAGTTCGGATTCCACATCCACATGAAATTCTTCACCCGCCTCAGTGTCCTCGCTCTTTCGGGGATAAAACACATATTCCTCGGAAACGGTCTCCAGCTTGCCTGTCTTCTCATTTCGTTCCTTGACATGCAGATAAACCCAATATCCCTCGTATGCGATTGCTTCTTCCTTCCCAGATGCAGCGATACAATACTGCTTTGTCTGTTCATCACTCAAAAGCAGCCCTTCCTCATCCACGGAACAGATTATCACAGGCTCTCCGTCAATATATTGGTATGTTGAATAATAATGGCTGCTGGCACTTCCGCGCTCCATGCCATAGATGAGCTTGTTCTCCTGATCAAACGAAGCAAGAGAGATCGCATTTAACCGCGCATCACGCGCAAACTGCTCCTCCTTAGGATTCCACACAAAATAAATCCATTCCTGTCTGTAATTTCCATTTGATGTATCAAACAGGCGGATATCCTGATACCCGTCAAAGTTCACATCCTCAAGCTCAAATCCCAGCGTATCCCGCATGGAATCATAAATATGTGTCTGGCCAAACATTGTAAGCTCCGGTATGGATATCGTCTGAATCACCGTATCCCCTTCCGTAATATCAAGCGACTGCAGGGCACACGTTCCACTTTCCAAATCAAAATATGCGGACAAATCAAATGTAAATTCCGGCATATCCTCCCGCAATCTGCCTGTCTGTGTCACAGTAAAAAGCCTGCCTCTTTTTTCCTCAAAAAACAGTGCCAGTTCATCCTCGGAAATCCCATTTCCACTCAGCCCAATGTGCTCCAGCTTATTCAAGCCATAAAGCGGTGTAATGTCTTTAATCTGATTCAGTTCAAGATACAGATTCGTAAGTTTATCCAGTTCCCCCAACACACTAACATCCTCAATCTGATTATGAAACAGATTCAGATATTCCAGTTCCGTCAAATTTTTTAACACAGAAATATCTGTAATGCCGCACCACGGTGCATACAGACTGTTCAACTTTGTCAGATTAGCAAGAAAATCAATATCCGTATCGGAAAAGCCATTATCTCCAATCTGAAGTTCCTCCAGATTTATCAGCCCGCTCACCGGCGAATAATCACTGACAGGATTTCCTGCACAGGAAAATTCCACAAGGCCGTTCAATTCTCTCACCGGCTCTATATCCGTGATATCGTTATTCCTCACCCAGAGATCCTTCAGGGCAGTAAGCTTCTCTACGCCCTTCAGGTTTTTCACACCACAGTTATGCAGTCGCACGCGCTCCAGATTCTCATACCATTGCAAATCCTGAAACGGCGCGGCGCATTTGGCATTCATCTCAAATTCTGTGATTGCCAGCACATCTGCCTTCGTAATCACACCTTCCGGTTTCTCTAAGATTTCCCGCGTTTTCTCTTCTATTTCAGGATACACAAAAATGATCTCTTCGTCATCTGCAGTGTTCTCCAATATACTTTCTTCCTCTGTTGTCTCCTGTTCGGAAACAACAAGGTCCCCCACTGCATCATTCCTGTGTGTACATCCGGAAAACATCAAACTATAGCAAATCAAGATGCATACATAAATATATTTTTTCATGCGCACTTCCTTATGCTGAGATATTCAGACAATCACAGATTCTCCAGAATCTCTTGGAATACGGAGCTGTAATGTGCATCCGTAATTCCGAAGTCCATATTTTTATAGGTCCAAATGGCATGGGAAATGCCATATCTCTCAAAGGCGGCATGAATATCCTGAAGCCATCTAAGAGTTGCTTCCGGCGCAGCCCTGTCAATCACACCATACTCTCCGCAATACAGCGGCACATCATACTTTTCGGCAACTTGTACCGCTTCCTCAAAGAAACGGCCGAAGAAATCAGGTCCGCACATCATATCCGCCAAATGGCTGATCGGAAATGCAAAATCTCCGCCTATCAGACGTTTTGTCTCGTCCATGTACTCCTGAACCGTGAGCGGATAGTCAATGCTATAATCGGACGGCATACCTTCCACCCAGTATGCAGCCTGATGGGTAAAAATCAACGGCTCATAACAATGGAAGTTAAACACAATTTTGCTGTCCACAGGCGGCCGAAGTTCCTTTAAGGAGACAATGCTGTTGTTGCGGGTTCCGCCCACGAGAATCCATGTATCCGGCGCAAACTCCCGAATTCGATGAATGGCACGCTCCGCAAGATCGTTCCACTCGTCGGAGACATCGGGACAGACAATCTCGTTCAGCAATTCAAAGGCGACATTTTTATGGTATTTTCCATACCGTTTTGCCAGTCGTATCCACAGATTGATAAAACGATCCATCAGGGCTTCATTGTGAAAAAAATCCGCCGAATATGCGGCGTCATCAAATACATACCCCGCCGCCTTATGCAGATCAAGCACCAAGTTCAGATTGTTCTCAAGACACCAACGAATGCAGTTGTCAATATACCCATAGCCCTCCTCCCGGACAGCTCCCGCCTCATCCTCTACCAGATCATAATCAATGGGCAGTCTTATATGATCCACGCCGAAGGAGCTGATGGTTCGTATATCTTCCTCCGTAATAAATTCATCTCTCCCCGCATTTTCCGGTTTGACCTGAGACAGCCACCCGCCCAAGTTGATTCCTTTGATAAAACCTTCAAACGCTCTTGCCATACCGCACCTCCCGCAATATATTGTTTGGCTTGCAATCACCGAATCCTGAATGCATTATAACACAAAATACATTCAGGGTCTATTTTTTCGCTATTTTTTAATCTCATCTCCTGTATTGTGAATTGACATAAGACATGCTACAATACAATCAAATTTTTTGAACAAGACATACTGTTGTCATGTTTTATGTGTTATTCTATTGTAAAAGGAGCAGCCATGAAGTTGGATCGATTGATCGGAATCTTATCCGTACTGCTGCAGCGGAACGTTGTCACGGCGCCCGCTCTAGCCGAGCAGTTTGAAGTTTCCAGAAGAACCATTCACCGTGACATAGAAACCCTGTGTCAAGCCGGGATTCCCATTGTAACCAGACAAGGGACCGGCGGCGGCATCTCCATCATGGACAACTATCGCGTAGACCGCACGATACTGACCCATGGGGAAATGCGGGATATTCTGGCCGGTTTGCGGAGCTTGGACAGCATCAACGGCACCAACCGCTACGGTCAGCTCATGGAAAAACTTCAGGCGGGTTCCTCGGATTTTATGACGGGGAATCAGACCGTGTTGATCGACCTCTCCTCATGGTACAAACAGTCGCTGGCTCCCAAAATCGAACTGATCCGGGACGCCATCGACACCGGAATGGAACTCTCCTTTCGCTATTATTCTCCGAAGGGGGAAAGTATCCGGGAGATCGAGCCCTATTATCTGATTTTCCGATGGTCAAGCTGGTATGTGTGGGGATGGTGTCACAGTAGACAGGACTTTCGCCTGTTTAAGCTGAACCGCATGGTGGAGCTTCGCCTGACCGGCAAACAGTTTATCCGGCGCAAAGTCCCGCTTCCGGATCTGCGGGACGAAAGGATCTTCCCCGGAGGCATCAAGGTGAAAGCCCTCTTTGACGCCGGCTGCAAATGGCGGCTCATCGAGGAATTCGGAACGGGATGCTTTGCGGAACAGGAGGACGGGAAACTGCTCTTTACGGCGGATTACACGGATCGGGACAATCTGCTCTCATGGCTTATGACTTTCCGTGAGAAGGTCACCCTGTTGGAACCAAAAGAACTCCGCGAGGAAATTCGGTTCATACTGGATCAAATGCGGGAAAACTATTGAAGAGATTGCGGGACGGAAGGAGTATAAAAATGAAATTAGACGGATTTGGAATCATGGTGGAGGATATGGCGGTAATGATACGTTTTTACCGGGATGTGCTGGGGTTTGACATTCGGGAAGATGAGAACGCCTCCAATGTCTATCTGGAAAAAGACGGGACTCTATTCTTATTGTATCGCAGAAGCGATTTCGAGAAGATGACCGGCAGAAAATTTTCCTATGTCACCGGTGCAAACGGCCATTACGAAATTGCTCTGGGCGTAGAGAATTATGCGGAAGTAGACAAGGCCTTCGAAGCTGTTACACGCTCCGGCGGTCGGGCAATCATGCCGCCCACCACCGAGCCTTGGGGACAGAGAACCTGCTACATCGCCGACCCCGAAGGAAATCTGGTGGAAATCGGCTCCTTTGAAAAGGGGGAAGCATAATGGCATCGAATCCCGAATTTGTCCAATATATCGCCGATCAGCTCACGGACGCGGGAGAGATCACCTACCGCAAAATGTTCGGAGACTACGGCATGTACTGCGACGGCAAGATTTTCGCGCTTGTCTGTGACAATCAATTGTTTGTCAAAATCACTGAGGCCGGACTGCAGATGGCACCGGCTCTGGAGACCGCGCCGCCCTATCAGGGAGCCAAACCCTACTTTCTAATCGACGATATTGACAACCGGGCATTTCTGAACGAGTTTGTGACGGCAACCTGTGGGGAGCTGCCCGCGCCCAAGCCCAAGAAACCCAAGAATGCCAAAAATCCCAAATAGCGACAAGGAGATATACGAATGGCTTTTGATTACAAAAAGACCTATAAGGAATTCTATCTGCCGCCGCGGACACCGGGCATCATTGAGATCCCCAAGATGCAGTATGTAGCCGTGCGGGGAAAGGGGAATCCCAACGAGCCGGACGGGGAATACAAAGCCGCCATCGGTCTCCTCTACGCCGTTTCGTTTACCCTCAGAATGAGCCCAAAAAGCGGCCATACCATAGACGGCTACTTTGAGTATGTGGTGCCGCCCTTGGAGGGGCTGTGGTGGCAGGCAGATCAGACTACCGGGGCGATCGACTACACTCACAAGGAAAGCTTTAAATGGATCTCCATGATACGGCTGCCGGATTTTGTGACCGAGGAGGCCTTTGACTGGGCGGTTCGGGAAGTGTCGGACAAGAAGGGACGTGATCTGCCGATTTCCGCTTCTAAGGCAGAGTTTCTGCCTTATCAGGACGGACTCTGCGTCCAATGCATGCATATTGGCAGTTATGACAGCGAACCTGCGACCATACGGAAGATGGAGGAGTTTGCGGCGGAAAACGGATATTCGGCGGATTTCTCCGAGACACGGTATCACCATGAAATCTACCTGAGCGATCCCAGAAGAACGGCGGAGGACAAGTTGCGGACGGTGATACGGCATCCGGTCAGACGTTTGTGACAATTGAATGGAATAAATTGAAAAAAAGGAGATGTTACGGTACAATATACTCAGCACAAAACTTTCGATGGCAAAAGACGAGGGAGTCTTATGAAGAGTATATGCAGAGATATTTTTAGAGCGATTCACGAAGGAAAATGGTTGAGCATTGAATACCACAACAAAGAAGATCAGAATACCAAATACTGGATTGGAATCCGAGATTTAAATGTTGCCAAACGCACCCTTACCGTTGATGGTCTGCATCTGGGACAGTATACTCTGCATCAATTTGACCGCATCTATATTGATTCTATCACCTCGTCACAAGTGGTGGAGGGTTCCTATTGTCCTGTCAATCAAAAACTTGTCCGAGATATCTATCTCAATCCTCACAAATACAATGCCTTGTTCGACAATACGGCCAATCTGAAAATTTTAAGTTATCTGGAACTGTGCAACCGCATGGACGCAGTGCCCTATAAGGCAGATTACGAACTAGTTTCCTATCTGGACAGGGAAAGCTTTACCGGAGAATCCTATGCGCTGAGTGAAGAACAATTTTGCACCATTGTCAAACATTTTCAGTACAAAACAACAGAGGCACAACGTCCTGACGGGAAACTGCGCATACAGCAATTAGCCATGAATGTCTTGAGCATCCATACACCCAAGGGGCTTTACCCGCTGGCCTATAAAAAGCTTTTTCTGGATGTCAAAAACAGAGTGTTAAAGCCTGCAGAAGAAATCACCATCTGTACCGAATATACTCTCAATGGTGTCAAACAGAGCATTCGGCGCTATCTGGATGCCGATGATTTTGAACTTTTGAAAGACTTTGAAACCAATCAGGAGAAAATCAAGGATTGTGTCACCGGACGTATGGGGCAGGTGCTTGGCGTGGACGACATGCCTTATATCATCGGCCTTGACATGGATATCATTCTTGATCTACATAAAGAATACAAAGCCATTATTCAAATGTACCATGAGGATAAGGTGACCATTCCCATCAAGGCGTTCTTCGGAGATCTTTTGAACCGCCCCACCAGAACAAAGGCTTATCCCATCACATTGATTCATAAAAAGATCAATCTGGATCAGCTTCTCGCCATTCACAATGCACTGAAATATCCGGTTACTTATGTTCAGGGTCCTCCGGGGACGGGCAAAACCAATACGATTATCAACACCATTGTGACCGCCTTTTTTAATGAAAAGACTGTCTTATTTGCATCCTACAACAATCATCCCATCAACGGTGTGTTTGAAAAGCTCTCCCACATGAAATACCGTGGCAAAGTCATCCCTTTTCCGATTCTTCGGCTTGGCAACATAGATAAACTCAAGGATGCTCTGCTATATATGAGAAAACTCTATGAGCAGACCAAGAGTATATCAATCTTTGAGTCTACTTTGGATCGTAACAAGGGTGACCGGATCGAACGCGCCAAGAAACTCTCGATTTTGTTGAGAAAATATGAAGACATTCTGGATCTGAAAGAACGCAGCGAGACGCTGAACCGTCTGTTGGAACATGAAAAACAACACGCTCAGTCCGCTCAAATGCTGCCCTTTCAGATTGATCTGAGCGGAAGACAGCTCAATCAGGTCAACAAAAAACTGCAAGAGGCAGGAGAGATCACAGACGAGGAAGCAATGCGTTATCTTGATGATGACACAGAGGAATTAAACAAATACTTGTATTACACCTCCGCCCGCTACATCAAGAAACTGGACGAACCCAAAAACGAGAACTTGAAGAACATTCTGCTGTATGAGGAAGGACAGACACAGCTAGACAGCTTTATGCAATATCTTTGCTCCAAAAGCAATATCGATAAATTATTAAAAATATTCCCGGTGATTGCCACAACCTGCATTTCAGCTCATAGACTTGGAGAGCCGGAGCCCATGTTTGATATGGTCATCATCGATGAGGCGAGTCAGTGCAATACGGCTGTTTCTCTCGTACCCATCATCCGAGGAGAGCACCTTATGCTTGTAGGGGATCCCCAACAGTTAAACCCGGTCATTGTATTGGATGAAATGGTCAACGAAACATTAAAGAAACGATATCAGGTTTCGGACGATTATGATTATCGAAGAAACTCCATTTATAAGACCTATCTTGCTTGTGATGCGGTGAGCGATGAGATCCTTCTGCACAATCATTACCGTTGCCACCCTCAAATTATCGGATTCAATAATAAGAAATACTATAATTCAAAACTCAGCATCCAAACCAGCAGTGGAGAAAAAGAACCTCTGCTTTTTGTGGACGTACAAAATAATCAGAGTCAATTAAAAAATACGGCTCCGGCTGAAGTGCAAGAGCTTGTGAAATATGCCGCCATGTATCCTGATAAATTGCTGGGAGTTATAACGCCCTTTGTCAATCAGAAGGAACTGATTGAAAAGGAGTTGGAGCAGGCACATTTGACCAATGTGACCTGCGGGACGGTACATGCATTTCAGGGAGACGAAAAGGATATCATTCTCTTTTCCACAGCCATTACAGATCAGACACATGCGGGAACTTATGAATGGGTCAAGAATAATAAAGAATTGATTAATGTAGCGACTTCGAGAGCCAAAGACAAATTAATCATCTTCTCCAGTTCCAAGAATCTGAACCGTCTTCATCAAAAGGACAGCGGAGATGATTTGTATGAACTGGTTCAATATGTCCAATCAAATGGCAAATATCAGATAACGGGAAGAACCGCATATTCCAGAGCTCTGGGAGTAAAGCCCTTTAGCTCGGCAACAGAAGAATCTTTCTTGCAGAATTTGAATCATGCCCTCGAAAATATCTGGTTGTCCCAGAGCCGTTTTGTCGTGCACAAAGAAGTCGGAATCGCTCATGTATTTCAGGATAATTTGAATTATAATGATTTGTTCTATAGCGGACGCTTTGACTTTGTCGTCTATGAACAGATGGGGCAGCAGGAAATCCCCGTTCTCGCCATTGAGCTGGACGGAAAGGAACATTTTACGGACGAGATCGTGATGCAGCGCGACCGCAAAAAGAATGAGATCTGTCAGGCACATAATCTTCAGATCATCCGAGTGGAAAATTCGTATGCAAGACGTTATAATCACATAAAAAATATTTTGATTGACTACTTCTCTAGACGTCATTAAACAATTAAACGCCATATCTATATGATTTTGTAAGCATTATACATGGCATAAAAATGATGTTAAGGCAGTATTGCGCGTACACCAAGCCAGCATATTATAATTGTATTACAAGGCAGTATGTGCTATGCTTTGAATATGGGAAACCATAGAGCCGGGCGGCTACCCTCCTTTTCGGAGGGGCTAACCCTCCAGACGAAAGAAAGGAGGGCGTTGCCAATGATGATTACATATTCTGACTTAGTTCAGACTGGAATATTCATTGTTGCCCTTATTGGATTGTGTTTTACAGTATTTAAGGGAAAACGAAAATAGCCGCCACTACTGCGAATAGTGACGGCTGACACCATGTGTTAGTTTGATTTGTTCAAGGGTAGCCGCTTCTATGGCTTTCCCTTTTTCTGCCTATAATATAGCACATCCAGCGGAAAGATTCAAGGAAAATTCGAAAGTTTGTGGAGGCAATGGTATGCCTATTATTCAAAAAATAATAGCCTTAAGCCCCCGCCCTGCTATCTATCAGTCTGACCACATCACCGTTTGCCAAGTCCCCCGTAGAAGTCACCACGATCTTTGTATCCCCGCTGATTTCAGGACTTTCAACTGCCGTCATCAGATCTGTCTGATCTAAAATGGTGACAACAACTTTCCTCACCTTCCATTCCGTGCCCAGAATCCCTTCTCTTTCCTCTGCCACATAGACATAGTCTGCACCTTCCTCATCATGAATGCACAGGGATGAAATGCAGGCTGCATAGTTTTCAGTCTGCCACCGGCAGCTTACTTCCACTGTCTGTCCTATGTTGATATCCAAACCTTCGCCGGACATTTCCGCCAAGGTATCCCCATTTTCTAATTTTTCTAAATAAATAACTTCCACAGAAGTATTGATACGGGTTCCGCCTTCTTGGTTTGCCTTTAGTGACAGTTCCTCACCTAGTTCCAGAGAGCTTCCAATGCCGCCCTTAAATACAGCTTCAATCACTTTTTCGCCGTCATCCAGCGCATACAGAATCCCCGCCTCGTCCTGTGTCCGTTTTCCCACGGCAAGGCGGCATTCTATGACACGGCCTGCGGACTCACTGTATACCCAGCCCTCTGCCTCTTTCAGTTCTTTCAGTTTGAGCAGTTTCTTCTCTTTATGGGCAATCTCCAAATCCGTGCTCTCATATGCAGAACTGCTTATGGAACCTCCACCAGCGGCATCCTCTATTGTCCGGGATGCTGCCTGCAGGGCGGTATCTTTCTGGCGTTTTGCATTTTCCAGCTCCTGATTACAGGATTCCACGTTCTGCTGAAGTTTGAGTCTTTTCTCCTGCAGGTTATACTGTTGTGCGGCATCCCCGCCTCCCGCATCTCCTCCGCTTACACTGCCGTCAGCTTGAAAATGCTCCAGATATCCCTCATAAAGGGAAAGCTCTTGCCTTGCGGCCTCTAATGCCTGCGAACATGCTTCTATCCGGGCATCCGCTTCTTTGCATGCATTATCATAATCTTCCTGTGCCCGTGCTGCTGCCATCTGCTGCTTCTGTTTCTTATCGTTTTCTGTCTGGGTGCTTTCTTTGCGGATGCTTTTTAACTGATTGATTTCCAGCTCTTTTTCATCAATGATTTCCTGAAGATCATCAGTACAGACCTGAAAAAGAGGCTCCCCTTCCTCAAAGTATGCGCCATTGCGCACTGCAACCGTAGATACCCTCAGTCCGCTTTCCACAAAAATGCCGTATTCCTGTCCCTGTTTCACTACACCCTCTGCTTTTATTTCATGGGTAAAGCTGCCGCTGTAAGGAACCTGTGTGGTAACCTTAGGCAGCTTGGAACGGTAGATTCCTTTTGCTATGATTGTGCATACTGCCATGAACCCCAGAAAAATGCAAAATCCGATGACAGCAAGCTTTTTTCCTTTTGTCATGTACCTGTTACTCCTTTTTCCATAGAGACTGTTATCCCTTCAGTGCAGAAGACACAATCCCCTGCTCCAGAGAATCCTTAAAAATTCCGAATACAAAGAAAGATACAATCAGTGTAATCACGGATGCCGCACATGCCCGCCCTGCCTGCGTTGCATCAATCTGGGCTAAAAACAGGGACAGGGGCCACAAAGACATGTCTTTCAAAAAGGCAAGGGGCTCCTCCACCATGTTCCACACCTCAAAAAAACTCAGGACAAATGCTGATGTAATACTGCTTTCTGCCAGAGGCATCCCTATTTTCACTAAAATTGTCCACTCATTGGCACCGTCTATTCTTGCCACCTCAAACAATTCCCTGGGGATTCTCCGAAAGCCCCTATAAATCAGAAACACGGGAAAAGTGGAAAACACGGAAGGCAGGATGACCGCCCACTGGCTGTCCATGAGCCCGACGCCGTTTAAGACTATGTACTTCGCCAGCATGGTTGCCTGAAAGGGCAGCAGCATAAGTACAATATAAATGAAAAACAGCACTCCCCTCCCTTTCTGATAAACTGCAAAAAACCATGCCCCCGGAATGCCAATCAAAAGATGCCCTACAAGGATACACGCCGCTATTTTTATGGAGTTCCAGAATAATACCAGAAAGTCCGGAGCATAAAAAAGAAGTTCTTTATAGTTTTCCAAAGTGGGATAATCCGGTATCCATTTCCAACTGATATACTCCTGATTATCCAGAAGTAAAGGTACTGTCCGTTCTTCCCATTCAATGACATCGGTAACCGAACCACAGAAAAGTATTACAATGGGCATACAGATCAGAATTCCCGTCCCAATCATACAAAACAGAAAAAGATTGTCTATACACCAATTCAGCCACCGATTTACATTATTTTTGTTCATGCTAATCCTCCCTGTCCCACTGCCTTCGGAGAAGAAAACTGACCGTCCCCAAGACCACCACCAGCAGCACCGCCCCGGCTGCCAGCTTATCCTGCTCTAAATTCACATACCAATTATTGAAAACATTCTGAATCATGTAGATGCTCTTCTGGGGATATGCGCCTCCCACCAAATAGACCTCCCTAAACGCCTTAAAGGAATTTAAGATGGACACCACAAGAATGGTGAACATGCTCCCCTTTAGACATGGCAGTGTTACTTTGAAAAAAACCTGTACTTTTCCTGCCCCGTCCACCTTTGCCGCATCTATGATTTCCCCGGGTATGGATTTCAGTCCGGCAAGCCAAAGTACCACCGTATATCCCAGATTTTTCCATAAATAACTGATCACCAAAATTAAGAATGCGCTTTTTTCCCCCAGAAAATCCACATGGGTTCCCAATGCCCTGTTTAAGAACCCCTGTTCCGAAAACAGCAGCTTCCACACCAGAACCATTGTGGCCGCCGGTACTGCCATGGGCAGAAGATACAGATATTTATATTTGTCATATGCAGGCTTTCTGTGAATCATCAACGCAAGACTCAGGCTCAGAATCAAAAGCAGGGGAAGCCCCGCCGCCATAAAGCGCAGCGTATTGACTGCGGCAAGACGGAATGCCTTATTATGGAATACTGTTATATAATTCTTTATCCCCACAAACTCGCCAGACATGGCCGTGCAGAAAGAAGAAACCACAACCTTTGCAAAAGGCGCCATCACAAAAAATGTCACCCCTGCAAGGCTCGGCAATAAAAAAAGTACATTTTTATTCCGCAAGGTATATTTCCAATTCTTCTTCCATCTCATCTACAGCCTCCTTTATGCCAATCTCTCCTGTCAGTGCCCTCTGTCCATATTCTATCACCACCTCATATATCCGGTTATCGCAGTAATTCACCCCCGACACACTCTCGAACAGGCTGCTCAGCTTGGCAAAATTCTTCGAAGTCGGCCAATAGATTCCCTGAATAGAAACTGTTCCATCCGGGGTACTATATCCAAAATGCATATATATTCTGGTGCTGTCCCCTTTAGGATTTGCCTGCCTCTTCTGATAAGCGTTTTTGTTCACGGGAGTCCCGTTTAACGCTGTGTTGCCCTGAAATTCTTGGGAAAAAATATATGTAAGGAACAGCCTGCAGTTCTCCTTATATGGGGATGCGCTGTTCATTGCCATCAGGCTGGCTGGCAGGCAAGTTCCGTAATTCTGCCCCGGAAGCATCCGGTAACTGCCTCCCACATAGTCCAATTGCCCCTGCGTCAGCGGATAGTCCTCCCATGCGCTGCTTAAATATCCTGCATAGAAGAGCTGTTCAGGAAACATCAACTTGACAGAGAGAGCCCCTGACAGGCCATGAGAGCCATACTTTCTTACCAAAACATTCTCCCCATTGCCCCAATCCGACCTTCCTATATACATACTTTCTGTACCTTCCGGCAGTCTTTCCATCTGAAGGTCATAAATCCTTTTCACCTGTGTCAGGAAATCCTCCACCGCAGCCCTGTCCAGCGTGCCGTCTTCCGTCATCCATGCCCCCATGGAGGATTGGGCAAAAAGGCGGAGCGTTTCTTCTGCAGAACGGGTTCCTATCACGGAACCTTCCTGCGCTCCTGCCGCTTTCTCCAACTCCTGCGCAAGCTGCTGCAGGCTCTGAATCTCTTCCATTGCCTGAATCTTTTCCGCATCCCCGCCCAATGCGGGCACCGCAAAGGTAAGGGGCATCACATACTGCCCTGCCTCTGATGCAAACCCGTCTATCACCGGCATAAAATATTCTTCCTCCGGCATGGTCTCCCGCAGGAAACCCAAATCCTCCAAAACACCTTTTTCCGCATAGGAACCAATGGGAAGGTCATCCATTACCAGAATATCCGGCCCTGTTCCTGCAGACAGCTCCGTACTCAGATTCCTAAGGGCATCCTCCTCTGTCATGCCATAGTCCGGCTTCACCCCTATCTCATACCGGATGCTCAGTTCAGGGTATTTTCTGCGAAATGCGCTGACTGCCTGCCGGATATTTCCATCCTCGTAAAGGCTGTAAACCCGCAGACAGTCCTCCGGCTCTGCAGGAAGAGTTTCATCCATGACATAGCGCATCAGCTTCCCGTCCGAATACAAAATATAAAATATGCGCCCCGTTTCCCCTTCCGTCACAGCCATGCCGGCAAATTCTTTATCCACATCGCTGATGCTGTACATGCCGCCGTCAAGGATACATTCCGTTTCCCCGCCATACAATTGATAGGAATATATCCCGCTTCGCATCAGCAGGAGGATTTCATTCCCGCCGGAACCGCGGGATTCGCAGGGATAAAGAAGCAGGGGAGAAAATTCTATTACAGAATTTTCCAATTTCCCAGCCAACAGGGAAGAAAGAGTCTCGTCCTGTTTCTCAGCAACTTTTTTGTTCTGCAGATCATACAGCAGCACCCCGCTTGAATGAACAACGAATAACATCTCGTCATCTGCCGCAAGGTAAAGCGGATAGAAAGTGCTTTCTGTCAAAAACAGCATTTCGCCGGTTGCCGGGTCGATTTGGTATATTTCATACTCCTTACACATATAGAAATAATCTGCTCCATAATAAAAATGGGGGTATTCCTCTTCTTTGATCTTTTCCAGCAGGATTTCCCTGCTGTCAGCAGTCACCAGCTTATATCTTCGGACACCCTCCGGATATTCCGCCAGAATCCTGCTTCCGTCAGGAGCCCCCGCTTCACAGGATGATGCATAGGAAGCATTATTTCCAGATGCGGCAGGAGGCCGTTCCGCCTTTTCAAAAGCCGTACCGTCATTCATGCAGACCATGTCCCCGCCGTATGATTCTATCAAGCGCAAGTTCTGTTCTCCCTGCACCAGCGCAGTATAATTGCCCCGACTATTCGACAACGTGACCTGCTCCTCCACATAGCGCCCCATTACTGCCTGTCCGGAGTTTCCGCAGCCGCTACAAAACAAAACCAGAACTGTTAAAACAAACAAAGCTCTTATGTAAAATTTCATAATTTTCTCCATTTCCTCTCTTGTTCCCATTTCTGCACTTTTTAGGAGAATGTGCCCCGCCATGTGCATAACAAATTTCCTTTACAAAAATTGTACTTTTATTTATAGAACTATTCCTTTCATTATTTATGATATTTTCTTGATTTCTCATATAATTTGATATATTATGTTAAAAAATATGAGGAGCAGACTTATGGCAATTCCTATTCCCTCCGGATACAATTTCAAGGTAAATCACAAAAAGAAGGACAATTCTTATATTATGCCAAATCTGGATATGTACGGTGATACCTATGGTATCGGTTATATGCTGTCCGGCGACCGCATGATCATCACTCCTGACAAAACTGTGCTGGTACACCCCGGCACCGTTCAATTTATGCACAAAAATCTGTATCATAAGACAACTTATATATCAAAAGGTGTCTATGAAAATATAGGCATAAAATTTAATGAATCCGTTGCCGAACTTATTATATCTGTCATTGGTGAAAAACAATTTAATATGTTATATGACTTGATCAGTGTTACTCTGACTCCGGAAATAGACGAAGAAATTCGGCATATTGTATTTGCTATGGAACGAGAATGGAAAAATTATGACTCTTACTCCGATACTATTATGAAAACCCTAGTCATACAGTTTTTTATAACCATACTGCGCGGGTACTGTGATGTTCCTGACATGGATATTTTATTAAAGAAAAATCAGATTCCCCTTATCGATGCACTGCATTATGTCCGGCAGCACTATGCGGAAAATCCGTCTCTGACAGAAACCGCCGAAGCTGTTCATATATCCGCTTCCTACCTTTCAAGATTGTTTAAGCAGGAGTTTGGCACTTCTTATTCCCAATTTCTTAATGACATAAAAATTTCTTATGCCATGAAACTTCTTGTTAATACCAATTTATCTGTTGTAGAAATTGCAAATCAGTGCGGCTATCAAAATAGTAATTATTTTAGTAGTTCCTTTAAAAAAATGATTGGGATTTCTCCATTACAGTTTAGAAAGCAGCAAAAAACTTAGAACTTTAGGAGAATAATTTAGTAATGGAAACCGTGATATATGAGGGTATTCCCGATTATGCAAAAGAAGTCAGGCAGAAAGTATTTGTAGATGAGCAGGGCTTTCATAATGAATTTGATGATATAGATAAAACGGCTACGCATATTGTAATGTTTGATAAGAATAAGATACCTATTGCAACTTGCCGTATATTTTGGGATACCGTGATGAATACACATATATTAGGCAGACTTGCGGTTATCAAAGAGTATCGCGGCAAAAGTATAGGTTCTGTTATAGTCAAAGAAGCAGAAAAACATATTCTAAAAAATGGTGGAAAAAGTATAGCTTTACACGCCCAATGTAGAATAACTGCTTTTTATCAAAATTTAGGCTTTACCGAATTTGGTGATATTGATGATGATGAAGGTTGCCCTCATATTTGGATGAAAAAAACTTTAAGATAAGTTTATTTCGTTCTTTTTCACTGGTCTGACATACTTCCAATATCGTTCAGGGTCATGATAAAAGTAAAATACCCTGCCTTGCGCAGTATCAAGACAATAACCTGATGAGGCATAGTCAAAATTTTTCATCGCCTCTTCAAGTTTTTGCTCGACACTTTGATTTTGCGTTTGAACATCAAACGGGCCATGTTCAAATACAATATACTCTCCCTCAGGAACATCCATTAGCTGCATCTGCTTTGGAATTTCACCACAATAATCCGCAGGAAGTCGCACACCATAGCTTTCTGCCAACGGAATACCCCAACTGCAAATTCT
>CAZSAJ010000008.1:0-80288 GCA_964604835.1 uncultured Acetatifactor sp.
GCCTCCATGGACAGTTCCCGGATGCGCTCATGCAGCTCCTGACGGTTCCCGCCCCGCTTCACCGCATCCATCATGATATTCTCCGTGGCCATAAAGGGCAGCTCGCTCATCAGCCGTTTCTCGATCACTTTGGGATATACCACCAGTCCGTCCACCACGTTCAGGCACAGATCCAGAATGCCGTCGATGGCCAGAAATCCCTCGGGGATAGACAGCCGCTTGTTGGCGGAATCGTCCAAGGTTCTCTCAAACCACTGGGTGGCGGAGGTGATCGCCGGATTTAAGGCGTCGATCATCACATATCTGGACAGAGAGGCGATGCGCTCGCTCCTCATGGGATTGCGCTTGTACGCCATGGCGGAAGAACCGATCTGACTCTTCTCAAAAGGCTCCTCCACCTCTTTCAAATGCTGAAGGAGACGGATGTCGTTGCTCATCTTATGCGCGCTGGCGGCAATGCCCGCCAACACGTTCGCCACCCGGGTATCCACCTTTCTGGAATAAGTCTGCCCCGACACGGGATAGCACTCCCGAAAGCCCATCTTGGCCGCAATCATGGGATCGATTTTGTCCACCAGCTCATGATCGCCGTCAAAAAGCTCCAAAAACGATGCCTGTGTGCCGGTGGTTCCCTTGGAACCGAGCAGCTTCATATTGGACAGCACATGATCCAGATCCTCCAGATCCAGACAAAATTCCTGCAGCCACAGCGTCGCCCGCTTGCCCACGGTCGTGGGCTGGGCCGGCTGGAAATGGGTGAATGCCAGCGTGGGCTGCGCCTTGTACTTGTCCGCGAAATCCGCCAGCTCCTTCATCACGTTCACCAGCTTCTTCTTCACCAGCTTCAGGGCCTCCGTCATCACGATGATGTCCGTATTGTCCCCCACATAACAGGATGTCGCGCCCAGATGAATGATGCCCGCCGCCTTGGGACACTGCTGCCCGTAGGCGTAGACATGGCTCATCACGTCATGGCGCACTTCCTTCTCTCTGGCCTTTGCCACCTCGTAGTTAATATCTTCCGCATGGGCTTTCAGCTCTGCGATCTGCTCATCGGAGATGACGGGCTTGCCGTTCTGGGAAAGCCCCAGCTCCTTCTCCGTCTCGGCGAGAGCGATCCAGAGTCTCCTCCAAGTGCGGAATTTCATATCCGGCGAGAAAATATACTGCATTTCCTTGCTGGCATACCGCTCCGATAAAGGACTTTGATAGCGATCCGTATTCATTGCTTTGTCTCCTTTATATATCGTTATGTATCTGTATGACGCATGTCCGCATGCGAATCCTCCGCAGGAACGCACAGGCATACAGTTTTATGGTATCGTATGTTGTCCAAATAGTCAAGTTGTTCGAATACTGCGTCACGAAACAATATGACGGAATGATTCATATCAGTATTATTCAAATAAGAATTATTTTTTCATACCCTTCAGCTCATAGTAGAATATATACTGCTGCAGCACGCCCTGATATCCCTTGTAACGCCGCTTGGGAAAGCCGCGCACATAATGCTTCTGCAATGCCTGACTGATATGGGTATCCACCGGAAACGCCTCCAGATGATGCAGCGCAAAAAGGCAGATACAGTCCGCCACTTTCTCTCCCACTCCGTATAATTTCAGAAGCTCCTCCTTTGCCCGCCCGTAGGGGAGGCGCTTTATCGCTTCCAGATCGCATTCCCCGCTCACAACGCTTCTCGCGGCGCGGACAACATATTTGCTGCGATACCCCAGATTACATGCCATCAGCGCGTTCTCCTCCAGACCGGCCAGCGCTTCCGGCTCCGGGAAAGCATGATACTCCCCTCCGTGGGCATCGACTACCGTTTCTCCGTAACCCTCACAGATATTTTCAATGCATCTGCGGATCCGCGGGATATGATTCTGCTGGGAGATCAGAAAAGATACCGTCATCTCCCACAGATCCTGCCGCAGGATCCGGATCCCACGCCCGAACTCCGCCGCATTCCGCAGATAGGCATCCCCCGAAGCGATTCCGCTGATATAGGAGCCGTAATCCTCCTCCAAATCAAAATATCCCTTCCAGAAATCATGAAATTCCGCCTCGTCACAGTCCAGAACACATTCCGTGCCCTGCTGTTCCAGCTCCAGACATTGCTTCCCGGCAATCACGCGATAGCGCCCGTCCGCCATGTGATTCATTCGAAAACACTGTCCTGACTGGCAGATCTGCGCAAGATCAAAATTCTCCGTCGTCACTCTTATCATATGGAACTCTGTCCTCCCGCCGCCTTATAAGGCCGCCCCTCATCACTTTCTCGCCTGCTTCACGAAGGCATCGATGCGCGCCCCGTCCTTTCCCCCGCCGTCCGGATATTCCACCCCGGAGGAGACATCCACCCCATCCGGCCGCACATGGGCGACGGCCTCCGCCACATTCTCCGGGCATAATCCCCCCGCGAGGAAAAAGAGCTTCCCGTCCCTCGGCAGGCTTTTTAACAGATCCCAGTCAAAACTTTTCCCGCTCCCCGGCTCCTGTGCGTCAAACACATACCCTATGATCTCCGGGCGGTTCCGATACTCCGCGAAATGTTCCATATCCGCCACATTGAACGCCTTGAGCACAGGCAGGATATCCGCCGCTCCGGGCTGTATCTCCCCATGGATCTGCACATAATCAAATCCCGCATCCGCCGCCTGACGCACCTGCTCTTTCGTGGGGGATACCATGACGGCCACCCGCTTGATCTTGGGGGAGAGCGCTTTCAGAATAGCCTTCACCGCACCTATGTCCATATTGCGCCTGCTCTTCTCATAAAAAAGTATGACTCCCGCATAATCCACACAATTCCTGTTCAGATACTCCGCCTCTCTCACATTCGTGAGACCGCATATCTTAATTTGCATACTATTCCCTCCTGTCGGACTCAGCTGTCGAATTCTCCACGGATATCTTCCTTGGGAGGCTCCAAGGGATAGCTGCCGGTAAAACACCCCTTGCAGATGCCCAATCCGTTCACGATCTCCTCCAGACGCTCTATGCGCAGATAATCCAGACTGTCCGCGCCGATCATCTCCGCGATCTGGGGAACGGTGTGATTGTACGCGATGAGCTGCTCTCTCGCCGGCACATCCGTGCCGAAATAGCAGGGCCACAGAAAAGGCGGCGAACTGACGCGCATATGTACCTCTTTTGCACCGGCCTCCCGCAACATTCCCACAATGCGGTCGGAGGTGGTTCCCCGCACGATGCTGTCGTCGATCATAATGATACGCTTTCCCGCCACGGCCTCCCGGATGGGATTGAGCTTCACCTGAACCGAGCTCTCCCGGCTCTTTTGTCCGGGCTTAATGAACGTCCGCCCCACATAGGTATTCTTCATAAAGGCAATGCCGTAGGGAATCCCGGATTCCATGGAATATCCCATGGCCGCGCAGTTGCCGGACTCCGGTACCCCCACCACAAGATCCGCATCCACAGGAGAGTCCATGGCCAGAAATCTCCCTGCCATGATGCGGGAATGATATACGCCCGTTCCGTCCAGAATACTGTCCGGTCTGGCAAAATAGATATACTCAAACACACAGCGGGCATGTCTGGCCTCAGGCAGCATATGAGAGGTGTCGGACTCAATACCTTTATCCGGCGAGATCGTCACAATCTCCCCGGGTCTCACATCCCGTATAAAGGAAGCGTCCAGTGCATCCAGCGCACAACTCTCGCTGGCGAGCAGATAGACATTGCCGCGCTTTCCGATGCACAGTGGTCTGAAACCAAATGGATCTCGGGCGCCGATAAGTTTTCTCGGCGACATGATGACCAGCGAGTACGCACCTCGAATCTTCTCCATGGCACGTCCTACCGCCTCCTCCACCGATCCGGAATTGAGGCGTTCTCTGGCGATATGATAAGCGATGACCTCCGAGTCGATGGTGGTCTGAAAGATTGCGCCGGTGTATGCCAGCTCCCTGCGAAGCTGTGGCGCATTGATAAGATTACCGTTGTGGGCAAGCCCCAAAGTTCCTTTTACATAATTCAGCACCAACGGCTGGGCGTTCTCCCTCGTCGAACTTCCCGCCGTGGAATACCTCACATGCCCCACGCCGATATCTCCCCGCAGTTCCTCCAGATGTCCGGGCGTGAAAGCCTCGTTCACAAGTCCCATATCCTTGACAGAGAGTACCTTTCCCTTAGGGCCTGCCGTGTCGCTGACCGCAATGCCGCAGCTCTCCTGTCCCCTGTGCTGCAGCGCCATCAGCCCGTAATAGATCGTGGCGGATACGTCCCCGCCGTCGAAGTCATAGGCGCCGAAAACGCCGCACTCCTCCCGCAGTTCATCCTGCGGCTCGCTCTGAACAGATACACCGTTTCCCATAGTTCCATCCTTTCCCGTGTTTCGGACACGGCTCCATACGCCGCATCCGATGTGACCCTCCCGCACGGCATGGCTCGCCACCGCGGGACAGATCAGCTACAGCAGGGCAGACTGACCGCGCAGTGACAGCCCCTTTGCTGTATCGGGAAACTATTGATAAGAAACAGATAGTACAAACGCTAAATCAATTTTGATCAGGACAGTTTCCTGCCTGTGAGCAGCTCATATGCCTGCAGATATTTGTCAATGGTCTTGTCCACGATCTCCTGCGGAAGCGTCCAGTCATGACCTTCGTTGGCTTTGAGCCAGTCTCTCGCAAACTGCTTGTCAAAAGAGGGCTGCCCATGCCCCGGCTCATACCCCTGCGCAGGCCAAAAACGGGAACTGTCGGGGGTGAGCATCTCATCTCCCAACACGATATTGCCCTCCTCGTCCAGCCCGAACTCAAACTTGGTATCGGCGATGATGATGCCCTTGGTCAGCGCATAGTCCGCGCACTTTTTATATAAGGCAATGGTATAGTCCCGAAGTTTGGAGGCATACTCCTCCCCCTTGCCGGGAAAACGCTTCTCCAGATAGTCCACGCTCTGTTCATAGGAGATATTCTCGTCGTGATCGCCGATCTCAGCCTTGGTGGAAGGCGTATAAATCGGCTCCGGCAGTTTGTCGGATTCCTTCAGTCCCTCGGGGAGACGGATTCCGCACACCGTGCCGTTCTCCTGATAGCTGGCCCAGCCGCTCCCGGTGATATAGCCGCGCACGATGCACTCTATGGGCAGCATGGTCAGCTTTCTGCACATCATGCTGTTTCCGTCGAATCTCGGCTGTCTGAAAAACTCCGGCATATCCGCCACATCCACGGACAGCATATGGTTGGGAATGATATCTGCGGTCATGTCAAACCAGAATTTGGAAATCTGGGTGAGAACGGTTCCTTTCTTCGTGACCGTATTGTTCAGAATCACATCAAAACAACTGATCCGGTCTGTGGCAACCATGATCAGGCTGTCGCCATTGTCATAGATTTCGCGTACTTTTCCCTCCTTGACGGGTCTCATTTCCTGCATACTCATTTTCCTCTCATTCCGCCGCACAAGCGGCCGTATAGTCTCTTCTTACAGCTAAACACATTTACAGCCAAAACTCAATAGGCAATTTACATATTTTTGTCGTACCAATCCACCATATCCATGATCTCCACACCGTACTGCGGATATTCCCGCACTACGCTCATGATCTCGTTTCTGGCCGTCTGCGCCACGCCGTTGTTGTAATCCAACTGCTGCCTGAGCGCCTGTCTGCGCACGATCAGCTCATGGCGTATCTCCACCATCTCTCTGTGATCCAGAAGCGCCCTGACCTGATTGACCCAGCGGCTCGGGTCGCTGACCCGAAACTGCGCAAGCTGCCTTGTCAACTCCTTCTGGTAATAATCCGTCTTGGCCTCCGCCTCCGCAAACTGCTTTCGTTCCTCCTTCTCCTCCTGATAGCTCTTCCAGCACTTCTCCAGCTCGTCCGCTCCCTTTGTCTCGTACTTGATGCAGAGATATTCCAAGAGTTTTTCGTTATTCACATACCGTATCTTGACCTTATTCTGCAGTTGTATCAGCCTGCTGATGGCGCGCTCCACCGTGACGATCTCTCTGTCCGCGTCAATGTATTTCACACACACCACCGTGACGGCGATGGCCGCCGCAAGCACCGCGATGAAATATCCCACATAAGTGTTCATCTCAAACACAAACTGCAGTGCCGCCAGCATCAGAAGACAGGCCACCAGCGCGCAGATAAAGATAATCGCCATTCCCCGGAGATTGGCCTGCAGGGTGATCAGTTCCGTCCTGCGGTAATCATAAGCGTGTCTCTCTCTGGCAAGACGCTGCAAATCCGATCGTACCAGCTTATTGTACTTCTCGGCTTCCTTCAGCTTCTCGATGCCCTCCTGCACCTCGCCTTCCTGCTTGCGCATGCGGAAATAGTCGCTGTCGCGCATCCGGTCCTTTCTGTCG
The DNA here is from genome assembly GCA_964604835.1 of uncultured Acetatifactor sp. GTDB lineage: Bacteria > Bacillota > Clostridia > Lachnospirales > Lachnospiraceae > Acetatifactor. The sequence goes on from CAZSAJ010000008.1 coordinate 6,346, forward strand.
AGATACTGCTCCCGCTCCTGCTCCAGCGCCACCAGCCTGTTGGCCACCTGATTCAGATCCTGTCTGGACTCCTCCGGCAGCGCCTCGATCTCCTCCATGTCCATCAGATAAGCCGTCACCAGTCCGTACTCTCCGTTTAAATATCCGATCTCTTTGGAGGCCTCCGCAATCTGTTCCAGACAGTTTGTTACATACCTGCTCCGCTGCTCCTTGTCATAAAAATCCACCTCCGTGTGATCATAGACGATCTCCTCCCAGTCATCTTCCTTCTGCTCATTGTCACGCTCGATTCCAAAGCGAAACAGTTTCTTCCAAAATCCCATACCGATACCCCCATGTCACCGCAGACAGTTCGTGCGCAAACCAATGTCTCCACATTCTTCATTCACCCACACTGCCGCGGTAACCGCTCTTTAAATTTCTGATCACTTCCTCGATCCCCTCATAATAATGTCTCCTGTCTCCGCCTGCCCGATACTCCCGTATCGTCAGAAGTTCCTGAAATTCCGGCTGCAGTCTCCAGTCTTCCGTCAGTCGTTCCATCTTCCTTTCCAGTTCCAGCGTGTGCTCATACCCGATCGTCTGCTCCGCGGCAAAAGAGATGTAAGCGCTCTCGTCCAGCTCCATGCGTTTTGCCGCCAGATAGGACCAATAATGGGAGATCTCCCCATCCGTCTCATAGGCCTCCTTGAAACACTCCGCCGCGGAAGCGTAGAGCATCATGCCGATCATCGCCACCGCCTTGTTGTGCAAAATGGCGGCCTTCACCCTCGCCGCGGGAAGCTCCCCGCCCGCAAGTTCCATCTCGCTCCACTTCGCCAGAAGACTGTCGTATCCCCGCAGCGCCGCGGCGTATTTCTTCTTGCGCACCAGATAGTCGAGCTGTCCCTTCCGTCTCTCGATACTCGACAGTCCCGCGCCCTGCCTGAGAACCTGCTCCACCTCGCCGATCTCGGCCGCGTCATAAAATCCCGTATAGCTTAAGATTGCGGTCACAAAGGCGCTGAGCGATCCCTGCTTATGGATCAGATCGTGGAGCTGCTTCGCAAGCTGCGGCAGCCTGCACTCTCTTTCGATCCACTCCGTCAGTTCATCCCGCATCAGCGTCATGTCCAGCAGAAAGGCATTCTCCCTCAGACAGAAGGAAAGCTCCTCCATGGAGCAGACCGGCACTTCCAGTCCCGCAATATAATATGGAGTTGTCGCATAATCGCCCACGCACAAACTGACACGCATTTTATCTCTCCCCGTACCGTCTTTCTTTTATCCCTTTTACCGAAATATCTCAAATTAAATGTTTCAAAATTATATATTTCAAATTATATATTTCATAGCGCGATCTGTCTGCGCCACACCTGATTCGTGGCGGGCCGGAAATTCCCGAATCCCAGATCCTCGATCTCCACTACGAGAGATTTCTCTCCTTCCAGAAACAGATTCGCCCGCATTCTGCTCATACCCGGCAGCATATCTTCCAAAGTGATCTTCTCCGTACGGCTCTCCCCGCCGATCAGGGATATGATCTGCAGTGACAGCTCATTGCCCCCGCGCATATAGAACTCAAAACGCTGCTTTGCCTCATACCAGTTGATGCCTGCGTCCAGCAGGGCATAGTAGACTTCCTGTCCCTGATTCAGAATATTCATCCCGATATTGGATTTCAGCTTATCCTCCCCCAGAAAGATATGCGCCTGTCCCACCTCGCTGGGTGTCAGTCTCTCCGCCATGGCATAGCAGGCGCCCTTGCTGTAGAGATTATTGCCCTGAAACACACGGCGTCCCTTGCAGAGCGTGCGCAGCGATTCCTTCATCCATTCCTCGGAATAGTGTTCACCGATGAGATACACCGAGGAGACCGCCGTCTTGGTACAGACCTGAGACGCAATATTTTCAAACTCCCGGTCCAACTGTTCCATCTTGTCTCGCCGCGGTTCCTCTTCCTCCGGCATGGGCTCATAGGGCGGCATGTTGTACTTCCATTTCTCAATAAAGGACACCATCGGCGTAGTCCGCCTGTTACAATCCATACAATACGCCGTCACCTTGGTTTCACAATACTCAAGCAACAGGGATTGCGACCGCCAAAGTTCTTCCGGCTGCCGGATCACATAGTGATAAAAGCTTTCCGCATGGCTCTGGAAAAAAATCTTGTCGGTTTTCAGATGCATGTTTTCCACCGCCCGGCCAAGCACCTCGATCAGTCTTGCGTCCAAATTATCGCAGGTGATCATCATCGCCGCCAGTTTATCCGGCGTGGAGATCTGTGACAGCACACCCAGACTCCGCTTCATAAACAACGCCAACAGCGCCACCGGATCAAATACGACTCCGTCCACCTGCACCGGCTCTCCCGCGATGGCAAGCTGCAGAATATTTTCCACCAGAATTCCCTGCTCCTCCTGCGCGCAGCGAAGCGCCTCCCTGCCGTAAAACCACTGATTGAGACCTGTACGCTTGCATAGCACCACCGGAATATTATAGCGTTCTTCCCCCGCCACGGCGGACAGTGTCTCCACTTCGTCCTCCCCGAGCCGGTAACTGATCTGCGCATACTGCTCTCCCAGATCATATCCCACGACTAATTTCCCATGATGTAAAAACCCCATGGTGTAACCTCCCTTACTGCAATGCGAAAAGATGCTCACCCATATATTCCTTGCGGCGATACTCTTCCATCAATTCATCCAGCGTGTCGAAATCCTCCAGTGTCCTGCTGATCAAAATATCATTGAGCATCTCATAACGCCAGTCCGAATCATTCCCTCTGATGTCACTCCTCTGCAGGTTCCCGCTCTCGGTGAGCTGCTCCTCGCCATCCCGTTCCTCCATGATATAATACTGGAGACTCTCCCCGAAGAACAACACGAATTCCTTAAAACACAGACCTGCTGTCACTTCCCGCATAGGCTCCGTCAGATATTCCGAAGCTTCCCCGTCCTCCCGCATGATCACATAATGGATGGAGACCTTTGCTCCGGGGCGGGTCCGATATTCCACGATGGTCTTATCCGCAATCTCCCGCAGCACATTCTCCTTGATGAGTTTCAGATCAATAAACTTCCTGAAAAAGTTCAGATGAATCTTCTCCGTCAGCATCTCATGCAGAAATTCCCGAATGACGGGTGCCGTCTCCTCCGTAAGCGCCCCCACATTCTCCGCATAATATTTTAATAATGCCAGTTTGCACACTCTCTGGATCTCTTCCTGCTGCAGATATAACTTGTGGATCTCCTTAAAAAAGATCTCCTCCGTAAGACGCTCCCGCACCAGATAATCATAGGCGCAGCGAGCCAGAAAAGCTTTTTCGATACGGACATTTGCTCCTCTGGACACATAATATTCAAAGACTTCTGTCTTTTCTCCCACAAAAGCCCCCGAGAACAGCATCTGCGTCAGCATGCGTTCGCTGAGACGATAGGCATCCACATCAAAAGAACGCGCGGCTTTCCAGATATCTCTCAGATCTCTGGTAGAGCCTTGGGCAAACTCCGCCAGATACTGTATCATGCGGCTGTCGTATTTTCCCTGTCGGAAGGTATAGAGGGCGGCCTCTGCAAGCAGCGCATCCTCCCGACCGTCCGTGCTGGCGATCTGCTCGCTGATTAAACGCATCAGCGTTTTTTGCTCCACGAAGGAAGGTCCAAATTCCGGGATCCATCCCCACGCTTCCTCGTTCCTGCCGCGCAGCACCATATAGTGCAGCACTTCCGCCCGCTCGGCAAGAGAAAACAGCTCTATGGGAAGCGTCTCAAGACATTGATCCAGCGCCCGCATGTTGTCCGTCTCATAATAGTATTTTATCAGTCTCAGATAAAGTGTCCTGCGGATCGATTCCTCCACCCGCTCATCTTCTGACAGGCGGATTGTCCTCTCGCAGACCTCCGCTACGGACAGATCCGTCTCCCGATCCATCAGATACAGATCCAGCTCCAGAGAATCCGTCACCATCCCGGAGATCATGCGCAGATACTTCCCGGGACGCATCAGCTTTTCCATCGTGTATTCCACATTTTTCACGAACCGGTTGCCATAGGCGTCCTCAAAGAGAACGGTGGAATCGTTGCCGTAGAGCGGCACCCAGACGCAGCCGTCCTGCAGGGGATACACGTTCTCACACAGATTGCCGGGCTGATACACGATTACTTTCTTCAGCCGCAGATCCTCCACAACAATCTGATGCGCCATCAGCAGTTTGGCCAGAGGCCCCGCCGTCTGTTCGTCGATCATGGCCGGCACCAGCAATTCCTGATAAATCCCCGCAAGATGCCTGTTGATACGCTCCTTCAGAATCTGATCCACCACAAAACGCTCCATGCGCGGTCTGTAATTGTCATAGAGTTCACCCAGTTCCTCCCTGTGCTGTACCACATACCAGTACAAAAAGGCACTGTGCGCCAGATCCAGATTGCTCTGATACGCAAAATACATCAGCACGATTCTGGGCAATTCTTTGGTCGTCTGCAGATCCAGAGACATCATATAGTATTCATAGAGATTCGTAATGCGAAGCTGCGCCTCCACCCCCGCCTCATACCAAGGGAAGAATCGCCGTCCCACACAGCCTCCCCGCACCAGCAGCGCACAGATTTCCTGCAGAATCCGCACATCCTGATTCTTTTCATAGATTGTCTGCAATATTTTCAACAGGATAGTAGAATATTCCCGACTCCTGCCCGCCAGATAGAGAAGCTGTTCCAGAACATCCGGATTCAGGCAGTCTCTCCCCGCTCCGTAATACAGAACATGCAGGGCATAATCGTCCAGTTTGCGGAGAAGCGTCTCGTTCCCGTTCAGCAGATGCAGCCCCTCTATATAGAGCACCGGACTGTTGCAGCCGCGCCGGAATTGTTTCTCCAGAAAATCCCACTTCACCGCAGCCGTCTTGTTATACTTCTCCGAGAGGTATAAGAGAAGCCATGCGATCCGCCAATTGCCGTGGTCATGACCGTATAACTGCTCCACTCTTGCGGCCACTTCATCCACATAGGCCTCCTCCCCGTGAATCAACGTGGTCAGATAGAGATAATAGGCATACAGCGTATCATCCGCCTCCTCCGCCATATCCCGGACCTGATTCAGCATCCATTCGGCCTCATTATAGCGCTCCTCGGAGATCAGAAGCTGCGCCTGAAAAAGCCTTGCCGCCGCATTGCTATCCTCCCGCGCCGCCATAGCCTCCACCAAATCTCCCGTCTCCTTCTGCCAAGAACCGGGACTGATCTTGCGCAGACGAAAGTCCTGATACAACTCCATCAGTCGCACAATCTCCCGCTTTCTCTGCATGTGTCCGTGTATATGTCCGCCGCCGCTCTCCCACACATCGCCCCGCTTTACCGCCACAGGTATCGTGATGGCAGTGTGTGAATTATAAATATGAACCCGCCCGAAATTCCTGCCGTTCCTGCACATCTGCGTGTCGAGAAACACAGGAAGAACACAGCGATTTCCCAGAAAATCATCATCGCTTAAAAACTCTTTCTCCGTGAAGACAAAATCCCCCTCGCACTCCACCTGCAGCCCGGTGTAACCCCACCCGTTGCGCAGGATGTTCAGCTCGATCTCCTTCACGTCGTACTCGGTAGACGCAATCTCTTCCCGGATCTCACTCTCCCGCACCAGAAACTCCGCCTTCTGCTTCTTGTTGATGCGGATGAGAAATTCCTCCATATTCTGCTCGTTTCCGGGACAGACGCTGAGTCCTCTGTAACAGTCGTAAAACTGCCTGTCGCTCCCCTGAAACACCTTCTCGAATGCGGGAGAATAAAACAGATCAACCGCCTCACGCCAGTTGCTTTTGGCCAGATTGGCAAAATGAAACAGATTCTTCACACTCCCGATGGAAGAGACCGGCATCTGATGCTCCGCCGTGACCACAAAAGGAAGATAGTATTCCCCTTGATTGCTGACAATGCAGAAATTCCCCTTTACCACATCTCCCTCTTCCAGATGCTCTCCGTGGAAACAATAAAAGATCTCCTCCCCGTTACCGGAAAATTCCGGCGTCAGACATTCCATCCGCATATCCGTGGTGACGACAAATCCCTGTGTGTATCGGTCCCCGGAGGAATAGACATGAAAAGAGCCCTCCCGCACTTCTCCTCTGCACATGGTAAGCTCCAGCTTTGTGCATGAAAAGTCGAGAGAGCCGTTCTCATAATCATATTTTCCCTCTAAGATTCCATCTACGATTCCCTGCATTGTCATTCACCCGTCCTGTTTCCCATACTCCTTATCAGTATACCAAAAATACAGTCGAAGGGCAAATCATTTTCGGCAAAGAATCCAAAGATTCCAAAATTTAAAACAAATTTTCCAATCACTCCGCCGCCCTGCTCGCATTCTGCCTCTTGAAAAGCAAAAACCGGGCCGCCGCAGCCAGCGCCACAATCAGCACAATACTGACCAGAATCTCCGGCATCACCGCCCGCCCCACAGGCAAGTCCTCCGCCTCGGAAGACAGAGCGGAACCCAACCCCTCGCGCCAAAAAATAAGCGCTCCGCCCAACACGGCACTGATCACCGCCCTGTTTTTGCCGCAACGTCCGCCTATGACCGGTGCGGCGAACAGGATCACACCTTCGCACAGGGCGGCCACCCACTGTGACACCAAAACCAGAATCCAGCCCGCAACATCACTATGTACCATCGTGTACAGATTCTCCGCTCCCATACTTCCGATGGAGCCCAGACCTACCTCCGGCATCATTCCCAGAGAAGATGTGATAGACCCTTGCGCAACGGTAATCACCACAAGTTTCCCCGCAAGACAGACGAATTGAATCAGCCACAGCCAGACTCCCGCCGCCAGAATCTTTGAGACAATACCTGATGCCCTCCCCGGCGTCCACCGTTCCTCTTCGGCGTACAGCATCCCGTACATGCGGATCCCCCAATAGACCCGCATGCCGTATAATGCGCTCACCTGCAGGACGTTACTCGTTCCAAACACCAGCAAAAGCGCAGGCAGCGACTGTTTTGGTGTCTGCACGAAGCGCCAGACGACCAACCCCTTGGGCAGAATGGCGGCGGCTGCCGCCGCCAGAATCAATCCGCACACCAGCCCCGAATTTCTCCGTTCTTCCACCGCCGCAGTCATGACGCTTCCTCCCTTCTCTTCCCTTAATCCATGTTGAGCTTCTTGGTCAGAATATAGTGTGAGATAAAATACATACTCACGCCCATGATCAAGCTCACCACCAGCGTACTGTCATAGTTGGCGGCCATATTCACATTGTTGGAGCCGTAATAATTGCCCATATGGAACAGGATTTCCTTAAAGGATAAGACAAACTGTACGATATAGCTGACCACCATATTGACGAACATGACTCCGAAATAAGCCAAAATCCCCATAAGCGCCTTATATTTGCGGGAGAGCTGCCCGATCGTGAGAGCACCGAACAGCCCAAGCATTGTGCTGAAGGGTGAAATCAGCATCACCAGAATCGCCGACAGGCCGACTCGGACAATCTGGAACCCCGTCTCAGGATACATCTCCCTCATCTCTCTCTGCATTTCGTCCAATTCTCTCCAGACATTGGCTCCGTCCAGCATGGACATCAGCATGGCAGCAATCAAAATGCCGACGGATACGAGCACACTGATACCTACCAGCAGATACCAGATTCCCGCCACAAGCGTCTTGCCCACCAGCAGTTGTCTGGCGCTCACCGGCAAGGTCTGGGTCAGATAACCCTCGTCGGAATACATGGTTTTGTAGAAATGTACCCCCTGATAGATCAGCATACCGTAGGACACTCCTATCAGCATAACGATATAGGTAAACATACTCATCATCATAATCATTGCCCAGATCGCTTGTGCCATTGAATTTTTCGATACCCCAGAATCCTCCATCACCAGTTTAAAAGGCAGGACGAATCCCAGCACCCCCAGCAGAGTGACTCCCGCGATCCCCAGAAGCATCAGTCCGCACAGTTTATATGTGCTCTTCCACTCATATTTAATCACTTTTCCTAACATGCGAACACCTCCCTGAAATATGCATCTACAGATTTGCCCTTCTCCTCCCGGATATTGTCCACGGAGGTATAGAGCACCAGCTTCCCATAGCGCATGAAGACCACCTCGTCCAAAACCTGCTCGATATCGCTGATCAGATGTGTGGAGATCAGCACGGTGGCCTCCGGATTGTAATTGTTGATGATCGTGCGCAGAATGTAGTCTCTGGCCGCGGGATCCACACCCGCAATCGGCTCATCCAGAATATACAGATCCGCATTGCGGCTCATCACCAGTATCAACTGCACCTTCTCCTTGGTTCCCTTGGAGAGACTGTTCATTCTCGCCGAGGGCTCGATGTTTAAGTTTTCCAGCATTCCCATCGCTTTCTCGCGGGAAAAGTCCTCATAGAAATCACAAAAATAATCCAGAATCTGCTTGATCGTTCTGGTGCCTGTCAGATACGTCCTGTCAGGCAGATAGGCCACCCGCGCCTTGGACTCCGGTCCCACGGGCTTTCCGTTGATCAGAATGGTCCCCGCCGTGGGTGTGAGAAGACCGTTTAACATCTTGATCAGGGTCGTCTTGCCGCTGCCGTTTGGCCCCAGCAGTCCGATGATCTTGCCTCTGGGCAGAATCAGATTTACATTATCCACCGCGGCGCGCTGCATATCGTAAGATTTCGTGACATTGTGGAATTCCACCAGATTGCACGCACCTCTCGTTATCTCCGCCTGCATATAATCACTCATACATTCCCTCTTTCCCTCTGTTTGTCAGAGATTCTCTTCCAAAAAAGCAAACACCTGCTCTTTGGTATATCCCAATTCCTTCATTCTCATGACAAAAGTCTCCATATGTGATTTTGCCATATCGCGACGTACCTTGTCAATCAAAGTGCTGTCCTCCGTGACGCTTCTTCCGTTGGTGCGCTGCGTCACGATCAGTCCGCTCCGCTCCAGTTCCGCAAATGCCTTCTGCATCGTATTGGGATTGACTGCGGCCACCGCGGCCAGCTCCCTGACACTGGGAAGCTTGGCGCCGCCGGGATAATAACCGGAGACAATCTGCGTCTGAATGCGCTCCACCAACTGTATATAGATCGGTCTGTCAGAATCCAGTTTCCATGCCATCCACTCACATCCTTTCTGTGTCATTGTATTAACTCCACAATACAATGATACATCATGAATTACCCCCCGTCAAGCATTTTTTGGAAATTTCCAAAAATATTTTAAAAGGACGCTTTTTGCAACACTTCCAAGCGATGTTGGAACGCTTACGCTGTCATCGCATAATATAATGCAACGGAAATGAATGCAAGGTGCTGCCATGCCTAATCTCACAGACACATCAAATGAAAATGCCGATAATTTCGGTACCCTGCAGGTAAGCGTGGTCTCCTCTCTGGGGCAGTTCCCCGTGGAGAATGCCACCGTCACCATATCCTACACGAGAGCTCCTGAGGAGACGCTTGAGACCCTGACCACCGACAGCTCCGGCCAGACTCCCACCGTCACTCTTCCCACGCCGCCCATCGGCCTGTCGCTGGATCCCGACGCCACCGTTCAGCCCTATTCGGAATATAATATAACCGTCACGGCGCAGGGATATGAGCCCGTGTTTGTATCCGGATCGGAACTTCTGGCTGACCGCCTGTCTCTCCAGCCAATCGTCATGAATCCCGTGGAGACCACCAACGAGGACGAAAAAGTGGTCATCATACCGGAACACACATTGTTCGGCGACTACCCGCCCAAGATTCCGGAGGAAGAGATCAAACCCATGCCGGAGAGCGGCGAGATCGTCTTAAGCCGCGTGGTCGTCCCGGAATACGTCATCGTCCATGACGGCGTGCCGTCGGACTCCACAGCCGCCAACTACTGGGTGCGCTATAAGGACTACATCAAAAACGTGGCCTCCTGCGAAATCTACTCCACATGGCCGGAAGCCGCGCTCTATGCGAATATTCTGGCGATCATGTCCTTTACTTTGAATAGGGTATACACGGAGTGGTATCGCGGGCAGGGATATAACTTCACCATCACCTCCTCCACCGCCTATGACCAGAAGTGGATCTACGGACGCAATATTTTTGAAAACATCGACTATCTGGTGGATACGGTGTTTGCCAATTATCTGGCCCGCCCCGGCGTACGCCAGCCCATTTTCACCTCCTATTGCGACGGCAACCGGGTAGCCTGCTCGGGTCTGAGCCAGTGGGGCTCCAAATATCTGGCGGATGAAGGATACTCCGCCATCGAGATCATCCGCTACTACTTCGGCAACGACATGTATATCGCCACGGCCGACATCATCTCCGGTGTGCCCTCCTCTTATCCCGGCTATGAGCTGTCCATCGGCGCCTCCGGCGACAAGGTCCGCCAGCTCCAGACCCAGCTCAACCGTATTGCCAGAAATTATCCCGCGATCCCTACCCTGACCGCGGACGGTATCTACGGCCCCGCCACGGCTGAGAGCGTGCGCATTTTCCAGCGCATTTTCAATCTCCCGCAGACCGGTGTGACGGATTACGCCACATGGTATGAGATTTCGGATATTTATGTGGGCGTGACCAGAATCGCGGAACCCGGGACATGAATCCGATGGATTCCCACGGGAAATGTCGGTAATGGCAAAAAGGAACGCCGCGGATGCTTTTATTCGACTGCATCCGCGGCGCTGTTCTGCCCTGTCAAGTCCTCGTTAAACTCTCACTTCCCCTACACCGGCAGTTCCATCTTCCCGCTAAACCCGCCGTCATTTTCCCCCGTGAAGCTCCCCCCGTGGATATTGGCGATCCGATACACTAACGGCAGCCCGATTCCGTGGGTGGTCTTCGGCATTCTGTCCATATGCTCCAGCACATCCTCCGGCACGCCCACTCCGTCGTCCCGCACACGGATGACCGCCTGATTCCCATGTCTATACACACTGATATCGATTCTGCACCCCTCCGGGTTGTGGGTGACGGCATTGTTGATCAGATTGAAAACCGCCCGCTCCAACAGGGATTCATCCCCTTCCACCACTGCCGCCTCAAACTGCAGATCCAGATTGATCTCATATTTCTCAGACAACCCGCTGTTTAGAATATCCGTCACAATACTGCGGATCAACGGGCAGAGTTTCACGGGGCTTTTTCGTCTGGCGGCTCCGTCATATTCCAGCGAAGAAATCAGATTCAGATCCTCCACCAGCCGTTTGATCTTCATGCTCTGTGTGATGATGACCGCAGCTTTGTGCCTGCCCTCCGCAGAGATCGTCTCATCTTGTTCCATAGCCTCGGCATTCCCCAGAACAACGGCGAGCGGCGTACGTATATCATGGGAGATGCCCGCCGTCCAATCCTGCCTCGCACTGTCCCGAAGCGCCAATTGCCTGTTCTTTCTATGAATGATCTGGGAAGTCTTGTTTATATTCCGTGCCAGCTCCTTAAAAATGCCCTTTTCCGGGATGCTGACCGGCTTCTCGTCCCGCAGATCTTTCACGCCTTTCGTCATCTGCTTCAGCCGCTTATACAACCCTGCCCCAAACAGCAGCGCCAGAACCATGGCCAGCGCCAGATTGAAGGCCAGAACAACGCCCAGCCTCAGTCCCAGTGATTCGAACCATTCCGCGTTATATTGCAGATCATACTTTGCAATAGAATCCTTGGGAAGTCCCAGAATCAGTAGTCCATAGTCCGTTGTCCACACATAGATCGGATAGTCGTTCAGATACCATCTGGTCATTGCGGCGATATCTCTGATCGTATAATGTGTGGGAATATCCTCCGGCTGATTGACTCCCCACAGAATGTCACCGCCGTCTTCCACCAGAATACACCAACTGCCTTTCGGCAGCACACACTCCTCCGACAGCGTGAAACGCTCTCCATCCCATTGGAGCCCGTTTCCAATCTCCCTTACAACCCGTTTCGGCGAGCGGCCGTCGATTTGCGTCCCGTAATCCGAAACAATGTGGCCAAATCCCACCATGTTGATCACCAATAAAATCGTGGCAGTCACAGCCGCCGTCAGCGTATAACAAAAGAAAATCCTCCACACCGTCTTATTCATTGGCCGTCACCAGCTTGTAACCAAGCCCTTTCACCGTAATCAGATGCCTCGGCGACGAGGGGTCCTCCTCCACCTTCTTTCTCAGCCTCCTGATATGCACCATCAGCGTATTCTCATGTCCGTAATACTCCTCGCCCCACGCGGCCATACAGAGTCCGTCATTGGTCACAATGCGGTTCCTGTTCTCCCACAGCTTTTCGAGCAGGATGAATTCTTTGGCGGTAAGCGGCTCCTCCCCGCCCCGGTAAACCACCGCTACCTTCTCCAAATCAATGTAGCGCTCTCCCAGCCAGAACCCGGGCTCCTTCGTCTGTACGCCATAAGTTCTGCGCAACAGCGCTTTGACCCGCAGCACCAGCTCTTTCATGAGAAAGGGCTTTACAATATAATCATCCGCCCCCAGATCAAAACCGCGGATTAAATCCTCCTCCCCTCCTCTGGCCGTCAGAAAGATCACGGGGGCTTTGGACTGTCTCCTGATCTCCTGATACAGCATAAAACCGTTTCCGTCGGGCAGATTCACATCCAACAAAAAGAGGGCAATGGGGCACATTGCGGCGATCTCACCGGCCTCCCTGCAGTTTCGGGCCGTGTGGATATTGTAAAACCCTTCGTCAAAAAGCGCACTCTCTATCATTTTCAGAATGTCCGGCTCGTCGTCCACGATCAATATCTTTTTGTTCTGTAAGTCCGTCATCTTGTCGCTCATGTTTCCTGCTTCCCATTCCTCTCACATGATAAATAAAAAAGATAAACTCATAATTGCCTCTCTTTGATATCAAAATACCACGTCGCACAAAGTTTTGAAAGTGAATTTCCCGATTTGTGCAAAATTTAAGTTTCCCGTAAGGTACGGTTAAGTTTTCCGCAAAGGAGGCGTGCTATTCTTGTACCATGACGAACAGGACTGTGCCCGGGCCAAAAAAGGCCCGTGGAAAAACGATCCTGCAAGTTCGTCCAAAAACAAGAAAGAGGTGTCTGAATATGAAAGAAATTGTCACTACAAACAGTCTTTCCAAAAAATACGGCAATACTTTTTCCGTATGCAGCCTTGACATGAGCGTCCGGGAGGGTACGATTTACGGGTTTCTCGGGCCCAACGGCGCCGGTAAGTCCACCACTCTGAAAATGCTTCTGGGACTGGTCCATCCCACCGCCGGAGAGATCGATATTTTCGGCAGACGATGCAGCGCCCGAAACCGCACGGAAATCTTGAGGGATATCGGATCGCTGATCGAATCTCCCTCCTACTACGGCAATCTCACCGCCCGGGAAAACTTAAAGATCTGCGCCACCATACTGGATGTTCCCGACGGCAATATCGACGAAGTGCTGAAGATCGTCCGCTTGGACCGTCAGGAACATAAGCGCACAAACGCCTATTCCCTCGGCATGAAACAGCGGCTCGGCCTTGCCGCCGCCCTGCTGTCCTTTCCGAAACTGTTAATTCTGGACGAACCCACCAACGGTCTGGATCCCGCGGGCATTCAGGAGATGCGGGAACTCATCCGCTCCCTGCCTGCCAAATACGGCATGACCGTCATCGTCTCAAGCCACCTGCTCTCGGAGATCGACCAGCTCGTGGATGACATCGGCATCATCGCCAACGGCAAAATGATGTATCAGGGCTCTCTGGCGGCTCTGCATGAATTGGACACGGAGAAAAATCTGGAAGAAATCTTTTTGGATCTCACGGGAAAGGACATGAGCTTATGAGAAAATTATTACGATGTGAATTGTTAAAAACCAGACGGCGCCATATCTTTCTCACCGCACTGGCCGTGACCGCCATGGCCTGCGTTTGGGCTTTCTATGGAGATTACTCTCCAAACAAGGATAGCACTGTCTTTATGATGGCAAACGGCTGGTCCATGTTCCTCTATCAGCTCCCGCTGATCAACAGCATCTTCTTTCCCCTTTTGGCCGTTGTCGTCGCATCCCGTCTCTGCGATCTGGAACATAAGGGCAGCAATTTCAAGCTGCTGTGTACTCTCACTGCCAAGGGACGGCTCTATGACGCCAAGCTTCTATATGGTCTGGCAATCACACTCTTTTGTGTGGTGCTGTTTTGGATCATCACATTGCTGTTCGGCCGTTTCATCGGGTTTAGCGGAGCGCCTCCCATGAAACTCTATCTGCTCTACCTTCTATTCACCCTGATTCCCACGGCCTCCATCTACTGTTTCCAACACGCGCTGTCCATGTGCTTCCGGAATCAGGCCGTACCGTTTTTCGTGGGCATTCTGGGTGAATTTGTGGGACTCTTTTCCTTATTCCTGCCCCAGCTCCCCCTCTTGCGGAACAGTCTGATCTGGGGACATTACGGAGCACTGCAGTTCATGGGACTCTTCGGTTATAGCAAAGAGACCCGTTACCAATACGCTTATTTTGAGCACATGGGCTACAACTGGAGCGCCTTTGGCTTCGCCCTAGGGTTCCTCGTGGTCATTTATATCGTGGGCAAAAAAGTTTTCTGTGCAAAGGAGGTATAACTATGTTATTAAAATTGCTGAAAGCGGAACAAATGAAATTAAAAAGGAGCCCCGTATGGCTGGCATTTTTGCTGATGCCCATCATTCCGGCTCTATTGGGAAGCCTAAATTATCTGAACAATATAGAGATCCTTACAAGCGAATGGTACAGTCTGTGGACACAGCACACCCTGTTTACGGATTACTTTTTCCTGCCCATCATGATCGGCATCTACTGCTCCCACATTATGCGTCAGGAGGAATCAAATCGCAACTGGAACAAGGTACTGACCATGCCGGTCTCCAAACATAGGGTCTTTATCGCCAAACTGCTGTGCGTCTCCCTCATGATACTGATCAGCGAGATCTGGATCTGTGCCCTTTACCTGCTCTCCGGCAAAATTGTCGGCATGGCTGGCGCACCGCCCATGGATCGAATCGTTGTCTGGTGCCTGTTCGGCACATTGGGCGGCGTCGTCATGGCCTCCATACAGCTCACACTCTCCCTGTTTATCAAGAGCTTTGCGCTTCCCGTGGCGATCTCTCTGTGCGGCGGATTGTCCGGCCTGCTGTTTCTCGCCAAAGATATGGGACACATCTGGCCCTATTCCCTGATGGCCTACGGCATGAACTCCAATGCCCCTCAGGAACTGCACCAATCCGGTTATCTGACTTTTGTGGTGATCTGCATTGCCTACATTGCCATTTTCATGCTCATAAGCGGACAGATCATGAACAAAAGAGATATATGACACGTCCGTCATATATCTCTTTCTAATACCAATATGTATGCGGGAGCGGCTTTTCGTCTGCCTGCCCTCCCGCATCCGCCATTTTCATTTACTCATAAGCAATCTTAAGCGTCATGCCATTCATGCAGACGCCCTGACTGCGGGTGATCTTACACCTTTGTGTGGCAGAGAGTCCGATGGTCTCGCCGTCATGGAGCGTCACATCCTCATCGATACAGTACCCCGCGATATTCATCAGAAAGTCCTTCGCCTCGTTCGGATTCTTCGTGACATCCAGAATCTCCATATCATCCTTGCCAAAACTGTTCATCCCTATCGTATAGACATGAAATCCTCTCTCGGATCGCATCATTCCAAACCACAAAAGCCCCGGAATCGGATACAGCCCCTTCTCAATAAATTCTTTCATGGCAAAATAGAACTGGGGCTGATAGACCACGCCGTTGGCATAGACGGCGATGGCGTTCGACTGCCTGCAGAGCGTGGCCGTCACCTTCACAAACAATTCTCCGTCTTTCTTGACGTCCTCGTGCTCTCCCAGAATCCCCACCATGATCTGCGCCTGATGCGTCTTCGTCACCTCCACGGCTTCCTTCCAAGTATAATTAAAGGCTGCGTTCCGCTCCGCCTCACCGCCCGGCACGGGAATATCCAGAAAGCCCAGCGCCACCCGCTGGCTGCCGATATCGAACAGCATGGCTTCACACCCGCTCTGCTTTTTCGGGCTGCCCTCGCCCTCGTCATACTCCGGCGAAAGCCCCCAGTCGGCCTGAAAGTCCCGCTTGAATTTCTCCTTGTCCCAAGACTTGTCCGACAACAGTACAAAACCCGTGAAAGCGCCTCTGTTCTTGGCATATCCGGCATTTTTGTTTGCATCCGTCTCTATCATCGTCTTCCTCCCTACACCGTCACTTCCCCTGCCAGCACTCTCCTGTAGTCCTCCAGATTCTTCCGCAGAAGTTCCGGGGTGTTCAGCTCATAGGGACATTTGGTCCGGCACTGCCCACAGTTTAAGCACTGCTCGATCTTTTTCATCTCCGCCTGCATATTCTCGGACAGCCAGTTGGCCGATGGCGCCCGGCGCAGCATCAACGACATCCGGGCACACTGATTGATCATGATTCCCGCGGGACAAGGCATACAATAACCGCAGCCGCGGCAGAACTCTCCCGCCAGTTCTTCGCGCTCTTTCTCGATATAATCCCGGATCTCATCGTCATAGGCCGGAGCCTGATCCATGAAAGCCAGCCATTCCTCCAGCTCGCTCATCCGCTGTATCCCCCAGATGGGCATCACATTGTCAAACTGTCCCATGAACGCCATGGCCGCCTTGGCGTTGTGAATCAGCCCGCCGGCCAGACCTTTCATGGCGATAAATCCCATATTGGCCGCCTTGCAGGCTTCTACCAGCTCGATCTCCCGCTCCGACGAGAGATAACTGAAAGGGAACTGCAGCGTCTCATACAGCCCTGATGCCACACAGTCGAAAGCCACCTGTATCTTGTGGGCCGTCACGCCGATATGGCGAATCTTCCCCTGTGCTTTCGCTTCCTCCATACATTCATACATCCCCGTGCCGTCCCCGGGGGCATAGCACTGATTGACGCAGTGAAACTGATAGATGTCGATGTAATCCGTGCGCAGCAGCCGCAGAGAAGTGTCCAACTGCTGCCAAAACTCCTCCGGCGTCTTCGCCATGGTCTTCGTAGCGATAAAAATCTTGTCCCGCATTCCGTCAAAAGCCTCTCCCAGCTTCTCCTCGCTGTCGCTGTAGGCTCTGGCAGTGTCAAAAAAGCGCATACCGCCCTCATAGGCCCTGCGCAGGATTCCCACCGCAGTCTCCATATCCACACGCTGTACCGGCAGCGCCCCGAAAGCATTCTGTACGGTGGTGATCCCGGTGCTTCCCAATGTAATCTCCCGCATTTCCATACCCCTTTCTCTATCTTTTTTATCTTCCTTTATCTGTCTTTTTTCTCTATTCTCCTATTTCAGAACCCTACTCCATGTTACCTTGCCTCTTCCGTGCCACAAATCCTTCCGCTCTCTGTCATAAGATCCGGTCGAGAACGTCTTGACACCCGGACAGAATTCCTTCACAATAAAAAAGAGGTATCAACATGAAAATGAAAAACAAAAAAATGATTTTCCTTCTGAAGATTACCGCAGTCATCCTGTGCGCAGCCCTCGCAGGAGCACTCTGTGCCGCCTATATGGTCTATACAGGTCTCCTCATTCCCAATCAGATCTTTATCTCCGACAGCGATATCGTGGGATGCGACGTCTCCCGATATCAGGGGGACATCCAATGGGATCTTCTGGCCCGGCAAAACATATCCTTTGCGTTCATCAAGGCCACGGAGGGCAGCAGCCATGTGGATCCCGTCTTCGCAGAAAACTGGGAGCAGGCTTTCCAGACCCGGCTGTACGTCGGCGCCTACCATTTTTTCAGCTTTGAAAGCCCGGGAGAGACACAGGCCCAGCACTTTATCGAAACCGTACCCGTCAGAGAACGCATGCTTTCCCCGGTGGTCGATATCGAGTTTTACGGCAATTATAACGAGCAGAATACCGACGCCTCCACAATCCGGGCGGAACTGGACGCATGTCTGCTCGCCATGGAAGCGTCCTATGGCTCCAAACCCATTATCTATACCACTCCCGAGGCCTATGACCACTTCATAAAGGGGTACTACGAAGACTATCCCCTGTGGATCCGCAGCGTTCTGACCAGACCACACCTTGACAGAGAATGGCAGTTCTGGCAGTACACCAACAGAGAGCGGCTTGCCGGTTACTCCGGCCCCGAAGAATATATCGACATGAATGTATTCCACGGCACCGAGGCAATGCTGCGCGAACTGCTGTTAGAGTGACGACACCACTATTCTATATGCTCTCTATATGCTATTCTATATACTTTTCCAACAGTCTGGCCACTTCCTTGAGGTTGATGGGTTTGGGGGTATGCGCGTTCATTCCCGCCTCCAGACTCTTATGAACATCTTCCGCAAAGGCATCCGCCGTCATGGCGATGATCGGCACCTTTGCGGCATCCGGGCGATCCAGTCCCCGGATGGTTCTCGCCGCCTCATAACCGCCCATAACAGGCATCCGTACATCCATGAGAATGGCGTCATAATAACCGATCTCCGATTTTTGATACATCTCCACGCAGATCTGTCCGTTCTCTGCCCAATCCAGCTCCAGTCCCAGACTTGACAACAGTTCTCTGGCGATCTCCCAGTTCAGCTCCATATCTTCCGCCAAAAGAATCCTCCTGCCGCTTAAGTCGGCGCTCTTGTCCTCAGACTCCTCCCGCGGCATGCCGTCTTCTCCCACAAACGGCCTCAATCCATAGTACAAGGTGGATTGGAACAAAGGTTTGGAAATAAAGCCGCTGATACCTGCCGCACGGGCTTCCTCCTCGATCTCTGACCAATCATAAGCGGAAATCAGCAGAATGGGGATATCGTCGCCCATTTGGCGTCTGAGTGCCTTCGCCGTCTCGATGCCGTCCATCCCCGGCATTTTCCAGTCCAACAGGATAATATGATAATCGTCCTGCTTCCGATGCTGCTGCCCCACCATCTCCAAGGCGCTCTCCCCGTCCTGCGTCCAATCCGCCTGAATGCCGATGGCATGTAAAGACGCTGCCGTACTCTCGCACAATTGCTTGTCGTCGTCCACCACCAGCATTTTCCATGGGGGAAGAACCATATCCATCTCCGGAAGCTCTTCCTTCAACAGATCCAAAGTGACATGGAACTCTGTCCCCTTCCCCTGCTCACTCGCCACATCGATGGTGCCGCCCATGGCATCCACAATGTATTTGGTGATCGCCATGCCCAGACCGGTTCCCTCGGTTCTGTGTACACGGGCGCTGTCCTCCCGCTCAAAGGATTCGAACACCTTCTTTCTGAATTCTTCGGACATACCGATACCCGTGTCCTTCACCCGGAAGTGTACCCTGATATATTCTTCGCCCCGGGGCGACTCCTCCTCATACAAAGCCACATGAATGGATCCGCCTTCCGGCGTAAATTTCACCGCATTGGACAACAGATTCAACAGAACCTGATTCAGGCGCACACCGTCGCTGCATACACTCTCCACGGAAATGTCGTGGATAAACACATCGAACTGCTGTCTCTTGGCATTCACCTGCGGCTGTACGATATTGACGAGGCTGTCCATGAGTTCCCGCAGCGAGACCCGCTCGGAACTCAGGGTCATCTTCCCGCTCTCGATCTTGGACATGTCCAGCACATCGTTGATGAGGCCCAGCAGATGCTTGCTGGAGAGCGTGATTTTCTTCAGACAGTCCTGAATCTGCTGTTTGTTATCAATATTGGAAGACGCAATCGCCGTCAGTCCCACGATGGCATTCATGGGCGTACGGATATCATGGCTCATATTGGACAAAAATTGACTCTTAGCCTTATTGGCATGTTCCGCCGCCTGTCTGGCCACTTCCAAAGCCTCGATCTGCCTGCGCGTCATCTTGAGATACTGGAAGAAGATGCACATAATCACAAGCAGGATCAACGCACAGCCCGCCAAGGCTACCACACTCCATTGATTTCCCAGATCACTGATCGCATTATCCAGCATATTATAGGGCATAAAAGTGAGCAGATACCACTCGGAATAGGGCAGTCTGGTACAATACAGATGCCTGCGCTCCCCATAGATCTGAAATTCACTGGTATAATCCGCATTTACCGCCATTGCGGCCTGCAATTCCTCAAGATACCGCTCCGCGGTCTTGCCCTCCACATCCTCATACAGGACTCTCACCCGCTCAAAATAATTATTGCCGTAGGCGTCGAAAGTACGGATAATATAACTGCCGTCCTGCCGGATGATAAAAGAATACCAGCTCTGGGGATTCTCCTCCAAAGCCAGCTTCTCCGTGATATATTCCGGGGGAATCCCCGCCACCAGCGCAATACTCTTCTCTCCGTTCGCCATGGGATAGGCGGCCGGTACTCCCAGAAGAACCACCTTCTCTCCCCGGGTGTTGGTGCTGATCGCCACCTTTTTCTCCCCCTTTTTCATAGAGTCCAAAAAGGGCTGGGGATCGGTCACTTCCAGCATGTCCCCGCAGAGCATCTCGAAAGCTCCGCTCTCGGTATACATTGCCAGATAATCCAAATTTCTTGTGCGGGCATTATAGACAAGATGTCTGCGCGCACTCTCATAATCCAGATCGGTCTCCGCCTCGATCATGTTCGCCAGAGCTTCCACCTGCTCCAGTCGCAACTCGATGGTCGTCTCGAAATGTCCCGAGATCTGTTCGCTCAT
The DNA here is from genome assembly GCA_964604835.1 of uncultured Acetatifactor sp. GTDB lineage: Bacteria > Bacillota > Clostridia > Lachnospirales > Lachnospiraceae > Acetatifactor. The sequence goes on from CAZSAJ010000008.1 coordinate 26,899, forward strand.
GCTGGATATATAAAGAGTGCCCACCTCATTGATGGTCTTGGCACTTTTGGAACTCATATAGAAAGCCAAAAAGGAAAAGAGCGCGATACATAGCATAGACACGCAAACAAGACTGAACACCAGAAAACGCATTGTACTGTTCTTTGACTTTTGCTGCATCAAAATACCCCCACGCGCAATAGAAAACGGCAGATTTGAGAAGCGATTATCACTCATAATTTGCGCTTTTAATACTCCTTGTCAAGTATACTATACTTGAGATTTACTGTCAAGGAAACCGGCTTACTCGAAAGCTGCCTACAATCAGCTTTCGAGTAAGCCGGCGCACAGACGGGGGATTGTTAGGAGAAGATCCGTTTTACTTCCTCGTAGCTCTGGGTTGTCATGAGGGCCGTCGCTTCCGTCCCGTGGAACTTGACCAGATAGGTCCAGCGTCCGTAGGGCTCCATCCGGGTGATCTTGGACAAATTGACCAGATAGGACTTGTGGCAGCGCATAAACCCCTCTTGCAGTTTCTCTTCCAAATCGGACAGGGAAATGGAGGTGCGGTAGGTTTCCGTGCCGGTGACAATATTTGTGGCTCCGTCCGACCGCTCCGCAAAAATGATTTCCGCAATATCCACAAGATAAGAGCGCTCTTTTCCTTTGATCAGCAGCTTCTCCTTGTGCAGATCCGACTGCATGAGCCGATCCTGCGACGAGATTTTCTCCTCGCCGCGGATGCGCTCCAGTGTCCGTCCGAGTCTCTCCATGTTGAATGGTTTTACCAGATAATCAAATGCATAGATCTCAAAAGCGTTGGCCATGTATTCGCTGTGAGCGGTGGCAAAGATAATTTTGACCTTCGGGTTTAACTCCGTGAGTACCTTGGCGCAGGCGAAACCGTCCGCACCTCCCAGATCAATATCCACAAACACCACATCCGGCCTTTTTCCCGCAAACTCCGACACCGCTTCGGCAAAGCTTCCGCACTGTGCCACAACCTGATATCCCTCCTGCCGCTCCACCATCTTGCCCAGAAGTTCACGGATCTGCGGTTCATCGTCGATAATCATCACCTTGATCATTTACACGCCCGTCTTTCTCTCTACATATGCTCCCACACCGTCCCCGATGCTCTGTTTCATCTGGGTGTCGGCCAGCACGTTTTGCAGCCGGTAATAATCCATCACACCGATATTGCCGTTTTTGAGAGCTTCCGCCATGGCTCTGGGCACCGCCGCCTCGGCCTCCACCACCGTGGCGCGCATCTCCTGCTCCAGCGCGACCGCCATGGCACGGCGCTCCTCGGCTCTCGCCTGCGCAATCTTATTGTCCGCCTCGGCCTGCATGCTCTGCAGATTCGCACCGATATTTCTTCCCACGTCTATGTCCGCAATATCGATGGAGATAATCTCAAACGCCGTCCCCACATCCAATCCCGCCTCCAGCACAAGCTTGGATATCTCGTCGGGATTTTCCAGCACATTGCTGTGCGTGGCGGAGGAACCCACGGTGGTGACGATCCCTTCTCCCACTCTCGCCAGCACCGTCGCCTCTCCCGCGCCGCCGATGAGTCTCTCCAGATTGGTCCGCACGGTGACTCTCGCTTTCACCAGAAGCTCGATGCCGTCCTTTGCCACGGCCGAGATCATGCCGGTCTCTATCACCTTGGGGGTGACGCTCATGGTCACCGCCTCAAACACATTCCGCCCTGCCAAATCAATGGCGGACGCCTTCTCAAAAGACAGATCCATCCCGGCGCGCTCCGCCGCGATCAGCGAGTTTACCACGCTGTCCACATTGCCGCCGGCCAGATAATGCGCCTCCAACTGATTTACCGTCACCTTGATTCCGGCCTTTGCCGCCTTAATCAACGGGAAAATAATTTTCGCCGGCTTCACCCTGCGCAGCTTCATCCCGACCAGATTGAAGATTCCCACCTTCACATTGGAGGCGATGGCCGAAATCCAGATGCCCACCGGAACAAACACAAAAAACAATACCACCAACAGCAACACTACACACAATAAAACAACTTTTGCAGTCATAAAGTTCCCTCCCGTTTTCTCTATATTTCCTCTATGCTTCCTCTTTTTTAACGAGCAGCTTCTTCCCGTCTATCCTGACGATTACGATCGGTGTGCCTTTCTCTATGTAACTTGTGTCGGAATAGATATCCAGAACAATACCGTCAAACTCCCCTCTGCCCATAGGACGCAGATCCGTGGTGGCAACGCCCTCTTTGTGCAGCAGATATTCCAGATCGGAAGAACTCAAATAATCGGATTCCCCCTTCACTTCACTGTCCAAAATCACGGGAGCCCGCAGCTTCCGATGCGACAAGAGTCCCAGAATGACACTCATGAGAATCCCCAGCAGCACGATCACCGCAATCGTTATGAAAATTGCCTCTTCCACGGAATCCGCGGTGAGAAATACCCCCGCCAGAAGACATGCGATACCCGAGATACCGGGCAGTCCGAACCCCGGCACCACAAGCTCCACTCCCACCAGCAAAAATCCTGCGATCAGACAGACAATCCCTATTATGGTAAGCGTATCCATTCTTATACCTCCCTGCCTGTTTCTTCCTTCCCGATCCTCACGGTAAACACCGTTTCCTCCTCATCCGAGTGCAGCCGGATGCTTCCTCCGTTCTCTTTCAGCACATTGGATACGATAAACAATCCCATGCCGTGCCCCTCCTCCTGCTTGGTGGTGACACCCGGCAGAAAAATCGCTTTTTGCCGCTCCTTCGGTATGGGAGCGCCGTTGTCGGACACCGCAAACAGATAGGCTTCTCTGTCCTCGCTGATGTCCAGCGAAAGCCTGCGTTCCCCCTCTTTGTCAAGCAGCGCCGTGACGGCGTTGTCTATCAGATTGGACAACACTTTGCACAGTTCCCACGGTGCGGTTCGAAGTTCCTTCAGATCCGACTTCACCTCTATGTAGAAATCGATTCCCTGTCCCTCGGCTTCTGCCAATTTCGCCATGAGCAGGGCATTCACCGCGGGGATCGAAGTGCGGATCGCCTTTCCCGTCTTCATCAGATTTTTGTATACCGCCGACAGATAAGCATGAATCTCCTCATACTCCTCCAGCTCAAGCATCCCGTACACCACCTGCATATGATTCAGATAATCATGTCTCTGACTGCGCAGCGTCTCGTTCATATTCTGCATCTGCCGATAACTGAGGAGTAATGCCTCATACCGTCTGCGCATTCTCTCATACAAGAGCAGGACATGGATCAGACAGGTCAGCAGAATCACTGCTGCCGCCAATCCGAAGAACAATACACCCCTCATCTCCATCCGACCATCTCCTTTGAAAACGCTGTCCTTCAGCCCACTCTTTTAATCCTCCACAGACAAATTCCCAATAGTCCTCCGAAAAAGCAATACGCGAACAGCTTTGATGACAGGGAATTGAGCGGTCTTGCCCTCTCCACATCGCCCTCATAATACAGCCGCACCCTGCTCCCCTCATGTGCCGGATAATAGCCGCTTAGATTCACAATATGACGTCTCCCCGCATCATCCCAAAACCGTGCGGTCAGACTCTGGGCATCATACTCCGCCTCCACCATGCTTCCGTGACGCACCAGCCGGTTCTCCTTCACCTGATCCGAGATCAGATACAGGATCACGAATCCCATCACACAGGCTAATACTCTCCAGACGCTTTTCTGCCATCTCTTCTCTTTCCGTTCATCGTATAGATGATCCCTGCCGTCGAATCCGTCCCATGCATCCCCCACATCGTCCCGCATACGCCATCCCCCCTGTCTCTGTATGATTTCCAATTTGATTTCCTATTTGATTTCCTGTATCATACAAAGATTTGCCGGTTATGAAAATAGATATTCCCCCAAATGTCGTTTTGTTATGCCGAAATGTCAGAGAGGCCGACCGATTAACAACGGCTCCTCAATATTGATAGAACTCCCCGCTTTCCCGATTCCGGTACTCATGTTTTTCATAATAGCCGATCAGGGTGCCGTCCCCGTCGCGGAGCGCCACCATATACACATCCTTGTTCTCTCTCTCGTTATAAAAAGTGTAGACGATATTATGTTCCACACTCTCCGCAAACCACGCGACAACCTGTTCGATGCGCTCCTTGGACTGTGCGTTGTGACAGTCCAGAAGATTTTGTCCCACCAGTTTCGCACCGCCCCTCTTGTGATACCGCTCCGCTGCCGCGGGATTCATGTAGATGATCTCATGCTTCAGGTTGCAGATGACAATAGCGCATCTGTCCTGTTCCACAATGCTTCGAAAATAATTTGCAAGTTCCATGTTTTTCTCCTCCATCCGTATTTCCCCTAGAATGCCTTTTCATAACAATACCAGTCCTGTCCGTACAATTCGGCTTCTCCGACTTTCTCAAAATTAAATTTGGCATAGCTGCGCAGCGCCCGCTCGTTGGTTCTGCTCACCAGAAAATGGATTCCCCGAAAGCCTCTCCGCTTCAGCTCCTCCATCCCAAAGGCGAGCATCCGCCGCGCAATCCCCTGATTCTGGCAGTCCCTCCTGACCACCAGCCGGGAGATCTCCCCCGACGGGACAAGTTCCGGAGACCAGCAGGACAGGCCGTCCACCTCCTCGTCATGATCAATGGCAAATGCCGCCACGATCTCCCCGCCCTCATTGCGGGCACAATAGAGAGATTCTCTGTCCAGATCTCCCCGGATGTCCTCCTCAGTCGGATACTCTTCGTTCCATGTGCAGCCCTCCTCGCCGACGGCCGCATGATACAGCGCCATAAGCGCATCAAAATCCTCCCGCTTTGCAAGCGCGATCTCTTCTATCATCAGACCCTTCCTCCTTTTCCGGCTCACTCCATGGGTTTGATCCACGCTTCCACATAGTCGATCTCCTCCTGTGTCAGACCGTATTTTCTATATAACTGGCCTTCAATCTCCTCCACGGACCCGCTCCAATCAATGTCGGATGCATCGGTGAAATCCTGCATGGGGACAAACCGATAAACGATCTGCGTCACATTCTGGGAGGATTTCAGCACCTGCACCAGAAATCTCACAAATCGGGTCTTAATATATTTGGCCAGATGCTCCGCCTCCTCCCGCGTCTCGAAGCTGCCGATCGGTATGAGGGAGTCCGTACATGCCGAAAACGGTTCCCCCACATAGGGATAGCCGATCACTTTGGCGTCGCTGTTGGGATTTCCTGCTGACTTGGACACAAAGACTTTATAGCTCTCAAAAATAGCCACATTTTTCTTTACCACATCCGGCTTCATCCAGCGTATGACATTCGATTTGCACCGAAGCGGCACGCTTCCCTTAAATCGTTTCCCCCGGGACACTGCCTCCACATTGGCAGGCTTCCCTATGATACCGAAAGCGTTTCGGCCTGTGGTGATCTCCGTCAAAGGTGCAAAGGCGCCGGCGCGCACCTTGTTCAAAATCGGCACGGTATTGACATCGTTTATGATGATATCCATACCGTCCGTGAACAGACTACGCCGGTTCCCCTTCCGTTCCCCCTGTGCGCACGCATAGAAATCCACTTCGCCCTCGTAGGACTGCTCGGACAGAAAGTACTGCACGCCGCCCTTGATCTCCACATTGGCGAACAGCTCCTTCGCATCCTGATAATAATACATGCTTCGGATATGATTGTTCTCCCGAATATAATTTCGCAGTTTGATAAAAGATTTGTCCTGCGCATCGCCCGCAAACCATCTGGCCGGCGTTATCAGCGACACATACTCCGCGCCCGCCTCCATTGCGGCCATGATATAATACGGAAATAACTGCCGGCTTAACGAGCGGTTATCCGTGTCCGTGTGAATGACTTCCTGATAGGGCGGGTTCCCTATCATCGCCTCAAATTGTATCTCTGCTCCCGCCGCCTCTCCGTATTCCACGGTTCTTTTGGCCCGCCAATCCTTAATCATGCAATAGGGCCCGTCCTCGGCCGGAACTCTGCAGGTCACACCGTCCATCTGCCAGATATTCCAAGACAGAATCAACGCGATCCTGTTGAGCTCCCGCTCGGAAGGCATCCTGCCCAAGCGACGCTCCATATACTCAAGATAGGTATAGAGCAGATTGCACCTTGCCAGAAACAGACTGTCTCCCTGATATTCAAACCCATAGACGCTCTCGAAGGCACGTCTGCTCCAAACCAGCCAATCCTCCTCCGAATCCGTATTCTCATTCACAATGCGAAGTTTCCTGTCCAGCATGCCGATCCTCTCCCCAATCGGTATGGATCCGCCGGTCACCGTGTCATAGCGGCTCACAAGATAGGGCGCCTCCCCGCAGGTAATCTCCAGTCTCTTGGCATCCACATACTTGTTCCACGTCCGATCCGGCGCGTCCGGGAAGACAATTCTCTCCCGATTCACCTGCCAGCCCTGTTCGTCGCCCCGATTAAAGACATCCGGCCGGCCGAACCACGCCTCATCGACCAGATTGTTCTGTAGGTTGCAAAGCCATGCCGGTGTGAACACCTCCGCCCGTTCCCTTGTCCGGCTGCTCTGATGAACGGATAACTTCTCTACCCGGGGCCGGATCGCACTTCCCGCTTCCGTGAGAATGCGGTGGGCGGCAAGCTGGCTGTCCCTGCGGCACTCCGCTCCGAGATCTGTGTAATCGTCCGATGCCCACAGAACCTTTTTGCGGGTCGTCCGATCCGTCAGCAGAATATTGATCGTCTGGATTCCGTAACGGTCGGCGATCTCTTTTATGATGTCCTCCTGATTCGTCACCAATGTCCCACTAACCCCTCTCAAATGCGGCTCTCTCATGTGCCTTATTATATTCTCTTATCCAAATGAAGGCAAGAAAAAGCGGCAGAGATTTCACACTCTGCCGCCTGCGTTGACACGGACGCTTTCCGCCTCAAGGAACGGTTCTCGTTTGATCAGGCGCGGACTGCCGCAAAACCACGCTCCAGATCGGCGATGATATCGTCGATATGCTCCGTCCCCACGGAAAGACGAATGGTATTGGGCCGGATTCCCTGATCGATCAGCTCCTCCTCAGTCAACTGGGAGTGGGTGGTGGTCGCCGGATGGATGACCAGACTCTTCACATCCGCCACATTGGCCAACAGGGAGAAAATCTCCAGATTGTCAATGAATTTATGTGCTTCCTCCTGCCCGCCTTTGATCTCAAAGGTAAAGATGGAGGCCCCGCCGTTCGGAAAATATTTCTCATACAGCGCATGATCCGGATGATCTTTCAAAGAGGGGTGATTGACATGCTCCACCTGAGGATGCTTCGCAAGATATTCCACTACTTTCTTCGTGTTCTCGGCATGACGTTCCAATCTGAGGGACAAGGTCTCCACTCCCTGCAGGAGAAGGAATGCGTTGAACGGAGAGATGGCTGCTCCGGTATCGCGCAGCAGAATGGCCCTGATGTAGGTCACAAAGGCCGCCGGTCCCGCCGCCTCCACGAAAGATACCCCGTGATAGCTGGGGTTCGCATCCGCGATGGCCGGATATTTTCCGCTGGCTTTCCAGTCAAATTTACCCGAATCCACAATGATGCCGCCCAGTGTGGTGCCGTGGCCGCCGATGAATTTTGTGGCGGAATGCACCACGATATCCGCTCCGTGCTCAATGGGGCGAATCAGATAGGGCGTGCCAAACGTATTGTCGATCACCAGAGGCAGACCGTGTCTGTGCGCAATCTCCGCAACGGCATCGATATCCGGGATGTCGCTGTTGGGATTGCCCAATGTCTCCAGATAGATGGCCCTGGTTTGATCCTGAATGGCATTTTCAATCTGCGCAAGATCATGTGCGTCCACAAAAGTGGTGGTGATGCCGTAATGGGGCAAGGTGTGCTCCAACAGATTGTAGCTGCCGCCATAGATGGTCTTCTGCGCCACGATATGGCCGCCGTCCGCCGCCAGCGCCTCGAGTGCATATGTAATTGCCGCCGCACCGGATGCCAACGCCAGCGCCGCCACGCCGCCCTCCAGCGCTGCAAGACGTTTCTCCAGCACATCCTGCGTGGAATTGGTGAGACGTCCATAGATATTGCCCGCATCGGTCAGATTAAAACGGGCTGCCGCATGGGCGGAATTCTTAAACACATAGGAAGTGGTCTGATAGATCGGCACGGCTCTTGCATCCGTGGCCGGGTCGGGCTGCTCCTGCCCTACATGAAGTTGCAGTGTCTCAAATTTGTATTCGCTCATATCGATACCCTCTTTTCTTTTTGTCGTACATCCTGTCGTACATCCGTGTGGCGGTCAGACACGAGGTCCGTCTTCCACAAGGCGCCTTGTGATGTGTTACAGGTATCATAACTCTTATTTCATACTTTGTCAATAGGAAATATATAAATTGATAGTACTTCAGCATTTATTCTTCACAAACTGATCCAAGTCCGCTTTCAGATGCAGATAGTTTTTCCTCTGGTCCGGAATGCAGGGAACCCTCCTCCTCTCATAATCGGACAGCCAACCCTTTAACAGGTCGTCAATATCCTCCCCGACCGCATATCCGACTACCGCCACAAAAGACGGACGGTTTTGCTCCGACAGGATGGCGGAGTCGATATCCTCGATCGCCTCGGAGACATCATTGGCTATAATCTCATATAATTCCACATCCTCCTCCGTCACCTCGGCGGTGATATATTCCGCGATAATCTCCCGGGCGGAACAGGAGGCTGACTCGGGGACCTGTTTTAGGGCCGGCTCATTGATCTGCAAAAACCCAAGCAACAAAGTCTGTAAAATCTCCAACTTGGCCATGATGACGGCCTTATCTTTCGTCCCTCTGTCTCTGTCCGCCTCATCGTACAAAATCCCGTTGACCGGAACATATCTGAGCTCATTTTTAAATGCCTTCAAGAACTCGGCAAAACGGACGTCTTTCATGCCAAGCTTCGTAAAGCGGTCAAACAAGGTCAGAAAAATAAACGAATCTTTGCTGTTAAAGAGGTCTTTGCTGTCATCCGTGATCACGCGCTCCAAGCGGCGGATATGATCCGCCAGCCTATCAAACTCCTCCTTAACGGCATGCTGATTCAGATAGGTACAGATCGCCTTGGTCTGCCCTTTCCAGTTGTCCAGATGATTGGTACACATGACCGTTTCCACAACCACCCGTTCCACCACACCTTTCGTCTTCTCTTTCTCGGTATAATTGCTGCAATCGAGGAAAAATCTGCTGTCCAAGATATCCCGGATCGATCTGGCAAAATTATCGATATAGGTGAACGCCTTCTGATTGGTATTCATGGGCGCGTGATTGTTGTACCGCTTGATATACTGCGAGATCCTGTGCGCATTACAATGCTCATGGATGACCGTCTCAATCTGGTATTCGTTGAATTTCTTCTTTAATTCATCCGGAAGTTTATCGTAGGTCTTATTCTTGATATAAAAGACGGCGTCCTCCCAGATAATGTTTCCGTCGTCATCCGTCATCACATTGCCCTGCGCATCCCGTGCCTTCGCCTTATAAGGAATCATCGGATGCTCGACGGCGGCCGTAATCTTATAATTGCCGTACCGGTATCGCGTCAAAGCGGCGCTGCGCTGTCCTCCGTCCACGATCCACAACTGCGAATTATCCTCCTCCCCGAGAATGATCGGCGGAATATAATCATCCGTGAGCACCGTGACAATCAGCTCATTCACCTGTTCGTTGTTCCACACAAACTGTCTCTGTACATCCGCGTCATTGCGAATGTCCATATCCTTCATCTTATTCAAATACATGTCCATTGTATAGGTCTGCTTACGCGGTTTTGCCATTTTCATACCTCCTGTCCGGCGGTCATGCCATCTGTCTCTATCTCCGTACGGTTGTGCTTTGATACCATATTGAGAGATCCATAACGGTATCACCGTGTTTTATAACAATTTTTATAACAATAATGAAATGTTGCGATAGGAGTGGATCGCGGCATAACAGTCCGCATACTGCTTTTCACTGATATGCAGCTCCTCCCTGATCTCGCCCGGAAGATATCCGGCGGCGCCCAGCCACAGCACTTCTTTTTGAAGGCCGGAAAGTCTGCCCAGATACCGCTGAACCCGCGGACTGTACCCGCCCTCCTGCTCCTCCAAGATCTCTCTTTCCAAATCAAAACGGTCCGCAATCATATCTCCTAATGTGTTGTTATCATCATCCCCAATAGGCGTATCAATCGGGACGGATACTCGGTCCGCCCTCCTCTTTTCCCGATTTCTCCTCGTGATCTCTGTCTTGATCCTGTTACACAGACAGGAATAGAGGAAACTCTCAAACGCCTGCGAGCCGTCATAACGTCTTATGACTTCCACAAATACCTCGTTCGCAAGAGAATAAAAATCATCCAAATCCTTGTCAGACAGCCCTCCGAATTTAATCAGGATACCGTCAACCATTTTATGTAATTTCCCTGCGTTATCCGCATAATATCTGTTTAAAATCGCTTCCTTCTTTTCCATTTCTTTCATTTCTTTTATTATTTCCTTCATCTCTACACACCTTCTCGCTACCTCTCGTGTCATTGCCGATTCCTTCTTTTGTGTTGTTACAAGTTTCATCTTTTGCGTCATCCCCGTTCCAAATGGCGGCCGCCTTGGCTGATCTTGCTCCCGCATATCGGATGAGGGGTACTCCGTTCTTCTATAGTATATATCGAACATGCGTTCGTGTCAACGTGTATTTTTTTATCTTTCCTATATTCTGTTTTTCCCCATTTTATCTTTTGTGAGATCATTGTCATCCTCCTCGACCTTTCCTCTTTCCAACTTCTTCATTATTATAAAGCGTCCCCTGTCCAATTTTCCGTACTCGATTTTCCCTGTCAGATCATCCTATCGTCATACCGCCATGCCCTCATGCCGGTGTCAACGACAACACAAATTTCCAATACAAAAAATGTCTTTTTATCATTTCAAAAAAAGAACAACAACGAGCACCCAAATGTAGAAATAACAAGTAGACACCATCACCCTCATATCAGGTGGAAGGGAACGATTGATTCCACCGATCCCAATGAAGAAAAGGAGAAAACAGACAACTATGACAGAACAGCTTTATGACACAAAACGCGGCGCGGCAGACCACACCACCTTTGGCGGCTACATTTATCCGTCGGATTTTAACACGGATCATCGGGGAAAAGACAATCCGAAAGGTTCTCCCATCGCCCGCCGCATCCTGTCCGATCAGCGTTTCGACGAACAATGCGGCAAAAACATCGACTTCACCTACAAAATGCATTGAGGAGGAACTGCCCATGCTGGACAGACAATACTTTTTATATTCCGTGGATACCTCTCACTTTTACAGCAATCGCGAAAAGGCTCTACATGATAAGAGCTGCCGGTATCACGCCGAGAAAAAAAACCTTTCCCGGCGGCTCACAGACATCGAAAACGACTTGAAATCTCTGGGATATTCCGAGGCTACAATCCACACATTGCGGTGCGAAAAGACATGTGGCGCGGATGTTCCCCAAGCCGCCCGCGATACCGTCTCGGCGTACTGTACATGCCTTGCATTGCTGGAACACAAGAATCGACTGATAAAACAATCCAAAGAAAAGATGCGCGCCCTGATCGCCCGCAAAACCGCACAGAACGAATCCAGCCGCGGCCGGGATCATATCCGGGTGCTTCGGGAAGAGCGGCTGAATGACAATCATGTGATCTCCGCATTTGATTCCGCGCTCAGCCGAAGCGTCGGCATCGGGCAGGACGAATTGACCGACGCCCTGATCGTCGTACAGATCTATTACTTTGACCTGTTCCGTGACATCGCGTTTTACGGATTTGTCTGGAAAGGAGAAAAATATCGGTATTTTACCTCCTCCGCCGGACAGATCCGAAATAAAAAAGCCGTGTTCATCAAAGAATCCGTATGGACACGGGTCGAAAACAGCGTCCTGTGCGGTCTCACGGTGGACAAGATCAACGCAAAAGGCGGAAACAATGTGAATAAGCATCTGGCCTATATGGCGTTAGCCGATTCCGCCACCGACGAGTGGAATGATTTTGATATTGACAGAACCATCGTCATCGACGATTTCGAGAGCAATGTATGCGGCGCCGTGGACTTTGTGAATGAGACGGATTACTCCGTCACGCGCAAGACACACACCGTTCCCATCCCGCACACGGACGGAGCCGGCATGATACTCCCCGCTCTCTCCCACAAGAATTTTACATTCCGCGCACCGTGGATGAAGGGACTGCTCGGCGTGTTTGATTTCAGAAAATTCGTGGAAGTAAATCACTGTTCTCCCGTCATCACCGACATCTACGGCAAAGAGCATCATATTATCGACGAGGACATACAGATTATTTTCACCAAGAGTCAGTTTAAAATGTACCGCTATTATGATTCTTGGGACGAATATAAAGCCAATTTCAAAAAATTCCAATGCGGCGCCGGTAAATGCAGCATGGAAGAGGACCGCATCAAGAACGCCAAGATCAATTATCAGATGCTTCAGACTCTCACCGACATTACGGAGGAGGAGATCGATCTGCTGACACGGCAGTCGGTCCGGAAACTAAACGATCTTTGCTGTTCCAAGGAGACGATGATGGAAGTTCTGGGCATCACGCCCTACAACACCCATATGACTCCTTTCCAGAAAGCCGTGAAACACTATCCCGCGCTCTTAAGTGACGCCTATACCAAGGACATCATCCGCGAAGTCAAGGACAGTCTCGTCAAAAAATACCGCAGCGGCAGGCTCGAGATCACCGGAAAATATACCTTCCTGCTCCCCGACTACTACGCCGCCTGCGAATATTGGTTCGGCCATATTGCCGAGCCCCAAGGCCTGCTGGCCGATCAGGAAGTGTTCTGCCGTCTGTTCCGGCGGCAGGATAAACTGGACTGTCTGAGAAGTCCCCACCTCTACAAAGAACATGCCATCCGCCAAAACATTGCCGCCGTCATTTACGGCGAGCGCGCCCGCCGGATCGGCGAATGGTTTGTCACCGACGGGATCTATGCCAGCACCCATGACCTGATCAGCAAGATCCTGATGTACGATGTGGACGGAGACAAGGCGCTGGTGGTCGCGGATCCCGATTTTGTCAGAATTGCCGAACGGAACATGAAAGGGATCGTTCCCCTCTATTACAATATGAAAAAAGCGGAACCCACCGAGATCAATCCGCAAAACATATACGCCGGACTGTGCGCCGCCTTTACCGGGGGAAATATCGGCACCTACAGCAACAGTATCGCCAAGATCTGGAACGATGACGTCTTCGTAAACGGCACGGAAGAGGACAAACAGGAAGCCATGGACTGCGTAAAACGCCTCTGCTGCCAGAACAATTTCGTGATCGACTATGCGAAGACCTTATACAAACCGGAATTTCCGCAAAAAATCCGCGATACCATCGCCAAATACACGAACTGCAAGCTGCCGGCTTTCTTCGTCTATGCCAAAGACAAGGATCCCTCACAGGTCAAGGGGCGAAACGGAAGCCTCGTCAACCGAATCTATGACCGAATCCCGGACAGCCCCGTCAGCACCCGGGGCATGGGCCTCGACAGACTGGAATACCGGAACCTGATGAGCAATGACCGAATCACATGCAGCAGGGAGGTGGCAGAACTCTATGACCGGCTCAACAGGGAATACCGCTTCCTGATCAACAGGCAGGTCGAACGCTCGGACAATCTGCGCTATATCGCCTGTAAAATCAGAGAAACGTTTCGCGAATGCGGATACTCCGACGAAACCGTGACCGATATGCTGATCGATCATCTATACGGCGGAAACAGGCGTTCCAAGCATTTGCTATGGTTCTGCTACGGCGACCGGATTGTCGAGAATCTGCAAAAGCGAATCAAAGTACAGAAAACGAAACAGTTTCCGTGCCTTGACTGCGGTGAATGGACGGAGGTCCCCGCAAGATCCAAATCCGAGCGATGCCCCAAATGCAATGCGCTGTTTCGGAGAGAACAGACCAGACTGCGCGTACAAAACTATCGGCAAAGACAGTCCTCCGAGAGGATGTAACGCAATGTGGACCATCCAAAAACGCCCACCGCGCATGGGCGGAAAAAACGGGGCAAAATCCAAAACGCCCACTGCCAATGGGCGAAACTTTGCAGCTATAAGGGAACAAGAGGTGACACAGACAGTTGATTATCACACAGGAAAATCTTATCAAACAAATCGCGGATCAGGAAGGGGTGAAGGAAGAGACCATCCGGCGGGTTTTCAAATCCGCGGAGCATGTCATTTTCAACTGCTTATCCGCTACCACGGCGTCCGAGAACACCACCGTCAAAGTGCTGGACGGACTCAGTCTGGAATGCCGTTATGTTCCGGCAAAACGGATGCACACCTATGACGATCTCGTCACGGAACCCAAGATCTGGCTCAAACCCAAGGTGACCAGATATTACAATCGAAAACTGAATAACAAATCAAATCAGAAAGGCTGGTGATATTGCTTGGAGCATGACGCGCTAAAGGTATACCGGGGAGAGGATTTTGCTGTCTCGGATCATATTGTGATCCATCAGGCCTCCTTGAACGAGATCTGCGATTACGGAGAGTGCGACTACTACTCCATGGTCTATCAACTGACGGCGACGCCGCAGTCCATGAAGGCACAGCTATGGGATATCGGCATCGACTATACCCGGATTACCCCCTTTGAGCTGTTCTACCATATTCTCTACAAGCTCTACCCACAGACGAGAACTTCCATCCTGTTCGGCGATCTGGACCTGACCAAGTTCCGACAGGGGCATCGAAAGGACAATGACGCCTTGGTGCTGTATCAGACCGTCGGCGGAGAATCCGTGGTCCTCGACGAATATACCTACCATACGATCACGGACTATCTGAGACAGGTACATATGATTCCCAAAGACGAGAAACTCCCCGCCAACGAGACCACCAAAATGATCCTCATCGAAGACGCCAGAGAGGAATCGGAGCGCGCCAAAAACAGGGAATATCGCTCCCAGCTCAAGAACTTCATCTCGTCCATGATCAACAGCGAAGGTTTCAAATACAACCACGCTCAGGTCTGGGACATGAAAATCAATGCCTTTATGGATTCCGTCAAAAGGATCTCCAAGATCAAAAATGCGGAACTGCTGCTGCAATCCGGCTATTCCGGATTCGGCATCAGCCTGAAGGATATTGACAAGAAACAGTTAGACTGGCTAGGTGAGCTCGAATAGAGCTCTTCACATAGCAAAAATTTCATCACCCAAAACTTCATAAAGAAAAACAAAAGAAATGCACACAAATCAAACAAGAAAAGGAGAAAACAATTATGAAATTCAATCCCAATGAACTGATCCTTGAGAAAATCAGAGCCGTGGAGGAGTACGACCCGGCCACCAACGAACTGACGGGCCGCTACACCCAGATTGAGGACCCCAGCCTGAAGACCAGCGCCGACGCCACCGAAGTCACCGACAGCATGGGCGCCACCATCCAGACCTTCTACAACGCACAGAAAGGTACTTTCGACTTCACCAACTCCCTCTTCTCTCTGGATCTGGCCGCATCCCAGTACGGCTCCAAGAAGCTTGTGGCATCGGAGGAAAACAAGATCATCATGCCCGTGTCCGAGGTCATCACCATCGGCGCAGACCACACGGCGGTGCTGAAATACGTTCCCGTGGGCCCCGCAGGCGCGGAGATCAAATATGTAAAGGTCATCAATGACAACAACACCTTCGGCGAAACCTATGAAGTCTCCGCAGCGCCCGGCGAGGGAACGTTTACCATTGACGCCGCTGCCAAAACCATCACCCTCCCCGAGGGCGTTACCGGCAGAGTATTCGTCAACTACGAGAAAGAGTCCTCTTCCGCCGTTCAGGTGGTCAAGAGAACGGACGGCGTACCCGAGGTCAAGACCCTGCTGATCCATGCCATCTTCCATGATCCCTGCAACCAGAATCTGGTATACGCCGGTATCATCAGATGTCCCAGAGCGCAGATCGATCCTTCCAGCACAGAGCTGTCACTGAAGTCCGACGGCAAGCATGCCGCTTCCTATGTGCTGAATAAGGAGTACTGCTCCGAGGACAGCAGACTGTTCGACATTCTGGTTTCGGAGGACTGATCGACAGCCCTTTTGGGAGAAAATGATTGACTGATCAATCGGGTATACGGACATGCTCCCTTGTCCGTATACCCTGTTTCTCCAAGTTCAATCAGATGCTGACATCTCGCCCATCATACGGACAGCACACATACTAAACAGAGAAGGAGGATACTATGAATAACTCTTTTGTAGAGCTTCAAGCCAGACTGGATGAATCCAGATCAAAAGAAAATCTGAATCAAGAAATTGCAAAGATTCAAGACAAACTTGATCCATTGAAAGTACAGGCGGAAATTAATCACGGCCAAGACCAACTGAATAAGTCCGGGCAACAGATTGGAAAAGATCTTGCACAATCCAAAGATTTCATAACATATCTCAATGAAATCACAGAGATATGGGACAAATTGAGCGAGAAAGAACAGGACAAATTACTGGAGAATTTCTTCGAAGAAAGTTACCCTCAGGCCTACACCCTGATCCAGATTTTGGACACAGTCCACGATTCTGTCGAGTCCCTGAAAGATAGTACTGACAATGGCAACTGGTTGCAAACTCTGGGTACTTTATTCACCAAGTTTGGCTCATCTGACAATTTCAAGAACATCGGTAAAGGCCGTATGAGTGTACGGATTTCAAAATAATCGTCTATTGATTGTTTGAATATGCCCTTCATGCCCAAGAAAGAATCATGCCTCATCGCAGTATGCTTTGCCTTCAAGGGCAGGAATGTGTGAGCCCAGTCAACTCACGATGTTCTATAAAACAAATCGTAATTGGGAGCTGCTGTCTCCCAGTGCTGGGAAGCTTAATTATAGTGAATAAACAGTACAGTGTGGCTACAACGCGGCCGGAAACGGCGGACGTGAATGCGCTCCGAAAAGGATACCAGCAATGGCAAGAAAACACACTGTTGGTTACGGGCGAAAGCCCTAAGTAACACGCCCTTTTCCATCGGGCAAGACCACCAATCAGCAACGGAACCCCTAAGTCTGACACCGTCAGATATGGAAGTGTTCACAGAGTATAAACGATTTTGAGTCGCAAGGCTTGTAAGAGGTACTCGAAACCAAGAAGGAAAACTTGCCCGTGACTGGGTAAAACCACGAGAGTGATGCTGCTCTTCTGCTTCTTGACAGCAACTATATCATTTGATAATGTTAGCACTCGATATAGAGAGAAACAGAAATATGCAAGGATTTCTCCTAGCCGTATGTGGAAAAACGGAGATTCACAGCCAAAAACTATTGCGGTGGCAATGAGGAAGGACTATAATACCAACCGATCGCTATATTGGGTTGAAGACTGTTTGAGTCCGCCGGATAACTATAGCTGATTACCATATCGTCTTTATAAAAATCAAATGCTTGTATATTATAAGCATTTGATGTTACTTCATTATATATTGGTTTTCCATACAAACCGGCTAAATATTTATCCAATACTGTTATTTTTTCATCGGCCATATCAGACATATAATTGATCTCGTAGACCTGATCGTCCAAATCCACATCTATATAGAGGCGGCCCTCAATCCCTCTGAACACTACCTCCTTCACATAGATTATGGTTTTCCCATAGGAATCTGTGAGGTCTCTGAGTTCATATGAATAGTTCTGCTTTTCCAGAATTGTCACAGTCTCTTCCAGAGACATGCCCAGTTTTATTTTATCTTCTCGGTTTATGGAACGATACAGAACCAGAGACAGACAGACGAGCGCTGACATACCTATGGCAATACATAATATGAGTTTCGTTTTGTTCTTTTTCATAGATATCTCCCTTCACCTTAATAGGAAGACCGATAAATCCAACTGACAGCGATATTGGTTCGGAGAGTGTTTTCATCTGTCGGATAACTATAGCCAATTGCCATATTGTCTTTATGAAACCAAAGCGATATAACGTCAAGGATCTTTTCCTCCGCTTCATCATGCGTTGGCTCGCCATACAAACCATATAGATATTTGTTCAGTATTGCCACTTTTTCATCGGTCATATCAGACTCAAAAAAAATGTGGCTGACCTTATCGTCAAAACCTATATTAATATAAAGGCTGCCCTCAATCCCTCTAAACACCACCTCTTCCACATAGATTTTGGCAGCGTACGAAAGACCTGTGAACTCTCTGATTTCATACGAATAGCTCTGCTTTTCCAGAATTGCCACAGTCTCTTCCAGAGACATACCCAGTTTTATTTTGTCCTCTCGGTTTATGTAACGATACAGAACCAGAGACAAACAGGCCAACGCTGCCATACCTATGGCAATGCATAATTTAAGTTTCGTTTTATTTTGTTTCATAACTAACTATACCTCATTTGATATTTTATTATTATTATACTAAATACATACACATAACACAAGCTTCATACTCAACTTTCATAACGAAAAGATTGTCTCCCTCATAATGATATTGCTAATCCCACAATTAGCACAATAGCAGGATATTCAAACATGAGACGATAAAATCATTATTTACTGGGACAGAAACATCTATCAATCATGAGATAATACAGCCTTTTCAACAAGCAAATGCAGTGATCGCCAGATATAACAACGCCATACAAAACAATTCGTTAACACAGCAGGAATGGGGTAAAATATTGGCGGATTCCGATGACAGTTTAAAATCATACCTTACCGCCATAAAAGGAACCGCTGCTTCCCAAGAGGCCTATGAGCTGACCTTACAGGGCAACATTACGGGATGGAAAAAGATATCCTCTGCCATTGCCCAATACAATGCACTCTCCTCATCGGGAGCGGAGGAACAAAAGAAACTGGCCGCCGCAGTGTCCGCAAGTAATAGCGGACTTGGCGCCTATCTGTCCGGCCTAAACGGAGCGGAGGCCACTCTCGGAGGTTATGTTCTTTCTTTGACCGGTGCCACCATCAAAACATTTGCCTTAAATGCAGCCACCACTGCTTTGAACGCTGCGCTCTCCATGGGCGCATCCTTCCTTATCTCCGGTGTGGTCTCCGCGATCTCAGCTTGGATCAATCATGCGGAAATCATGGCCGAAAAAGCGGAAAAAGCCAGAACCAAAATCCAATCCTTAAGTCGGGAACTCAAGGACAATCAGAACTTTATTTCCGATAACGCCAGACGCTATGCGGAACTGGCGCAAGGCGTGGACCAATTAACAGGCCAAAATATCAGTTTAACTCATGACGATTATGAGGAATTCTTATCCTTAAGTAACCAATTGGCCGAACTGTTTCCCTCTCTGACTCGCAATTATAACGATAACGGCGATGCTATTGTCCAATTGAGCGGCGATGTGGATACGATCGTAGGTTCCCTGCATCATCTGATGGAGGCCCAAAGAGCTTTAACAAATAAGCAGATTGCAGATGAATTGCCTACGATATTCAGCGATCTCATGAAAAAATCCAACCAATATGAAAGTAAAATAGAAGAACTCAAAAGAAGGCGCAATACTTTACTGCAAGGGTCTGAAAACTTCACCCGTGACAACTTCCGTCAGGAAATCTTAACAAATTTAGAAAATAGAAGTTTTGAATTTGTCTCCCATGACGCTGAAGAACACTATCAAATGTTGGATGACTATAGCAAACTGTTACAAGCTGCAAACTTATCATTCCGTCAAGAAACACTACAAGAACCAACTTGGACCGGTGAACTAGATGCCTCTGGAGTCCCAATTTACGAATACAGAACAGCGCTTTGCATTGACTCATCCGAAGAAGAAATTGCTTCTGCCAAAGAAACTATCGATAATTGCATTAACGAATTGGCAGATCAATACGCAAAAGATCTCAACCAGCTAAATAACGAGATCAATCTCATCAATCAGCAAAATAAAGCCAACTGGTCTTCTTTGAGCGGATCAATATTTGCTTGGTTGAGTACGGAAGATTCCTTCAAAATTATGGATGATTCCACACAGGCCATTGTACAAAACATAATAAACAATTTTGACTGGGGATCCCTAGACTTCTCTTCTTGGAAACAGGCAAAAGGATATATTCAAGAGCATATCCTTTCCCTTTTCAATACATCCGAAGGCAGAAAAGTTCTTTCGGACATTCAGATTATGCTCGACACTCAGGCCCGCTTTCACAATGGTGATATGTCTATTGACGATTATCAACAAAAACTGCAGCACTTCTTATCCAAAATTGATCACCTGTCTTCTGAACAACAGCGTTCCATTATGTTCCTGTTCGGCCTTCAGACAGATGAAAACGGCACTTTATCCTCTGATATTGATATTCTTGTTAACAACGTCCAAAACAAGCTACAGGATGAATTTGACGAAAATGTCGGCAAACTCACTCTTGATGAACTGCAAATAGCCGCCGAACAGATCGAAGTATCAGAAAATGATCTCCTATCTTGGGACGAACTGATTGCCAAAGTAAAAGAATATCAGGCATCCTTAAAGGATTCCGACAGTTTGAGTATTTCCCAAACCGTTGATCTGCTTAACGCCGGCTTCAAGCCCGCCTTCGACTCCCTGCAGTCCGTCTACCAGAGTATTTTCACGGATAACGAATTCATCCCCGAAAACGTGGATCTATCCCTGCTCACTTCTCTCAAATCGTCTCTGGATGATTTGAATGCGGTAGATGGAATCCAGATCGACTACTCCTCTTTTGAGGATCTGGCACAGACGCTGACCGACACCTCTACCACCACCGAAGACGCCAGACAGGCCGTCAATGCCTTTGCGACGGATCTGGTAAGCAGCCTCAGTCCGAGCCTAAGCCAATGCGACGGGGAATCCTACCAGTTCGTTCAGCGATTACTGGAGAGTATGGGCATTGTAAACGCCGAGGATGTAATGATCTCCACACTGGGTTATTCCTACGAGGAGTACGCCGCAGCCAAGCAAGAGGCCGCTGATGCCGGACTGGATCTGGTCAATGCCACCCAACAGGAAATTCAGGACTTCCTATTTGAAGAGGACGGCATCGTCAAATGCAGTGAAGCGTTGGCTCTTTTTGAATTGAAGAAACGTCTGGCAAATGGTACAAACTTAAATACCGCCGAGGACATTCAACAGATCTACAATCTTGCCTCAGTCGCCAATATAGGAAAGGACGTGCTGCACAAACTGGCCAATGCCAACAATATTCTCAATTTGGTAGAACAGGGAACAGCCGTATCACTAAGCATGTATGAGAAAGCCTTACAGGATGCGGAGGAAGCCAAAGAGGCCCTGCTCGACTGGGAACCCACCCCGATTGAATATGACGGAAGTTCCAAGTCCAAATCCTCTCCCGCCGCCCAATCCGCCGCCAGAGAGTCTGACATCCTCTCGGAGCTCAACTCCCAGATGGATCAATATCAGTCCAACCTGAAGGCTCTTCAGGAGACCAAAGAAAGCTATGACCAATACGGCAAGATCTCCGTGGATCAGGCGCAGGACATTCTGGATGCGGATTTCAAACTCCTTGCCGCCTACGGAGAGGAACAGACCGCGCTGGAGAATCTGGGGCACACCAAACTGAATGAGATGCAGATCCAGCTCGCCCGCAACGCCATCGACACCGTCAACCGCATCCGCTCCGAGGCTGATGCCACCCAATATCTGGCCGGCGCCAACGAACATCTGACCGGAACATCTCTGGATGCCACGGAATCTTTGCTGCAACAGGCGGTGGCCGCCGCCAAGCTGCGCGGCACGCTGCAGGGACAGGCCGCCGACACAATCCTTCAAGGATATGTAAACGGCGCCAAAATGCTGGGGCAGGTGGATTTTTCCTTCGACGCCTCCTCCGTGCAAGACGCATCCGAGACCTTCTCCAAATCCTTCAACTGGATCGAGAACCTTCTCGACAAACTGTCGGATATCACCGAACGTTGGACCTCCGCCGCCGATCAATTCTACGGATGGTGGAATAAGAATAAAGCCGTCAATCAGGCCATCCGCGCCACACAGGCCGAACAGAGCACCCGCTCCGACGCCTACGCCTACTATATGGCGAAAGCGGATGCGGTGGGACTTCCCGCAAAATACCGCGATCTTCTGGCAAACGGCAGTCTCTCCCTAGAGACGGTCAAGAATGAAGCGCTGGCGGACAAGATCGAACAATATCAGGAATGGATCGAGAAAGCCAAGGAATGCAAAACCGCCGTCTCCAAACTCTATGAGCAGGAACGTGAACTCATCCGCCAGAAGCTTGATAACATTCTCGACTATTATGACTCACTGGATCGCTACTACAAATCCCTTGCCTCCAAATTTGACTCCGTGCTTGACCTAAAAGAAGCCAAGGGACAACGTCAGACCATCGGCGACCTGATGACACAGTTTGAACAGGCGATGAACCAGTCCGACCTTGCCCGGGAAAAAGCGGATGCCTATCAATACGAGTACAACACTTCCGAAGAAGCGGACCACTACAGGAAACAGCTTGCCCAAATGGACAGCAGCCTCAAAGCCACCGCACAGTATCAAAGGCTCTTGGAAGACATCGCGGCGCTGGAGGCCAAGCAGACCAAACAGACACTGGCCGGCAAGACCTTAAACAGCGCGGACACGCAGAAACTGCAGCAATACTATGCGCTGCGTCAGGCATTGGAGCAAAACGCCACCGCCGAGACCATCGCCAATTATACCGAAGTCTACAACAAATGGTACAAGCTGCAGCAACAGATCGACAACGGGAAAAATCTGACCACCACACAGCGCAAAAATTATAATGACTACAGCGAACAGCTCAAGGCCTACGCAGATTCCAAAGCCCGGCAAAAATCCCTTTTACATCAGCAGACACAGGAGGCCCTGTCCAAATTAAGCGGGGAAGATCCAAAAGCGGAACGGCTCAAACTGGCCCAGTCTGCCGCCGACGACCTGACCGCCGCCTATGAGGCTCAGACCGCAGCCATACAGCAGAAGCTGGAAGCCACAAGCCAATACCGGACACTGGTCGAAAACATTGCCAAACTGGAATCCAAAAACGGCAGTCTCACCGCCAAACAGCAAAAACAGCTGCAAGACTATTACGCCAAAAAGAAAGCGTTGGATGAATCCGCCACCGCCGCCACCGTCAAAAATTACAGTACCATCTATGACAAATGGAAATCGCTGCAGGATAAATTGGACGCCGGAAAGACACTGACCAAAGCGCAGCAGGCCAAATATGAGAGCTATCAGGCACAGTTGGATGCCTACCGAACCGAGAAAACCGGCGCGCTGACAGCCGCCAAAGCACAGCTTGACCAAGACATCGCGGCGGTCTTTGCCAAAGCCGACACGATACCCACGCAGGCTGCGGCCACAGATGCCTATGAGAAAACCGCCCAAGAGTTAAAGGCCAATTACGAGAGACAAGCCGGCGAGGCGGACGAAAAGCTGAAAGCAACCGAAACCTACAAGAAGCTCACAGCGCAGATCGACAACACCCAAGCGCAGCTTGACAAATTGTATGCGGTGGACGAGGGGAAACGGACCAAGTCGCAGAACAGCCAAATCAAAACCCTGACCCAGAAACTCGGCGCCCTGCAGCGCCAAAAGGAAGCGCTGGATCAAGGCGCCACCGCCGACAATCTCACCGAGTACCTGAAAGCCTATGAAAAATGGATCAAACTTCAGGACAAGCTGGATTCCGGCAAGTCCCTGACCAAATCGGAGAGTCAGAACTACGACCGCCTCAAAGCTCAGCTCGAGACATGGGTCAATGCCAAGCAGGATGCTATCCGGTCGCTTCACGACGAACTACAGGATTCTCTTGCCAAGCTGGAATCGGAAAAGCAGACACAGATCGCGGAAAACGAATCCGCTCTGGCCGAATCGCAGGCGAAGGTCTATGAACTGGCCAAGCAGATCGCCGAATTTAACATCACCAATCTGGAGGCCGAAATGGACGCGCTGGATGCCTTAATCAACTCGGCCAAATCCTATATCAGTCTCTATACGTCCATGAGCCGGGACAATCTTGTTCTGGCCGGTGTGATCGACCCGGAAGATGACCGAAGTCTGGAAGATATCATGGCACAACGCTATCAGGACGCCATCGACAGCACGGACGCCAAATATCAAAAGCTTCTGGAACAACAACAAGAATATGAGGATCTGATATCCGCCGCGGCAGCCAATGACTGGAACACATTGTTCGAGAAATATCAAGGCGATGCGGAGACCGAAACCATCAGACAATTAAAAGCCATCCTACAGGATAACGACTATGACAGCAATGCGTGGGTGGCACAGTGGCAGGCCTCACTCTCCGAAGTCAATCAGGAACTGTTAGACTGCATACAGTCCAATCAGGAGCTGCTGGACGGCCTGCGGGAAAACGTGTACTTAAACGGCGTGAATCAAGCCGTCACACAGATCGGTTATCTGCAAAACCAGCTCTCCTCCCTCATCGGTCTGATCGACGAAGATTGGCTCTATGATGCGGATGGCGGTCTGACTTCCTACGGAACGGCCAAAGTGAGCCTTCTGGTGGAACAGATGGAGCAGGCGAAAGAAGCCGTAAACAGATATGCCTCCGCCATGGATACGGTGGAGCGTATGAAAGACACCTATGCCTCCGATAAAGCCTACCAAGAAGCCCTCGCAGACGCCAAACAAAATTACTTAAGTTCCCTGACGGATCTGAAGGGGTATCAGGACAGCATTGTCTCGATCCTGCGCAAGACGGACGAAAGCGTGGTACAATCTCTGCAAACGGTCATCAACAAGCGCAAAGAAGCCCTGCAGAAGCAAAAAGATCTCTATGATTACGGCAGATCTCTACAGTCCTCCCAGAAGGAAGTCGATTCCCTGAAGGCACAGATAGCCGCTCTGGAATCCCTCTCCGGCGCCATGGACACCGCCGCCAAAGCAAAGCTTTCACAGCTCAAAGCCGATCTTGCCGAAAAGGAAGAGAACTTGCAGGCCACCAAGAACGACCACACCTATCAGCTGCAGATCGAAGCGCTGGACACCTTTCAGGAGACCCTGTCCTCCACGATGACAGATGCCGCGGATTCGGTGAACGCCTCCTTTGAGACCTATGCGTCAGCCCTCCGCTCCGCCATGGACATCTATCAACAAAACAAGGAATACCTCTCCGAGTGGTCCGACACCATCATACAGACCACTCTTGGAATCGGAAACGGCATGACCGCCATCGCCCAAAACACAGGGACGGCGGAACCGTCCGACACGGAAGCACGCACGGCCCTCGAAAACGGTATCATCCTGCAAGCGCCGGACAGCCTGTTATACAGTGCAGCCGGTCACAGTCTGCCGAATTCGGCATTGGACGGCATATCTTATGGCATACCGGACATCCTGTCGCAGCAGCTTGCCGGATCACCGGTTGTCTCCGGCTTCTCCACCATGCCGCCCGTCATCAATATCCATTATGACAACCTCCTCTATGTGGAGGGCAGCGTGGACAAAGAATTTGCCAGAGTATTCCCGGACTATCTGGAACAGGCCTGCGAATACACCAAGCGAAGTCTCTATCAGGAGATGAGCCTGTTAAGATAAAACGTTCTCATTTTGTAAATGCCTAATCACAAATCACAAAGGAGGTTACTGTAATATGTCATTTGTAAACGCCTGTTCTTTTTCATTTGATGGGAAGAACAGTCAGGATTTTGATGTGGCAATGGCACGGATCGGCTCTGCCGATCCGGACGCCGCCACAAACGGGCTGACCCGTCAGCTCAAGAAGACAATCGGCAGAGAGGGCGTCCGCGCCTATGTCTACGGTGCGGAAAACACCGATGTCATCACTTTTACATTTACGATTGTCAAAATAAACGGAGGAGAAATTACAAGACCGCAGTCCATGCGGATCAACCGATGGCTTATGCCCTCTTCTCTTCCACGGCTGCTCCGGTTTCATGATTTCGATTCCTGCCCGCTCCACTACTATGCCGTATGTACGCAGTTGAAGGACATCCTGATCGGCGGGCGGCTTGTGGGAAAGGAGTTGACTTTTGAGACCGATTCCCCCTATGCCTTCTCGGACAAAGGGGAGAAGACCTATCAGGTCAAAGCGTCACGGATCATCCGACTCCACAACTCCTCGGATACCGACAACGGCATCTACTATCCCGTCATTACCGTTTCCACACAGGCGGACACGGTTGTGATAGAAAATACAACGGAACAGAAATCCGTGACTCTCCACACAACGGCCGTGCCGACGGACGAAGCCGGCAATAAAGTCATCCGGCTGCATTCGGGAAACATGACCGCATCGGACGGATACGGTCGTCTGATACCCGCCTACAAGCTGGGCTGGGACGAGGCCTATCGCAGTTACGTCTCTTCCGCCGATGCCTACACGGATTCCATTTACTGGGTGCGCCTTGTCAGAGGCGTCAACGAATTGAAAATCACCGGGGACTGTACTTTCCGAATAGAGTACGAATACCCCAGAAAGGCAGGTTGCTTATGACAGACAATGCAACAATCTATCTGTGCAAGGCGGACAACAGTCTGCTGGGCGTCATCGAGGGAATCGATCCCCAGACCTGCCGCCTGACCAGAAATGCCGCGGAGCTGTGGGAACTTACCTTCGACGTGGGCAAATACCAAAACGGGGAAGACGGTCTCAGACAGAGCAGCTACTACGATTCTCTGGACGATATGATGAAGCTGTATCTCGACAGCCGGGACACACAGGCCTTCTTTGTGATCGACGAAGAGCCGGTCACAAAGGGAGACGCCTATCAGGAGATCAAAACCGTCACGGCCCACTCCATAGAATGCGAACTGAACCATGTGTACCTCAAAAACTTTAAAATCAATTGCGGAACCCATGACAGCCAAGAGTACCTCGCCACGGATGCGGACAATAACACATATAATGTTGATGCCTACACCACACTGCCCTATACCTATATCCCGCTGGTGAATTATGACGATCCCCGGCTGAGTCTTCTGCATCTGGCCCTGCAGGAGACGGGATGGAGCGTGCAGGAAGGGATCGACCCGGAAATATGCGGGGTCAAACTGAGCTTTGACACGTCGGACAGCGTCTACTCCTTCCTGATGAAAACCGTCTCGCCCAAGGCCTCCGTCCTCTTTACCTTTGACCGGAAGCACAGACGGGTGGGGATGGTCAGGGCAGCGGATTACGGGGAAGACACCGGCGTATTTGTCTCCATGCGCAATCTCATGAACAACTTTACCGTGACGGGTTCCTCCAACGACAGCATCCGGACAAAACTGATTCCCACCGGCGCGAACGGACTCGGCATCGAGTATGTCAATTTCGGTCAAAACTATCTGATCAATCTGGATTATTTCATGGAAACGACAGACGAATACGGCGACTGCCAATATGTGTCAGCGAAGCTGCGTGACAAATACCGGGACTGGAAAGCATACCGTGAGACGGATCTGATCGACTATGAGGGAAAAAGCTATACCCGCAGGGAACTGTACCGGGAACTGTCCAAAGAATACAATCAGACGCTCGCCGACATCAGCGAGATTCGCACCCGCCTGCCCAACGACGGATGTCTCATCGACTACAGTACCTATACCGCCGAAGAGTTACAGACGGCCTATACGGCTTATAACAATGCGTTTCTCGCGTTGATGACCCTATACAGAAAGGAGTACGGCGGCGAGACGCCTGGCGATGCGCCTGATTATCTGCCCACGCCCGCCACTGCCGTATGTATCAAAGACACGCCTTATTGGCAGGATTTCTACGCCTATCAGGAGGTCATCCTGCCCCAGATCGAAGAGGCCTGCAAAATGTACTATCAGACCAATGAAGATGGTACTCTGAACTCGGACGGAAAAGGACACTTAATCAAACTGCCCGGCGGCAATCCGGATTATTATGCCAACGAAAGCATCGTAAAAAAGGCGGATGCCTATCTGTATGAGTGGAGCCTGTACGGTCTGGACGAGCTGATCTCCAAGAAAAAAGCGTGGACCGAGGCTGCCCAACTGCTCTTTCACAAATGCTTTATTCTCTCCGGCACGCCATCTAAGCCCGTGAAATACCGCACACCTGATGCAGATGGCTATAACACCCTGCCCGATCATCAGAAATCGGCATTTACTTCACAGGACGCCTTTATCCGCCAGCTTAGCCAATATCTGGATTATATGGCATTGGAAGAACGTGAAAACTCCCTGACTCATACGGTGGGAAAGGGCATTATCAGACAGTGTGAGGCGGCCATCGACGAGAGAACCCAAGTACTCACCGATTTGGAAGCAAATCTGGAAACCCTTGCCTCCAAACGGTCCGAATTGGCCAAATCCGTCACCTTGGAGCATTTTGCCAAAGACGGCGTACCGGTCTTTACGGACAAAGATCTGGCGGTCATCCACAGTATGCTGCGGGAGCAAGAATATTCCAACGACCATATTTTCACCACCTCTCTGGATGACGCCCGCTCCACCGTCGAGGTACAGGAAAAGCTGTATCAGGCGGCGTCTGAGGAACTGTATCAGCTTTCACGGCCCCAGTACTCCTTCCAGACGGAACTGGATAATCTGTACTGCCTAGAGGAGTTTCAAGCCATCCGGAAACCTTTTGACATCGGCAATTTCATCCGGGTCGGATTTGCCATCCACGAAGAGATGGAGGAAAATCGGTTTGTAAAACTACGTTTGATTTCCATTACGCACAATCCGCTTGCAATGGCAGAGACGATTTCCATTACTTTCTCCACCATGACCAAGTCCTTAAACGGCATCAGCGACCTCGCCTTCCTGTTGGACGGCTCATCCGCTTCCGGCATCTCTTCCTCCGCAGGCGGCTCCCCGTCCGGCAGTTCGTCCGGCGGCACTTACGGCACCAATGAAGCCAATGTACAGATCAGCAACAATATGTTGAACGCCCTGCTTCACACGGAGCTGTTCGGCACCGCCGTCACAGATGTCATGCTGGATACCATGAAGGCAAACAAAGGCAATTTTAACACCCTGTTTTCCCACAGCGGTGTGTTTGATTCTCTGGAGGCCGGGCAGATCAAGGTCAGCGGCGACTGCCTGTTTGACAAGATCCGGTCGGATAACTATAATGCCAACCTCGGTATCGGATCCAGCTTTGACCTTGCCAACGGTACATTTGAGTCCTACAGCGCAGACGGAAAAAACTATATCAAAAATGACGGAGAACAACTGTCCATTAAAATGAATAATTTCAGTGTGGACAGAAATGGGAAAGCCAGCTTTAAGGGGGATATCAGCGGATCAAACGGAACATTCAGCGGAACATTAAACAGCTGCGACGGAAACTTCACGGGTACATTGAACGGCTGCGACGGAAACTTCACAGGTACATTGAGCGGCTGCGACGGGCACTTTACCGGCAGTATCAAGGTCAATGATAAGTTTGAAGTGGATTCACAAGGCAATTTATCGGCTAAAAATGCCAAGATTGACGGAGAAATCCATGCGACAAACAGCATTATATCGGAGAGCACTTTCAGCGGTGATATTGAGGCGGAAAAACTTGTTGTGAATCAAGGTGGAAGCATTGCCGGGTGGCAATTTAACGCAAATGCCTTTTATAAAAACAAGCCGCAGCTCGGAAGTGCGGACGGCGCTTATCTCGGGGAAAATGGCATTTCTGTCAGAGATCACTTTATTGCGGACGAGAACGGAATAATTGCCACAAGCAAAGGAGGGTTTGACTATTGCTATGACAGTGATCTGGATGCCGTGCCCCCGCCATATATGGGATCACACATACTTCCAGTTGAAACAGAGCTGCCGGGAACTGTTGCGGATGAACATACTACAGTCAAAGTCACCTTAAATCATGTGAATATTGGCGATAAGATCTGCTTGGGAGTTGTCTACTATTATTCGGATTCATTATTTTCTACATCGTTTTTTCCCAGCGGCACAAAAGAATACTTGATTGACGTATCTGCCGAAATGGAATCTTGTCCCTTAACCGCAGCATTTGATACGGTTCGAAATGTTTTGGAACTGACAATATTTGGTAATGAGATCAAGGAATATCATGCATCCAAGTATGTTTCCTTCTATGGTATCCGTACCTATGAGGAAGCCGATTATCACACAGCCGAGATAAAAGCAATAGAGATTACTAACGGTACTACCCAAGAACAATATACCGGTAGGATCCTCTCCCGCTCCGGGCTCAGTATGAACACTGGCGCACAAAAAATCGAGGGAGACCTGTTTGAATTAAACGGCAAAAAAATAACCGGTTATGA
This sequence comes from uncultured Acetatifactor sp., assembly GCA_964604835.1. GTDB lineage: Bacteria > Bacillota > Clostridia > Lachnospirales > Lachnospiraceae > Acetatifactor. The sequence continues at coordinate 57,053 of CAZSAJ010000008.1, forward strand.
AGATTTTGAATACTGTATTCGAAGCAGTGAATATCCCGATTTGCCGGGTACCCTTATCCCTGTAACAGGCCCGGGCAGTTCACAGGAACTTTTCGATAATACCTACGAAATTTTTAAGGTAGGCAAGTCCGAATTGTTCCATGCCGGATTGTCCACCTCATCCTCCGGCTCCAACCTGATTATTTCAAGCGGCAGTTTTCACCGAAAATCATCTTCCTCACAGCGGTATAAAAATTCCATAGAAAAGCTGTCCACAAAAGTGACATCTCACCCTTCCTTAGATCCCGAGAGATTATATGATCTGGATGTCGTGAGTTTCCGCTACAATGATGATTATCTGCCGCAGACAGACCAGCGCTATCAGGCGGATGTCCCGGGTCTGATTGCAGAAGACGTCTACGCCAAATACCCGATCGCCTGCAACTTAGACAGAGAGGGAAGACCTGAGATGTGGGACGTCAATATCCTATTTCCTGCAGCCCTGAAACTGATTCAAGATATGCATACCGAGATAGAACAGTTAAAACAAAGAGTTGACCGACTAAGCTCTCAATAATGTCCCTCACCTCTCTACCCTATTCATCCGCTTCACAATAATTTAGACAACTTTCACTAACGCCTAATACCGATTCCACACGAAAGGAGACACACCATGGAATTAAATACAACCAAAGATCTAAGCTTCTATAACGATCAGGGCATTTTAACAATACCCGCCAAACAATACGACACCGGAAGGAAATTCAGCTTCCGCCTCATAGCCGATGACGCGCCGCTTGATGTGGCAAACTGTCGGATATATCTGCGAGCTTTAAAAGCGGACGGAACCCAGTTTCAAGGTGAGGAATGCTGTATGATTCATGACGGCCTTGTCACAGTCGATACCTCCGTCTCGAACGGCGATCAACTGCTGACTTGTGCCGGGACCAATCAATGTGAGATTCATCTGACAGACAACGAGGGCAAATCTCTGACCACTTGGACCTTTCACATTGAAGTCGCTCCCAGAGTACATGACGGCACCCACATTGATTCCATCGATTCTTGGGATGCGTGGGATAAAATGGAGAATGCCGTTGTGGACATTCAGAACAAAATAGACAGTCATTATTTTGTGTTGACGGAAGACAAAGATCTTCCGGGCGGTGTGCCCAGCCTTGACGAAAATGCCAAAATCCCCATAGCCGAACTCTACGAAGCCACAACCGCAAGGCAGGGCATTGTCCGGCTGACAGACAGTGTGAGCAGTGATTCCACATCCACCGCCGCCACGCCCAACAGTGTCAAACAGGTTCAGGAAGCATTGACCGCGGAGACTGAACGTGCCGCCGCGGCCGATCAGGAAAATGCGGCTGCCATCGCCGCCGAAACTTCCCGAGCCACAGCCGCCGAGGAACAGATACAGTCCGTCATCGACACCAACAAACCGATCTGGGATGACAAATATACAAAGGCCGAGGTAGACAACAAGTTCTCCGCATTGGAGACCAATATTGACTGGAAAGAGTCCGTTGCAACATACGCCAACATTGCCGCCACCTATCCCACACCGCAGGACGGCTGGACCGTGAATGTCAATGACACCGATTATACCTACCGCTACAACGGCACAGCGTGGATCGCCATTTCCGCCAATGCGATCCCCAAGGCCACACAGGAAATAGACGGCCTGCTGAGTGCCGGGGATAAGAAAAAGCTGGATAACTGTGTCAGCAAAAGCGGCGATTCCATGAACGGCAATCTGGACATGAACTCCCACAAAATTCGCAGTGGCCAGAAAGAAATAGACTTTTCTTGCAAAGCATTTGAACTAGGTATGCGTAACCAGACAGGCGGAAGCTGGAACTCCTATATGAATTTTGATAACGGAACAATGTATCTGCAATCCGATGAATCCCTGAAAGCCCACACCAATAGCGGATCGGCATTAAATCTGACCGGAGAATTTGAATTAAAAAACGGCAATGGCGACACCCGGATTTATAGTTCCGGTAACACCTTGGTTGTACATTCTCAGTCCAATGCAAGAATCGAATCAAACCAAGGTGCCATTCAGGTAGCCGGAAACGGTATCCAGCTCTCCGGCAATGATAATATAGATATAAACGGCAGTAAAAATATTCGGATTGGAGCTGGCAAAGATGTAGAAATCTCTGGAAAGGGCAAGGTTTATATCTATCCCCAAGAGGAGATCAGACTCCTGCCCGGTGCAGTTAACTGTTCCGATGCTCCCATTGCCACGAAATATGTCAAAACCGGAAACATAAAAGGAGTTTCACTGGCGGACGGCAGTCGTCCCACTATAACCAATTTTGATGCCATCCATGCATCACATTTTTACGGCACTTTACACGGTGCTTCCACAAGCGCCTCAAGTGCCACCAAAGACAGCCAAGGCAACATCATTAGCGATACCTATGCAACCAAAACGGAAATAAATACACTCAAATCGTCTTTTCAGGCTGGCTGTGATAAACTATCCGCTGCAATCACGGCCATGGGAATCTCTACGGCAAGCGGAAGCAGCCCGGATGTCATGGCTGGCAATATCGCGGCACTGGGCAGCACTTACGGATATTGGTACGGCGCCATGAAATTCCTGACGGGGGACGGCGCCAGCGGCTGGGGCGTGCGCGGCGCGCAAAAAATCTATTGTGTTCCAAGCGGATCCACCGTCACGGTCACTGTCTCAATGAAAATATCAGAGTCCTCATGGCGAACGGCTTCCGGATTTTCCCCGGTAAGCAACAAGGTAATCCGAGATAACGCAGGCTGGTCAGAAATCAACTTGCAAAACTACGGATTCAAAAATTCCCTTACCGTGACAGCAGACAGCGGGCAATCCGTTTCTATCAGCGGGAACACCAGATATATCACGAGGAGCGTGACGGTTCAAGGAGTCGGGATCAGCATAGGACAAATTGCAATCAGAGAGTCCAGTGCAAGCACTTGGCAATCCACCTATTATCTCATTATCGCATATTAAAAAGGAGTCCTATATACCGGCTATTTCAACAGGACTTCCAAACCATGTAACGCTATGTGAACCGCCCCAAAACGCCCACTGCGTATGGGCGAAAAAATTGTCCCCAAACTAAAAACGCCCATGCACAATGGGCGTTTTTTTGTGGCTATAAGGGAAACCAAAACAACCATACCAAAAAAGGAGGAACAAACTATGAAATTCAATCCCAATGAACTAATCCTTGAGAAAATCAGAGCCGTGGAGGAGTATGACCCGGCCACCAACGAACTGACCGGCCGCTACACCCAGATCGAGGGCCCCAGCCTGAAGACCAGCGCCGACGCCACCGAAGTCACCGACAGCATGGGCGCCACCATCCAGACCTTCTACAACGCACAGAAAGGTACTTTCGACTTCACCAACTCCCTCTTCTCTCTGGATCTGGCCGCATCCCAGTACGGCTCCAAGAAGCTTGTGGCATCGGAGGAAAACAAGATCATCATGCCCGTGTCCGAGGTCATCACCATCGGCGCAGACCACACGGCGGTGCTGAAATACGTTCCCGTGGGCCCCGCAGGCGCGGAGATCAAATATGTAAAGGTCATCAATGACAACAACACCTTCGGCGAAACCTATGAAGTCTCCGCAGCGCCCGGCGAGGGAACGTTTACCATTGACGCCGCTGCCAAAACCATCACCCTCCCCGAGGGCGTTACCGGCAGAGTATTCGTCAACTACGAGAAAGAGTCCTCTTCCGCCGTTCAGGTGGTCAAGAGAACGGACGGCGTACCCGAGGTCAAGACCCTGCTGATCCATGCCATCTTCCATGATCCCTGCAACCAGAATCTGGTATACGCCGGTATCATCAGATGTCCCAGAGCGCAGATCGATCCTTCCAGCACAGAGCTGTCACTGAAGTCCGACGGCAAGCATGCCGCTTCCTATGTGCTGAATAAGGAGTACTGCTCCGAGGACAGCAGACTGTTCGACATTCTGGTTTCGGAGGACTGACCGCCCGATGGACAATTCGATCAACACCTACTGCAAAATCTGCAATAAGGGATATCATATCTGCAATTCCTGCCAAAAGTCGGAAGGCGTGAACTCATGGCGTTCCGTTGCCGAGAGCAGGGAACACTACAAGATCTATCTGGCGATCCATCACTATACGGTGTCAAAAGATGCCGCAGCCGCCAGAGCCGAATTGCAAGCTTGTGATTTATCCGATGCGGAAACTTTCCTGCCGGAAATCCGATCTGCTCTGAAAGCAATTATAAACCAAACACACTAATACACTATCACGGGATATGGGGCCGCCGTTCATCTGCGGCCCTATACCCGTTTGTCCGGAGGTGATTCCTATGCATATATATCTTGACCACGCCGCCACTACCCCTCTGCCGTCCACAGTCAAAGAGCATCTGATCGCCCTGCTGGACATCTATGGCAATCCGTCCTCCCTGCATTCTCTCGGAGAGCAGGCGGGACGGATCCTGTCCTCCGCCCGGGAGACCACAGCGCGATTCATCAATGCCTCGCCGGAACATCTGTATTTTACAAGCGGAGGATCGGCAGCCAATACGCTGGCCGTCAAAGGCTATTATGCCGCACGCCACTGCCGCATTCTATACTCTCCCATCGCACACAAGTCCCTTTTAAGCTGTGTGAAAAAACATCCCTACAGCACACCCCTGCGAGTAGATCACAGCGGCTTCCTCGTTCTGTCGGATCTGGAAAAACAGCTATCCACCGGGAAATTTTCTGTCGGAAACTTTTCCGGTGGAACGCTCTCTCCATTTGTAGTAATCGATTATGCCAATTCGGAAATTGGAACCATACAAGATGTGCGGGCGATAATCGACTTGGTTCACGCCTATCAGGGACATATCTTTCTGGACTGCACCGGCAGCATCTCCACGATTCCGGTGGATGTGCGGGACTTGGATGTGGACATGCTGGCCTTCTCCGCCCACAAACTCGGCGGTCTCAAAGGCTGCGGCGTCCTCTACAAGAAGCCGGAGATCGAACTGGAGCCGTTAATCTACGGCAGTCAGGAACAGGGACTCTTTGGCGGCACCGAGAATGTGCTGGGCATCGCCTCTCTGGAGGCGGCTCTTAGGCAACATGATTATGCGTCCGTCTCCTCCCGGAACCGGGATCTTGTCCGCGACTATGTGCTGCGGCACATTCCGGGCAGCTATCTTGTGGGCAGCATGGACAAACGGCTCGCCCACAATCTCTGTCTGTGTTTTCCCGGCATTGAGGGCGAAGCATTGCTGATTCTGCTGGATATGAAGGGCATTCAGGTGTCTACCGGATCCGCCTGCAACAGCCACAGCCTCGCTCCCTCTGCCGTCCTCACCGCCATCGGGATCGAGGAGACGGATCTCCATAGTTGTATCCGTCTGAGCTTTAGCGGCAAAGAAACCAAAGAAGAACTGGACTGTGTCTGTGAGACCCTGAGAACCTGCGTGAACAGGCTCTCAGAATTGGGTCGGAAAGCGAGGTGACACGATATGAGCGATAAATTGTTTCAACTGATTCTGGCGGCCATTCCCCTGTTTGGCGCCATGATCACCTATTTTGTGATCCCCTATATCAAAGCTAACATCGATGGAGAGAAGCTGGAGCAGTACAAGGAGTGGGCCTCCTTGGCGGTCCAAACGGCAGAGATACTCTGGCGGGAGACCGGACATGGCAGCGACAAAAAGCAATACGTTCTGGATTTTCTGAACAACACTTTCAATGCCAAGAAAACCGTGATCTCCGAAGCACAGCTCAATGTGCTGATTGAGGCCGCGGTCCAGCAAATGAACAACAACAAATAAACGGAGGAGACAACAAACACAAGCGATGACAAAAATTATAGGAAAAGCCAAGGCAACGCCTGCACAAATGGCACAATATCTTTTATCCCACAACCCAAATCCCAAATTTTCCACCCGGATATCCCCCTCGGAATTCTGCGGATTGTTTCTGGACATCTGTGCTCTGGAATCCGTCCGCGGCGACATCGCCTTCGCGCAGGCCTGCAAAGAGACCGGATATTTTCAATATGGGGGAGACGTCTGCCACACACAGAATAATTTCGCGGGCCTCGGCGCCACCGGCGGCGTACCGGGCTGCTCCTTCCCCACCATACAGGCCGGTATTCTGGCGCAGGCACAGCATCTGAAGGCCTATGCCACCAAGGATGCCCTGACGCAGATCTGTGTGGACCCACGGCGCAGCACATGGTTTGTCGATACCAAGGGAGGCACTTCCCCCGATGTGGAAACCCTCGGCGGCACATGGGCCGTCCCCGGATACGACACCCGCAGATACCGATCGCTGGAGGAGGCCCATCAGGCCAAGGCAAGCTACGGCTACCAAATCGTCTCTATTCTAAATGATATCTTGCACAGTACATCCGACGAATCCGAGAAAGAGCCTCTTTTACAGCGGTCCGGGAACAAAATGACGCTCAATATTCACGCCGGCCACAATCCGGACGGCAAAACCGCCTGCGGAGCAGTAGGCCTGATCAAAGAATCCACGGAGGCCCGGACCGTCAAGGAAAAGACAATCGCACTGCTCAGGGCGCAGGGCCATACCGTGTACGATTGTACGGTGGACAACGGCACATCTCAAAACGACGTCTTACAGAAAATCGTAGCAAAATGCAATGCGCATACCGTGGATCTGGACGTCAGCATCCACTTTAACGCGGGTGCCAATCAGTCCGCCAACGGACGGTCCGGCGACGGACGTACCACCGGCACGGAGGTCTATGTGTATTCCGCCGCCTCCAAGGCCAGAGCCGCCGCGCAGAGGATCGCGGATGCCATCGCGGCACTGGGCTTTCAAAACCGCGGCGTCAAATATGCCCCCACCCTGTATGTGCTGAAGCACACCAAAGCCCCCGCCCTGCTCGTGGAGATCTGCTTTGTGGATGACCCGGATGATGTCGAGCGATACCATGCCGATCTGATTGCTCGGGCCATCGTACAGGGAATTACGGCAGGCGGCCAGACCTGTCACTCTATTTAAGAAAGGCGAATCACTTATGGACGCAATAACAGCATTGACCGAACTTGACTTCTCGTCTCTGTTCCTCTCTGTCTTCGTAATTCTCATCGGAATCAAGGCTGCGGTGTCCGTTCTGGAATGGACCGTCGCAAAACTCGGTCTTGAGACCAAGTGGATGCGGAAGCGCCGGGAAGAACGGGATTTACTGATCCAAACCTCCCAAAATCTCACCGATCTGCAAAAGCAGCACGCAAAAGATGTGGCGGAGTCCGATCTGCACGATGAGCGCATCCGGGACGATTTATCCACGTTTATGACACAAATGCGTCAGTCGATATCGGAGACACAGGCCGAGATCAGACAGATCATGGAACGGAATCTCAACGAAGACCGGCAGATCGATAATTTAATGACAGCAGAGAGAGAAATCCTTGCCGATCGAATCAACGACAAGTACAAACTCTATATTTCCATCAACGGCATTCCCGAGGACGAGATCGCAGAATTTACCAATCTGCACGCCGCCTATAAAGGAGTCGGCGGCAACCACAGCGGAGATGCCAAATACGAGTACTGCATGCGCCATCTGCGCGTGATACCGGTTGCCAACAATCCGGTCGCACCGGAGAAAATGCCGGAAAAAGAAATCAACTCAGATCCGTTCCATCAAAACTAAATCAATTAGGAAATCAAAAACAAAATTCTATGTACTCGATCATTTACCCAACAGGAAAGGAGTATTTACCATGTTTACTTATTACTGGAGAAAAAAGAAAGCCGAATGGAAAGCAAAGGCTGCCCTATACGAGATGATGTGCGAATTTCTTGACAGTCGGAAGGAGATTCCGGCCTTTGTCCGCAAACTGTATACCGCTTTGAAAGATGTCCCCACGGAAGATCTGCAGCGGGAGTTCATTGCAAAGCTGGCGGAAATCATACATGAGGAAAACACCCGTAAAGCGTAGACGCATGGGGACAGCTCCCTGTGATCCGGGGAGTTGTCCCTGTGTCCTGCCAATCAGGAAGGAGGGACAACCATGAGCGACCCTTATGTCAGGCTGCAGGCCCGTCTCGACGAGGCCAAATCAAGAGAAACCCTGAACAGAGACATCGCAAAGCTTCAGAAAAAACTAAATAAATTAAAACTCAAACCGGAGATCGATCCCAAAGCAATCTCCGCTCTCACCAAAAAGCTGGATCGACTCCTCTCCCAACAACAGACAACATCCATCGGCCGAAACATGGGAAACCAAATCACACAGGGATTGACGTCCGAGATCACACAGTCCGTGACGCAGGCACTGGAACAGGCGGAAGACGTTGTCGGCTCCGAAATGCAGAAACTGACTGCAAAAAGCCTCTCCGGCATGGAAGCAGGACTGGAATCCGGCCTGCGCTCCACCACCCGGACAGAACAGACTTTCACCAAGACCCTCACAGCCGGAATCAAAGACTTCTCCTCTTGGCTCCAATCAAGCCTCATCGGCGGACAACTGGTCAAGATGACAAGACAGGCACTCACCACGGTCCGGGAGCTGGACACGGCTATGAATGGCTTGGCAGCGGCCTCCTCTATGACCGCTACCCAACTGGAATCCTTCTACAATTCCGCCAATGACATCGCCCGACAGACCGGCATCACCACACAGGAGATCCTCCATCAAGCAACCGCTTGGACAAAACTCGGTTTTACCGGATCGGAAGCTGTCTCGCGAATGACCAAACTGTCCGCACAGCTCCGTCTCCTCTCCCCGAGTCTGACGTCCGATGGGGCAGTCAGCGCGCTCTCCGGCATCATGGAAGCCTATGGCATTGAGGCCGCCGACGCTCTTGACGGCATTCTCTCAAAGATCACGGCAGTCGGTCGTCGGCTGACTCTCGGCAACGACGAGCTCCTCGCCATGCTGCAGACCTCCGCCTCCGCCATGGCAGATGCGGACAACACCCTTGACGAAACTCTCGCGCTGGAGGCAGCCGCCTTTGCCGTCACCCGGGATACCGGTGTGGCCGACGGACTTCAGTCCGCCGCCCTGAAACTTCGGGGCATCCAGAAAGAGTCCACGGAAGCGGACGCATCTCTGCGCAATCTGCAGGCCACACTGCATGATCTGACCGGAGTCTCCGTCACGGAAAATCTGGCAGGTGTAGATACTTATAAAAGCACCTATCAAATCCTAAAAGAAATCAGCACTGTCTGGGATTCCCTGAGCGACACAGCACAGACGGAAACGCTGGAACTGCTCTTCGGACAGTCCCACTCTTCTGCCGGGGCCTCCCTGCTTTCGGACTTCTCCAATGTGGAGAACGCCATGGATGCCATGGCACACTCGGCGGGAGATGCAAAAACGGCCATGACGGCCGCAATGGACTCCATTGATTACAAACTGAATCAAATAAAGGAAACTGGCACAGGGATTGCCCAGAACCTTTTCAACCGGGAAGACATGAAAACGGTTCTCGACATCGTATCCTCCTTAGGAAATGCATTGGACTTCCTGACCGACAAGCTGGGACTGTTTGGAACAATCGGAGCCGGTGCCGGATTATATGCCGGTTTCCAGAACATCGGTAAAGGCCGTATGAGTGTACGGATTTCAAAACCTATCATCTGTTACTTGTTTTGAATATACCCTTCATGCCCAAGAGAGAATCATGCCACATCGCGGTATGCTTTGCTTTCAAGGGTAGGAATGTGTGAGCCCAGTCAACTCACGATGTTCTATAAAACAAATCGTAATTGGGAGCTGCTGTCTCCCAGTGCTGGGAAGCTTAATTATAGTGAATAAACAGTACAGTGTGGCTACAACGCGGCCGGAAACGGCGGACGTGAATGCGCTCCGAAAAGGATACCAGCAATGGCAAGAAAACACACTGTTGGTTACGGGCGAAAGCCCTAAGTAACACGCCCTTTTCCATCGGGCAAGACCACCAATCAGCAACGGAACCCCTAAGTCTGACACCGTCAGATATGGAAGTGTTCACAGAGTATAAACGATTTTGAGTCGCAAGGCTTGTAAGAGGTACTCGAAACCAAGAAGGAAAACTTGCCCGTGACTGGGTAAAACCAAGAGAGTGATGCTGCTCTTCTGTTTTTTCACAGCAGCTATACCGCTCGATGACGCCATCATCCGATACGCCGTCCAGCGATATAGAAAGAAACAGAATTATGCAAGGATTTCTCCTAGCCGTATGTGGAAGAAACGGAGAAAGAACCGGATCATGTCGAGATATAAAAGTGCCTTATAAACTATATGAGTTTCATACGGCATATGACTTCGCTGAAGTTAGAAATAACTTGTTTACTCCAGAGTTAGAAGAATTATCACCGAATATACGCAACAAATTAACAAACCGCTAAAAAAGATCTGTGCTATTTTGCACAAAATTATATCATACAAAAATATTAGCCCATCATTATAAAGAAATTTACCACAAACGTAATAATAGCTAGTACTGCGAACAAAACCAAAATGTTTTTTATAGTATGAATGTCTTGATACATTCTGTCTTCCTTTGAAATATATTTATTATTTTCTTGTTTTTGATTGTTTAAATAGTATTTATATTTTTCCTCACTATATTGAATCAACTCACCGTTGCATTTAGGGCATTTTGTTAATGTGTCCTCATTACATACTTGTTTACATTTTAAGCAAATTTTCATGATAATTTTTCTCCTATAAATAAAATTGTAGTCTCCACAAGTACAAAATATGCACAACTCCACATTGTGCTATCGTAACTCCACATTACGCATTATAACATAGTATGATATTCAAAACAACAGATGATGGAGAACGAATCATATCATTTTTCAATAAAGCCAAAATTGAAAGCGAAAATTTTGCAAAACAACTTGAAAAAGATAAGATTTTTTTAACAGAGTATTTTAATGCTACTGGTGATGTTGCAAAGCAACAAGCGATTTTAAATAAATCTACTAACGAAGCAAGTAAAAATGCAATAGAATATGCGATAAGTACAAAAGAAACTGCTGGATCTGTTTCTAATTTTGAACAACAACAATTGAAAGCAAATGCCTCTATACAAAAGTCAAAGAAATATTTTGATTTATCAACTGTTAGTGCAAATGCATACAAATTAGCAGTTAAAGGTATTACTATAGTTGCAAATATGGCTACTTCTGCTCTATTAAATGGTGTTGTATACGCATTCAGTAAATTATTTACAGCACAAAATGAAGCCATAGAGAAAGCAAAAGTATTAACATCTACTTATAAGTCAAATAATACCTCTCTTGAAGATTACAAAAAACAAATCAATGCGTTAGTTACAGAATTAAATTCTAGCAATATATCTTATGAAGATTCAAAAACAAAACGTAAAGAATTAATGTCTATTCAAGATGAATTGTTTAAAAAATATGGTACTGAGGAACAAGTCATTAAATCAATTACCACAGCCATAAATGGAGAAGTTGATGCATTAGATACTCTTTCTCAAAAATCATATTATGAATGGTTGGCTTCTGTAGATAGTTTAACTGGCGCACAAAAATTTGGTAATGGATTCTTTAAAATATTTACTGGTATATCAGATCAGTATAAAAGTGCATTGGATTCTGCTGTTGATTACATGGAAGATAAAACACAATTCTTTTATGTTAAGACAACAGGCAATAAAGAGCTAGATAGTTTAATTCAAGAAAAATTTGGACTCCATAAAAATGCTTTTGATGAATTTGTTATTAAAGATATGGTCCCAGAAGAAGCATATGAATTACTAGGCGAAATCCGTACAGCATATAGAGAGAATGCTTCTAATTATTTGGGAACTGAAACAGATAATATTTTAACAACTGTAAATGACAGTATTCAGTCTGCAATGACTACTATTGATGCTGAGTTGGGTAAACATCAAGAAACTTATCATACATATCTTGAGGGTATGATAAAATACGATTCGGAGTACTCTGATGAATACGCTGACTTGCTATCTAAACGTGCATTATTAGAAGAAGCAGAATTAAGTACATATGATGATAGCAAACAGCAAAGAATTTTAGAAGCGAAGAAAGCATTTTATGAGAGTTTAAACAATGCTATTACTTCGGCAGAAAATAATGATAATGTGAAAAGATATTTTGAGAACTTATATCCCGATTTATATTCAGAAATTTCTTCTTGGAATTTTGAATATAGTATTTCTGCTAATACAGATGGCATCGCAGACACAGCTAAAGAAATTGGTGAAAAATACACTGCTACTGACCTACTTGATATGATTGATGATGAATCTTCTACTATTGCAGATAGCGCTTTCAATTCGCTAATTGATAAAACCGTTGAGTATGGTATTTGTACAGATAAATCAGCGGAAGAAGTACAGAAACTTATTGACTTATTGGTTGAATTAGGCATTGTACAAGATGATGTTAAAGGTGAAACATCTAACAATGAGCCCCCTATTTCATTATCAATCTCCGAAACCGTAGACCAACTTAACACCAAAGTAAAACCCGCCTTTGATTCGCTAAAATCAGCATATCAAAACATCTTCACGGATGATGGATTCAAATTGAACAGTATAGATATCCTATCCACCTGTGACAGCATTAAATCAAAGCTGGATGAATTAAACAAAACGGATGATATCACTGTAGACTACTCTTCCTATGAAGAATTTGTCAAAGTATTAAGTAATTCTGAATCCACGGAAAAGAAAGTCAAAGACGCTTTCGATGACCTTGCAACTTCTATAACCAATACCGGATTATCTGGTGCAGAGGATTTTGCTACATTAAAGGCAGCACTTGAAGATTTAGGTGTGGTAAATAGTGAGATTGTAGCGTTTGATGCTTTTATCAGTAATACAGAAGCATTAAAAGAGGCTAATTTGGATCTTGCAAATGCAACATATGAAGATATTGCCCAATTTGCTGATGAACATATTACTGCTGAAAATTTGGCACAAGCTATCAATATGCTTACACAGCAGAAAATGCTGAATGCCATGGAAAATATGGATGCCTCTACAGAAGTTGCCAACATGATTTCTTTAGCAAAAAAGGCAGGAGTGACTGGTGAAGTTATTGCTAATCTCACAGAATTAGAGAAAATATATCAAGAGGTTGCCCAAGGTACTCTCAGTGAACATATGCTGAGTAAAAAGTTGGATAGAGCAAATGAATTAAAACAGTTAATTGAGGATGGCATTACAAAAGTAGATTATACTCCGGAAGTTGATTTCAGTGGTGCATCAAAATCCGCCGAAAAGTCCGCCTCCTCAGCCGCAAAATCCTTCACAGACCTTCTAGACAAAGAACTGAACGTACTCGACAAGAAAATGGAAGCCGGTTACATAGACTTCAACGACTACATCAAAGCACGGCTTGACCTCATCGAAGACTACTACCGGCAAGGTAAATTGTCAGCGGATGAATACTATTCCTACCTTGAAAAGCATTATAAGCAGGAACTGTCCTACAGAGATAAGGTAATCAATGCCGTAACGAGAAGGATAGATAAAGAGATTGACAGCCTTGAAAAGCAGAAAGAAAAGATAAAGGATTACTACCAGACCCAGATTGATGCCTATGAAAAAGAGAAGACTCTCTTAGAGGAGAAAAACCGGGAACGTCAGAAGGAAATTGACCTCCAGAAGGCGATGTATGAGCTGGAACGCGCCAAAAATCAGAGGACTAAGTTAATCTATTCCGAAGACAAGGGAATGCACTATGTGGCGGACGATGCTTCGATCCGTGATGCCGGGCAGGAAGTCGAAAACGCCGAATATGAACTAAAGATTTTAGAGATCGAAAATGAAATCACCAAACTGGAACAAGCCCGTGACCGTGAAACCAATGCCATTGATGCCATGATCGACAAACTGGAAGCGTATAAAGATCAATGGAACGATATCACTTCTGCCTATGAAGAAAGTCAGGAAGATTTAATGGCAGAACAAATGCTTGGCAGAGATTGGGAAAAGGATATTCTTGATACCCGTCTGGATAAGCTTAATCAATTCAAAGATGATTACATCAAAATCCAGCAAGCTATGGTAGACGCTGCGTATCAAGCGGCACAGGCTATTGAAAAGCAGGAAAAGATACAGATTGGCGATTCCTCTGGCGGAGGAAATAATAGTGGTGATCCTGAAAATGGATATGAGGTGATTGACGAAAAGACCACCAAAAGAATCGGAGACGTATTCACCTCAAAACAAGAAGCGCAGGACTTTGCAGATAATTTAAATAAAAACAAAGCCGCCTCTAATGGCATAGATGTCAGTGGAGATAAGTCAAAATGGATGAAGGAATTCGGCAACAGCGATATTCCCGGCTATTATGTGAAGAAGTATGCGAAGAAATATCACACCGGGCTGAAACAGGGCCCCGTAGACAGCCACAGCTTCGACGAGGACTTCCGCCTCGTTCAGAGAACAGGCCTCGGAGCCGGGGATGTCCCCGCCATCCTACAGCAAGGGGAAGCCGTTGCCACCCCCGACCAGATCCACAACCTCGCGGACGGCCTTAGACAATCCGCACTGCCTGACGGTATCCTGCCGCTCTCCCCGGATCACCCGCTGCTACAGATCAGCCGACAGTTTGTGGAGACGATACAAGGCAATCGAAATCTCTTGCCGAATGCTCCCGCCTATACGGGCTATCACGGCGGCATAGAGAGCATGACCCGAAATGCCGGTCATGTCACCTCCGCCCCACAGCAGGTGGTGAATCAGCATATTGTCCTAAACTGCCCCAATGTCACCAACCAATCCGGAGTGGAATACATTCAACGGGAACTGGGTCACTTGAGCCTCAGGGCATTACAGGAATCCCGAAAGCATTAAACTTTACATCCCAGCAGCCGCACTCCCCCCATGGAGTGCGGCCGGAAAGGAGGAAAACACATGGACATCGGCAATGAGATTCTAAAATCCGTTCAGATCATGGTGGACCAGAAATTAAGCGTCCACAGATCGGACAAAACCTATGTCTCCGTCATCAAGAAAGTCAACCCCGACGGCACCTATGTCATCTTGGACAACACGGGCAATGAAAGGAACGTCAAATGCTGCATTCCCGGAATCTCTCTGCGGACGATGCAGAGAGTGTGGGTGAAGGAACCCTGCGGAGATCTGAAACGGATACATATCTGTGGAATCTGCTGACAATCAAGACTACTACTTTATAATACGAGGACGGTGAAAAAAAAATGTCACGACCCATTATTCAAAAAATACTCCCCTTTGACGGGGACCAACAACAGGATATCTTTCTCTCTTGGACAGGCAACCGCGCCTACACCAGCGAGATCATCATTTATGACAATACGACCAATACCGAATTCTACCGGAACACGTCGCCTCCTTATGAACTCAAACACACCATTCCGGCCGGGACACTGCCCAACGGGAAAATCTGGAACATTCAGGCACGAGTTTACGATAAGGAGGAGCTCCCTTCTCCCTTGTCCGAAAAGGTTTTGTTCTACACCTTTCAACGTCCGGTCTTTGCCTTTCATAGCATACCGGACAGCCACATAATTACCAGCGCCTCTTTTACGGCATCCATAGCCTATGACTCGCCGGATTGGGAAAATATCAGTTCCTATGTGTTCTATCTGTATGACGCCAGCAAAAGGCTGCGGCGGCAAAGCGATACCATGCATGATATTTTCAATATCCAATATGACTATCGCGGGCTGGACAATAACACGGACTATTATATCCGCTGCACCGCCGTCACGGTACACGGCATGCTGCTGGACACAGACTATGTAAAGATTTCCGTCAAATTCGAGGATCCCAATACCTATGCGCGCCTCTATACCAGAGTTCATCCCGATCAGGGATGCGTGCAGGCAGCCTCTAACCTGATCATGATCCGCTATAACGGCACGGAGGATTTTACTTATGAGAACAGCATGATCGACCTTGTGGGCAAGACACTGTATTATGACGAGGGCTTTCTCATTGAGAACGATTTTACGATGATTATCAAGGGAAAGAA
The DNA here is from genome assembly GCA_964604835.1 of uncultured Acetatifactor sp. Lineage (GTDB taxonomy): Bacteria > Bacillota > Clostridia > Lachnospirales > Lachnospiraceae > Acetatifactor. The sequence goes on from CAZSAJ010000008.1 coordinate 73,003, forward strand.
CCTCTGGCAAAACGCCGAGATTCTGAAGATGAAAAACGCTGATTTGGGACTAACCCTAAGCTCTCATATCTACACGGACGGAAAACTGCGGTTTAAACTGCTTGTTCCCAACGGCGTATGTCATTATCTGCTCTATTCCGATGAACAGGTCTTCGGAATGGACGACATGGTGACCATTGTGCTGAGGCGCAAAGATGACCTGTATCAAATAAAAGTTTTTGTAGAGAATCGGAGGTGATAAAACTATGTTTATCTGCGGAAGTAACTTTGTAGGCGGCGCATTGGCATGTGCGGTGACGCCTTCCGGTCCGAACCGGATCAATTATGTCGCATTGCAGAACGGACGGTATGACGATTGGTTCATCACTCGGAATACGGAATCGGAAATGACCAATGACTACCCGAAACAATGGAATCCTGAAACGGTCCTGTATGCTCTCTTCGACGGGAATACCAATGCCGGCAATATGGACTGGAATCTGAAAAGTATATCCCATCTGTTGTTAAAGAAAAGGAGGTCCGGAGATTTCACATGGCAGACTCTGACAGTCAAAGAGGTACACACAATAGAGGATTTCGAGATCAATTACCCGGACTATTATGCCGCCTCCGGCGAGACGGTGGAGTATGCCATTGTACCTGTCTCCGGCGGAGTCGAAGGGACTTATGCCATATCCGAGATCACGCCCCGATTTAATCGCTTATTCCTCATAGAGGGCGACATGGTGTGGAGTACCGGGATCACGGACGGATTCTGCGATACCACACGCAATATCTCCTCTTCCACGGTGACGCTGCTAAACAGCAAATACCCCGTTTTTGTGAGAAACTCCGCCGCGAGCTATGACACGGGCACCTGCACGGGAGCATTCGTACCGTTTTCGGACGAGCCAAACTGTGTACTGGCCTATAACAGAGCGCATGACTATCAGAGGATCGATTACCAGCGGAAATTCATGGATTTTCTCTCGGACGGTCTCCCTAAGGTTCTGAAGCTGCCGGACGGACGCATGTGGCTGATTCAGGTCACGTCCAGTCCCACGGACTCTGCCAATACCGCATATAATAATCGTTATGTATCCTTCCCTTGGGTTGAAGTTGGAGATGTCAACTCGTCGGAAGATCTCTATTATCTGGGCCTGTCCGACGTGCCGGAAGAATGGTGGAACGGATAATGGCCTATCTCGTTACCAAAGAGGATCTGACACTTGTTCTCCAACAGTCCGCGGCGCCCCGGACGGCAAAACTGCGGATTGAAGTGTTGGATTCCGAACAAAGGATTGTAGGAATCATCTATGGCGTTGTGAGCGGCAGTATGTCTATCTCCGGGGAATCGGATATCAGACGTACTGCCAATTTCGTGCTCCAGCCCACCCAGACCGAGAAAATTCGACTGAGCGAAAACAGTCTCCTGTGGCTGAACAAAGATATCCGCATGTATGTCGGCCTGTATCGCCCGAAGACCAAGGACTACAAATACTATCCGCTGGGATATTATGTCTACACGGACACATCCGCCAGTTATGACGCCGCAACCAACAGTCTCAGCATAAACTGCGCAGATTTCATGAAGAAACTGGACGGCACCAAAAACGGACAGCTCGGCGCGTTGACGACGGTGTACCCCGCCTATGAGGAAGACAAAGAAACCGGCGAAGTGCTGCAATACAACACCATTCGGAAGGCGGTGATCAAGACACTGGAAGATCTGGCTCATATCACCCACCACCGGATCGACGACATGGGGGAACACAGGGCCATGCCCGATTACAATGAAGATTGGGACAAATACCGGGAAGAAAATGAGACATGGAACGCCATTCCCTTTGATCAGGAATTCTCATCGGGATGCAGCGTCCTCTCCATTCTGACCACCCTGCGGGATCTATACCCCAATTATGAAATGTTCTTTGACATGGAATCCAATGCTTTCATCTGCCAGCTAAAACCTCTTTGCTATGAGGATGACATTTTTCTGGACAACAGCTTCCTACAGCGGGTACTCATCTCCGAGAACACCTCGGTGGATATGACTTCCGTGCGCAATATCTGCGAGGTCTGGGGACAAGTCATCGACGCAGATTTCTATGGAGAAGAATGCTCTTATGACAGCGACAGCAATCTCTACACTGCCACCATCCCGAGTTATCGGGACAATTACCAGAGCGGCGATATCATTGCGTTAAAGCTTCCATCGACTAATCAGGCAGCAGCCGAAATCAACCTAAACGGTCTGGGCGCCGTGGGAATCTACAGTGAATCCAACGAGGAGCCGGTTCCTGCGGACACCTTCAAACCGGAACAGGTATACGCCTTTAAAATCAAGAAAAAACATGTGGACAAGGAAGACGTCACCAAAGCGTATCTCCTCGGCCAATGGCAGGTTCATGCACTGAATGTATTGACCAACGGCCGCAAGAGCGGGCAATTTGTGACCGACTCCGACGGAGCGGAATATGAATTGTATTCCAAGGAATATTTTCAGCGGTTTTACAACTGTGAGCGGGTGGACATGACAATCATCGCCAATTCGCCCTTTACAGTGGAAAAGTTGGGCGAAATACCGGATATTCGGACGGGCGACGAATACGACAATATCACTTCCAATGATCTGGCGGCAGACAGAGCAAAATGGGAGAACTGGAAAAATTGCCGACTGACGGACAATATCACAATCACCACTATCCTGCTGCCCTTTCTGGACGTCAACAAAAAAGTGTCCTACCAAAGAAGCGACGCCGACAGGGAGTACCAGTATATCATTTCCGAAGTCTCTCATGATTTTGCCGCACACACCAGCACCATCACCATGTACCGCTTCTACCCTTCCTATGAAATGCTTTTGAAGGAAGCAGGCACACATAAAACCCTGTCGGAGTACACCCACGGTACGCTGAGCAAATTCACACACGAAGAACTCGTCACGATCATCAGTGGGGATGAATTATAAGTTTTAAACAGAATGAACTAGCGAAAGGAGGAACGCTCAAATGAGCAATTACACAACCTATAAAGCTCTGGAAAAGCCTCTGAGCACGGAAAAATATGACATTGCCGTGGCCAACAGAAACGCCGATTTGATCGACACGGAGCTGAACAAACTGGAGCAGAAAGATCTCAGTCTGGATGAAGCCTTGGCGGCGGAAAGCGACCGGGCAAAAGATGCGGAAACCAAGCTGACAGACGCTCTGGACGCGGAAGTCCAAAGAGCCCAAACTGCCGAGAATGCCAATGCAGAAGCAATCCGCACAGAACGCATGAGAAGCTCCAATGTCGAGGCGGATCTGCAAAGCGATCTGGAGGACGAAATCAACCGGGCGCAGGCAGCAGAACAGCTTCTGGACACCGGCCTGAACACGGTGACAGAATCCGTAAACACGGTAGATTCCCGCGTAACAGCGTTGGATGAAAAGGTAGACGGACTCAGTGCGGAGGATATCGGAGCGGTAACGGCGGAGGAATTGTCCTCTTATCTCCCTTTGCAAGGCGGCACCATAACAGGACCGCTGGAAGTACAGGGAACAGTAACAGCCACGGCTTTTGCAGGTAATGCATCATCCGCATCAAAGGCTGCATTTTCCGAAATGCTGGCCGGGTGGGAAGATACCAGAAATACTACAACAAAGCCGAATGATTACAACGAAAAAATCCGGCCTGTGGGAATCAAGCAAAATACTACAACCGGAATATCGGACGGAGGAACCTATGCCACTCTGGTCGGTATCCGAGGCTGGAAAGATTCCAGCGGCGGCAAGGCACATGAACTCGGATTCACGGCCAACGGAAAACTATACCACCGAGTGGGGGATACTGACACATGGGAGCCGTGGCGGGAGATCGCCCATGTGGATGATCTGGATGCCGGTGGCGAAAGTGATGCAACGACTAAGGTCAGCAAATCCGGCGACACCATGACGGGCAATTTATTGTTTTCAAATTCGGGAACTAATTACCGGGGGATTCAGGGCACAATGGGCGACAACGACGTGTGGCGTGTAATGGGCGGGGCTACTGGATCGAATGCTGGTTTTTTAGAAATAGCAACGGCTGACGATAACAACGAACCGATTTATGTCCGGCAATATAAAGGGACATTTGCTCAACTAATACGGACTCTGACACTGTTGGATGCTAATGGTGACACAATCGTCCCGGGTCAGATTAAACGGGATGGATCTTCTAAGATGTGGGTAGAAGGTAGAGACGGTGCATTGATAAGGACCACTTCCATGGGAACAAGTCAATACATTCCTTTAGCCAGTGTCAAAACCAATGATGGTTCTTGGGAGATTGGGGCATATACAAATAATACACTATGGTTTACATATATTACCGATGCTAATTATAATGCTGGCAACAATAAAACAACTGCACAGGTAAGCATTACGCCGGATGGTGTGATTCACGGGACAGCATCTAATGCGAATTATGCCACTTGGATACAAACGACGAATGATGTTAGAGATCGACTTAGCGTCAGACCATATGTATCCGGGAGCATGGCTAATGCCGGACAGATTTTTTTACAGGAAGATCTGGTCAACGGTATTGTCAATGTCGGAATTGATGGATTGGGTGGAGTCGGCGTAAACTTGGCAAGAAAAGCAGTGCAGGACAGCGATGGAAATAACATTGCAAGTACTTATCTCCGTAAGACTGAGGGGGTATTAAAAGGCGGCATTACAATGGAATATGTTGGGTTTAAAAGCGTAGATGCCTATTCATCGGCTCAGTACATGGAGTATCCAGATGAATATGCAACCTCCAGGTATAATTACATCGCTCTTCTTGAAGGACGTTCAAGTAATTCTAATGATTGGGGAAAATATGACTATGGCCGCTTGATGTTTGTAACACGCAATCACGATAGTGAAACAAATGTATGGGCTGTATTTACTTTAGGAAGTTATTTTACAGGAAGCACTGAACGATTTTCGTTTGATAAGACTTCAAGCCATATAAGTATTAAAGTCCCAAAAGGTAGCGATGCCAACTGTACGTTATATAGACTAAAAGGGGGTTATTAGTATGAAAAAGAAATATAAGGTTAAATACAACAATGCTAATGATTTTGTGAATCTAGACGGTTATGGCATACAGGATCACATCATCTCCTTATATTATCCAAACATTACGGAAAATCTGAGTGGATTCGTCCTGTATAATCCTGACGGTACTATTTTAAAGGATTGCTCCGAATACCGATATCGCTACGATGTACTGGAAGACAATCCAAACGCGATCTACTACACCGATCTGGAAGACATAGTGCAGACGGAAAAGTGGCAATATAATTCAGACGAGCAGATAGAGGAGGAACCGCTCACCAATGCAGAACTGACGGAGTGCGTGGCGGACTTAATGTATGAGACAAGCCTGATGCAGCTTGGAATGGAGGGATAATCATGGCATACAAAATTTTAAAAAGTTTGATCTCAAATGGTAAAAAGACATCTGAGGAAATCCTGAGCATGGCGGATGTGTATTATGCAGCCGGCAGACTGAATCAGGAGCAGTATGAGAATATCATTGCGTCTTGCCAAACAGCAGAATAAGAAATTATATACAGTAACCCCAGAGCTAAAAGCCGAAGACACAGCAAGTGTAATCTGGAATGGCAACGGCTATTCCAGATTGCATGATTCGTCCAAGAATCACCCCTAATAAAGCTTAGTTTTCGGCAACAAAAATTACCACAAATTTACAACACCGAATGGAGAATAACCATATGGCACAATATGAAAACGAATATAGCAATTTCCCTACACGGAAAATTACAAAACACAATTTCAAAAACGTGGATAACAGTGTTGCAGACACAATTAAAAGTATCAATGATCTGCGGGCGAAGGGCGAATACAATAAAGCTGCCGACGAAATACAGAAAGAGCAGGAAAAAGGAATTAATTTGTCGCAATATATTGTCGATGCCACCACTTTCCGGACATGGGAAGAAGAAATATACAATACACAAAAATATGCAAAACAGGTACAGCAGTCCATACACTTTGACGAATCCGAGCCGGATTGTATGGAAGGCGATGTCTGGATTGGGAAATAAGGCAGGTGAAAGATCGGTTATGATAAATGTAGAATCTCAATATCCAGATAGGATTGACCCGATGCTGTTTTTTCAAGACAACAGTCTGGATAAGGTAGACATGATTAAAACATATGAAAACTTAATATCTCAGGGTAAATATGACGAAGCAAATGAATATATCAGTCAGCAGGAAAATATACATCGGTATTCTGCTGACTATTTTAATGCGCTTGAAAACCGCATTGACAGTTTGCAGGAATATTTACTTACAAAGGGAAAAAAAGAAGTGTTTATACATTCTGATGTAGAACCTACTCAAGTAAATGAAAACATGATTTGGATTGAATAAGAGGAGACAGATATGGCAATAAACGAAAAAATTGTAACAGGTAAAAAACTTAGACGTTTTATTAATGGTGCTTGGGAACGAATATCTTTCTGGCACAAGGCAAGTGATTGTGAGATGAATAATGGGAACAACCTTGAAACAGAGATACAAGATATAAGGAACTTGATTCAGAATAACAAAACTGCTAACGAAGCATTAAAGCAACAAGCATTAGTATATAATAAAGATACAGATTATTATCAGGGATATATTGGCGGGCAATGGAAAGATGTGGTATATGCTGGATATAATTGGGATGGGTATATTATTAGAGATGGATGGGTAACAGACGATAATGTAAGTGGTGGGCTTATTGGAGTTCCTGCGTATAGTGACATCACGATCTCTTCTACTACTAATAAAACGCCATTAGAATATAGTATTATCGAAAAAAATAAAAATAATACAACACAATATATGGATCTACATTTTTTATTTGCTCAAAATAGTGTAGGATCGTTATATACAGTTAATTTAATTGATTTTACTAATTATACCAAACTTAAATTTGAATATTTTTATAATAATACTAATAAGGATAATACAACAGGTTATGCTCAACTAGGACTAACGAAATCGTTTGGTTGCTTTCGGAATCATTCTGACACAAGTAACTTTCCTAGAACAGATAATCGGTGTATAAATTTAAAAACTATTAGAGAAAATAGTAGAGAAAAAGCTGATAATCCCACCAATGATGTTCATAATTTACGCGAAGTAATAACATTTGATATAAGCAATTTTGTAGGAAAATATTATTTGTTTATAACTCTTTATTATAAAAATTATTCCGATGTGCAAGAGACTGTAAAAAATTTTGTGTATACTAACTGTAGGTAATATATATCCTCATGG
>CAZSAJ010000009.1:0-76159 GCA_964604835.1 uncultured Acetatifactor sp.
GGAAGCGGCGGAGTATGAGCCGTCCGGGGAATATTATGAGTCCGGTGTGGAGGACGGAAGCGCAGCGGAGTACGAGGCGACCGGAGAATACTATGAGGAAGAGGCGGAGTATGAGCCGTCTGAGGGATACTATGAGCCCGGCTTAGAGGAAGAAAGCGGGGCGGATTACGAAGCGTCCGGAGAATACTATGAGGAAGAGGCGGAGTATGAGCCATCTGAGGAATATTATGAGTCCGGCTTAGAGGAAGAAAATGGAACGGATTACGAGGCGACCGAAGAATACTACGGGGAAGCGGCGGAGTATGAGCCGTCTGAGGAATATTATGGGTCTGGTGTAGAGGACGGAGGCCAGTATGAGGCAGACGGAGAATACTATGAGGAGTCTGTGGAGTATGAGGAGGCGTCCGGGGAATACTACGAGGAGGAGATAGAGTATTACGAGGACGAAACGTATAACGGCGGGGCCTATGAAGATGAGTTCTACGAGGACGGATCCGACGAAAGAGCTCCTGTGGGAGTGTTCGCGTGGTTTGCCGGCATGACGGTCATGGACAAGGTGATGCTTGGCGCCGGGGTCTGTGTACTGCTTCTGGCCGTTGTCACGGGGATCCTCTTCCTGCGCACAAGATCTTCCGCAAGCAGACTTCCCGTCTTGGCTTCGGTGGGAGAGCAGATTGAGGGAATTGAGATCGTCGGAGACAAGGGACTTCTGGCGGTGGCGGATGCGACGCTGGCAAAGCAGGAGGCCATAAAGCTCTTGGAGCCGGGGCAGGACAACGACAATACTTATCATGAGATCGATTATCAGAAAAATGTGACGGTTACGCTGAAGATGGTGTCCGTACAGAAAGATTTGAAGATCAAGTTTGTTGACAAAGGTACGGATAAGCTGATCCCGAACGTGCCTTTTTCCGTGACGATCACAACGCCGGAGGGGAGAGCCGAGATCTGGGCCGACGATGACATGGACGGAATTATTTATAAAAAGGGCATTACGCCGGGCAATTACAAGGTGACGGTAGATGCTTTAAACGGCGATAAATATGCCCGATATTCCATACCCGCCGATACCAAGACGGCGGAGGTCAAGAAGGATATCGCCTATCAGAAAATTGATGTGTCCGATGAGGTGAAGACGGAGTCACAGATTGATGTGTCCAAGGAGGAACAAAAGAAGCAGGAGCCTGCGGTGGAGTCCACGCTGGAAGACACGGTGGAGTGGGTGGAGAGCACCGCGGTGACCAGCACCTATATAGAGGTGAGCAGAAGCAACATCACGGATCCCATGACGGTGGCGAAGAGCGGTACATTCCTCCGCATGGCACAGGAGATCAAACTGAATCAGACCGAGGCCAAGATGCAGGTGGGCGGAGGGAAGCTGAAACTGAAAGTCTCTCATTCGTTGGATGATATCGTCTCCGTGGGATGGCACAGCAGTGACAGAGATGTGGCGGACGTGGATGTGGACGGTGTCGTGACAGCGATTGCTGAGGGCAAGGCTACCATTTACTGTACCGTGACCGCCTTGGTGGAGGAAGACGGCGAGACGCAGGAGGTAGATTACGAAGCATCCTGTGATGTGATCGTGACAGATGAGGAAGCTTTTGAAGGGATTGTGTCCGTGGATGCGGTGATTGTGACGATCTCGGAGAAGGAGAAGGAGACCGTGCAGGTCACTCCGGACGGATTTGCGGAAGGCAAGAAACTCTCTTACAGCGTGACCTGTGAGGATACGAATGTGGCCACGGCCAAGGTCGATAAGAATGGAAAAATTACCATCACCGGAGTGTCCGCCGGGCAGACAACGGTGACGGTCTATGTGAATTACAGCAGCGAACCCCTTAGTAATCCTCCTTCGGCGGACATCGATGTCATTGTTGCGGAGTCCGCGGGAATCAGCTTGAGTAAAAAGGCAGTGACGGTCTATCTGGATTCACCCGTCACCATAGAATTGTCTTTGCAGGGCGGGGTGGACGGCGATGTGACGGTCAAATCCTCCGACAAGAAGGTGGCAACCGCGGAGGTGGAGGATGATTCCCTCATCATCACGGGACTGAAAGCGGGAACCGCAACCATCACCGTGTCTGTTAAGGCGGACGGAGAGACGCTCTCGGCCGCCTGTGCGGTGACGGTCAAGCGGGGAGCCGAGGACGATATGACCACACCGTTAAAAGACAATCAGGGCAATCAGCTCTATGTGCAGGAAAATGATGCCTACAGGGAGGCTGTCTATGCGGATTATTACAAGGATGATATCAAATTTTTCAAGCGGGGAGAGACGAAATACACCGGCTGGCAGACGATAGACGGCAAGGTTTATTTCTTTGACGCCGCGGGAAAGAAAGTGACGGGAGAACAGGTCATTCAGGGAGCAAGGTACAACTTTGGCAGCGACGGCGCGCTGGTGACGGGATCCGGTATCATGGGAATCGACGTATCAAAACACAACGGAACGATCGACTGGAAGGCCGTAAAAAATTCCGGTGTCACCTATGTGATCATCCGCTGTGGTTACAGAGGATATACGCAGGGATCTCTGATTATTGACCCGACATTTGAGCAGAATATCAAAGGGGCTACGGCGGCAGGGCTGAATGTGGGCGTGTATTTCTTCAGTCAGGCGGTGGACGAAGTGGAGGCCGTGCAGGAAGCGTCCTTTGTCTTGGATGCCGTCAAAGGATACCGCCTCTCCTATCCGGTCTTTTTGGATGTGGAGTACAGCGGCGCCGCGGGGAATAAGGGACGAGCGGACGGTCTGGGCAGAGCGGAGAGAACTGCGGTCTGCAGGGCATTCTGTGAGACAATTCGTTCCGGCGGCTACACCGCGGGGGTCTACGCGAATAAGACATGGCTGGAGACCATGATTGATCCGGGACAGCTTGGCGCATACAAGATCTGGCTGGCGCAGTATGCGGCGGCGCCCACTTATGCGGGAAGATATGAGATGTGGCAGTACAAGTCCACCGGAAGGGTCAGCGGCATAAGCGGCAACGTGGACATGAATCTGAGCTATATGCACTGAGTGGGATTCACGAACCTAAATATATAAAATAAATTCGGAAGAGGAGAGAACAATGAGAACCTATCTTGTGACCGGAGGAGCAGGATTTATCGGCTCCAATTACATTCACTACATGTTTCGCAAATATGGGGACGAGATCCGCATCATCAATGTGGACGCGCTCACCTATGCGGGCAATCTGGAGAATCTGAAAGATGTGGAAAACCGCCCGGGCTATGTCTTCGTGCGGGCGGATATCTGTGATAAGGAGGCCATTTCCCGGATCTTTGCGGAGTATGACATCGACAGGGTGGTGCATTTTGCGGCGGAGAGTCATGTGGACAGAAGTATTGAGAATCCCGAAGTGTTCGTGCAGACCAATGTCCTTGGCACGGCGGTGATGCTCAACTGCGCCAAGGCCGCGTGGGAACTGCCGGACGGCAGCTTCCGGGCGGACAAGAAGTTTCTGCATGTGTCCACGGACGAGGTGTATGGGAGTCTGCCGGAGGATGACACGGCATTTTTCTATGAGACTACGCCCTATGATCCCCACAGTCCCTACTCTGCCAGCAAGGCATCTTCCGACATGCTGGTGAAGGCGTATATGGATACTTATAAGTTCCCCGCCAATATCACAAACTGCTCCAACAATTACGGTCCCTATCAGTTCCCGGAGAAGTTTATTCCGCTGATGATCAACAATGCGCTGAAGGGCATAAAGCTTCCCGTGTACGGGGACGGCAAAAATGTCCGCGACTGGCTGTATGTAGAGGATCACGCCAAGGCCATCGACATGGTGCAGGAGCAGGGTCGGCTTTTTGAGACTTATAATATCGGCGGACACAATGAGAAACAAAATATCGAAATTTTGCATATTATTCTGGACACGCTGCAGGAGATGCTCCCGGAGAGCGATCCGAGGAAAGCGTTGGTGAGCGAGAAGCTTATCACCTATGTGGAGGATCGGAAAGGGCACGACCGCAGATATGCCATCGCGCCGGACAAGATCAAATCCGAGATCGGCTGGGAGCCGGAGACGATGTTTAAGGACGGCATCAGGAAGACCATCGCATGGTTCTTTGAACATGAGGAATGGATGCAAAACGCCACAAGCGGCGATTATCAGAAATATTATGACAAGATGTACGGCAGCAGGCGGAGTGCGGATGGGACAGTGCAGTAGCGAATACAACAAAAGTGGACTGGCGCACGGAAATGTGCGCGGAAAAGAGGTATATTTTGAAAGGTATTATTTTGGCAGGAGGTTCGGGAACCAGACTGTATCCTCTCACAAAGGCGATCTCCAAGCAGATCATGCCGGTGTATGACAAACCTATGATCTATTATCCGCTCTCGACATTGATGCTGGCGGGAATCAGAGAGGTGCTGATCATCTCCACCCCCAGAGATCTGCCGGTATTCGAGGAGCTTTTGGGGGACGGGGAACAGTTGGGCATGGAATTCTCCTATGCGGTGCAGGAGAGTCCCAGAGGTCTGGCGGACGCTTTTATCATCGGTGCGGATTTCATCGGAAATGACAGAGTGGCTTTGGTTCTGGGGGACAATATTTTCTATGGGCAGAGTTTCTCGCGGGTACTCAAAGAGGTGGCCGCAAGAGAGAAGGGAGCTACGATTTTCGGGTATTATGTGAGAGATCCCAGAGAGTACGGAGTGGTGGAGTTCGACGAGTCGGGCAAGGCCATTTCCATCGAGGAGAAGCCGGAGAAGCCGAAGTCCAATTATGCCGTGCCCGGCCTGTATTTCTATGACAATGATGTGGTGGAGATTGCGAAAAACGTAAAGCCTTCCGCCCGGGGGGAGATCGAGATCACCAGTATCAACAATGAGTATCTGAACCGCGGAACGCTTATGGTACAGCAGTTAGGGCGCGGATTTGCGTGGCTGGACACGGGCAATCACGACGCGCTTCTGGACGCGGCGGATTTTGTGGCGGCTTTTCAGAAACGACAGGGACTCTATATCTCCTGTATCGAAGAGATTGCCTACAAGCGCGGATTTATCGACAGGGAGCAGCTTCTGAAGCTGGCGGAGCCTCTCATGAAAACTAATTACGGCAAGTATCTGACAGAGGTGGCAAATGGACTCTAAATTGAGAAAAACAGCCATTCTCTCCTGTCTGGCGGCGATTTTGGTGGTGACGCTTGCAGTGTTCTACACCAATCGGGATACCGGTCCGGTGAGGCCGAAGCCGGAGCCGGAAAAGGAACAGGAGACGCAGCCCGCAGAGCCGGGCAGTGTGGCGAACGGACAGATCGGCAATCACCTGAAAGCTTTTGAATCGGATGACAGTTTCTTCGACGAGGAGCGCAATGCCGTTCTGGAGGCGGCCAAGGATATGAGTAACCGTCTGTCGCTGGTGGTGACTTCCGTGGAGAAGGATCTGCGTGTTCAGGTGGTGAACAATGAGGGTGTCCCCGTGGAGGGCAACAGTTTCTATGTGGAGCTGGCCAAAGCGGACAAGGAGGGAAGTTCCCTCAAGGACGGTTCCTATAAGGATCTGGACAAAGACGGCGTCATCTATATCGGAGATCTGGAGGCAGGGGAGTATCTGGTGCAGCTCGCGCCCATAAGCGGTTATAAAGTGCCCGTCAGCCAGACCCGGGTGAAAGTGAAAGACAAGGTGGAGTATCTGGCCATAGAGGACATTTCGCTCTTGATCAAGACGGAGGACGAGGTGGATGCGGCGGCCGAGGACAGCGGTGTGCGGGACGCACTCTCGGATGCGGACAGGACGGAGATGACGGATATCAAGTCTTTCTCCGGAAGAACCAAATTCGGTATCGATGTGTCCAAGTGGAATCAGGAGATCGACTGGGACAAGGCCAAGAATGCCGGAGTGGAATTTGCCATCATCCGCGCGGGCTATCGCGGGTCCGTCACGGGCAGTCTGGTGCAGGACATTTATTTTGACGCCAATATGAAGGGGGCGGCTGCCTCCGGCGTGCCGGTGGGCGTCTATTTCTTTACGCAGGCCACCAATGAGGTGGAGGCCGTGGAGGAGGCTTCGGCCGTGCTGAAATGGGTGCGGGAGTACGAGATCGACTATCCGATTTTCATCGACACGGAGGGAGCGGGCGGAAACGGACGTGCCGACGGGCTTGACGCGGATACGCGGACGCTGGTCTGCGAGGCGTTCTGCAGAACCGTTGAGAACGCGGGTTATCAGGCGGGCGTCTATGCCAGCCGTTATTGGTACAACAATAATCTTCATGCCCAGAAGTTGGAAAATTATTATATATGGCTTGCGGAGTACCGCAGCGTACCGCTGTATCAGGGGTATTATCGTATGTGGCAGTACAGCTCCAAAGGCAGGATCGACGGGATCGAGGGCAATGTGGATATGAATATCATGTATGAATAGAGAATGGAATGCGAATAAGATAAGGGTAAAAGGAGCGAAGAAATGGGACAGATTATTGTAGAGACATGTGAGATCGAAGGGTTAAAAATTATTACGCCCACCGTGCACGGAGACGCCAGAGGATACTTCATGGAGACCTATCACTATGAGGATTACAAAGCGGCCGGCATTCCGGAGGTGTTCGTGCAGGACAATCAATCGGCCTCCCGAAGAGGTGTGCTGCGGGGACTTCACTTTCAGAAAGAGTATCCGCAGGACAAGCTGGTGCGCGTCATAAAGGGCGAGGTATTTGATGTGGCGGTGGATCTGAGGAAAGATTCCGCCACATACGGAAAGTGGTTCGGCGTCATCTTGTCCGAGGAGAATAAGAAGCAGTTCTTTGTGCCCAAGAATTTTGCGCACGGCTATCTGGTGCTGTCCGATTACGCGGAGTTTTGCTATAAATGTTCCGATTTTTATCATCCGGGAGACGAGGGCGGCATCCGCTATGACGATCCTGCAATCGGTGTGGAATGGCCGATTCCCGCGGATATGGAACTGATCTTGTCCGAGCGGGATACCAAGTGGGGCGGTCTGATTTGAGTGCCCGCGGAAGCGAGCGTATGGAGGTTCGCATGAAATTCGACAAAAAGGGCGGAATCGCCTTATTCCTTTCGGCGGCTTTTTTGCTGGCGGCGATCATTCTGCTGCACAGTAATCCCAATGCCGATCCCGGGCAGGAGCTTTTGAAAAAAGCGCTGTCCGTGGCGGTGATTCTGGCCTCCTGTTTTATCTTTATCAAATGGTACGACAAATTTACCGTGCTGCCCGTGGAGCTTTGGCAGAGCAGACATCTCATCTGGAAGCTCGCCAAAAACGATTTTAAGAAGCGTTATGCGGGCTCCTATCTGGGAGGGTTCTGGGCCATGGCCCAGCCTGTGGTGACGGTGGGCATGTACTATGTGGTGTTCGATATCATCATGGGGGGCAATGCCAGCAGAACTGCGGCTGATGTGCCTTTTGTGCTGTTTTTGACGGCGGGGCTCGTGCCTTGGTTCTTCTTCAGCGAGGCGCTGGGCAGCGGTACCAATGCCCTGCGGGAATATGATTATCTTGTCAAAAAAGTGGTGTTTAAAATTAGTATTCTGCCGCTCATCAAGGTGATTGCGGCCACGTTCATCCATGCGTTTTTTATGCTGGTGCTTCTGATCGTGGCGGCCGTTTACGGCAATTATCCCAGTGTCTATACCCTGCAGCTTTTCTATTACAGCGCATGCCTGTTTGTCTTTGTGCTGGCATTGTGTTATACCACCTGCGCGGTGGTGGTTTTCTTTAAGGATCTGTCGCAGATCATCGGTATCGCGCTCCAGATCGGCATGTGGGCCACGCCGATTCTGTGGGATATCGACAATATCGGAAGCAATCGGTGGATCGGTATTTTGAAGCTGAATCCGCTTGTCTATATCGTGAACGGGTATCGCAGCGCAATCTATAAGAGACAGTGGTTTTTTGAGGATTTCTTTTCCACCATGTATTTCTGGATCGTGACGGTGGTACTGTTTGGCATTGGCGCGTTGATCTTCAAGCGGCTGAAGGTACATTTTGCGGATGTGCTGTGAGAAAGACGGATATTCGCTGTGCGGACAAACACACAGAGGACATTCGCAGGGAGCGGGAGTTAAGGAGCGGTTATGAAAGATAAAATAAAGAAGATCGGCGGATGGCGTCCGGGAACCGGCCTATATGCGGCGGGGGCGGTGGTGCTGCTGTTGCTGCTGCTGTATCCGCTCATCCGGCTGACGGCCTACGCGGTGCCTTGGTATGACGACTATAATTATGGCCGATTCGCCAAGACCGCCATGGAAGGAGCGCCCACATTGTGGAAGGCGTTTGCGGGAGCGGCAGAGTGTATTCGGATTTCATGGTATGCGTGGCAGGGAACCTACGGGTCGATTCTGTTCATGGTGCTGATGCCGGGGATATGGGGCGAGGAATATTATCGCTTCGGACCTCTTTTTTTGATTCTGCTTCTGACGGTTTCCGTGTGTGTGCTGGTGTGGACGCTGTCAAGAAATGTTCTGAAGGCGGATCCGGGGCATGGGATCGGGCTTTCCGCAGTCTGCGCGGGTCTTGCGGTGCTGTTGATCTATTCCTCGCAGGCCGGATTCTATTGGTATAACGGCGGCATACATTATGTGGGTATGCATTCTCTGGCCATGCTGCTCGTGGCGGTGTCCGTCAAGATTCTCTGTGCCGGGCAGGGCTGGAAGCGGTGTCTGTGGACGGTTTTTGGTGTGGCGCTTTCGGTTCTTGTGGCAGGGGGAAATTTTGTGACCGGACTGCAAGGCGGGTTGGTGCTTTTAAGTATCGCGGGAGTGGGCCTGCTTCTTCGAAGGAAGCGAAGGAAGCAGACATTCTGGATGCTGCCTCTGCTGGCGTCTTATGCCGCCGGCTTTTATATGAATGTGACCGCGCCGGGGAATGACAAGCGCGCGGCCAGCTATGTGGGCTGGGGGATGTCTCCGGCGAAAGCGGTATTGTTCTCTTTTGTGGAGGGGGCAAAACAGGCGTGGGAGTTTACGGGGTTCATGACGTTCATTCTGCTGGCGCTGATGCTTCCGCTGATCGTGCATATGGTGAGGCGGACGGATTTTGTCTTCCGGTGGCCGGGGCTTGTGAGCCTGTGGTCGTTCTGTCTCTATGCCACGGGGTTTACGCCCAGTCTGTATTCTCTGGGACACGGCGGTCTGGGACGGACGCTGAATGCGGTCAAGCTCACATGGCAGATGCTGTTGGTGTTGAATCTGGTGTACTGGTGCGGCTGGATCTGTAGAGCAAAGCCCCGTGAGGGGCGGATGTGCCGCTGGTGGGTCTATCCGGTTCTGGCAGCCGCAGCGCTTGTGGTGTTTTGGACGGAGCCCAATCAGGCGGGGAGTTTTTCCTCCTATGGAGCATACTATTATATTCACACCGGAGAGGCCTATAATTTTTATCAGGAGTATCTTGCCAGAGTGGAACTTTTACAAAGCGATGCGGATCCGGTGGTGCTCGCACCTTATCACTGGAGACCGTGGATGATCTGCATGGGGGATCTGAGCGATGATCCGAAGGATGAGTCGAACCACGCGCTGGCGGTTTGGTACGGCAAGGACGCGGTCATCTGCACGGAGCAGGAGGAGAACGCAGGGCCGGAATAGGAAGGACGGAATAGAAAGGCTGGAATAGAAAGGACGGAATAGAAGGAGACAGAGGTCGGGAGTATGAGTGAGCAGAGAGAGATCGCCATCGCGGTACAAAATGTCCGCAAGGTCTACAAATTATATGACAGGCCGCAGGATCGGGTGAAGGAAGCGCTGGGCTTTGGCGGCGGGAAAAATCATAAGCTGCACTTTGCCTTAAACGGCGTCAGCATGGAGATCTATCGCGGAGAGACCGTGGGAATCATCGGAACCAACGGCTCCGGCAAATCCACGATCTTAAAGATCATCACTGGTGTGTTAAATCCCACGGAAGGTCAGGTGATCGTGGACGGCAGGATCTCAGCGCTCTTGGAGCTGGGAGCGGGCTTTAATCAGGAGTACAACGGAATCGAGAATGTGTATTTAAATGGTACGATGATGGGATTTTCACAGAAGGAGATCGACGAGAAGCTGCCGTCGATTCTGGAGTTTGCCGACATCGGAGACTATGTGTATCAGCCCGTGAAGACCTATTCCAGCGGTATGTTCGTGCGACTGGCTTTTGCGGTGGCCATCAATATCGAGCCGGAGATTTTGATCGTGGATGAGGCACTGTCCGTGGGAGATGTGTTTTTTCAGGCAAAATGTTATCATAAATTTGAGGAATTCAAGCAGATGGGAAAGACCATCGTGTTTGTGAGCCATGATCTGAGCAGTATCAGCAAATACTGCGACAGGGTTTTTCTGCTGAACAAGGGAAATCTTCTGGGGGAGGGGGCTCCCAGAGAGATGATAGACGCCTACAAGCGTGTGCTGGTAGGGCAGTATGAGATTGCGGAGGACGACGGAGCCGGGAACCGGAATCTGTTGGAGGACGAGGCGGTCAGAGCCGCCGCGGCCGGGCAGAGCGCGGGGAAATCCGCGGAAGAGGCGGCCGGAGGCGTCAATCCGAAGCTGCAGGAGTACGGCACCGGGCAGGCGCGGATCACGGAATATTATCTCACGGATGACAGAGGGGTAAAGACCACCGCGGTGATCAAGGGCACGGAGTTCATCGTGCATATGAAGGTGCGATTTACGGACACGCTGCCGGCGCCGATTTTTGCATTTTCGTTCAAAAATGTGCAGGGTACGGAGATCACCGGCACCAATTCCATGATCGAGAAAGCTTTTCTGGAGCCGGCCCGGCCGGGACAGGTGAAGGATGTGACTTTTACGCAGAAGATGAGCCTGCAGGGCGGAGAATATCTGCTCTCTCTGGGAGTGACGGGATATAATGGAGACACTTTCGAGGTGTATCACAGGCTGTATGACGTCCTCAATGTCACGGTGGTGTCGGATAAGAACACCGTGGGATATTATGACATGGATTCGGTCGTGCGGGTGACGGATGCGGAGGATGCGGAAGCCGGGGCGAGAGATGCGGCGGCAGAGAGTGCGGACCCGGAGACCGGAGAGGATGAGACGGATAATGTGCTGCCCTTTACGAGGAAAGCATGACCGTAAACAGGAGCAAAACGCGAAGGGGCCGCTCAAGAGGTGTGAAATATGTGAGGCGGTAACGATTGGCGGGGGGATGGATATGACGGAGGAGATCAAGTCGAATAAGGCGGAGGAAGCCAAGACAGAGCGGATCGGCAAGGTGACTCTGGATTATGGCAGATATTCCGGGGAGGATCTGTATTGTGACGGGGATGTGGAGGACGAGCTTCTACAGATCGTGAGAAATCGTTCCGAGGTGGAGTATGCCCGCATCATAGAGGAGCGAAAGAGCTGGCCTATCCTGTATCATCTCTCGCCGCTTCGGGAGAATATCGTGGAATGGATCCCCATGGAGAAGGACGCGAAGGTGCTTGAGGTGGGGAGCGGATGCGGGGCGATCACGGGGGCGTTTGCCAGAAAGGCCGGATCCGTCACCTGTGTGGATCTGTCCAAAAAGAGAAGTTTGATCAACGCCTACCGTCACAGCGAATGTGAGAATGTGACCATTCATGTGGGCAATTTTAAGGATATTGAGCCGGATCTGCCGAGAGATTATGATTATATCTGTCTGATCGGCGTGTTCGAGTACGGAAAGAGCTATATCGGGGGCAAAACACCCTACTCGGAATTTCTGAAGATCCTCATGCCGCATCTGAAAAGGGGCGGCAGAATCGTGATTGCCATCGAAAATAAATACGGTATGAAGTATTTTGCGGGATGCAGGGAAGATCATCTGGGAACCTACTTTGCCGGAATCGAGAATTATGAGGACGGAGGCGGCGTCAGAACTTTCAGCCGCAAAGGGCTGGAGCGGATCTTCTTAAGATGCGGTGCGGAGGAATATCATTTTTACTATCCCTACCCGGATTATAAGTTTATGACCACACTCTACAGCGATGTGTATCTGCCGGGAAAGGGGGATCTCACCAACAATCTGAGGAATTTTGACCGGGACAGGATGGTGCTTTTTTCGGAGAAGGCGGCTTTCGGCGGCGTGGTGGAGGACGAGCTGTTCCCGGTGTTCGCCAATTCCTATCTGGCGGTCATCGGAGGCGGATTTCCCGTCAAATATACCAAGTATTCCAATGACCGTGCGGCGGAGTATGCGATCCGCACGGAGATCGGGAAAGATGCGGGGAGCAAGGCCTATGTGCGCAAGTATCCTCTGACCGAGGCGGCAAAGGAGCATGTGCGGGGCATGGCGTTCGCCTATGAGAATCTGTTGAAAAAATACGAGGGCGGCAATCTGGAGATCAATCAGTGCAGGCTGGTGGAGCAGGGGGAGACGCTGTATGCGGAGTTTGCCTTTGTGGATGGGATCCCGCTCTCGGAATACATGGATCAATGTCTGGAGGAGAATGATCTGGAGGGATTCCACAAGTATTTCAAGGAGTATGTGGAGCGCATCGGGTACAACAGCAGTTTTCCCGTGGCGGATTTTGATCTGATCTTCTCCAATATTTTGGTGAAGGGGGACACTTGGACGCTGATCGATTATGAGTGGACGTTCGGAAAGCCCATCAGTACCAAGGAGCTGGCTTTTCGGGCCGTCTACTGCTATCTGCTGGAGGATGAGAAAAGAGAAAAATGTGATCTGGACCGGATCATGAGTGAACTGGAGATCACCGAGGCGGAAGCGGAGACCTTTAGAGAGCAGGAGATGGATTTCCAGAAATTTGTCACCGGAAACCGGCTTTCCATGGCACAGATGCGGGACGCCATCGGCAAACGCTGTATGGAGCCCCAGAAGTGGATCGAGCGCTATGGGGACGCCGAGTCGGTGAACCGGGTCCAGATCTATGAGGATAAAGGGGAAGGTTGCAAGGAGGAGGAGTCCTATTTTGTGAAGGATGCCTACCGGGGCGACGGGTTGATCGAGACGGAGTTGTCCGTGGACGGCAATGTGCATATCCTGCGCATCGATCCCGCTTTCGACTGCTGTATGGTGAAGATTCTGGAGATGACCTTCAACGGGGAGAGGGTGCCCTTGGAGAAGCGCAAAGTCCTGACGGCAAACGGTAGAATCATAAAGCCTGCGGAGAAGGGGGAGAGCGGCTATCAGCCCAGCGTCGTTTTCCCCACGGCGGATCCGAATCTGAACGTGGATCTGACGATGTTGGAACGCAAGGCGGAAAACACTCTGTATGTCCGCATGGAGGTCGTGCGGCTGTCACTCTCTATGGCGCAGGATATGGCGGGGGCTGTGAAGCGCCTGATCTGAGGGAGTTTTGCCGTGGTCTTCCTGTCCGTATGGGTGAGGACCGGACATAAAAATGGACAGAGCCTCCATAGAATAGAGCAAGACGGAAAGGATGTATGAATGGGTGTAAAAAGCCTGACGAAGCAGGTGCTGATCAATATAAATAACAAACGTTATGAAAAAGAACTGCGCAAGCGATCTTGCTCTTATCATGCGTGGATCACGGGACTTGAGGCGGATCTTTCTGATGGCGCGCAGGATGAGACGCAGGGAAGTTCCTGCTTGCGGCGGGGGACGGAAGCATCGGAAGGAGCCTGGGAAGATGTTTCGGAAGAGCCGTATATGCTGTTTTGCAGTCCGGAGGGGAGACTTTCAAAGGATGCGAAAGAGAGAATTCGCACCTGTTTTGCCGCGCATCCGGAGGCTTTGATCGTGTACGGGGACGAGGATGTGTGGGCGGAGGGGGAGGAGAGGACAAGCCCTCGTTTTAAGCCGGACTGGTCTCCCGATCTGCTGGATACCGAGTTCTATCTGGGGAGTCTGGTGGCTCTTCGCACAGATTTCTTTGAATGTGAGGCCAAGGACACATGGGAGTATGACATGGATCTGCCCGATGAACAGGCGGAGACTGCGTCTTATCATAGTTTTGTACGCCACTGCGTGAAACTGGCGGGCGGATATGAGAGAGGACGGGGAAGAGAGACGATTCGGCACATTCCCCATATTCTCTTCCACAGCGAGAGCAGGGAAGCGGCGGAGAAATGGATGCGGTATACGGAGGAAGAAGCGCATCAAATCCACGGCGAACGGGCGGAGCTTTCCGCCCACAGTCTGTCCGTTGTGATACCGTCCAAGGACAACCCGGAGCTGCTGGAGAAATGCATCGGCGGCATTCTTAAGACCCGGGGAGACCTAGACTGCGAGATCGTGGTAGTGGACAACGGATCCGCGCAGGAAAACAGAGTACGGATTGAGGAGAAGCTGCAGGCGTTTCGGCAGCATGGAGCGGGCAGGACGGTGCGGATCCGGTATTGTTATGAACCTGCGGAGTTCAATTTCTCTCATATGTGTGATCTGGGAGCGCAGAGAGCTTCCGGGGATTTGCTGTTATTTCTGAACGACGATGTGGAGCTTGTGGAGCAGGGGACGCTGCGGAGGATGGCGGAGCTTGCGGCGCGTCCTTTTACGGGGGCGGTGGGATTAAAGCTTCTCTATCCGAAGGAGAAGGCTGAGGGCCGGATTCAGCATGTGGGGATCACCAATCTGCCCATGGGGCCGGTGCATAAATTACAGTTTTGCAGAGAGGAGGACCCCGGCTGCGGGGAGCGGAGCAGAGGACTCCACAATGTGCTGGCGGTGACGGGAGCCTGTCTGATGACGGAGCGGAGAAAATTCGAGGAGGCGGGCGGTTTCGACCGGGATCTGCCGGTGGCTTTCAACGATGTGGAACTGTGTTTTGTGCTCTATGAGCTGGGGTATGAGAATGTGTGCGTGTGTGACGGTTTCGCCTACCATGACGAGTCCTACAGCCGAGGGGACGATGAGTCTGCGGACAAATTGCAGAGGCTTTTGAAGGAGCGGGAGAAACTGTATGAAAAGCATCCCGATCTTGCGGGAAAGGATCCCTATTACTCGATACATTGGAACCGGACGGGGCTGGATACCCGCATTCGTCCGCTCTATGAGACGCAGGGCAATCGTGTCCAGCGGGTGGACGGCTTTCAATCCGAGCGGGCGCAAAGTCTGGAGCAGTATCGCTCCGATGCCTGTCTGATGGTGCGGGTGGAATCCGTGCTGACGGACGAGAGGAACGGAACGCTGCTTCTTGTGGGCTGGAGTGTGGTTTTAGGAGATAATAACGCGTGTTACGATAAAGAGCTGATACTGGAGGACACTTCGGCGGTGGCGCAAAGGTATCTCACACTTCCTCTGAGGGGGCAGTATCGGCCGGATCTGGTGGAAAATATGCCTGATCAGAGGAATGTGGGGTTATGCGGCTATCTGGTGGAGCTTTCGGCGGGTGCTTTGCCCGCGGGAACATACCGCATAGGAATAGCGGCCCGCAGCAGGGTGAGCGGGACAAAATTGATAAATTGGAGTAATCGGACATTGGAGATTACGGCCGCTTGTGCGGCGGAATGAGAGGGAATATGTCGGAAGTCAAGGAGACGGAACAGATGAAGCAGACTGCTCAAGAGGAAAGTGCGTTCTGGCGGGAGGAATATGAGAGAGAGCATCTAAAATGTGCGGAGCTTGCCTCCCGGATTGCGGATCTGGAGTCGGATAACGAGGAACTTAACTGGAAATTGAACCGCATCAAGAAAAATCCGCTCTGGAAGCTCAGCAAGCCGCTGCGCAGTCTGATGCATTTTCTGATCCGGCAGAGGGACCGCGTGCGCAACTGCGGAGGGCTTTCCGGCATATTCAGAAAATTGGACTACAAGAAGCGGGAGCGGGCCGTCATGGGAAGTTATGGCACCGCCAGCTTTCCCGATGAGGAGCGGGCGGCAAGAGAGCGGGAGACAGTCTTTCCCCGCATGGTGAAGATCAGTATTCTGGTGCCCCTTTGGAACAATCGGCGGGAGTTCCAGATCGAGATGCTGGACTCTGTCATGAATCAGACCTATCGGAACTGGGAGCTGTGTCTGGCGGACGGTTCCGACGAGGAACATGCCTATATCGGCGAGCTTTGCAGAGAGTATGCCCAGAGGGCGGACGGTCGCATCATTTACAAAAAGCTCGAGAAGAATCTGGGCATCTCCGGCAACACCAATGCCTGTCTGGAGCTTGCCACAGGGGAATATATCGGACTTTTTGATCAGGATGACATCCTGCACCCCTCCGTGCTCTACGAGTATGTGAAGGCCATAAACGAGCAGGGGGCGGATTATCTGTATTGCGACGAGACCACGTTTAAGAGCGGCAATATCGACAGGATGCTCACCATGCATTTTAAGCCGGATTATGCGCCGGATAATCTGCGGGCAAATAATTACATCTGTCATTTTAGTGTGTTTGCCAGAAAACTCTTGGATGGGAAGGAACTGTTCCGCACCAAATTTGACGGGAGTCAGGATCATGACATGATTCTGCGGCTGACGGATAACGCGGAGAAAATCGTCCATGTGCCCAAACTGATGTATTATTGGAGAAGTCATGCGGGCAGCGTGGCATCCGGCATCGATGCCAAGCCCTATGCCATTGCGGCGGCCAAGGGCGCCGTGGCGGAGCATCTTAAGAAACATGGCTATGACCATTTTCAGATCACGAGCACCAGAGCCTTTGAGACCATATTCCGTATCCGCTATGAGATCAAGGGTACGCCCAAGGTCAGCATAGTCATCGCCAATAAGGATCATGTGGAGGATCTGCGCCGCTGTGTGAACTCCATACGGGAAAAGTCCACCTACGACAATTATGAGATCGTCATTGTGGAGAACAACAGCGAGTCTCGGGAGATTTTTGATTATTATGGCGAGCTTCTGGACATGGATCTTAAGGAGGCCATGAAGTCCGGGAAAGCAGTGTTCCGCAAAGATAACATAACGGTCGTAATTTTTGAGGGAAAATTTAATTATTCCGCCGTAAACAATCTGGGAGTGCAGTATGCTGCGGGGGATTACATCCTGCTTTTGAATAATGACACCGAGGTGATAACGGTCAACTGGATAGAGGAGCTGTTGATGTACGCGCAGAGAGAGGATGTGGGAGCCGTGGGGGCCAAGCTCTATTACGGTGACCGCACGATCCAGCATGCGGGTGTGGTAATCGGTCTGGGAGCGCACCGTACCGCGGGACACACCCATTACAAACAGTCCCGACAGAATCTGGGCTATATGGGGAGGCTCTGTTATGCCCAGAACGTCAGCGCGGTGACAGGAGCCTGTCTGATGGTGAAGCGGAGTCTGTATGAGGAAGTGGGAGGTCTGGAGGAGCGTTTTGCGGTCTCCCTGAATGATGTGGATCTGTGTCTGAAACTGAGGGAGAGAGGGTTTTTGAATGTGTTCACGCCCTTTGCGGAGCTGTTCCACTATGAATCCATTTCCAGAGGATCGGATGCGAGCGGTGAGCGCGCGGAACGCTACAACAGGGAATCGGAGGAATTTCGGGAGAAATGGAAGGCGATGCTGCAGGCGGGAGATCCCTATTACAATTCGAATTTCTCGCTGGACCGCAGTGATTTTTCATTAAAGGTGAACGGAGAATAAGCGGTTGCGGCCAAGGAGAACATGACAAATTAGGAATGACAGACGGTGTGGCGGCAGATCAGGAGAAGGCAGGCAGAGAGAATGGCGGACAGAGAGAATGGCGGACAGAGAGATGGCAGGTGTGGGGATGACAGATAAACTGAAACAATTCAAGGATATGGGACATAGGGAAAAGGCGCAGTCTTTTGTTTGTATGCTGCTTGCGTTTTTCAGTACATGGAGTATTTTTCGTCTCATGGATCTGCGGGGAGGAACGGCTTTCTCCCACAGTATTTTCACGCTTGTTATCTGGATCGGGCTCTCGGTGCTTTTCTGCCGGACATTGGCCAAATGGAAAGGGGAGACGAATGCGCCTGTGCGCAGACGGAGGCTTTGCTTTGGGGGGATTTTCAGCCTGCTTGCGGGTGTGTCTCTGACGGCGGGGTATCAGCTTCAGTGGCTTGGCTATACGGAGCCGGGATTTGCGGGAAAAGGGAAGATGCTGATTCAAGGGGCGCTGATCGGACTGGCTGTTTTGCCGTTTGCCGACTCTTGCTTTCGGTGGCTTGAGGGGCGTCGGGAAGGTGCAGGGAAGCGGGAGGTACGGACGGGGAGCCGACCGATGCCGGAAGCGGCAGAGCGCGGCGGAAAATCGTGGAAACTTCCGGTGGTTTTCCTTGCGAGCTGGCTTGGCATCTGGCTTTGCTGGATTCCTGTGTGGCTGGCCTATTATCCCGTCATCATGTCCTATGATTTCCACAAGCAGTCTCTGGAGGCGCTTCTGGGGCCTCAGTACTTTAATAATCATCATCCGCTGGCACATACTTGGTTGATCTATGTGTTCCGCGGTCTGGGTGAACGGCTGGGATCCTATGAGACAGGATTTGCCTGCTTTTCTCTGTTTCAGCAGATGATTGTGTCGGCGGTGCTGGGCTATGTCTGCGTGACGGTTTATCGGCTGCTTCACAGAAAACGGGCCGTGGTGTTCTCGGCGCTTTTCTTCGGCCTGTTTCCGCTGATATCGGTGTTTGTCATGTGTACCACGAAGGATGTGCTGTTCGGGGCATTTTTCGTGTTGTTTTTGTTGCTCTTTGTGGAACGGCAGTTTTTGGGCGGCGGAATCCGGGCGGACATTCTCTGGGTATTGTCGGGTATTTTGATGATGCTTTTTCGCAACAATGCGTTGTATGCTATGGCGCCCTTTGGGCTTTTGTATGTTTTGTTGGCCGGGAAAAAGGATCGGTTGCGTGCGTTACTTCTGACGGTACTGCTCCTCGCGGGAGGAAAGGGCGCTCTCATGGGGATACAGTATGGGTTTCATGCGCATGTGGGAAGTGAGATCGAAAAGTACAGCGTCATCTACCAGTCCATGGCGAGAGTGGGCAAAATGCAGCGGGGAAACCTTGACGCGCAGACCTATGAAATGTTGGACACTTATGTGACCGACGAGTGCTGGGAGGATTACAATCCCGTGCTGGCCGATACCATCAAGTCCCCGGTACAACGGGAGAATATGAATCGTAAGAAGAGCTGGGACGATCCGGGAGAGGTGCTGTCCGCATGGATTCGGATAGGGCTTCGCTATCCGAATGAGTATATCGACGCGTTTCTGGATCTGACAAGAGGGTATTGGTTCTGGGACGACACTTCCCATGCGGAGATGCTTGGGGTGGGCGGCGAGGAGCGCATGGGGCTTCTCTACACCTACAACAGCGCGGCGGAGGAGTCGCTGCCCGGCATGCAGCATATCTCCAAGTTCCCGTGGCTGGAGGAGAAGCTGGAGAAGATACTCAGCGAAAATGTGTATTATCACTGGCCCGTGGTCTCCAATCTGTTCAAGCCCGCGCTGTGGTGCTGGCTGTTGGTGTTTTACCTGTTTTATGCCCTGTATGGGAAGGATCGAGGGAAATTCCTGATCGGTCTGTATCCCGCGGCATATTTTGCCACCATGCTTCTGGGGCCCACTGCCATCGTGCGCTATGTGTTCCAGTTTATTATCGCCATGCCGCTTCTCTATGGGCTGCTTTTGAGCAGGAAGAGTTAGAATCCATTTTGATTGTTTTTTGCATGAAATCACATAGTTCTCTAGAATAGGGGTTGAATTGACAGTGTATACTTATTGTAGTAGAATGGAGAAAAAGGAGAAAGAAGGTAATCTTATGGCAACTACTACACCAACACAAATTAGAATAGAAGAAAACACAAAGAAACAGGCGGTGGAACTTTTAGAGGGGTTAGGACTTAATCTGTCCGATGCGGTGAATATGTTTCTTAGGCAAGTGATTTTGCAGAAGGGAATTCCTTTTGAAGTAAAATATCCTGAAAATACATTGGAATTCAAACCGGAAGTGATCGAGGCTATGGAAGAAGCAAAGCGGATTAGCAGAGATCCGAATGTGAAAGGATATACCGATGTGAAACAAATGTTTAAGGAGATATTAGAGGATGGAACTGAAAGTTAAATATACCAGCCGATTTAAAAAGGGATTACGCCTTGCGGTTAAAAGAGGCCTTGATATATCTCTATTGGAGGATATTGTTGAGAAAATAAAAACAAAAATTCCGTTGGATGCAAAATATAAAGATCATTCATTAATTGGAAATTACAAGGGGTATAGAGAATGTCATATACAATCAGATTGGTTGTTAATATATCTTATAGAAGATGATATTTTAACATTAACTTTAGTTGACACAGGAACACACGCAGATTTGTTTAAAATGTAAATATGATTACGGTCAGTTAGAAGACATTAGCGGGAAATATCCATTAGTGTCTTTTATTAAAAATCTTTTCAGAACGGTAAAAGTATGGTAAAATATTCAAGAACGGCGGAAAACGCCCGAGCGGGAAATACAACGCGGAAATCAGAGGGAAAATGTCACACCCGAGGGTGTCGCATATAAAGAAATATAAGGAGGAGGAAGTACAGATGGGTTATATGGAGGAATACAAGTTCTGGCTGGAGGACGACTATTTTGACCAGAACACCAAGAAGGAGCTGGAGGCCATAGCGGACGACGCGGCGGAGATCGAAGAGCGCTTTTACAAAGAGCTGGAGTTTGGAACAGGCGGTATGCGCGGCATCATCGGCGCCGGAACCAACCGTATGAACATTTACACGGTTCGGAAGGCCACGCAGGGACTTGCCAATTTCATTCTGAAGCAGGGTACGCAGGACAAGGGTGTTGCCATCTCCTATGACAATCGCCGTATGTCCACCGAGTTCGCGAATGTGGCCGCACTGTGTCTGGCGGCAAACGGCATCAAGGCCTATATCTTCGAGAGCCTCAGACCGACTCCCGAACTTTCCTTTGCGCTGCGCACGTTGGGATGCACCGCGGGCATCATGGTGACCGCAAGCCACAATCCCCCCGAGTACAACGGTTACAAGGTATACTGGGAGGACGGCGCACAGGTAACCGCACCCAAGGACAAAGAGATTATTACCGAAGTTTTGAATATTAAGGATTACCATAGCTTAAAGACCATGGATCAGGAGGAGGCCACAAAGGCCGGGCTGTATCAGGTCATCGGCAAGGAGATCGACGACGCCTATATGGTAGAGTTGAAGAAGCAGATCATTCATCCCGACATCATCGCGGAAGTGGCGAACGACATCAAGATCGTGTACACGCCCCTCTGTGGTACCGGCAATAAGCCCGTACAGCGTGTGCTGTCGGAGCTTGGATTTAAAAATGTGTATGTGGTTCCCGAGCAGGAGAATCCCGATCCCAATTTCACCACGCTGGAATACCCCAATCCCGAGGATCCCAAGGCTTTCACCTATGCGCTGAATCTGGCGAAGGAGAAGGATGCGGATATTGTGCTGGCTACCGACCCCGATGCGGATCGTCTGGGCGTATACGCCAAGGATACGAAGACCGGCGAGTACGTGGCTTTCACCGGCAATATGTCCGGTATGCTGATCGCGGAGTATGTGCTGCGCGAGAAAGCCGCCACAGGCACCATGCCTGCCAATCCCGCTATGGTGACCACCATCGTGACCACCAACATGACCTTCCCTATCGCCGAGAGTTACGGTGTGAAGCTCATCGAGGTGCTGACCGGATTTAAGTTCATCGGCGAACAGATCAAACTCTTTGAGCAGAGCGGCAGCAACAATTATGTGTTCGGTCTGGAGGAGTCCTACGGATGTCTGGTGGGAACACATGCCAGAGATAAGGATGCCATCGTTGCGGTAATGTGTCTGTGTGAGGTTGCGGCATACTGCAAGAAACACGGCAAGACGCTCTGGGATATGATGCTGGAGACTTACGAGAAGTACGGTTACTTCAAAGAGACCCAGTACACCATCACCTTAAAGGGTATCGACGGGGCAAAACAGATCGCCGAGATCATGGATAAGCTGCGCAAGAATCCGCCCAAAGCATTCGGTGACTTGAAGGTATTGAAATTCCGTGATTATCAGGAAGATGTGATTCTGGATATGGAGACCGGCGAAAAGACCCCCACCGGACTGCCCAAATCCAATGTGCTCTATTTTGAGCTGCCTGACAACAACTGGTGCTGTGCGCGTCCCTCCGGCACGGAGCCCAAGATTAAGTTCTATATCGGCGTAAAGGGCAGCAGCATCGAGGATGCCGCGGCCAAGAACGCACAGTTGACCGAGGACATCAAGGCGCTTTTGTAAGCCATACGTAAAGTTCGGTCAGGATCGAGACCTTATACGGATGCGGGTAAAAGCAAGCCGCATCGGATATCACTTGGGAGCAGCGAATCCCCGTCTTCGCAACAGAGAGATCAGGGCGGGGACTCGCTGCTCTTCTTGTATAAATGGATCATGATGAATAGATCATTCGAAGGAACCGGAAACAAGCGAAACATGGCGAGGTGCGCGGCATCGTGACAGAGAGGAGCGGACTGTGGGCGCTTTCAACTTGGCAAATCTTAAGAAAACCATATATTATCTGCACCGAAATGGCCTGCGGGACACTTGGTATGCGGTGTGGGAGCGCCTTGACGAGAGAAAAGCTCCTCCCTATGTCTATGCGCCTCCTTCCCGGGCGCAGTTGGAAGAACAAAGAAAGCGTGTTTGTCCGGACAAGGAAGGCAGTTCTTATGACAGCAGTCCCTATGCGGGCATTACCTTCAGCATCGTAGTGCCTGCCTACCGCACGCCGCCCCGGTATCTGCGGGAGCTGATCTCTTCCGTGCAGGCCCAGAGCTATCCTTATTGGGAACTGATTCTGGCGGATGCCACGGAGGATGACAGTGTCCAAAAGATTGTGGAGGAATCGGCCGGGGATTCCGGCGGTATCAACGGTGGCAGCGTCCGCTATATCAGGCTCCCGGAGAATCGAGGTATTTCCGGCAATACCAACCAAGCCCTGCGGTATGTGCGCAATGCTTATGTGGGACTTCTGGATCACGATGATCTCCTGACCCCCGATGCGCTATTCGAGATGGCGGAGGCGATTCGCAGGGCGGGGGAGCGGGGAGTGAGCCCCGCCTTGCTCTACTCTGATGAGGATAAGTGTAATGGCGATGGGACACTATTCTTTGAGCCAAATTGCAAGGAAAAGTTTAATCTTGATTTGATATTGAGCAATAATTACATCTGTCATTTTATGGTGGCGCAGCGGAAGTTAATGGAGAAACTGACATTTCGACCGGATTACGACGGTGCACAGGACTATGATTTTGTTCTGCGTACGGTGGAGGAGCTGGATATCTTGAACAATCCCGGCGGAGAGCGGCAGATCATCCATGTGCCCAAGGTACTCTATCACTGGCGCTGCCATACGGCCTCCACCGCGGAGAATCCCGGCAGCAAGGCCTTCGCCTATGAGGCGGGGAGAAGGGCGTTACAGGACTATGTGGACCGAAATCATCTGGCGGGTCGGGCCGTGATGTTGAAACATGTGGGTTTCTATCGTGTATGGTATCAGGGACCCGGTGAGAAGGATAAGGGCAGCCGCAGGAAAATTTCGCACAAAGAGAGGAATAGCGCAGCGGAGATTCTGGCGTGCAGAGCGGATTTGGGTGCAGTGGGCGGAGCGGTAACTTCCCGTGGAAAAATTGTCGGCGGCAGAATGCGGGCCGGGGGGCGGGTGTACTACAGAGGACTTCCCATTTCCTACAGCGGTTATCTGCACAGGGCGGCGCTCACGCAGGATGCCTATGCCGTGGATATCCGCCGGATTGCCCTGCGGAAAGAGCTGTATGGACTCTTTGAAGAAATAACGGGCGTTTCTTATTGCTGCATACCCGGGGAGGACATTTTTGACGCATCCATGCTGCCTGCGGACACGGACTACCGGGAGCTGAGCCTGAGGTTGTGCAGGGCTGTCAGGGACAGAGGCTATCGCATTCTCTGGTGCAAGGAAATCTAGTAGAATGAAGCAAAAGGCAGGAGGAAAACGGATGGATAAAATAACGATTGTAATACCAAACTACAATGGCAAAAACTATCTGAAGACCTGTCTGGAGGCTCTCTATGCGCAGGATCAGGATACACCGCCGTTTCGAGTGCTGGTGGTGGACAACGCTTCAGGAGACGGAAGCATTGAACAGGCACAGCAGATGTTTCCTGATATCCATATTATCCGCCTTGCGGAGAATACAGGATTTTGTCATGCGGTCAATGTGGGGATTCAGGCGTCTGACACCCCTTATGTCATTCTCCTGAACAATGACACAAAAGTGAAGCCAAGATTTGTACTTTCCTTATATGAGGCCATTCGGAAGAGCAAAAAAATCTTCTCCGTCAGTGCAAAGATGTTGATGTGGGACAGGCCGGATCTGATAGACGATGCGGGAGATCAGTATACCGTGCTGGGCTGGGCCTATGCCCGAGGCAAAGGGAAGTCTGAAACGGATTATGACAGACCCGCCCGTGTGTTCTCCGCCTGCGGCGGCGCGGCCATCTACAGGCGCAGGATTGTGGAGGAACTCGGCGGATTTGACGAGCTGCATTTCGCCTATCTGGAAGATCTGGATCTGGGCTACCGGGCGCGTATCCACGGCTATCAGAATCTGTATGAGCCCAAGGCCGAGGTGCTGCACTATGGCAGCGCATCCACAGGTTCCCGCTACAATCCTTTCAAGACGCGGCTGGCGTCCGCCAACAATGTCTACGTGGTGTATAAAAACATGCCTCTTGTACAGCTTCTTTGGAATCTGCCTTTTTTGGTGCCGGGTTTTCTGATTAAATGGCTGTTTTTCTGCCGCAAGAAGATGGGCGGACTGTACCTAAGGGGGCTTGTGGAAGGCCTTAGGCGCTGTGCAAGCCCTGAGGGACGGGAGCGAAAGGTGGCTTTCAAGCGGGAGAATCTGGGACACTATCTGGAGATCCAGTGGGAGTTGTATTGTGGGCTGGTCGGATTCTTGGTGAAGAAATAAATGAAAATGAGCAATGGATTGCTAATCCTGCAAATAGAACAGCATTACCTGATAGCAATGCATGAATTTACTGTCGGCATCACTGAAATCTGTTGAGAAGGAATTCAGGCTTCCGGACGGATTTATTGCCATATTGGTAAAGGTCAGGTACGCATCATAGCATTCGGACAGAGATTCATAAGCGGATTTGTATTCTTCCGGTGGATTTTTTAGTTCTTTTATGATGGAACGAACGGTTTCTTGGTTTTCTATAATGTCATTTATCTGAGTATAAAAATCAAGGTCAGAAAACAAGTTGTCTAAGGCTTCATTAAAATCTGTGACAAATTTTCCGTCCGGTTTTGTATATTTATCAGTGGCGTTATCTTCTTTTTCCCATATGGCATTGTGCCAAACTTGTTGTATAAGATTACAACAGGTTTCTGCATCGGCGGCGCCTGATAGCATCGTATAGGTTGCAAGTTCAAGGTTTTCGGCATATTCCCTTCTGCGCTGCATAGCTTCATTTGCTGCTTTCTCCTGCTGTTTGCGGATCATAACCTCTTTCACGGCATTTTTCATTTGATATTGGATGATACCTATTGTGCCGGCTATTCCTACTGCCAATAAAACAATCAGAGTGACTAGGAGTCGTTTTGACTTTCTATGCGTCTGTCTGTCCGTTGTCCGTGCCAATTGTGGAGAGGGGTCGGACATAATTGTGCCGGAACCGGCTGTAACAGGACATCCACATTTTGGGCACATCGCTGCTCCATATTCCAACTCATTTCCACATTCTGCGCATAGTTTGCTTTTTCTTGGTATAAATACGGTTCCATAATGCACGCACTGTTCTGACCTGCTTGATATCTGCCCTTTGCAGTGAGGACATTCTACCATAGCCATATCCTATTCCTCCATAGTAGATTTACTTAATATACTTTTATCTGTTTTCATTCTACCTGTCCGTGGTTTGATGATGCAGGGAGGCTCCCCTTAATATTACAAATTTTATGATACAAATCATTCAATTCTTCAATTAAGGAATTGATTTTACTGTCATCGGAGTTCTCAGTCGTATGTACCACAGTAGTGACCATTGCAACAGCCTTTCCGCTGCTGGAATCCCAAAAAGACACGATAAGATTGTCATTGCCGTAAAAATTAATGCTTCTTTTTACGGATTCTTTGGCTGTAGCTGTATATTGTTGTCTATAGTGTTTTAGCTCATTTTCGCTATAGAACCGATCTGTACACCAAGTTTGCATATTGTAGTCAACACAATTCTTAACTGCCTTGTTGCTTAATTGTTTTAAACGTTTATAAGCATAACGATTGTGTTCGATTGAGGATTTGATCATTTTTTCCGAATAGGAGCTATTGTTTCTTATCAAATAATTCAGCAGATACGTCATATACGGAAATAGAAATTGATCGGTTCGCTGAAATCGATTGATAATCTGAAAGGTTTCTGAAAAATAATCCAATATTTGTTCGCTTGCTTCCGCAATCTGTATCATCATATCCTCATCGTAGTAGTCGTCAATATCCGTCCCGTCATGACGGGGAAAAGAATATGGAAATTCATTCAATTGGTATAGGGGAGGGACTTCCCTTGCGCAAAGTTGATGCATCAGTTCCACTTCATTATATTCGATGGCCAAAGTAACCATTTTTCTTCTCAAGTCGTCGGAGCCGGCAAGCGTATACTGCAGAGTATCTCTCGAAAGCGGTATTATGCGTCCGGAGTCCAGTCCATGTGTGTTTACATCTGATGGATAAAAATGCCAACGTACATTGTATGAGTTGTCCGGTCTGCGCATAATTGCTGTACCGGCTCCAAAGGTATTCCCATACGTTAACCAACGGGTCTGGGGGGGATTTACCTCGCCCACAAACCAAATGTATCCATGTTCCATAAAATATTTTAAAAGTTTGATATTCTTAAATTCTAAAGCGTAATCGATAATCGTTTTTCCATATTCATCGGAGTTCAAAATGATTTTATCCTCTCTGAGAATGTATTGTTCCCAAATGTCTTCATCATCG
The DNA here is from genome assembly GCA_964604835.1 of uncultured Acetatifactor sp. Classification (GTDB taxonomy): domain Bacteria; phylum Bacillota; class Clostridia; order Lachnospirales; family Lachnospiraceae; genus Acetatifactor. Next base: position 26,805 of record CAZSAJ010000009.1, read on the forward strand.
GTAAAAGCAACATCATAGTTTGTCAAATGAGCGCCGGAAGGTTTAAAGCATTCACCGGCGCTTAAAAGTTCCTCGCAGGATATATCCAAAAGTTTGGTGAAGATCGGAAGATCACTAAGTTGCACGGAGTTCTTGCCATTTACAATCTGCGATATGCGATTGCTCATATTGTCTATTAGGCGATCATCGTTTTCATCGCCGCCTTCCGCCTCAATATATTTTCTGCTAAACTGTCGCTGACTTTTGTATTTTTCGGTAATTAACTTACTTAAATACTTACCTATTTTCTCGTTTTCGTTTAACTTAAACATTGATTCTCTCACCTCCATGCCATCATTATACTGTTATAAGCAGGAAAAAGGTATACATAATTTGTGTATAAAAAGTCTATCATTTTTAGGGCAGTCTTTTTTTGTATATGCCTTTTGCATATACGCCGATCCATTCTTTGGGATTTGGAATAGATCTCTTGAATTCGTGAAAGGTAAAGCATAATCCGATAAATCGTAATGAACTAAAACATGGCAAAAGGATTCACAAGTCTTCTGTGGCGCTGATAGATTGTCGGAAGAATTTTGCAAAAAAGACTAAAATAAAAGTACTGAGAGTATGACTTTTCTATTCTGCAAACTAAAATGACACACAATAAAACAATAAACAACAAAGATAATTGACAAACACAGTATACGGTAGTAACATAACCTAACAAAACCTCATGTGATACGAAGTAATCATCATGTATCAAAGTATATGGGGTATATGTCATAGCGCATGTGTCCGCGGGATTTTTGTGCAGAACTAGCATACAAATCTTGCGGGACATGCAAATCATACAAAAGAGAGCTGCTGCGTACCATAAGCAGACCTGCAGCCTGCGGCAACAAGGCCCGCATAGCGACTCTCAAAAATACGGGGAGGAGCGGGAACAACAATGAAAAAGAACCAAACAGACAGAACAAGCCAGACCAGACACGTAAGACAAGCCGGGTGGAAGCATATCACAAACATGCGCAGGTTCATCAGCTACATAATAATTTTGTCCATGCTGGTACAGAATGAGACCATCACAGCACTGGCATGGTCAAACCCTGTGGAGAGTGTGGATCAGGATGCAGAGGAAGTCCTAATACCCATGGAGGAAAACGGCGATTTCTCAGAGGAGAGTGAAGCCACACCAGAAATCTTAAGCGAGATCGAAGACCGAAGAAGCGAGTTTTCCAAGGAATATCTGTTGAGCGATAACAGCAGAGTGGTGGTCGTATACCCGCAGCAGATCCATTATGAGACGGAGAATGGAGAGCTGGCTGAAATAGACAATTCCCTAATCAAAACGGAAGAGGGGTATGAAAACGGGAACAACAGTTATGAGGTCCTCATTACAGATAATGAGGACAGTCAGGGCGAGGTCATCTATCGGGAAGATGCGTATGAGATCGCATGGCAGATGATTGAGTCTGCCGGGGATTCCGAAGAAGGGACTCAGGAATCCAAGAAGAATGCCATGAGCGAGGCAAGGCTGGATACGGTTCTGACGGATGAAGTACCCGCCGAAGATACCGCACAGGGGTATGAAGGGCTCCACCAGCCCAAGCAGTCAAAGATCCTATTTGACGGATATGACAGCGGCGTGCAGGTGGAATATGCGCCTTTAGGAGACGGTATCAAGGAGAATATTATTCTGAATACGAAGGAAAGCGGCAATGAATACGTTTTCTGTGTGCGGCTTTTGGGATTAAAGGCAAGATTAAATTCCAACAATGAGATCGAATTTTATGATCAGGACACGGACGAGATTCAATATTATTTTCCCGCACCGTTTATGATAGACCGGGAAGGAGAAGTGTCCTACGGGGCCAGATACGAGCTGATTGACAATGAGACGGAAGAGACAGAGGAGGAGCCCGGAACTGCGGACGGAACCGATGCAGAGTCTGGGAATGCTGTCATGGACGGATCTGACAGGAGAGCCGATGCCGGGAACACCGCCACTGACGGATCCGACCTAAAAGCCTCCGCCGAATCTGAGGTTACGGACGCCACCGACCCGGAACCCGGCGTAGGAACCATCGACGGATCCGACCTAGAAGCCTCCGCCGAATCCTCGGACGGAATCAATCAAGAGGACAGCATCTATATTCGGATCGTACTCGATGAGCAGTGGCTTGCGCAGGCCGCCTATCCCGTGACTGTGGACCCGGTGCTGAAACAGGCCCGGACCAAAAATCTGATGGACTACGGCTGTATAGCCAGCAACGGATCTAAATACGACACTCTTTATGTAGGGAGGAGCCAAAATACCATATACAGAAGTTTCATCCGCTTTAATCTGCCGGAGCTGGAGAAACAGAGTGTGATTTCCGAGGTGAGACTCTATCTCGACGGAACGATAGATGTGCTCAACACACACTATCTTCAGGCCAATGCCGTATCGCAGCAATGGTACAACACGGCGGAGGAAAAAAGCGGAACGCCGTTAAGTTGGAACGCCCAGCCCGCGTTGGGGGATCTGTTGGACTACAGTGTCAATGCGGGAAGCTTCAATATCACGAAAGTCGTAAGGAGCTGGCAGAGCGGTGAAAAGCAGAACTTTGGAATCGCTGTCACCGCATACAACGAGGCCACGGATAAGCGGGATACCATTCGTCTGCCGAACAACCCCAATGTCCCCTACCTGACCATTACCTACCGTACGGCCACCGGTCTGGAATCCTACTGGGGAACACACAGCATAGGAGCCGGAACTGCCGGAACCGGCTACATCAACGATTACACCGGAGCTTTGACGGTGGTAAATACGGACGTGGCCACCGCGGGGAAGCGCTTTCCCATGAGCATACAACATGTTTACAATTCCAACACTACCGATCGGAACAACGGATGGCGTGTAAACTATGAGCAGACCATAAAGATTCCGTTGGACACGTTGGACATCAAAACTTATCCTTATGTCTATACGGATGAAGACGGAACGGAACACTATTTTAAAAAATGTGATGTAACCATTCTGCAAAACGGCGCATCCAGAGAGGTGCTCTCCAGTACGGAGACTCCTCCGGCGCAGGATGAAGACGGACTTGGGCTCTACATTGTGCCGGTCAATGACACAACCCTCAAGGCGAAATATCCCTTGAAACTGACGGATAAAAGCGGCAGTATCGTCAAGTATTTTGACAAAATGGGACGACTGGCCATGATCGTAGACTCCAATCAGTACGAAAATGTCAAAAATAGCAGCACGAAGGAAAAAAACTGCATTATAATAGATTATGAGGACTATGGGAGCGCGATTCCGCTGACTGCATTTGATGAAGCCATAACGGCGGCCCAGAATTTCCGCAACACCTGCTACGCGTCGGGAGCCCGTGTGGACAGCACCGCATACACGGAGACACGAGATGCGGCAGTCGATGCCATAGGCCGCCTGAAGAGAGATCCTTATGCGACTGCGGATTACCAGACTGCCAAACGCATTAACACGGCATCTACCGAGATGGCTGCGCTGACTGATCTGGCCGGTACACCTAGCATCAGCACCGCCAAGACCAGATCGGATGCCATCCTGAAAGCTTTGAAAAACGCAAAAACACAGGCTGAGCTACTGGCCGGAAGCCGCGCCGGGCGGATTCGCAGCATTACCGACGCCGTGGGCAACAAAGCGGTGTTTACTTACAATGCGCAGGGACGGCTTGACAGCATCACCGATCCCACTTATGAGAGCGGTAAAGCAAACCGTTATACCTATGACAGTGCCGGCAATTTGACACAGATCACCTTTGCGGACGGTCGAAAGGCATTCTATACCTATGACGGAGCCGGGCTTCTCACCTCGCAGAGGGACAATGACGGATATCGGGCGGAATATACCTATCGGGCGACGGACGGCCGCATTGTCAAGGTGGCGGAGGCCCATGACAATACCCCCGGACAGACATACGGCATTACCTACCATGCGGATAACACCACGGCTTTTCGATACAGCGGCGTGGACGATATTTACGGAAATGAAGACGATCTGGAAAATATCCATGTCTTTGATCAACAGGGCAGAACCATCTGTATCTATTCCAAATCTGTCAGGGAAAACAAGATTCTGGGGGCAACCGCCTGCACCTATGAGGAGGACACGGATAATGCCAATAAACGAAACAAAATAAAAGATACCGCCGTGGTGGGAATGCATACCAACAATCTGCTTACCAACCACAGCTTTGAGTATCAAGATCAGACATGGACTTCATACAAAAATACAAATCAGACCCCGGAAAAGGATGCGCTGAACGCATATGCTACCACGAAGAGATACATCGGAACCCACGGCGCTTATTTCAACATGGCAAAGCGAACCGGCGGAACGGCGGGCTTCAAACAGGATGCAAAGCTTGCGGCGGGGACTTATACCCTGTCCGGATACTGCACTGCCACCTCGATCCAGAATACCGCCGCCTATCTGAAAGTAAAGGATGCGGCGGGCAAAGTCTACACCAGCAGCCGTATCACGCAGGCGACGGATGCATCGTTTGACGACGGCTGGGAGAGACTGGAGGTAACCTTCACGGTCAACACGGCTCAGACGGTCACCGTATATTTGGAGACCGACTGCGGCACGGCAAAAGGCGCCGGAACGGTAGCCTTTGACTGTATCCAGTTGGAGAGCGGAACCGTGGCAAATGACTACAACATTCTGGAGGACGGGAGCTTTGAACTCACGCAGGGCGTTCTGCCCTACAACTGGAAAAACTTAAGCGGTTCCAATGTCAAAGTACCGGACGAGCGAATAGGAGGCGGTGTGGACGGCTCCCACTGCTATCACATCACCGGACAGCCGGGGAGGGACAAATACCTAAAGTTTACCACCAACTTAGGAAGCACCAAAAACGCTTATGTCTTGAGCGGCTGGATGAAAGCCGACAGTACCCCCGTCAGAGGCTCCCGGGCTCTCAAGGTGACGGCCGTCCATAAGGAGACGGACGATGAGGGAAATACCACACTGGAATACAAGGCTTCCAATAATATCAATGCTTATACGGAGGGATGGCAGTATTTCTGTCTGCTTCTTCCGGCACATGGCTGGAAAAGCACCACTTTTACCGTCTGCTTCTATGACAATATCGGCGACCTCTACATAGACGGACTCCAGCTCACCAGAAATGATGTGCAGACCAAGCAATACAATTCCGAGGGAAAGATCATTTCCCGATATACGGCGCAGAAAAACACTGATTATACCTATGACAGCCATAATCGTACGAAGAAGCAGACCACTGCGGCGGGAGCCTCCTCGACCTACAGTTATGATACTAATAACGAGGTGAAAGAAATCAGTGCGAATATCGGCCCGAATACCTACTTAAAATACGACAAATACGGCAATCCGGTCTCTGTTTCTGCATATGATCCGGATGCCACAGGTACCAGAAAGGAATTCCACACGGAGACGGAATACACGGAAGACGGGAATTTTGAGAGCGCCTCCACGGATACTGCCGGCAATCGGACCGTCTATCAATATAATGCGCGCACGGGACAGATGAATCAGACTGTACTGCCCGCAAGAGCGGGGGAGAAGGGGGTGGAGATTCTCTATCAATATGACAGCCGCAGAAGAATCGACAAAATCGCTCAAGGCGGCAGGAGTGTGAGTTACCAGTACGGAGAATTTGACGACTTGACGGACATCAGCCACAACGGATTCACCTATCATTACACCTATGACGGTTTTGGAAATCTGCTGAAGATCTCCGTTGCGGGAACCACGATCCGCACCTACGAATACGCGCCTTATAACGGCAGCCTCATAAAAAGCGTGCGGGCGGACGGAACCGTCACGAAGACTCTCCAAGACGAGTATGGCAGGATTACGGGCAAAACCATTGACGGTGTGACGGTGGGCAGATACGTCTATGACAATGACGGCAACGTGGCCAGATACACCGACGTGGCGGCGGGTCTCACCACCCGGTATGATTACAACGATTCCGACCAGCCGGTTCGCATCGAAGTGTATGCGGGGGAAAATACCGTAGGCGTCATACCGGAGAGCAGGACGCAGTATACCTACACCAAAAGCGGAAAAGTGGGAACGCTTTCCTATCAGGAGCAGGGCGGGGATATCAAAACCTATACCCACACATATGATAAGGACGACAAACCCATAAAGAGCATCCTGCCCGACAACAGTACGGAAGCTTGGTACTATGACAGCCTGCGGCGCAACAACAAGACGGTTCACATCCCGAAGTCCGGTGCGGCGGATGCGAAGAAACTCTACACCACCTGCCAGTATCAGGCGTCGGAATTTACCGCGGACGGCAAAACCAAGCAGAGTACGACGGAGTTGGTGAGCCGCTATACCAACAAATTCGGCGAAACGGGAGCTGCGGTGTCGGAATTTGCCTACACCTATGACGCATGGGGGAATATCACTAAGATCACGGATCTTGCAGGTTATGAGAGGACGTATACCTACAACGATTACGGGGAGATCACGCAGGCAAAGGAGACCTATGCAGGCGGGGCTATGACGTTGTATACCTACACCTATAACGCCGGCGGTAATATCGAGAAGGAGAACCGGGGCGGCAAGATCCATACCTATCAATATGACAGCGTATGGAAGGATAAACTGATCTCCTATGATGGGAAAGCCATCACTTACGACGCTGCCGGACGTCCCACCAACTACATGGGCGCTGCCATGACATGGGATAAAAGCGGCAACCTGACCGCCGTAAAAGACATTCGTTACACCTATTTGACAGACGGCTCCAGACGCAGCAAAACAGTGAACGGCAAAACTACCATCTACCACTACAACAACGGCATACTGCTGTCCGAGCAGACCGGAGATGAGATTCTGCGCTATTATTATGACAGTACGGGAAAGGTGGCTTCCCTGTCCTATCAGAAAGGCAGCGGAGCGGAAACAGGATATTTCTTCGCCCGGAACGGGCAGGGAGACATTATTGCCGTCTACCGCAGCAGTGACTCCAAGCTTATCGGCACCTACGAGTATGACTTGTGGGGGCGTTCTGTCAGCGTGACGGAGGCCGTAAAGGGCATAGACACGGATGGCATCCTACAGAAGAATCCCTTCCGCTTCAGGGGATACTATTATGACAAGGAGACAGGGTTCTATTATCTGAACGCAAGATATTATGACCCGGAAGTGAGGCGGTTTATCAGTGCGGATGACATGGAATATCTGGGAGCCGGGGACAGCCTTGACAGCTACAATCTCTTTATCTATTGCGGGAACAATCCGGTGATGGGATATGATCCTACGGGGAACTGGGACTGGGGAGGCGTTCTTGTGGGCGGACGTATGATGGCCGAAGCGGCGGCTGCCTCCGTGGCTCTGGCCGTGTTCGGCGGTCCGGTATCCATACCGGTAGTGATGGCGACGGCAGGAGTCTTTGTTGCGGGGGGCATAGTGACTTATGCGGCGGCAACGGATTCGGTGATTGTTGTGGATGTGTCTGCATCGGGACCGCTTCCTATACCAGGTACATATTTAAAAGGTGGTGAGTCCGTAGTGATAGATTTCAAAAATGATAATGTGAACAGCTATCCCCATATTGGTGCTGGTCTAGGCTCTTCATCCGGACTAAGTGCTTCGGTAGGAGTGGTGGGTAATTATGAGAAACCAAGTAATTATGAAGGACCTTTTGTGGGTGTTAACGGAGGATACTGGCTGGGAATAGATCATTGCTGGGATCCGCGCAAGGAACATGATTTAGCGACACAGGCGACATCGGTGACCTTTTCAGATGGTTTTGGCGGCGGATTAGAAGGATCAATTTTTGGTCAGGCAATACAGATATTTGAATGGTAGGTGACAAATATGTATTTTGATTATGAGGCGTATAAGGCATACTGTTTTGAGTCACCAATGGAATTTGGACTATTTTTTTCGGTTTTCATTGTGGGGCAAATTTTGTACTGTATTATTTTGGCAATAAAAAAGAAACTTGTTCGAAAGGATGTAGTTTCTTTATGTATCGGCGTATTGGTGTTGGGACTTATAGTGTGTATAAATGCAGGAGTGCTTTTGTATGGAGGAATTTATTTGTATCAAGAGGAAGAAGCCGATGCGGTGGAAATGCAGGGAGAGATTACAGATATCAAAGGATTGGGACAATTTGTTTTTCCATCAGTAAAGGATGGTTATGGTCATGAAGAAAAGTATGGTTATGAATTTACTATTAACGGTATTAAGTGCATGGCGGTTCGAAAAGGTTCTCTGAAAGTGGGGGACTATGTAACGGTCAGATATCTTCCCAAGAGTGGCTATATTCTTTATATCGCTGAAACAGAAGAAGGATCAGCCGATATAGAATAAAAGGATATCTATTTATAATAGTCTGTATCAAAATATCAAGATTTCTGATAGGACAGGAAAGGTGGCTTCCCTGTCCTATCAGAAAGGCAGCGGAGCGGAAACAGGATATTTCTTCGCCCGGAACGGGCAGGGAGACATTATTGCCGTCTACCGCAGCAACGACTCCAAGCTCATCGACAGCTATGAGTACGACCTGTGGGGGACAGCCTTGACAGCTACAATCTCTTTATCTATTGCGGGAACAATCCGGTGATGGGATATGATCCTACGGGGAACTGGGACTGGGGAGGCGTTCTTGTGGGCGGACGTATGATGGCCGAAGCGGCGGCTGCCTCCGTGGCTCTGGCCGTGTTCGGCGGTCCGGTATCCATACCGGTAGTGATGGCGACGGCAGGAGTCTTTGTTGCAGGGGGAATAGTGACTTATGCGGCGGCAACGGATTCGGCGATTGTGTTGGATTTGTCCGTGTCGATACCTATTCAGGCTACATATTTGAAAGTTGGTGAGTCAGCAGTGATAGATTTCAAAAATGATAATGTGAACCTCTACAAACATGGCGGTTTCGGAGGTGGAGTATCTTCGGGACTAAGTGCTTCAGTGGGATTGGTGGGTAATTATGAGGAGCCGGATAATTATAAAGGGCACTTTATAGGGGGCAATGTTGGATACTGGCTGGGGATTGACCACTGTTGGAATCCTGAGATGGAGCCTAACAAAGCCACACAAGCCACATCCATTACCTTTTCGTCGGGGTTTGGTATTGGTGCGGAATATGCTTATTTTTTGCCGGCACACCAAATATTTGAATGGTAGGTGATGATATGTATTTTGATTATGAGGCGTATAAGACATACTGTTTTGAATTACCGGGTATTGGAGTGTTATGTTTTTCAATCTGTTTTCTTTGTGCGCTTTGGGGGATAGTACGACTAGTCCTGAAAAAACAGTGGATTTGGAAAGAAATAGTTAAATATTCATATTTTACTTTTATTATGGGATTAATATTATGTATTAATAGTGGAGTGCTTTTGCATGGCGGAATTCACTTATACTATGAAAAAGAAACCGATGCGATGGAACTACAGGGAGAGATTACAAATGTAAAAGGACTGGGGGAATTTGTTTTTCCGACAGTGAAAGACGGTTATAGACATGAAGAAAAAAATGGTTATGAGTTTACTATTAATGGCGTTAAATGCATGGCGGTTCGCAAAGGTTCACTGGAAGTGGGGGACTATGTAACGGTCAGATATCTTCCCAAGAGTGGCTATATTCTTTATATCGCTGAAACAGAAGAAGGATCAGCCGATATAGAATAAAAGGATATCTATTTATAATAGTCTGTATCAAAATATCAAGATTTCTGATAGGACAGGAAAGGTGGCTTCCCTGTCCTATCAGAAAGGCAGCGGAGCGGAAACAGGATATTTCTTCGCCCGGAACGGGCAGGGAGACATTATTGCCGTCTACCGCAGCAACGACTCCAAGCTCATCGACAGCTATGAGTACGACCTGTGGGGGACAGCCTTGACAGCTACAATCTCTTTATCTACTGCGGGAACAATCCGGTGATGGGATATGACCCTACGGGGAATTGGGACTGGGGAGGCGTTCTTGTGGGCGGACGTATGATGGTCGAAGCGGCGGCTGCCACCGTGGCTCTGGCCGTGTTCGGCGGTCCGGTATCAATACCGGTAGTGATGGCAACGGCAGGAGTCTTTGTTGCAGGGGGCATAGTGACTTATGCGGCGGCAACGGATTCGGCGATTGTTGTGGATGTGTCCGGGTCGGGACCATTTTTATACCAGATACATATGTGAAAGGTGGTGAGTCAGTAGTGATAGATTTCAAAAATGATAATGTAAACATATATCCACATGCTGGTGTCGGTCTGGGTTTGTCATCCGGACTGAGTGCTTCGTTGGGAGTGGTGGGTAATTATGAGAAGCCGGAAGATTACAAGGGACCTTTTATCGGTGCTAATGGAGGATACTGGCTGGGAATAGATCATTGCTGGGATCCGCGCAAGGAACATGACTTAGCGACACAGGCTACATCTGTTACCTTTTCATCCGGTTTCGGAGTCGGAGCAGAAGTATCCTTTTTGGGGCCTGCATTACAGATATTTGAATGGTAGGTGACAAATATGTATTTTGATTATGAGGCGTATAAGGCATACTGTTTTGAGTCACCAATGGAATTTGGACTATTTTTTTCGGTTTTCATTGTGGGGCAAATTTTGTACTGTATTATTTTGGCAATAAAAAAGAAACTTGTTCGAAAGGATGTAGTTTCTTTATGTATCGGCGTATTGGTGTTGGGACTTATAGTGTGTATAAATGCAGGAGTGCTTTTGTATGGAGGAATTTATTTGTATCAAGAGGAAGAAGCCGATGCGGTGGAAATGCAGGGAGAGATTACAGATATCAAGGGATTAGGAGAGTTTGTTTTTCCAACAGTAAAGGATGGTTATGGATATGAAGAGAAGAATGGCTATGAATTTACCATTGACGGAGTTAGATGCGCAGCGAACCGGAAAGGTTCACTGGAAGTGGGGGACTATGTAACGGTCAGATATCTTCCCAAGAGCGGCTATATTCTTTATATCGCTGAAACAGAAGAGGAATCAGGCGATTTGAATAGTAGGTGATAATATGTATTTTGATTTTGAATCATATAGAGCATATTGCTATGAAGGTCCAGTGACTACAGGGCTAATGTTCTCCATTTTTGTGGTTGCCTGTATTTCGTCCATTGTGATACAGGCTGTAAAAAAGAAGCTGATTCTGAGGAATGCAATTATTTATACATTTTTTATGTTAGCGTATTTACTGATAGTGCGTATGTGTATTGGACAGCTTTTGTATGGGGGTGTTTATCTGCGCTATGAGAAAGAAACGGACGCGGTAGAAATACAGGGAGAGATTACGGATATCAAAGGATTAGAAGACTTTGTTTTTCCCACAGTAAAGGACGGTTATGGATATGAAGAAAAGAATGGTTATGAATTTACCATTGACGGCGTTAAATGTGCGGCGAACCGGAAAGGATCTCTGAAAGTGGGTGACTATGTAACGGTAAAGTATCTTCCCAAGAGCGGTTACATTCTTTATATTGTTGAAACAAAAGAGTAATCAGTCGATATAGAATAAAAGGATATTTCTTTGCTCGGAACGGCCAGAGACGAAAACATTCCCCCTATTTCTGACGATAATTTTGGTGTGCCATTCAGTTTAACATTATTTGTTTGTCATAGAGCAAATGCGCCAAAAATCACCTACCTGTTCAAACTCGATTTTCAAATCCGGCTGGAAATGAGCAGTTAATGTATAACCGTTCCAATCGTATTTTGTATTATTCCATAAAAGGAAACTCTCCACAAAAATTTTGTGGTTAATATGGAATTGTTGGATACATTGCGTTGTTATGGATAGGAATGTATGAATATCCACTGGGGCAAAAACATGATCGGGGACACCCGAAAATGCAACAAAAATTGCACCGCCGGAATGAGGACCTCTGTAATAGCAGTATTTTTCAGCCAAGCCACAAGTAACAATGGACAGATTATGTCCGTTGAATGTATCGTCCAATGTAAATTCTGCTGTCGTTAGAGGATCCAGCTTCCAAAGCGTTCCGATTTCTTTTGTGTGTCGGGCTATCTGAATCATTTTCTCGGAAAAACCATTGATATTCTCCCATCCCCATAGCCATGTATTGCTTGCGGCTGACTCGCTCCCAATAAATTGAAGCGGATATTTTTGACTTCCAAAACGTATTGTCCCCTCCGAAAAATCAACATTCCAATCTTGTCCTTTTACCACGATTTCGCTGCAAGCGGTTTGTATTGCCATCATTTTGCCTAAGCAAGCCGAAAAAACCTGAGACCAATTTTGGGTATCAAGATTGAGAGGGTCTATAAAGGTCTTTGGCGTATGATCGTGGATATTGTCCTTACGAAATAGCTTCATCTATCGTTCCTCCGAATTCCTGAGTTGTCACTGTAATTACAATTTTTTTCAGCAGGGACATAATTCATAAATTTATAATTATTTCGAAGAGTATGACTTTTGATATTCACGAATGTAACGGATCATACTTCCTCCGATTCTGTCGAGCAGGCGGTACTTCCACGGAACATTGCAACCGACACTAAAAGGCGAGCAGGGAAAGCATATCCTCCTTTTTCTTCTCAACCGCATAGTCATATGCAGTGTAACCATAGCAATCCCTATAGGTTTTATCGGCTCCCCGGTCTAAGAGAAGCTGAACCATTTCCGCCGTGGAATCTCTCGCCGCAAACTGCAGGGCACCCATACCGCGGGAGGTATCATTTACATCACAATAGTTTTCGTCCAATAAGAACTGCACGATTTCTATTCTGTCGGCTGACACACTGTCATGCAGCGCCCACCTCCAGTCCACTTTGTCGTGATCGCAATGCTCCATTGCATAATAGAAAGCTTCAAGTACTTCTTCCTCGTTTTCGGGAACATATCCCGGGAGCGCACTTCCGGCTCTTACGGAAACGATATTACTTATAATATGTGATTTTCCGCCGGAACTTTCCGTAGTATAATCCAGCGATGCACCATATTCAATTAACAGACAAGACGTGGGATACCACCTATCGGGCTTTCCCAGATAAGCAATGGAAAGCGGTGGATAACCGTCGTTGCAGTTGGGATCCGCACCGGCTTCCAGCAGCATTCTGACGATTTCTATATTGTGGGTAAGGCAGGCCTCACTCAAAGGCCATCGCATCCCGCGATCCTCTACGATCGTGTTCAGAAACTTCTCCGTGCGAGTCTGTGGATAGGTATTCACACAGTGTGGAGCGGCTGTAAGAATCCGTTCAATGGCGGGCAGATCTTCCGCCCGAATCGCCCTGACCAGTTTTTTGGAATAGTAAAAATCACGGTTGACTATCACCGCCACGACCACTCCCACGATAACGATAAGAGCCGTGGCAGTCAGTATGATTCGTTTCTTCATATTTCTTCTCTTTCCACCGTGTAAGCGTCATTTTAATCCGCGGGAACTTTGGGATGCTGCATTCCTGCATTGCCATGCAGGAACACCCGAACCTCTCTGTGTTACGGATATTATACATCTGTCCGGGCATTCCTGCAACAGGAAATCCCTAAGGCTCTACTGCCGATAGAACGCCTCGATCGCCTCCCCGAAGAACAGGGTGGTTCCTTCCCCGTAGATGCTGTCCTGCACGTCCTGTATCTGTTGATTTGTCCGATACAGTTCGGCCACCTCCAGCATCATGGCCGTCAGATCCTCCGTCTGATAGAGCTGCTTGGACACAAAATCATACTCGCCGATGAGCTCCTTTACCTCAAAAGAATGAACGTCGCAGCCTTTTTCTTTTTTCGAGGCAAGCTTTTGGAATATGGCGTCCATGCGGCGTTGGTATGCGTTCAGAAGCTCGGGATTACCGGGATTTTTGGAGGCTTCCAACGCTTTTTCCTTGTCGCCGCCGTACCATTCCACCACCTTCCGAAAATTTTTCTGTGCCGCCTCACCGGAAGCGCTGTCCATAAAATGTTTCTCAAACGCCTCCATGCTCCCGTAGTGCTTGATAAAAACAGCTTTTTGCTCCTCGCTCATATTGGCGGCCATGGAAGAATACATGTCCTCGATTTCCGATCGGTCAAATACTGTAAAATCCATCTGCGTCTCTCCTTTCAACAATTCGTCGATGCTGGCGATCAGTCGCCGGATCCGCGCTTCCTTGCTCACCAGCATGCCTCTTTGCATTTTTAGTATGCGGTTTCTGTCAAGATCTGGATTGTCCATAAGCGCCTTGATCTCTTTGAGGGGAATGTCAAATTCTCTGAAAAATAAGATTTGCTGTAAAGTTTCCAACGCTTTATCGTCATAAAGTCGGTATCCCGCCTCACTCTTTTCCGTGGGTTTCAAAAGCCCGATTTCGTCATAATAGTGGAGCGTGCGCACGCTGATACCTGTCAGTTCGGATATTTCCTTTACCGTTCTCATGTCTCACCATTCCTTTCCAAGGCTTGCCGATTCAGTCATTCTTTCGTCTTGACAGGATCAGTCTAAACTATAACGCCGCGTGAGAGTCAAGATAAAAAATCCCGGATGCCGACGCACCCGGGTTCGTGATGAATTTACGCCTCTTGATGATATTGTACCAGCACCACATGCTCCACACCCGCGATGGCGGAGAGTGTGTCCACCAGTGAGGGAGAGTCGGCTTTCAGGCTTAGGGCGTATGTCTCTTCCGTCACGTTGTCGTGGCGGATTTTGGATTTCAACTGCTTCTTTTGTCCTGAGAGGGCCTGTTCCAGCGCTTCCGCGGCTTCGTCGGTATGACGGATGACCAGCAGGTAGGCGGCGCTGCCGTTGATGACCAGATAGCAGAGTATAAATACGAGGCTGACGATGACGGTTCCGGCCACGGCCACAAGATACAGGCGAGCCCCGGCGGTGAGTCCTGCCGCGATGGCAAAGAAGAGAAATCCCACATCCAGTGGTTCTTTCACGGCGGCCCGGAATCGGACGATGGAGAGAGCACCCACCATGCCCAGCGACAGCACCAGATTGGTGGAGATGCACAGGATGATAAAGGCGGTGACCATGGTCAGCATAATGAGCAGCATGCCGAATTTGGCGGAGTAGGAGACTCCCTTGTAAAAATGGCGGTACACCAGATAGATCAGCACGGCGCAGAGAAACGCCACCGCCATGGATGCGGCCACGGTGCCCGGTGAGAGCGATTCGATCATCCCAAGCTGTTGCATGGACTCGGAAAGTAAACTTTTAACGGAATTCATGATGACCTCTTTTCTTATAGCTTTTTCATATTGAAAGCTTGTTTATTTATAGCCTGCAGAACCGTTCAAATTCTGCCTGTCACATAGTCTCCCTGTTTTCTCAGAAGATTCTGCCGGCACAGGGTGTATTTGGAGAGCGCCATGGTCTCGCCGGGCACGGAGTTCAGAATCCGGCGGATATGTTCGGGCAGATAGCGGTTGAATTTAATCTCCAATATGGTATCCCCTCCCAGCACATCGAATACATTTCCGGGCTGCCAGAGCGGAATATCGGTTCTGCCCGCCTGCAGCGCCGTGTCAAAAGTGATGCGCACGTTTCCTGCCGGGTAGACGTATGCCCTGCGCACATAATCCACCACTGCCACGGGGTGCAGAGCCGCCGAGGCGCTTAAGCCGTAGACATAGTCCGCCAAGGGATGTCCGCAGGACAAGAGCGGCGCAGCGTCGCCTTGAAACAGGGCTGTGGCCGTCTCCTTTGGGATGGTGCAGGATTCCTTGTAAATCAGATTCTCCCGCTTTTCTTTTCGTTCCAATTTGATGATTTTGTCCTGATAATTATAAAAGCGGATGCGGATCTTCTCACGCTCGCTGATTCCGGCCTCTTTCTCCGTGTATGCCCTGTCGTCAAATGTGTCAAAATAGATACTGCGGATGGCATAGCCCGCGTCCGCGCTGCCGTGCTCGTCCGTATCCAGAACCGCCCGGATGCGCTGCTCCAGAAGCAGCGTCTGAGCCGGTGACAAGAGCTGTTTGAATTCCTGACGATAGGACTTTTCGGCCATGATTCCTCTCATTCTGCCGCACAGCGGCCGCTTTCTTAACGGGAAACAAGCCGATCTTTAGCCAGCCCTTCCCTCGCTATCGCCCATTATATCAAATTTGACGTTCCGTATCAAGTTTGATATGATTGTTAGAAAATGTACGAAAATGTAATTTATATCATATAGTTCATTCAGAGATGCCCCAAATGACCAATAACAGCCGCCGGAGGATTGTCCCTCCCATGAAGACTGTATAAAAACGCCGGCACTTAGGCGCCGTATTCTGGCGCCTTATGTGTCCGCTGCGTTTTTAACCAAGCGAGAGCGTGTCTGAATGGGAGGGACAATCCTCCGGCGGCGTGACTAGCGCATTTATCCAAACACCATATCCATCCAACATGTATTCAAATACAAAAAATGCAGATAATACAGGTGGAGTTGTCATGAAAACCAATAAAAACCTTCAGACCGATCACAATAACAATCAACCCGATCCCTCCGGTGGGAACGCCCCCGGCTTCCGGCGCCTGAACAGAACCCAGCTTATGATTGCACTGGGACTTCTGGCCTTTCTGGCAATTCTGGTCCCGGTCTCCCTCCGGCTTTACACCGCCGCCACATCGGAGGCGGAAGAGAAGGCGCGGACCGAGGTGCGTTTTTCGGTGCCATCCGGTTTTTATGAGGAGGATGTGATTCTGCGATTGTCCGCAGGCACAAAGGGGGACATCCTTTATACGCTGGACGGCTCTGTGCCGGCGGCGGACAATGAGGCGGCTCTGATCTATTCGTCCGAGGAGGGAATCCGCTTAAGCTGTGGCCCCAAAGAGATGGTGTACACTGTGCGGGCCGCGCTGCGGACGGAGACAGCCAAGGATGCGGCGGTAAGTGCCGCATCTTATATCGTCGGCGAAGAAGTGGCGGACCGCTATGATCTTCCCGTGCTTGCCATCGCCGGTTCCCCGGAGGATCTGTCGGACGAGGAGACGGGGATTTTGACGGCTGCAAATCGCGATCTTCGGGGCAGAGAGACGGAAAAGGAAGTGAGGATTACTCTTTTCGACGAGACGGGTTCCGTCTGGCTTTCCCAGAACTGCGGCCTGCGTATGCATGGCGGCGCTTCCAGAGAGAAGAACCAGCCTTCCATGCGGCTGTACGCCCGCTCGGAGTATGATGATGAGAACCGCTTTGCTTGTGCGCTGTTTGAGGATTACAGTCAGGATCATGCGCTGATCACGGGTTGTAAGCGCATCATTGTGCGAAATGCCGGAGACGATAACGGATATGCCCATCTGCGCAGCGAATTTGCCTCAAGGCTCAGTCTGAACGCAGGTTTTTCGGATGCGCAGAGCGCGTCTCCCGTCTGTGTGTATGTGAACGGCGACTACTATGGCGTGTACTGGTTTGTGGCCAATTATGACGATTCCTATTTTCAGCGCAAATACGGAGATTTCGACGGAGAGATGGTGGTTCTGGAGGGATTTGTGTCCTATATGGAACCCGACGAGGGGGACGAGGAGCCGCTGCGGCAGGCGAAGGAGGAGTACAATGCGTTCCACGAGCGATTCGCCTATGGGGATCTGACGCAGGAGTCCGAATGGCAGGCGCTGTGCGCTGTCGTGGATGTGGAAAATTATCTGCGCTATGTGGCGATTGAGAATTATTTCTGCAACGCGGACGCTTTCGTGAACAATTTTAAGGCCTACCGCTATTATGCACCGGACGGAGCGTACCGGGAGGGCACGGTTTTTGACGGCAGATACCGGTTCCTGCTCTATGATCTGGACGAGACTCTGGGGTACGGGGTCTACGATGCGCCGGGGGCGGAGGCGAGGATTCTCTCCACGGCCAACCGGGTGGAATACGACATTTTCTATAATGCGCTGTTTTCCAATATTGTCAGTGTTCCGGCGGGCAGGGAGTATTATATCCGCTATTATCTCTCGCTCTTAAACTATTATTTTCAGGAAGAGCAGGCGGTGCCGGTGCTGGAGGAGATGCACGAAAGCCATGCCGCAGAGCTTGCCAGACAATATGGCGAGACGGATCTGATGCGGGACAATTTCGAGACGCCGGAGGATGTGGGCTTTGGACATGTTCTCAGCGAAATCGACAAGATCAAAGATTTTCTGGCGGAGCGTCCCGATTGGGCGCTGCTGGATCTGGAGGAAGCGTTCGGGCTGTCGGGGCGTTATGAGCTGCGCCTTGGCAATCCGGAGCAGGCCAATATTTCCGTGGATTTCGCGTCGTTTCATGACACGGAATACGCGGGGACTTATTTTGCGGAGGTGCCCGTGACCGTGACAGCCTCCCCCAAGTGCGGGGACCGGTTTGAATACTGGCTTGTGGACGGCGTGGAATATTATGACGAGACGCTGGTCATTTCCGAAGATACCCTGCAGGGGGATGTGCTTAAGCTGGAGTGTGTGACGTCCCCCGATCCGACCGCAGGGCTTATGATCTCGGCGGTCAAGAGCCGCGGCGGCAGCGACTATATGGAACTGACGAATTTCGGCACGGAGAAGGTCAATCTGAAGGATTACACGCTGGCGGACGGCGCCGGGGAACAGAATCTGTCCACACTTCCCGCGATGGAGGTGGCTCCGGGAGAGCGGGTCATCGTCTATTGTAAGAACTACACGGGGGCGGAGGCCATCGGACGGCCGGAGGCAGGCTTTAACATCAAGGCGGGAGAGACGCTGTATTTAAGACGCGGCGGTTTCCTGCAGCAAGTGGAGGTGCCACGCCTCGGCACGCGGGACGGTATCTACCGAATGGATGTCTATAGTGGCGAATTTTACGAAAAAAAGGAATAATATGTCAAATTCTTATGATTTCTTAAGAAATTGCTTCATAAATACTTAAGTTGACGATATATGGGTATTCTTGTAAAATGCTAAATGGGAACAGCTTTCGAACGCTGTTTTCGTGGTTCCTTTGAATGATACCGGGTGGGTGCTTATGATAAAGGACAATCAGAAGATATTTAACAGATTGCTGGTCATACTGGATGCGGCGATTATTGCGGCCTCTTTTATGCTTGCGTATTTTGTTAAATTCTATATTTTCAATGATGGTCCCGGCCCGGGTGTACTCCCGGCCAGCGACTATGTGTCATTGCTCGTCTTTCTGGTGCCGGGATTTATCCTGTTGTATTATCGGTGCGGCGTCTATGCGCCGAAGCGGACCGTGCGCCGCAGATTCGAGATCTACGGCATCATTCAGGCGAACACGGTGGGCCTTGCGGCCATGATCATTCTTCTCTACATGGTGGTGAAGGAGATCAATTTTTCCCGTTCAGTCATTATGCTTTTCTATATGCTGAACATCTTTTTTACAAGCTGTCTGCGGATCGTCCTGCGTAAAGGCCTTCAGACCATGCGCAGCAAGGGGTACAATCTCAAGCACATTCTGCTGGTGGGATATTCCCGGGCCGCGGAGGAATATATCAATCGTCTGCATGATAATCCCCAGTGGGGGTATGTGGTGTGCGGTATTCTGGATGACCACATTCCTGCGGGAACGCTCTACAAGGGCGTGAAGGTGTTGGGAAGTCTGGGCAATCTGGACATTATCCTTCCGGAGAACAGGCTGGATGAGATTGCGATCACCCTTTCCCTTAAGGATTACGACTGTCTGGGACAGATCGTCAATATCTGTGAGAAATCGGGGGTTCACACCAAGTTTATACCGGATTACAACAGCTTTATTCCTACAAAGCCCTACACCGAAGATTTGATGGGACTGCCGGTGATTAATATCCGTTATGTGCCGCTCACGAACACGGGCAACAAGTTGGTGAAGCGGGCGGTGGATGTGGCGGGTTCCCTGTTCGGTATCGTTATCACTTCGCCGATCATGCTGATCTGTGCGATTTTGGTTAAAATGAGCAGTCCGGGTCCGGTGATTTTCAAACAGGAGCGGGTGGGGCTGCACAACAAGCCTTTTTATATGTATAAATTCCGCAGCATGGAGATTCAGGCGCCGGGCAGGGAGAAGAAGGCGTGGACCGTGAAAGATGACCCGAGGGTCACTTCCGTGGGAAAGGTGCTTCGCCGTACCAGTCTGGATGAGCTGCCGCAGCTCTTCAATATCCTGAAAGGGGATATGAGTCTGGTGGGTCCCAGACCGGAAAGACCTCATTTTGTGGAGAAGTTCAAGGAGGAGATTCCCCGTTATATGGTAAAACATCAGGTGCGGCCGGGGCTGACCGGATGGGCACAGGTGAACGGGCTTCGGGGGGACACTTCCATACGAAAGCGAATCGAGTTCGATATTTATTATATTGAAAATTGGACGCTGGGGTTTGATATCAAGATTATTTTCCTGACATTTTTTACAGGATTTATCAATAAAAACGCATATTAGTGCAGAAGAAGGAGACAAAGGGTTATGGCAGGGAATTCCAAAGGAAATGCGGCGGCCAGAAGGGCGTCGAAGAGCAAGAGCAAAATGATTATTTTCGCGATCGAGATTTTCTTGATCCTCATTATGCTTGCGATTCTGTTTCTGGTGATGACGAGGGGCAGCGAGGGACCGAAGATGGTGGAACTGGACACCGAGAATCTCGGGATCAACGAGGGTGTGGCGTCCAATATGAATCAAGGCAGCGATTCTACAGGGGTGGAGCCGGGCGTGATTGCGGATTCCGGATATATGAATATCGCACTGTTCGGTCTGGATGCCAAGACGACCAACCAGCTCTACAAGGGAAGCCGGAGCGACTGTACCATGATCGCCAGCATCAATATGGATACCGGCGACATCAAACTGGTCAGCGTCTATCGCGACACGTATCTGAATCTCGGCACGGATAAATACAATAAATGTAATGCCGCTTATTCTGCGGGCGGTCCCCAGCAGGCGATCAAGATGCTCAACATGAATCTGGACATGGATATCACCAATTTTGTGGCGATCAACTATCAGAGCCTCATCGATCTGATCGACGGTCTCGGCGGTATTTATATTGATGTGGATAAGAACGAACTGCGGGACATCAATAATTATCAGCTCAGTATCTGTCGTGTGCGCAAAGGCTATCAGGAGGATGACGAGAGCTACAAGCCCACCGAGCAGGCGGACGGTTACATTCCCGTAAAGGAGACCGGGTATCAGAAGTTAAATGGCCTGCAGGCCACGGCTTACTGCCGTATCCGTCTGACGCTTCCCGGCGGTGACTTCGACCGCGCAGCCAATCAGCGCGAGGTGATCATGGCCATCGAGGAGCAGGCGAAGAAGACGGATCTGGCAACACTGACCACCGTGTTCAATAAGGTGGTAAAGGAGGTCTACACCAGTCTGGATGAAAAAGATCTGTTGAATCTTCTGACCAACATCAACAATTACCGTATCGTGGATGAGAGCGGTTTCCCCGAGGCTTCCATGATTACGACCACCAATATGGGCGCTCTGGGAAGTATGGTCGTGCCTCTGGATCTGGAGAGCAACGTGGTATGGCTGCATGAATTCCTGTTTGAGGATCAGGAGTACACGGTATCGAATACGGTCAAGGAGTGCGGGACTAAGATTAAGAATGATACGTCTCCTTATCTGCACCGATAGGACCAAGAGAGAACAAAGGGAGCTTGTGACGGCAGGTTCCCTTTTTCAAATGGTATCAGGAAGGGGAGAGGCATCGTGGAAGTTGACATTATTATCCCGGTCTATAAACCGGGGAAAACATTATTTACCCTTCTGGATCGTCTGGCGGGACAGACGGTTCCGGCTGCCAACATCATTTTGATGAATACGGAGGAGAAATATTTTCAGCAGTTGATCTATGGGACGGATTTCTCCCAAAGATATCGGAATGTGAAAGTGTTTCATCTCTCCAAGAGGGAGTTTGACCACGGAATGACCAGACGAAAGGGCGTGGCCAGATCCCGGGCGGAAGTGTTTGTGATGATGACGCAGGACGCTATGCCGACGGACGAATTTCTGTTAGAGAGACTTCTGGCCGGCTTAAAGGATGATGTGGCGGTGTCCTATGCCCGCCAGATCGCGGACGAGAAAAGCTCCGTTTTGGAGCGCTTCAGCAGACAGTTTAACTATCCTGACCGCTCTTTTGTCAAGTCCGAAGCGGATTTGGAGCGGCTGGGCATCAAAACATATTTTTGTTCCGATGTATGCGCGGCTTATCGCAGAGACATCTATGACAGTCTGGGAGGATTTGTCAGACATACCATATTTAATGAGGATATGATCTATGCGGCCGGGGCGGTGAGAGCAGGATATCGTATCGCCTATGAGGCGGAGGCGGTGGTGATCCACTCGCACAATTATAACTGCGGGCAGCAGTTTCGGCGCAATTTTGATCTGGGTGTCTCTCAGGCCCAGCATCCGGAGATTTTCTCGAATCTCAGATCCGAGGCCGAGGGAATGCGCATGGTGCGGGCCGCCGTGGCATATCTTAGAGAGAACCGGATGCGGAAGAAGATTCCCTATTTCTATCTGCAGTGTTTTTGTAAATATGCGGGGTTTCTGATGGGAAAGCATTATAAAAAGCTTCCCGCGAGAGTGGTGCTCGCATGCACCGCAAGCCCTGACTACTGGAAACGATAAAGAAAGTCGGAGGTTTGATTATGTGTGGCATTGTAGGATATATCGGTAAAAAGAAGGCGGCTCCCATTATTCTGGACGGGCTGTCCAAACTGGAATACCGCGGTTATGATTCCGCGGGTATGGCGGTGTTCGACGGGGAGCAGATCCGCACGGAAAAAGCGGCGGGGCGTCTGGCAGTGCTGGAGCATCTCACCCACGGTGGAGAGACCATGCAGGGATTCTCCGGCATCGGACACACCAGATGGGCCACTCATGGGGCGCCGAACGATCTGAACGCTCATCCCCACACCAATAAGGCGGGGTCCATTGCCGTGGTACACAACGGCATTATTGAGAATTACCTTGCCCTGAAAAAGAAACTTCAGGACAAAGGATATGAGTTTGTATCCGACACGGACACGGAGGTTTTGGCGAAACTTCTGGATTACTACTACAGAGGAAACCCGCTGGAGGCGGTGACCAAAGTGCTGCACCGCGTGGAGGGTTCCTATGCGCTGGGAATTATGTTTGCGGAATTTCCCGGGGAACTCTATGCCGCCAGAAAAGACAGTCCCCTGATCGTGGGACAAAACGACGAGGGCTGCTTTATTGCCTCCGACGTACCCGCAATCCTGAAATATACCAGAACCGTCTATTATATGGAAAATCAGGAAGTTGCCTGTCTGGAGGCGGAGGGGCTGCGGTTTTTCTCCGTGGACGAGGAAGAAGTGAAGAAAACTCCCGTGACCATCGACTGGGATGCGGACGCGGCGGAGAAGGCCGGATATGAGCACTTCATGCTGAAGGAGATTTATGAGCAGCCCAAGACGGTGGCGGATACCATCTCGCCCCGCATACGGGACAATGATATCGTTATCGAAGAACTGAATATGACGGACGAGGAGCTTCGGGCCATCCGCAAAATCCATATCGTGGGATGCGGTTCCGCCTATCACACGGGCGTCACCGCCAAATATGTCATAGAGGGGCTTGCGCGCATTCCCGTGGAAGTGGATGTGGCCAGTGAGTTCCGCTACCGCAATCCGATTCTGGAGGAGGGCGGCATGGTGATCGTCATCAGCCAGTCCGGGGAGACGGCAGACACGCTGGCGGCTCTGCGGGAGTCCAAAGCGCGGGGCTTCAAGGTGCTGGGCATCGTGAACGTGGTGGGGAGCTCCATCGCCAGAGAGGCGGACAGCGTTCTCTATACTTGGGCGGGACCGGAGATCGCCGTGGCCACCACCAAGGCGTACAGCGCGCAGCTGGCGGCCCTCTACATGCTTGCCATGAAATTTGCCAAGGTGCGGGGAACCGTGGACGAGGCGGCGTTCGGAAAACTTTTGGACGATCTGCGCTGCCTGCCGGATCAGATTGAAATGTTATTGGGGCAGAAAGAGAAAATCCAGCATTTTGCCAACCGGTATGTGGGAGCGAGGGATATTTTCTTTATCGGCAGAGGAATCGATTATGCCATATCTCTGGAGGGTTCCCTGAAACTGAAAGAGATCTCCTATATTCATTCGGAGGCTTATGCGGCGGGAGAATTAAAGCATGGCACGATCTCTTTGATTGAGGACAACACGCTGGTGGTGGCTCTCTCCACGCAGGAGGAGCTGTTCCCGAAGACGATCAGCAATATTGTGGAGGTGAAGGCCCGCGGCGCATTTGTCATGGCGGTCACCAACGAGGGAAACAAGGCTATGGAGCGGGCGGCGGACTATGTGCTGTATCTGCCGGAGACCAATATCTGGTTTACCAATTCTCTGGCGATCGTGCCCTTGCAGCTCTTTGCTTATTATGTGGCGGTGGGAAGAGGCTGCGACGTGGATAAGCCGAGGAATCTGGCGAAGTCCGTAACCGTGGAATAACCAGTGGAATAAATTTCACTTTTGTTTCATTTTTTAATCACAATTTGAACACAAATCATGACTATACTGAATTTATCAATAGCAGACAGGAGCACATATTCCTGAGAAGCAGAATCCCGGGAGATCCCGTTCTCGGGTGGGATAAATTCAGAAAAGAGGGATGTTATGTACGACAATCAAAATTACGATCACACCGGATCTTTCAGCGGAGCGGGCAGTGTGAACAATGAAGGTGCAGGTGCGGGAAGCACAAAGTATTTTAACGATCTGGAGCGTTCATCTGCAAATCCGACACAGAGTACGCAAAACGATATCGTTAATGTCGCACAGACTGTACAGGAGCCTGCCGTCATTATGCCGCAGAGCGTACAGAGCAGTTCCGTCGATGCGTCGGAAAGCGCACAGAGCATTGTTGTGGAGCCACAGCTTGCGCAAAGTGCTGCCGTGGAGCTGGTGCAGCCCGCGCAGAGTACCGGTGTGGAGCTGGTACAGCCCATGCAGGGTACCGTCGTGGAGTCGGTACAACCCATGCAGGGTGCTGCCGTGAATCCGGCACAGCCCATGCAGGGTGCTGCCGTGAATCCGGCACAGCCCGCGCAGAGTGCTATCGTGGAGCCGGTACAGCCTGCGCAGAGTGCTGTCGTGAATCCGACACAGCCCGCGCAGAGTGTTGCCGTGAATCCGACACAGCCCATGCAGGGTGCTGCCGTGAATCCAGTGCAGCCTCCCCGGAACGCCGCGGGTGCGACATGGGTGAAGGCTCCTGTTCGGAGCGACAGCGCCGACAGGCAGAAACCGCCCCGCGAGGAGAGAAAACTGGGACTGGGACAGAAAATTATGTTGAGCATCAGTCTGGGGCTGTTCTTTGGAATCTTTGCGGGAGTGGGATTCTACGGCGTGACGCAGGCTACGGGCGCAATGCAGGCTGCGGGTTCATTGCAGGACAAGATGTCCAATCATGTGGAGGAGAATTATGTTCCTTCCAATACGGACGGTGTGGTGAGTATGCCGGACATATCGGAGAAGGAACCGGAATCGTCTCAGATTCAGCAGGCGGGTTCCGGTATTGTCTATAGCACTGCCTCCACCAATGTGTCCGCCATTGTGAAGGAAGTGATGCCGGCCATGGTGTCGATCATCAACAATTATACGGAAGTTACCTCCTTCTGGGGACAGACCTATAGAGAAGATGTGTCTGCCAGCGGTTCCGGCATTATTGTGTCGGCAAATGATGAGGAGCTCCTGATTGTGACCAATCAGCATGTGGTGGCGGACGCCCGGCAGCTTCTGGTGACGCTCATAGACAATACTGAGGTGGAAGCGAAGATTAAGGGCGTGGACACGGATATGGATCTGGCAGTGATCGCCATCAATACGAACGATCTGAAAGAAGAGACGTTGGAGGCGATTTCCATTGCCAATCTGGGCGACAGCGATAAGCTGGAGCTGGGCGAGCAGGTCATTGCCATCGGAAATGCCCTCGGATACGGGCAGTCCGTGACGGTGGGATATGTCAGCGCACTGGACAGAGAGATTGAGCTGGAGGATGGCTCTTTCAGAAGCTTTATTCAGACGGATGCCGCCATCAATCCCGGCAATTCCGGCGGCGCGCTGCTGAATGCGGCGGGCGAAGTCATCGGGATCAATTCCAACAAGATCGGCGGCAGCTCCATAGAGGGTATGGGGTATGCTATACCCATCACGGCGGCCAGCCCTATTATCGCGGATCTGATGGAGCGGCAGACCCGCAGCAAAGTGGCCAGTTCAGATCTGGGATATATGGGAATCACGCCGCAGGATGTGACGGATCAGATTGTACGGATGTACGGTATGCCCAAAGGCGTGTATGTGGTGGCGGTCTATGAGGGATCCGCTGCCGAGACGGCGGGCATCAACAAAGGGGATGTCATCACCAAATTCGACGGATTGAAAATCTCCTGCTATGACGATCTGCAGGAAGCGATGCAGTATTATGCGGTGGGCGACAGCGTCAAGGTGACGGTGATGCGGCCCAGCAACGGAGAGTATGTGGAGTATGAATTTACACTGACTCTGGGTAGGAGACCTTCCGAAACCAGATATTAACAAACCGGATTTCAACGGAGCATATCCCGGGCGGCTTAGGCTGCCCGGGATTCTTTATAAAAACTTCACTTGTACTGACTTTATATATTGGGTATAATGTAAAAGAATCTTTATGATAATGTACATAAAAAGTACGGAAACGAGGAGTGATATGTCGGATTTAGAAGATAAGAACGAGGATCAGGAAGCGGGTCAGGACTCCGGGCAGGAAACGGGACAGACGAACAAGGATGCGTCTACCACCGCCAACGCCGGGAAGAGCGACAACAGCGAGTATGAGGACGTGTGTTTCATCTGCCGCAGGCCGGAATCCAAGGCGGGCAGGATGTTTAAGCTGCCCAACAATATTTGCGTCTGTGACGACTGTATGCACAAGACCATGGATACGGTGAGCCAGTTTGATTATCAGGGGATGCTCAACAATCCCAATTTTCAGCAGGAGATGGACGAGTTCTCCAGACAGAACGGATTTCCCAATATCAGTTTTGTGAATCTGGCTGATCTGCGCGGGGAGGGCGGCATCCCCAACAAGCAGAAACCCAAAAAGAAGAAAGAGGGACCAAAGCCTGCGTTGGATATCCGCAACATTCCCGCCCCTCATAAGATCAAGGCCAGTCTGGACGAATATGTGGTTGGGCAGGAACATGCCAAGAAAGTGATCTCCGTTGCAGTCTATAACCATTATAAACGTGTGGCCACCAACTCCATGGACAGCATTGAGATCGAGAAATCCAATATGCTGATGATTGGTCCCACGGGCTGCGGCAAGACCTATCTGGTCAAGACGCTGGCGAGGCTTCTGGATGTGCCTTTGGCCATTGCGGATGCCACCTCTCTCACGGAGGCAGGGTATATCGGCGACGATATCGAGAGTGTCATCTCCAAACTTCTGGCGGCGGCGGACAATGATGTGGAGCGGGCCGAGCAGGGCATCGTCTTTATCGACGAGATCGACAAGATTGCCAAAAAGAAGGAGACGCACAGCCGGGATGTGAGCGGTGAGAGCGTACAGCAGGGACTGTTAAAGCTTTTGGAGGGCGCCGAGGTGGAGGTGCCCGTGGGGGCGAACAGCAAGAACGCCATGGTGCCGCTCGCCACTGTGAACACACGTAATATTCTCTTTATCTGCGGAGGCGCTTTCCCGGATCTGGAGGATATTATCAAGGAGAGGCTGAGAAAGAGCGCGGCCATCGGTTTCGGCTCCGAGCTCAAGGATAAGTATGACAAAGACAAAAATATTCTCTCGAAGGTGACGGTGGAGGATATCAGAAAGTTCGGCATGATACCGGAGTTTATCGGTCGTCTTCCCATTATCTATACGCTGGAAGGACTCGGCAAGGAGATGATGGTGAAGATTCTGAAAGAGCCGAAGAACGCTATTTTAAAACAATACCAAAAGCTTCTGGAGCTGGACGAGGTGAGGCTCTGTTTTACGGACGATGCATTGGAGTCCATTGCTGAGAAAGCCATGAAACGGGATACCGGAGCCAGAGCGCTGCGCTCCATCATTGAGGAATTTATGCTGGACATCATGTATGAGATCCCCAAGGATGACAATATCGGCACGGTTACCATCACGAAAGAGTATATTGAGGGGACGGGTGGACCTATTATAGACATTCGCAGCAACCTCATCAATGAGACGCCGATGGGAGAGTTAACGCAGATGTAATTAGAAAAGACAGAGTGACGATTATCTCGCCCCTCTGTCTTTGTTTTCAACAGCTCAAACACGTCTTTTATCCCGTCTTTGACTGTTCTCGTCATAGGTTTTCTCCCATTCAACTATCTGTTCCCCATAATCTACATTGTGTTTTCTCAATATTAGTCATTGATTATTCGTAAACGGAAATTATATTGAAGGCGGGTTGTTTTGGAAGTATAATGAATTTATCTGTAGAAAGGGAGGAGAACTAATGAGAAATAGACTATATTGGGTATTGTTTCCGCTCTATATTCTGGTGGTGGGATTTGTACTGTACATCAATGGAGTGTTTCAGGGGCAGGTCGCTTCTGTCAGCAACTTAATTATCAATGGGGTGTTTTTGTTGGTCATCGGTATTTTATTCCTTGTATCCATGCAATCCTTTGGGAGATTGAACCGGTGTACGGATTGTCTTGTGAGGGTGGCGGAGCAGATGAAAACAGAATACAAGGATGCAGGGGGCAAAAATGTCTGGATGAATTATCAGGACAAGAGGGAGACTTTTTCTGAGGAAGTTCTCGACAGCGCTTTCCAAAAGTACCGGCTGCGGATGCGGGGCTATCGCACGCGGCAGGGTTACAGTGACTCCTGTGATATTGAGGAGTATATCAATGAGGATTTGTTGGATCATGTGGGAAAGACTTATTTTAATTCCGGCATGGCAGGGACATTGACAGGACTGGGGATTCTGGGGACGTTCTTGGGTCTGGCGCTGGGGCTTGGCTCCTTTCAGGGAAATGATATTTATACCATATCGGATAATGTGGGGCCGCTGCTTGCCGGCATGAAGGTGGCGTTCCACACCTCAGTGTATGGCATTTTTTTCTCATTAGTGTTTCATTTTATCTACCGGGGCATCATGGCGGATGCTTATGGAAAGTTGGACGATTTCCTGAACGTGTTTCGGCAGTGTGCCCAGCCCGTGGTGGCATCCGCGGATGAGAAGAGCGCTGCGATGCTGGTGTATCAGGCGAATATCGCCAACAGCATGAAGGAGATTTTGAATATTTTGCAAGGGACGGGCAAAGAACAGACAGAAGGGGTGGAGCGCATTGTCAATCAATTTCTGCTGCAGATGAACAGTGCTTTGGGGACAAATCTCCAGATTTTGAGCAATTCCTTACAACAGACGGAAAAAGCACAGACTGCGTATGCCGCCCAGTGTGAGCAGCTTACGAGGGCGATGAAAGAGATGGCAGAGTTGAATCGGGTGACCTGCGGCAATCTGGAGCAGATCGTGAGCAGGCAGGAAGCCTTCGCCAAGGAGCTGATCAGACAGCGGGAGCAGTTGGAAGCCGCATGTACCCAGATGAGCAACGAGGTCAGCAGTCAATTATATACTTTTGAGCAGATGAGAGGTTTATATGAGAAACAGTAGAAGAAAGCGGGAGACCTTTGCGGAACCCAGTTATTGGCAGTCTTATTCCGACATGATGGCGGCGTTGCTGTTGATTTTTGTTCTGATCATTGCCATAACCCTTGCCATATACAAACAAAAAACCACGGATTTGGAACTCACCAGACTGGAATTGTCCGCTGCGGAGGCAGATTTGGAGAATTCGCGGGTGGAGATTGAGAAATCAAACAAAGAATTGGCGGCATCCTTGGCGGAACTGCAGGTTGCTTACGCGGAGGCGGCACTCACCAAGGAGGAGCTGAACAATGCCTATCTGGAGATTGAAAATGCCAGGGAGGAGCTTGCCACCACCAAGAGCGAGCTGCAGGATATTGTGGGTATCCGCACGGACATTATCGGTGCTTTGCAGGATACTTTCCACAATTCCAGCATGAAGGTGGACAATCAGACCGGCTCCATCACTTTTTCTTCGGATGTATTGTTTAAATATGGCAGCGCCACCTTGACGGAGGACAGCAAGACCACTTTGAAAGAAGTGATTCCCATGTATCTGAAAGTGCTTTTGCAGGATCAGTATCGGGATTACATAGCGGAGATTATCATAGAAGGCCACACGGACACCTCGGGCAGCTATCAGCACAATATGTCGCTGTCCTACAACCGTGCCAACGCCGTGTCCAGATTCTGTCTGGACAGTAAGAATGGGCTTGACGCGGAGCAAATCGACCAATTGCAGCAACTACTGACTGTCAATGGCCGCTCCTACAGCGATCCCATCTATGTCAGGAATGCGGCGGGGAACTCTACCGGCGAGATTGATATGGTGGCGTCCAGACGGGTAGAGATTAAATTCCGCCTGCGGGAAGACGAGATGATAGAGCGGATTACGCAGGTGTTGAATGAGGAAGATTAAAAAAGTGTAAATATATAGATTTCTTCTGACACTATCCATAAACTCTTAAAAGATTTCTCTTGACAAATCTCGCATATATGATACGATATTCATATGAACAGTCATTCATATGAATACACGCTCATATGATGAAAAGAATATAGTAAACAAAACGGAGGAAATGATCATGAAGAAATCTTACAAAATTGAAGTGGACTGCGCCAATTGTGCTTTGAAAATGGAGGAAGCAGCCAAGAGTGTGGAAGGAGTAAAGGATGCGGTGGTGAGTTTTATGACCCAGAAGATGAACGTGGAGTTCGCGGAGGGCGCCGACGATCAGGCGGTGATGAAAGCGGTTTTGAAGGCATGTAAAAAGGTTGAGGACGACTGCGAGATCTATCTGTAAGGCGATGCGCAAGCCGTGTGCGGCGTAGAGCAGGATACGTCATGAGAGGTGGGAGATTGATATGACGAAGAAGCAGAAAAAGGTTTTCTACCGCATTATCGCGGCAGTGGTTTTGTTGATTCTATTGCACTTTGCTCCCGTGGAGGGGATACTGCGTCCGATTTTATACATGATACCGTATCTGGTCATCGGATATGATATTCTGCGCAAGGCGATTCTCGGGATCCTTCATCGGGAGATCTTTGATGAGAATTTTCTGATGGCGGTGGCCACTGTGGGGGCCATTCTTCTCGGGGAGTATCAGGAGGGCGTGGCGGTTATGCTTTTCTATCAGATCGGCGAGCTGTTTCAAGCCGTTGCCGTGGGAAAGAGCCGCCGAAATATCAGCGCCCTGATGGACATCCGACCGGATTTTGCCAATATTGAAAACGAGTCCGGGGGACTGGACCGGGTTGACCCGGACGAGGTGGAAATCGGGACGATGATTGTGGTCTGTCCCGGTGAGAAAGTGCCCATCGACGGCCGGGTGGTGGAGGGCCATTCCACGTTGAATACCAGTGCGCTCACCGGAGAGAGCATGCCCCGGGAGGTGGTCGTGGGCGACGAGGTCGTCAGCGGATGTGTGAACACAATGGGTCTGTTAAAAATTCAGACCACCAAAGCGTTCGGAGAGTCCACAGTGTCAAAGATATTGGATCTGGTGGAAAATTCCAGCATGAAGAAGTCACGCTCGGAGAATTTCATCACCAAGTTCGCCAAATATTATACACCGGCGGTCTGCTACAGTGCGCTTGCGCTGGCCGTTGTGCCGCCTCTGGTACTCCTGCTCATGGGAAAACCCGCACTCTGGAGCGAGTGGATCACCCGCGCGCTGACATTTCTGGTCATCAGTTGTCCCTGTGCGCTGGTTATCTCCATTCCGCTGAGCTTCTTCGGCGGCATCGGCGGGGCTTCCGCCTGCGGTATACTGGTGAAAGGCTCCAATTATCTGGAAGCGCTGGCCCAGACCGGCTGTGTGGTGTTCGACAAAACAGGCACACTGACCAAAGGTGTGTTTGAAGTGGCGAAGATTGTCCCCGCAAAGGACTGGAATCCCGCGCCGGAACAGGCGGGGGAGGATATGTCCCGCAGGCTGCTCTATTATGCGGTTCATGCGGAGAGTTATTCAAGTCATCCCATCAGCAAGAGTCTGCGGGAAGCTTTCGGGCAGCCCCTCGACAATGAGGCGGTGACGGACGTGGAGGAGATCGGCGGACACGGAGTCATGGCCTGTGTGAACGCTCACGCGGTGGCGGCGGGCAATGACAAGCTGATGCGGAGAGAGGGGATTCCCTATGAGGAAAACGTGGGAATCGGCACGGTGATCCACGTGGCGGTGGACGGAGCTTATGCGGGATATATCCTGATCGCCGATACGGTGAAAGAGAGCGCAAAAGACGCAATTGCGGCCCTGAAGGCGGCGGGCGTGAAAAAGACGGTCATGCTCACGGGGGATTCCCGGATTGTGGCGGATTCCGTGGCGGCGGTCCTCGGGGTGGATGAGGTCTGCGGCGAGCTGCTGCCCGGCGATAAAGTGGAGCGGGTAGAGACTCTTTTGGCGGCAAAAAACAGGAAGGAAAACCTTGCGTTTGTGGGGGACGGCATCAATGACGCCCCGGTGCTTTCCCGGGCGGACATCGGAATCGCGATGGGAGCCATGGGATCCGATGCGGCCATCGAGGCGGCGGATATTGTACTGATGGATGATGATCCCATGAAGATTGCTCTCGCCATGAAAATATCCCGGAAATGTCTTCGGATCGTCTATGAAAATATTGTCTTTGCGCTGGGCGTGAAAGCAGTGTGCCTGATTCTCGGCGCCGTGGGAATTGCCGGTATGTGGATGGCGATTTTTGCGGATGTGGGCGTCATGGTGCTGGCCGTGCTCAATGCCATCCGCTGTCTGGAGGTGAGATGACCGGTTTTCTGCACATTTGGCAGATTGCCGCATAGCATGATATTAATGAAATTTACATGGGAGATCCTATGGATTTTTCTTATGTCAATGCGACCGGTGTGGAAAACTGCAGAGAGGATATCATCTCCGAAGACACATATGATTTTATCACGGATTTTCCCCTGTCCAGTTTTCCCGGGCCAGGGGAATCTTTTTGCTATGTGAATGTGGAAGGGCTTTACAATATCCTCTATGTGAACAAAAGATATGTTTCTTCTCAGGCGGTGGAGTCCTCGCCGTACCAGAGTATACCGAAATTGTACGGGCTTATGCAGCTGGGCGGAGCCAGAGGATCCTTCAATCCCGACTCTCTGATCATCAGTGGAATCACCCAGATACAACGGCCGCCCCTGAATCTGACGGGAAGAGGCTGCGTACTCTGTTTTATTGACACGGGAATTGATTATACGATGGATGTGTTTCGGGATGCGGAGGGCGGCAGCCGGGTTCTTGCCATCTGGGATCAGACCATTCAGACCGGAAATCCGCCGGAGGGATTTTTCTACGGCAGCGAGTACACAAGGGAGGAGATCAATCGGGCTTTGCAGTCCGACAACCCTTATGACATCGTTCCCAGCAGAGACGAAATCGGACACGGGAGCACGCTGGCGGCATTGGCGGCAGGCAGTTCCGTTCTGAGTCCCGAGCGGTATGTGGGAGCGGCCCCAGACGCCGATATCGTGGTGGTGAAGCTCAAGGAATGCAAGAACTATCTGCGGGAATTGAATCTGGTGCCGCCCGGCGAGCCTGCCTATCAGGAGAATGATATCATGCTGGCGGTGGAATATGCAGATTCCTTTGCGGCCGTGTTAAGCCGTCCCGTAATTATCTGTCTGGCGCTGGGCACCAACACGGGGGATCACGCGGGCAGTTCCGCCTTGTCGCGCTATATCGACATGGTGGCGGTGCGGCGAAGCCGCGCCATCGTGGTCAGCGGCGGCAATGAGGGCAATGCCTCCCATCACTATCGGGGAAATCTGATGCAGGCGGGCAGAGCGGACGGCAATCCCGGTTCTTCGATCGGCATATCCGACTCAAATGTGGAGGTGCGGGTCGGAGAGGGCTGCAGCGGCTTCGTGCTGGAGTGTTGGAGCAGCCTGCCGGACACTCTTCAGGTGGGTGTGCGCTCGCCGGGGGGAGAATATATTCCGTTTCAGCGGCTGGGACACGGGCAGAGCGTGAGCTACCGGCTGGTCTACGAGAGCACGATCATCACATTGAACTCCGTTCTGGTGGAGCCGGCTTCGGGAGAACAGTTGTACCGCTTCCGCCTGCAGAGACCAACGCCCGGCATCTGGACGTTTCAGGTCAGCTTCCCCGGAACGATCTACAACGGTACTTTTGACATGTGGCTGCCCATCACGGAGTTTCTGGATGCGCAGGTGTATTTTCTACGCCCGGATCCCTATATCACGCTGACGGAGCCTTCCATGGCATTGAACGTCATCACGGTATCTTCCTACAATCCTGCCAATCTGAGCTTTGCAATCGACTCCGGCAGAGGATATTCCCGCACGGGCGCCATCCGCCCGGATCTGGCGGCTCCGGGAGTCAATGTGTCCACCATCGAAGGGATACGGAGCGGTTCAAGTCTGGCGGCTGCCATCACCGCGGGGGCCGTGGCGCAATTCTTCCAGTGGGCGGTGGTGGAGTGGCGAAGCCCGTTTGCCGAGACGAGGGAGTTGAAGAGTTATCTGATCCGCGGGGCGTCGCGCTCTTCCGATCTGAATTACCCCAATCGGGAGTGGGGCTATGGCCGGCTTAATCTGGAAGGGGTATTTGAGGCGCTGGTCGAATCGGGAACGTAGAGGAAATTCATGGATTATTCCAATCATGTGTGTTAAAATAAGGACAATAAGAGGAATCTGACGTTGCGGAGGAGAGAATATACGACGTGAAAATACACTTGGACAAAAGATTTTGGCTGTCACTGATTATGGCATTGCTTTTATTATCGGCATGCGGCAGGGCCGAGGAGACTGCGGACGAATCCTCGCAGTCAGAGACTCCGAGCCCTTCAATCACAGAGACTGACATTCGTGAAGAATATTCTGAAATATCGTCTGCGGAGGACAGTGCTGGCGGGGCAGAAGATTTTTTTTACGAGAATGCTTATGAGGCATACAGCGCAAAATGCAGCGAGCTGAGCAAAAAATACGGAAGCGGCAGACTTGTGGAGCACACGGACGATGCCGGCCGGGAGAGCGTTTGTTATATGAGCGGACTGTGCATGGTGGATCTGATTGATTTTGACGGCGGCAAGGAGAAGGATTTGCTGGTGGTGTACTCTCAGGGGGAGAACGCAGGGGTCAACAGTCAGGGTATGGAAATTCCTCAGGCGGGGAATTACCGTGTGGAAGTATGGACATATGAGAGAGGGAAGCTGAAGCTTCTGGTATCGGCAGACCATGCAAGCAGTTATTTACACTTCAAAAACGAATACTGGGATACGGACAATTGTTTCCTGACAGTGTATGAAAGGAAATATGACAAAACGGCGGTGGTTCAAATCTATGAGGAACGTCCGGAAGGAGATGTATTTACAAATTATTATTGTCTGACCCATTATGACGGCTATGAGCTTCGGTGTGATACTTATACTTCCGAGGGCGGGAAATTTTACGAAAACGGCGAAGAAATAGGATGGCTGTTTTATTGCTCCAGAGTGTGTGATTATGACACGATCCTTGCGGCTGTACAGTTGTCTTCATCAGAATATGGCAAAGAGAAGCTTGCAAAATTTGGAGTGGATATGTCCTATGGGCTTGCTCGGTCCGGGGAAAACATGCGGGAGCTGGACAATGAAACTTTTCAGTCTATGATGAAGGTCAGCGGCGAATATTTTCCTGCCTATATGCAGACGCTGTTGGAAATACGGTATGATACCTTGGGAGAAGGGGGCGGGTTCCGGGAGCCCGGATTCACCCTGTATGATATGGACGGCAACGGGGTGCCGGAGCTGATTGTGGACATAAGCCCCAGCGGGGCAGGATCATGGTGTCAGGTGTATACCTATGTCAGAGATCAGGTGGTGGAATGCGGCGAGGGGAGCAGCACGCATTCCACGTTTTACATCGGGCCCGGGGGCGGCATGGTGCGAACGGAAGGCCATATGGACGTATACCATTATGAAAAGTGGGACTTGCAGGGGTCGGAGCTTGTGATAACGGAATTTGCGAGGGGCACTGCCGAACGTGAGAAAGGTTATCCGCCTTTGGATGATTATGGCTATCAGGCTTATGACAGTGAAGTGTGGTTCTGGCACGGGGACTACCCAACACTGTTCTATATGTCCGGCATGGACGCTCTGGAGTCCGTGGAGAGGTTTGAGGAGGCAGTTTCAGCCACGGCGGATACGCAATATCAGTATGTTTATGAGGATCTGGACCGCGACGGTGAGAAGGAGCTTGTGGCAGTGACCGAGGAGGAGCTTGGATATGAGGTATGGTATTGCGGCAGCGACGGCTCCCGGTGTGAGAAGGTATGTGAGATAGACCAGACAACGGATGCTTATGGATTGGAGATTTTAAGGCTGGAAAGCGAGACCCATGTGGCAGTCAATAGATACAATATGATGGGAAATTTCAAGAAGTATTCTATTCTGGCGCTAAAGGAAGGCAGCATTAAAAGCCTTGTGTCGAATCATTGGGGATATGTATATCAAAACGGCGACGGGGACATCGTTTTGGATATCGAGTCCTATGACGGCCATTATGATGCGGATCTGGACAGCTATATCATGCATACATGGAAAGATACCTATCTGTATTATGACGGAACAGAATACAAGGAGTATGCCGCGGTCGTGCTGACCGAGGAAGAATTTTTAAAAAGCTATGTCAATAGTTCCGATGTCTTGGATACAATCAGGCAAAGCGGGAAAATAGAGGAGGGAGAGAGTCGGGAAATCACTTCGATTTTTGTGCGGGGAAACGGTATCGTTCAGATACAGTGTGAGCATCGGTATTCGTACGGAAGCATTGATTTCTTTTATTTTGAATATAAAAGCGATGAACACAACAAACTTTCCGGAGGGAAAGAAATGATCTATGGACAGATGGGAGCGGTGCTTTCGCAATTGGAGGCGGTCTATCCGGTTCCGGTCCAGTGAAACGACATGGTAGAAAAGCCTGTGGGAATGAACCCGCAGGCTTTTTCATATATTGTAGCAAAGTGTCCGGATGAGAGATCGGTGCGGTATCGCACGGCGGAATGAGAGGAAATATGGAAGACCTATGGAAAAAATACGGCTGGGGTGACAAGCTGCTGTCACACAATGTGATTCCCACATTGTGTTTCTTGGCGGCGGCATTTTTGCTGGGCAGAGCCATGGCGGGGGCAACGCAGGAGAACCAGCCGCGGCAGGAGCAAATCTATACCCAGACGGCGGCAAACGCCTATGTGCAGGAAGATCCCGAAACTTTGGAGCAGTCCCGCACATGGGGCCTGCTCTTTACGGAGAACTGGGGACTGGGATTCGGGGAGTCCGGGAAATGTCCCACCGGCAACAGCTCGGCGGAGGAACTCTTAAAATACAATGCCTATTATGTGGGCGGACAGAAGGAGAAGAAAATCTACCTGACCTTTGACTGCGGTTACGAGAACGGCAACACACCGGCCATTCTGGAGGCGCTGAAGAAACATAAAGCATCGGCCACTTTCTTTGTGGTGGGCCACTATCTGGAATCGGCGCCGGATCTGGTACAGCAGATGGTGGAGGAGGGACATACCGTGGGCAACCACACCTATCACCATCCGGATATGTCCCGGATCTCGGATGCGCAGGCCTTTCAGAAGGAAGTGGACGATGTGCGCAGCCTATATAAAGAGGTGACGGGGGAGGAGATGAAGATGTATTATCGGCCGCCTCAAGGCAAATACAGCCTCTCGAATCTACAGATGGCGAAGGATTTAGGGTACTCCACCTTTTTCTGGAGTCTGGCCTATGTGGACTGGAACGTGGACAGTCAGCCCAGCCACGAGGAGGCTCTCGAGAAACTGACCAAGCGCATTCACCCCGGCGCTATTGTGCTGTTACATAACACTTCCAAGACAAACGGCGAGATTTTGGATGAACTGTTGAGCAAATGGGAGAAAATGGGCTATACATTTGGTACATTGGAAGAATTGACTGGGGAGAGCGCCAAGTGATAAAATAGACGTATTACACGGTCAAAGCTGCAAAAGAAGTCTGACTAAGGGACAGTTAGGAACAGACGGATAAGGGGGAGTTATGAAGAAAAATGTCTTTCTGAGATGTGTGCTGCGCTATATACCGCTTCTGATGCTCGAATTGCTCCTGTCATGGGTGCTGGCGAAGGCTGTGGTGGAGGGCAACAGCCTGATCGGAACGGCGGTAGATCGGATGTTGGCCGGAGAGGAAGTGAGATACACTTCCTTTTTGGCATATCTGTTGATCCTCACGGGAATCGGAATGGCGGCGGCTTTTGGACAAAGTCTTGCCGCGTCTTTTTTCAGCATCCGGGTGCAGACGCGCTATAAGGGATTGGTAGCCGAAAAGCTCTATGGGCTGGAGTATCGCTATTTTGACGAGAACGGTTCGGCGACCGTCATCAATAAGATGAACTCGGACATTGCGGAGGCCGACGCGCTTCTGGGGGAGAGTCTGCCTTTTCTCTGTACGGACTTCGTGACGGCAGCAACCTATGCGTTCTATGTGGGACAGATCAGCATACGGCTGCTCGCGGTCATGCTGATCTGCTATCCCGTGGTGCTCTGGATGAGCAATCGCGTGGTAAAGAAACTCACGAGTCTGAAGAAGGTATTCCGGCAGAAGTCCGACCGGATCACGGAGATCGCGCAGGACTGCATGAGCGGTATTCTCGTGCTGCGTGCGTTTGGAGCGGAGGAGTATTTCGGCGCCAAGCTGGAGCAGGCGGCGGACGATCTGGTGGAGAATGAGGAAAAACGTACCCGCGTCTCCAACAATGCCATTCTGGTTCGCAGAATCTTGGGATGGCTGCCCAATATTATCTGTGCGGTCTACGCCTATGTGCTGGTATCGCAAGACGCCATCACCATCGGTGGTCTCATGGCGTTCGTGCTGGTTCTGGGACGGTTTGTGGAGGCCTTTGTGGGAATCCCCTATGACATGGTGGATGCCAGAGAACACTGGGTGTGTATCAAACGTGTGGAGGATATTCTGAGGGCGAAGGAAGAGGAGAGCGGCACGGAGACAGAAAGGGCGGAAGGGTCGGACGCCCTCGTCTTCGATCAGGTCTCCTTCCACTATACGGAAGGGACGCCGGTGCTGCGGGAGCTCTCCTTTCGGATTCCCGTGGGAAGCACCGTGGCATTTGTGGGCGATTCCGGAGGAGGGAAAAGTACGATCTTCCATCTTCTGTGCGGGTTTTACAGACCCTGCGCAGGGAATTATTTTCTCTATGGGAGAAATTTTGCCCAGTGGGATGTGGAGGCCGCCAGAGAGCAGATCGCGCTGGTGTCCCAGAATGTGTTTCTCTTTCCCGACACCATCCGGGCGAATGTGGCGTATGCCGATCGCAGAGCCGATGACAATGCCGTCATGGAGGCGTGTAAAAATGCGGGCATTCACGATTTTATCATGGGATTGCCCGAGCGGTATGACACACAGGTGGGCGAGCGGGGCGTACTGCTCTCGGGAGGGGAGAAGCAAAGGATTTCCATTGCCAGAGCTTTCTTAAAAAATGCGCCCATTCTCCTGATGGACGAGCCCACGTCCGCGGTGGATGTGGAGACGGAAGAGCAGATCCGGCAGGCCATGGAGAGACTCTCCGTGGGCAGAACCTGTGTCATCATTGCACACAGACTTTCCACCGTGCGTCATGCGGATGAGATTCTGGTGCTGAAGGACGGCGCGATTGTGGAGGGCGGCACCCATGAGACGCTTCTTGCGAAGGACGGAGTCTACGCGTCCATGTACGGAAGGGAGGAAGCATAGATGGAATCGGTGAAACTTTTTATACGCACCATGAAGATCATGGGAAAACGGTGTGTGATCTATCTGGCGGGAATCTTTTTTATGAGTACCGGCTGGTCCATGTTTACCGTCATGTCCTCTCTTTTGATCAAAAATGTGGTGGATGCGGCTCAGACAGGCGACGTCCGCCGGATGCGAAATGTAATCATTGGAAATGTGGCGGGCGGTGTGGCGTCCATGGTGATCTACCGCGCGGCTGCCATCGCCTACAATGTGGAGGCCAAGCGCGCCTACGGCAGCCTGTGCAAAATTCTTTATGCGCATGAGGTACGGCTGCCCTACACATACTATGAGGAACATCACAGCGGGGAGTTTATGTCCAAACTTTCCTATGATCTGGAAAAAATGGGAAGTATCTACGGTTCCAGATTCCGCAGAACCGTTGCGCCGGTGCTGCAGGTTCTTGTCTATCTGGTGCCCATGGTGCTGTTAAGCTGGCAGATCACTCTGTGTCTGGTAGGCGTCAATGTGCTGATGCTTCTTTTGAACGGACTCTTCATCAAGCCCATGCAGCGGGTGGCAAAGGATCTGGCGGCCACCAACGTCAAGATGACCGAGAAACTCTCCAATCTCTTACAGGGAATGGAGCAGGCCAGAATGTATGCGGCGGGCAGGGAGACCGTGGCCGAATTTTTGGAACAAAATCAAATTTATGCCAAGAAAAGCAGACGCAAAATATTCTATACCGCCTGTCTGGAGGGCGGAAACAGCGGATTTGATCTGCTCTGCGCGCTGGCGTTTCTCATGGTGGGAATTTATTTTGTGGGACAGGGACACACTACACTTGGAGCCTTGGCCGCCATCTACAGCCTCTATGGCAGTTTCTCCAATCAGTTCCTGCAGTTGGGAAGATATCTGCCGGAGCTGGTGGGATGTCTGGCCAACGCGGGCAATATTTTCGCATTCTTGGAGGAGGCTGAGGAGCCGGAAAGATGGTATGATCGGGAGACGCAGGACGAGCGGAGGGAAGCGGACGATTCCGCCGAAACCGCCGTCAGGATGACGGACATCCGTTTTTCCTATCGCCCGGACAAGCCGCTTCTGGAGCATTTCTCCATGCATGTGGACAGGGGGGAGAGCGTGGCCATCACCGGCCCTTCGGGCTGCGGCAAAACCACGCTGTCAAAGCTTTTGTTGGGATTGTACCCCATAGAGGCGGGAGAGATCCGGCTGTGCGGCAGATTGTACAGGGACATGAGCAATGCCGAGATCAGACGGCAGATCGCCTATGTGCCGCAGGAACCCTATCTCTTCGGCGGAAGCATCCGGGAGAATATCCTCGTGGGCAGAACCGACGCCACCGAGGAGGAGATCGAGCAGGCCGCCAGACTGGCCTATGCCCATGACTTCATCGTGCGTCTGGAAAACGGATATGACACGGAGGTGGGAGAGCGGGGAAACCGTCTCTCCGGCGGGCAGAGACAGCGCATCGCCATTGCGCGGGCGATCTTAAAGGACGCGCCCCTGATCATGCTGGACGAAGCCACATCGGCTCTGGACAACGAGTCCGAACAACTGGTGAATCAGGCTCTCAAGGGACTGCACGGACAGCGGACGCTGCTCATGATTGCGCACAGGCCCTCCACGATCGCGCTGGCCGACAGAATCTGCGCGGCAGGCCCCTCAGGACAGGAAGATTGCGGTAATTTGTCGAATATGGTATAATGTCCGCAAAGCCGAAGGTTTTGCGGGGCTCTGCCCGAGACCTGCGGACACGGTACAACAACCAAGATGAAAAGATCGGACAATAGACGGGAGAAGACATTATGGGATTTAAAGACGTACTGAAAAAATCATTTTTAGAAGGCGTAAATGTGGCGGATTTCAGCATTACCTCTGTGGCCCTGACCCTTGCGGTGACGGCGGTGTTAGGGATCTATATCTATCTGGTGTATCGTCTGATCTCCAGAAAAGCCTTTTACTCCAAGAGTTTTAATATTTCATTGGTGGCCATGGCCATGATCACGGCGGCCATCATTCTGGCCATACAGTCCAGTGTGGTCATCTCGCTGGGTATGGTGGGTGCGCTCTCCATCGTTCGTTTCAGAACCGCGGTGAAAGATCCCATGGATCTGGTGTTCCTGTTTTGGTCCATCTCTGTGGGCATCATCTGCGGTGCGGGGCTTTACGGCATGGCGCTGATGCTGTCCTTATGTGTGACGATCATCGTGCTGCTTTTGGATTTCCTGCCCACTGCCAACGCACCCATGCTGTTGGTGTTAAACGCGCAGGATGAGAAGGCGGAGGACGAGGTGACGCAGATCGTCTCCCAATATGCGGGACATTACAGAGTGAAGTCCAGAAATCTCACCAAGAGCGGCATGGACATGGTGATGGAGCTTCGCATGAAAAAGGGCGAGGCGGAGATGGTGCGCGCCATCAACGCGCTGCCCGGTGTGGAATCCGTATCTCTCCTGTGCCATGACGGAGAGAATGTGATTTAGAGAGATATAGAGAGATGAAAAGACGAAGAACAGGCCTTCTGCTGGGGGCAAGTCTGTTGATTTTACTGTTTCTGGCGGGCAT
Source organism: uncultured Acetatifactor sp. (assembly GCA_964604835.1). Taxonomy (GTDB): domain Bacteria; phylum Bacillota; class Clostridia; order Lachnospirales; family Lachnospiraceae; genus Acetatifactor. The sequence continues at coordinate 69,067 of CAZSAJ010000009.1, forward strand.
CTATTGTTATCAAATCTATATGGATTACCGGGTTCCCGTTCCCTATATCGACAGAGTGATGTCCGTTCCCATTGTGGAGAATCTGGATTTTCTGAGTGATAAGAGGCAGGAGACCTCCGAACAGAATCCGGGGGTCTATTTCGGGAAGGCGCTTCTTCCCTACAGCGCGGACGGAACTTTATACCTGTCTCAGGATTTTGTGCGGGAAGCGTGGGAGGGGGAGCTTACCACCGAGTCCCGGGACACTTTTCTCTGCACGCTCCCGGACGCCGCATGGGAGGACAAGGCGGGGAGTATCCGGGACAATCATCGTTTTAAACTGTGGCTGGTGGGCGAGGACTGCTACTATGAGCTCTCGCTGGTGATCAGCGGCATGCCTGTCATGAGTCTGACCACCAAACGCAGCGAGGAGCAGGATCTGGGAGATTATGACACCGATCCGGACCGCTTCTGCTATGATCCGGAGGTGATCTATTACGGCGAGGTTCAGGTGTTCAATCCCGGTGTGGGCGTGAACCGGTATGAGATTCTGGAGTCCGGGGTGCGCTATTATCTGAGAGGCGACTCCAGTTCCTCCTTTGAGAAGAAAAGCTATTCCATCGGATTGTTGGACGCCAAGGGGGAAAATATGGACGCATCCCTCTTGGGCATGCGTTCCGACAACAGTTGGAAGCTGAAAGCCATGGTGGCGGACACCAAGAAGATCCGCGAGAAGACCGCCTGCCAGATCTGGGAAGAGTTTGACCGTACCAACAGCGAGGTCAATGAGGCGGGGCCCCGCATGGAATATCTGGAGCTGGTTGTAGACAATGACTATGTGGGATTTTACGGTCTGGTGGAGCCCGTGGATGCCAAGAAGCTGGAACTGGACAAAAATGATGTCCTCTACAAATCCACCAACTGGCTGGTTCCCGAGGATGAGGATATTCAGTATGCCATCGATCATAGGTGGAAACTCATGACCTATATCCGAATCCGGTATCCGGATCCCATCACCGATTATACGAAATCATGGTATCCCATGCGGGATTATCTGAATACGTTTTATCACGAAGTGGGAGACGAGCGGCCCGTGGAGAGCAAGCTGTATCTGTCCAACGCGGTGGATATGCTTTTGTTTAACATGGCCGTAAGCGGCAGCGACAATTATTTTAGAAATCTGTATTTTGCCGCGGATGTCAGCGAGAGCGGCGCCTACACCATGCGCCAGATTCCGTGGGATCTGGATCTGACCTTCGGGGAGATCGTGGGCGGCGGTTTTAAGGATAAAGAGACGGTGGTATATGAGGAAGCGGCGGTGCCTTTCCTCAGGGATACCAGACCGGAGCTGATCCGGCCGTATCTGCAGGAACGCTGGGCAGAGTGCAGGGAGACCTTTCTGGACACGGACAACATTTTGGAGCTTATGCGGGCCAATCAGGAGTATCTGTTAAACGCCGGCGTTATGGAGCGGGAAAACGAGCGATGGCCCGATTTCAAAATGTCCACGGATATCGACAGAATCGTGGATTATCAGATCAGAAGGATGGAATGGTTGGACGAGTATTTTGCCAATTATTAGAGCTGCCCGGACGGCGGTCCTACGGAATGGGAGAATCAATAGAACAGATCGGAAATTGAGATGACCTGAAAGAGATGATCTAAAAATCGAGATGAAATGAAAAATCAAGATGAGCGGAAAAATCGAGAGGAAATGAAAAATCAAGAGGAACTAAAATACCGAAATGAACTGAAATATCGAAATGAGCTAAAATACCAGTGCAGTGAGCAGCAGCTTCGGATTCTGGAAATGCGTATCCGGCATTTGTGTCCGCGCGACTCCCATGCGGGAGAGGACGGGCAGTACACAGTGCGCAGTCTCTATTTTGACGATTACCGGAACTCCTGCTATTACGATAACGAGAGCGGCGTGGATAGACGGGAGAAATTCCGCATTCGCTTCTATGACGGCAGAACCGATAGGATCACACTGGAGTGCAAAGAGAAAATCAACGGCAAGAATCACAAATACGCCTGCAAGATCAGCAGGGAACAGTGCGAGGCGATTCTGCGGGGACGTTTCGTGCTGCCCCCGGATGCGGACCCGGTGTTAAACCGATTTTTCCTCCGGTATCGCATGGGATTCTATCGGCCAAAGGTGATCGTGGAGTATGAGCGCACGCCCTTTCTCTACCGGACGGGCAATGTGCGCATTACTTTCGACCGCAATATTGCCGCCACTTCCCATGTGCAGGATTTCCTGAAGCCGCGCCTCATGGCAAGGCCGATGATGCCCAAGGGAATGCAGCTTCTGGAGGTCAAGTACGACGAGATGCTTCCGGATTTTCTATACAATGAGCTGCAGCTGGACAATCTGCAGTTGACCGCATATTCCAAATACTATACGGCCCGCAGGATGACAGGGAATTTCTGTATCTGAAAGCGGGATGACATCTTGATGCGGCGTAGAGTTTGGCTCGAGCGGGACTTCCGAGGCGGGACAGCAGGAGAATGAAGGGAAATATGAAAAGGCGTGAGAAAAGCCTGATGCTGGGGACGAGTCTGTTGGCGGTGGTTCTTCTGGCAGGCATCTATTGCTATCAAATCCATATGGATTATCGGGTTCCGGTTCCCTACACCCACAGAGTGATGGCGGTTCCCGTTGTGGAGAGTCTGGATTTTCTGGGGGACAGACAGAGACGGACCAGCGAGCAGAATCCCGGAATCTATTTCGGAGGCGCACTGCTTCCCTATACCGCTGACGGCACACTGTATCTGTCTCAAAACTGTGCGGTGGAGCAGTGGGAGGGGGAGCTCACGACCGCGTCCCGAGATTTGTTCCTCTGTACGGTCCCGGACGACGCATGGGAGGACAAGGCGGGCAGCATTCAGGACGATCATCGCTTTGCGCTGTGGCTGGTTGGGGAGGACTGCTATTACGAACTCTCGCTGGCGGTCTGCGGCATGCCTGTCATGAATCTGACCACCGAGAGGGCCGAGGAGCAGGATCGGGGTGATTATGAGACGGATCCGGATCGTTTTTACTATGATCCGGACATCCTTTATTATGGCGGGATTCAGGTGTTTAATCCCGGCGTGGGCGTGTCCCGCTATGAGATTCTGGAGTCCGGGGCGCGCTATTATCTGAGGGGAACGTCGAGTTCGGTCTATCAGAAGAAAAGCTATTCCATCGGATTGCTGGACGCCAAGGGGAAAAATCTCGACGCGTCTCTTCTGGGGATGCGTTCCGACAATATTTGGAAACTGAAAGCCATGGTGGCGGACAATCGGAAGATCCGTGAGAGAGTCGCCTGCCAGATCTGGGAGGAGTTTGCCGACACCAACGGTGAGGTCAATGAGGCGGGACCGCGTATGGAATATGTGGAACTCATCATAGACAATGACTATGTGGGGCTCTATGGTCTGGTGGAGCCGGTGGACGCGAAGAAGCTGGGACTTGACAAAAATGATGTGTTATACAAATTCACCGACTGGATGGTGCCGGAGGATGAGGATATCCAATACGCCATAGATCACCGCTGGAGAATCATGTCGTTTATCCGGATCCGATATCCAGACACCATCACGGATTACGAGAAAACATGGTATCCCGGGCGGGATTACCTGAATACCTTCTATCGGGGCGGTGGAGACGGGAGAACGGCACAGGAGAAAGTGTATCTGTCCAATGCGGTGGATCTGCTGCTCTTTAATATGACAGTCAGCGGAAGCGACAATTCTTTCAAAAATATCTACTATGCCGCGGACGTCAGCGAGAGCGGCAGTTATACCATGCGTCAGATTCCTTGGGATCTGGATCTGACTTTCGGCGCAGTCTACGGCGGAGATTTCGAGGAGGATGAGACGATGCTGTATGAGCCGGCGGTGGTGCCTTATCTGAGGGATACCACACCGGAACTGGTCAGACCTTATCTGCAGGAACGCTGGGAAGCGTGCAGGGATACCTTCTTGTCTACCCGCAATATTGTGGAGATTCTGGAGGAGAATCGGGACTATCTGATCCGCTCCGGTGCGGTGAAGCGGGAGAATGCGAGATGGCCCCAATATCGTATATATACCGATATCGATAGGATCGTGGAATATCAGGAGAGGCGGATGGAATGGCTGGATTCCTATTTTGCGGGGTATTGATGCGGGAAACAGAGGGAAAGTAAACATAGGTTTGACAAGAATATATCCTGCATCTATAATGAGAATACATCTATGTATTTATTAGTATCTACCGGTATCTACTGGGTAAATACATAAGATACAAGGAGATCCTATTTAAACGGCAGGGTGGAGCGTGACCTGATTGTCAGGTACATTTACCATAAATGTCATAACGGATAGGAGACGGACAAATGATTATTTACAATATGATAATGTATGCGGCACGGAAATGAGGAGGAACATGGACAGAGAGACAATTATCGTTATGGATTTCGGCGGTCAATACAACCAGTTGATCGCCCGCAGAGTCAGGGAGTGCAATGTATATTGCGAGGTGCATCCCTACAATATGGATCTGGACAAATTAAAGGAGATGAATCCCAAGGGAATCATTTTTACGGGCGGTCCCAACAGCGTCTACGCACAAGATTCCCCGCTCTGTGACCGGGCCGTGTTTGAGCTGGGGGTTCCTATTTTGGGAATCTGCTACGGTTCGCAGCTCATGGCGCATATGCTGGGCGGCAAAGTGGCCACCGCGCCTGTCAGCGAGTATGGCAGGACGGAGGTGGAGGTGGACACCGGGACGGTACTTTTTGAAGGGGTATCCCCCAAGACGATCTGCTGGATGAGTCACACGGATTATATTGAGAAAGCGCCGGATGATTTTACGGTGACGGCACATACGGGTGTGTGCCCGGTGGCGGCAATGCAATGTCCCGAACGGAAGCTCTATGCGGTTCAGTTCCATCCGGAGGTGATGCATACGCAGGAGGGCATGAAGATGCTTTCCAATTTTGTGCTGAATGTCTGCGGATGCAAAGCGGACTGGAAAATGGATTCTTTCGTGGAGACCAATATTAAGGCTCTGCGGGAGAAAGTGGGAGAGGGCAAAGTGCTTTGCGCGCTGTCCGGCGGCGTGGATTCTTCTGTGGCGGCGGTGCTTCTGGCCAAGGCTGTGGGCAAACAGCTCACCTGCGTCTTCGTGGATCACGGACTTCTCCGCAAAAACGAAGGGGACGAGGTGGAGGCGGTGTTTGGCCCCGACGGCCCCTATAACCTGAATTTCATCCGGGTCAATGCGCAGGAGCGTTTTTATGCCAAGCTGGCGGGCGTTACCGAACCTGAGCAGAAGCGCAAGATTATCGGCGAAGAATTCATCCGCGTATTCGAGGAGGAGGCCAAGAAAATCGGCTCCGTGGACTATCTGGTTCAGGGGACGATCTATCCCGATGTCATCGAGTCCGGTCTCGGCAAGTCCGCGGTTATCAAGTCCCACCACAATGTAGGCGGACTTCCCGATTGCGTGGATTTTAAGGAGATTATCGAGCCGCTTCGGCTGCTTTTCAAGGATGAAGTGAGAAAGGCAGGACTGGAGCTTGGAATACCGGAGTATCTGGTGTATCGTCAGCCTTTCCCGGGACCCGGTCTGGGAATCCGTATCATCGGTGAAGTCACTGCCGAGAAGGTGAGAATTGTGCAGGATGCAGATGCCATTTATCGGGAGGAGATTGCGAAGGCGGGCATAGACAAGGAGTTGGGACAGTATTTTGCCGCGCTGACCAATATGAGAAGCGTGGGATGCATGGGAGACGAGAGGACTTATGACTATGCCGTGGCGCTCCGGGCAGTGACCACCAGCGATTTCATGACCGCGGAGGCGGCAAAGCTGCCTTGGGAGGTGCTGGAGAAGGTGACGAATCGGATTGTGAATGAAGTGAAGGGCGTGAATAGGGTGGTGTATGACTGTACGGGGAAGCCGCCGGGAACGATTGAGTTCGAGTAACGGATAAAATCCCGGAAATGCTGATAAATTGGGCGTTTCCGGGATTGTTTTATGCCTGTTGGCTCTAATTATTTTCGAGGGCATTATTCTCTGAGTAATAACGGAATGCTTTCGCAATATAATCAGAAGCACCCTTCTTATATTTACTATCAGTTATGGTTTTTATATAATCGTTTGAATATGCATTGATAAGCATATCCATATAAGACTTGCTACAAGATATGGATACATTAGTGCTGCTTTTCTGTATAAATTGCCATATTTCCTGAACAATGGATTGTATTTTAGGGGAAGAAACATCTTCTGACAAATCGGCGGTTAGTTTGCCGTATAGCATATCAGACCGTTTAGCAATTTCTTTTGCTTCTTCTGATAACTGTGTTTCCATGATTTCAGGAAAGTGTTCCAGATTATATTTCATGGCTTCTGTATATTTTTCAACACTTCCAAATTGTTTAATAGCAAGTTTGGCTACTTCGGCTTCATCATCTTTGACTTTTTGGATAAGCATGTCAAAATTTTCAATGCTTCCCCAGTGCTTGATAATATCTTCTGTCTGATTGGACTTAAAATCTTCTAAGGCATTAATATAATCAGGCAAATCAAATTCCTTAAAACTCATACATTGTTCTCCTTTCTCTAAGCGACTAAGAAGCTGTATAAGTCTGTCCGTCCGATTACGTTTTAGAAGAAGCAATTCTTTTTGTTTCTTGAAAGCGGCAATTTGGTCAAAATCGGGCTTTTCAAGAATTTCCCGAATGTCCTTTAGTTTAAAGCCTAATTCTTTAAAAAACAGGATTTGTTGTAGCTTTTGCAAGGCTTCATCATTATATAGTCGATAGCCAGATTGTGTTAACTCGCTTGGCTTTAACAGTCCAATCTCGTCATAGTATTGTAATGTGCGGGTGCTTATGCCTGTTAATTCTGCAACTTGGCTTATGGTTCGCATTCTTATCAGCTCCTTAAATTTGTGAAGAAGCAAGACAGAGATTGCCGGCTTATATCTATTCTGCTCCTATGAGAAAAGAATACAGTATCACGTTACGTGGGAGTCAATACTTTTTGTTCAAAATTTTTATCACTCATTTTCGGGATATATTTTAACAGATATACCTCTAACACCTTTTTTGACAATCTTACTATCATCAAGAATACTTT
>CAZSAJ010000010.1:0-65537 GCA_964604835.1 uncultured Acetatifactor sp.
CAGGCATAGATCAGAGCAGGGTTGACAAATCTACGGAAAACTGGCTGGATGGGATCGAGGGCAGACTGGAATATAAGAAGTGGTATTGCGGGCATTATCATACGGAAAAGAAGATTGACAAACTGGAGATTATGTTTGAAAATTTCGACGAGTTTTGCGCAGGTGTGAAATAGGGGTGGTCTGTTTGAAGAAAAAGGAAGTGCTAAAAGGCATCTTGGGCTATGGGGCAGTTGCCGTTATATCTGCGTGTTTGTTCCTGTTCGTGCTGAAAATAGCTTATGTCAGCGGCAATTCCATGAATGATACTTACAAAGACGGGGACACGCTTTTGTGTTCACGTTTGTCTACGCCAAAGCGGGGTGATATCGTCATTTGCGACACCGATCTGGAAAAAACATTGGTGAAGCGTGTGATCGGAACAGCAGGGGACACGGTTTATATTGATTTCGAGACGGGGGAAGTCAGGGTAAATGAAGAAGTTTTGTTTGAGCCGTACATCAAAGAACCAACATATCTGGATGCTGGTGCTTTTGAATACCCGATAACCGTCCCAGAAAGCTGTTACTTTGTAATGGGTGATAACCGCAATCACAGTTCCGACAGCCGTGATAAAAATGTCGGGTATATCAAGGCAGATCAGATACAGGGCAAGGTGCTTTGTAAAATACCGTTTTGAAGTCAGGAGGAGTTTTGTTATGAAAAAAGTACTGTATCATGGGAGCGACAAAATTATTGACAAACCCATGTTCGGCGTAGGCAAGGAAGATAATGATTACGGAAGCGGATTTTATACCACAGAAGACTTGGAAAAGGCGAGGGAATGGGCTTGGATTAACGGTTCAAGCAATTCGATCTGTAATCAATACGAACTGGAAACGGACGGATTGAACATACTTAATCTGGACGAATATGGAACGCTTGCTTGGGTTGCGGAAGTTATCTCACATAGAGGGGCAAGGACGGAAATAGCGAATGAAATCGGCAATCGCATTGTTGAAAAATATAAAGTAGACACATCAAAGGCAGATGTCATTATAGGCTACCGAGCAGATGACAGCTATATCAGTGTCGTTGAAGCGTTCTTAAACAACCAGCTCACGATTGATGAGGTTGACAGGCAGTTCAGAAAAGGAGATTTGGGGAAGCAGGTATTTATCAAAAGCCAAAAGGCTTTTGACGCACTCTCTTTTGTCGGCTATGAAAAAGTGGAGGCTCAGAAAAATAATGATTATGGTAATGCCGATGCAAAAGCAAGGCGTGAGGTTTCCCAATATTTGAATAACAGGGAACGGGCTATACAGATAGAGGGGTTTGTCCCCGCAGGTATCACTGCAAGAGAGGTAATCAATCATAAATTTTCTTACAATAATGAATATGGCTGCTACCTGCCTTCTGATGAAAACAGGAAAAAACAACCCAAAAGGCAAAGTGCTGGCAACGGAAAGGATGAAATATGAATGTAGATTGTAAGGACGCTGCTTATGACGAAGCATATCTTAAGGATGTTATAAATGTCCATTGTTTTCTTTTTTCACAGTTAGCCCAAAACAGACAGTATAACATCTTTTCAATGATAGATGTCTATATGCAGCATTCAGATATTCGCAGAAAAATGGACGAAGGAAACTGGAGCGCCTTGAATAAGGGTTATAAGCAACTGATGAACAGCATTGACTATTCAATGTGTAAACCTGACGAGGACAAAACGGAAGTTGACAACATCCTTTTAGGGTGGATGGCGACCGTTTATGTAATGTTACAATGGAAGTACAATCTTTTTTCGTCTGAAATAAGCATGAAGCTGTCCGCAGAGGAGTTATGCAAAACGTATAATCCGCTTCACGAAATTTCTTACGAAAATGCTTGTGAAAAACTGTATTACAGATATTTGTTTTGATACAGAAAGGAAAGTAGTATGAACGATAGAATCAACTCGTTTCGCGGAGATTTTTTCTTCCTGAGCAATTTCTATGAAGCGCCTGTGCAATACGATGGCATTGTTTACCAGAACAATGAAGCGGCATTTCAGGCGCAGAAATGTGCAAATCCCGCTGATCGACAGAAGTTTGCAGGGTTAAATCCGACAGAAGCACGTCATATGGGCAGGGCTATTCCTCTGCGGAAAGACTGGGAGCAGGTAAAAATATCTGTCATGAGCGAAATTGTGAGGGCTAAGTTTGAACAAAATCCTGATCTTGCCGAAAAGCTGCTTTCTACGCAGGATGCTTATCTCGAAGAAGGCAATACTTGGGGAGACAGGACGTGGGGAACGGTGAACGGGGCAGGCGCAAACCATCTTGGCAGGATTTTAATGGAAGTCAGGGGTTCTTTGGAAATGGGAAAGATGCCACGCCAAAATGAGAAACTCAAAAGAAAATCACAGGTTGAATATGACGGTTGAACTTTTTGATGGGAGTGATAATGGTGGATAAGGATATTTCATGTCAGTGGCTTGAAGATGATTTTGCGGAATTAAAAAAGTATGGTTTTCTTGACTGCACACTGCAAGACATCGGGGATTTTTATAAAGCAAAGAAGGCATTTCTGCTGTCACCAAATGCAGATACAAGGTATATGATGAAATTCACCTTCCAGATTGCCCATTCGGGACTGAAAGCAGAATGTTCCCGTAAAGTAATCTCTCCGAACAAACTGCAGGAACTGACAGAACTTTTGAAAAAAGGTGTGTAAACATGGATTTCATAAATTTTAATGTTTGTAAATTTGTCCAATCAGCTCGACAAATGCGGCTTGCTATTGATATAAATGATATAAGAATAAAGGCGGAGAAAACATCTCTGGGGAAGGATTGATAGTATGTATTACTTAATGAATAAGGATAATATCGTTGCGAACCTTGATGTCAGACCCGCAACCGAATTCTCCGACAGTGTTTCGTTTGAGGTTTCCCAAACCTTTGGGAAGCTGCCGATTGGTTTCAAGGAAATCAATTCATGGGTGGAGGGCAGGAAAGGCTCAAAGCATAATAACCATCTGCAGTCAATCATGAGGCAGATGGGCTGCGATGATAACGAGGGCTTTATTCGTGTGACCCACGCCGCAACGATAAACGATACCTTTTGGATAAAATCCGATAAGGAAAATGTATCGTGGAAGCAGGTTTCCTTATATCGGAACCAATTCACCGAATCTGTTTCCAAACTGGCTTTTGAAGGCGTAGGTCTGTATGACGCTGACTTTACGTCCACTTCTCCTGAACTTACCTGCGACGGCTCTTTCCGCAAATGTTTCAGAAAAGAAAAACGGTTAGGCGCCTGCGGTTCGGATATCTTCCTATATAAAAGAGGAGGGGAATTGGGGGCTGGTCTTGAGCCGTATTGTGAGAAAATGGCTTCTGAAATTGCCAAAGTCATAAGCCCCAACAACTCGATTTCTTATGAACTGGTAATGCTGCATGGTAAGCTTGCCTCAATGTGCAACCTGTTTACAAACGAACAGTTTGGCTATGCTTCTTTTGCGAAGGTAACGGATATGCAAAGGATTGATTTGCAGGAAGTCTTTAACTATTTCGCAGGTGTAGGCTCAGAACAGTCGTTCAGAGAGATGCTTGTAATAGATTCTCTTTGTTTCAATCAGGACAGACATGCGGGAAACTATGGCGTACTGTTTGACAATGATACATTGCAGATCATGGCAATGTCGCCAGTATTTGATATGAACCTTTCGCTTCTGCCATATGTGACGATGGACGAATTTGAGCATATCGGGGATAAGCTGTTTGAATATGCGCCTAAACTGGGCGAGGATTTCACCCGAATCGGTAAAATGGGCATGAACGAGGTTATAAAGAATAGAGTCAAGGATATGAAGGACTTCTCCTTTTCATTCCGTGGTGATGATACCTTTTCCCCTGAACGGGTGGAATGTTTGGAAAAAATTGTAAGGCAGCAGGCGGAGGCTATCCTGTCAAAAGACACATTATATACGAAGGATGTATTCTTCTCTCAGAAAGCGCAGGAAGCAGAGCAGAACAAGGAAAAGGCTGTAAAGGCTGCGGAGCTGCTGAATGAATTCTCGGAAATTGTCGAAGGGTCAGACTTGGGAGATGACGTTCTCACAAGCGTATGTGCATCAACCGATACCGTACAGTATTATCTTGAAAAAGATCGCTATACGCTTACCATTGACTTCCTGAAAGGCGACGTATCAGTCAGCGATAATATGAAGTCCATTTCCCTCAAAGAACTTAAAAAGGCAGACGAAGACTTCTGGAAAACCAGCAAGGCTGTTCAGGAGAGCCTGAAAAAGTATATGAAATCAAAAGGCGAAAAAACCTTTGATGAATATTTTGAGAAGGAAAGCAGTGGTATGGACAGTGACAGTATAAAGCTATAAAACAGAACCTTTGCCGCTTATCCCAGAGATTTGGATAAAACATTTGTTCGTTTTGCACAATAACAGTTGCTATGTATCTTTTTATTTGTAAATAACGTATAAATTACAGAATAAATATTGACTTTTTGCTGATTTTGCGCTATACTAAAAAGGTGATAGGACATATCACTTGACTAATTCTGACAAGTGTTGAAGCTTGTCGTGGTAATTCATTCATTTTACCGCTCCCCTTTAAAGGACACCGTGGCTTAGGCTGCGGTGTTTTTTTGTTGTATGACGGTCATGCCCGTCATACAACAAAAGACACTGTATATTTCTATACAATGCCTTATCACTTACAATACTTTCTTATCAGCTCTTTTACCTCGCTCTGTTTTAGATTGGAAACTTCTTTCTTTGCGTAAACTGCCAACATAAAAATCAATTCATCATTTTTGATTGCATAATATATCATTCTGAATCCATTCTTAGGACTTCTGTTTGCATCAATATTTGCAACCATAACCTTATATACATCCTCACCCTCGTCCAACCCTAGATTATCGTAGGCAACTCCAATAAGGTTTCCGTTTTCCAATTCTTCAAAGACTTTTTTAAACTCATCTTCTGACTTTGGATATTTCTTTAACAGTCGCTTAAACTGGTTTTTAAAGTTAGAAGTATACTCTATATCGTACAATTATCACACCTAATCCTTTTCTGCTGTAAACAAATCGCGCCAAGAAGACCGTTCTTTTTTTGCAGTTTTGGAATTTCTTTTTTCTTTCATCTCTTTTAAAGACTCTTCTAACTCAGCCAAAAAAGCATCCTTGTTATACTCAACAGTTGCAGTTGTCATAGAATCAGCCTCCTTTTCATTTATCTTTTTGCCCATATTATAACACCTCATTTTATTAAAATCAATTACTTTTCCGCTTGTATTGAAAATGTTTATACTATATCTATATATTCTCCAAATACCTTATGTTTTACTATAATTCTTCAAATCGAGCAGGGGGATTTTGGAGATATATTTGCATGAAAGTCTTTAAAAGTCTATTTTTAAGGACTTTTTTCCATTTACCGCTTGACTTTTTGATAGTTTGTTGTTACTATTCATAATGAATAACGGATAAAATACAGAATAACGGAAGGAGAGTATGCAAATGACAGATAAAGAAAATATAGTTTCGGAACGCGAAGCAATGCCAGTGCCGATCTGGGAGAAAGCCAATTTAACGATCAGGGAAGCGGCGGAATACAGCAACATCGGCATCAACCGAATAGACGAGATGGCAAAGCAGCCAAACTGTCCGTTTGTCTTATACATAGGAAGGAAAAAGCTGATTAAGCGAAAAGAATTTGAAAAGTATTTGTCAAGGGTACTTGAATTGTGATATAGACTTATGGGCTTTTATATGATATTATACACTATATGGAAGCTCATAGAAAGGAGCTGTTTCTATGGGAAAAGATTTAAAAGGAAAGGAGTTAGGGGTTGGAATCACCCAACGGAAAGACAAGGTATACCAAGCAAGATACTCCGACAGGTGGGGTAGAAGAAAAACTATTTATAATAGTAGTTTAAGGGAACTGAGAAAGCAGCTTGCGGAAGCTGTTGCCAATAATGAAAATTTTTCGAGCATAAAGGAAGAAATCACGCTTGATAAGTGGTTTAACAGGTGGATGGAGGTTTACAAGGAGAGAAGCATTAGACCGAATACCAAGAGGGAATATACCCATATATATTACAAGAATATATCCCCGTATATAGGTACTAGGCGCATCAATTCTCTGGTGAAATCAGATATCCAGATGCTTGTTGACAGGGCAAGCGATAATAATTATGCCTATGAGCGGCAAAGTAAGATCAAGATCATTCTTAGGGATATGCTTCAAAGGGCTGTCGAGGATAATCTTATTATAAATAATCCCGTGAGTGGCATAAAATTAAGGGCGGATAAGGAAATCAAGGCAAAAGCATTGACGCTGGATGAACAGAATGTATTTTTTGAGTATTGCCAGAATACGTTTTATGACAATCTTTTCAATGTGGCTGTAAATACAGGACTGCGCCCTGGAGAATTATTTGCTTTGCAATTAGATGATATTGACTTTGATGGCGGCTTTATCGACGTGAACAAAACTCTTGTTTACCAAAAATATCTGACAGATGAGCGGAAGGAATTCCATGTTGAGCCGCCAAAAACAAAGCAAAGTTACAGGAAAGTCCCAATTAACAGTGTTTGCAGGGAATATTTGCAAAGGCAGATCGAATTAAAGAGAATCGTTTCCCAAAAAAGACCAAAGCAGCAAAACGAATATCTGTTTGTGACAAAGTTTAACACACCACTTAATTCTGTCATATTTTCAGACGCGATAAAGGCGGTTATAAGGCAGATAAACCTTTTAAGACCTTTTGATGAACAGTTTGAGATATTCAGCGGTCATGCGTTCCGCCATACTTTTGCAACAAGGTGTTTTGAAAACGGGGTGGATGCGAAAGTGGTACAGAGCTATCTCGGACACGCAAGCCTCAAGATGACAATGGACTTATATACCCATGTGACGGAAGATAAATCAACGCTGGATATTGAGAAAATTGTACCACAGGAAAAAAACAAGGTTGTGGACATCAGAAAAAAGAGGGCTTAATTGGTGTAGTAATGGTGTAGTAATGGTGTAAAACCCAAAATACAAGCCAGTAAAATCAAGGCTTGCGAGGTTTTTTGGACTATAACTGATAAACTTATTATGTGTATCAGGTGACCCCCTATGACTTGGCGGAAACGGTTTGATAAGCATCAAAAAGGTGAGATAGATCGTGAATGAAATTTTATTGCGAAGAAAGAATAGGGTAATCGTTGAAAAAGGAAACGAAACGAATCCCAACAATCAATATATTGTCACGATGATGAAGAATATCGAATCGTTGGGATATACGTTTTCCAGTGAATTATTTGAGTCTCTTCAGACGTTAAGCAAAGAGGAATTGCAGAAATTCTATTTGGAACTAATTCCCATGTTAAAAAAACTGGTGGGTGCCGATGTGGTTTACAAGCCGATGTATCCTAATTTTCCGGAGTCGGTAATGGAGACGGAGTATATTGAGTTGTTTATCAATGCGATTGTGCATTATTGGTCTAAGGGTACGCTCTATCCGAATGAGGAGAAGAAGGAAAGACTCCCGCTGTTTGATGCTACAAAAGTAAAAGTGATTGATTTGGGTTCTATGGAAGATTTGCATGCTATTTTTGATCATCTATGTCAAGCCAAAACTTCTATTTCGCAGACAGATCAGGAAGATTTAGCATGGATTTTCAAAAATATTCAGGTAAGGCTGCCCGAGGAAATTCCGTTAAAAGAAAATGCGGCACTGATAGGGAAACTGTATTTGGAGAATGCTCCGTTAGCGACTTCAAAAGACATTCAAAAATACTTTAAGACGGCAACAGATGTCTTAAGACTCATTACCGCCATGTCAGATGGAGATATCAGTCTTGCGACGAATACAAAATTCAGAAGCCTTAGACGGAAAGAGAGAAGGATCCTATTAGAACTCTTGCAGGGATGCGGTTCGATTGAAGAGGATATGCTCAAATATAAAAACCGATGGATTCGGGTCGGTGAAAGGATTCATCCCGCCGAGTACAGTGAAGCACAGTTTGGCAAAGTGATTACCGCATTTCATAAACTCCGTAACGGAATTAAGATAGAGACATTTGCCGCTAAAGTGACAAAGGCTATGAAAACGGAGGATTATGCGTCGGCTCTTATGCTTTTAAAGACAAGACCCGGTGAACTTGCAAGAAAATTAGATCATCTTTTGAGAAATACGGATGATAAGAACGCTGTTGTAAACACGTTCAAAGAGGTGGCAAGTGAGATTTCAACACCGGTTTTGTTACAGGTAAAGGAGCATTTTGCCAATAGATCAAAGAAGTTGGAAGCAAGGGTATTCTTCCCAAAAGGAAATCTGGCAAGATGTCATTGTGTTGAAAATACGGTATCGGACATTGATGAGAAGTATTGTGATGCGATTGTGAAGATCTGTGAAAATGCTTTGATTGCGCAATATAAAACGAAGGATTTTCTCGGGAATGTATATCTTTCGGAAGAATTTAAGAGATATCTTGTTCCGTTCAGTCAGAGAAGCGCCGGCAAAACATTGAAAACGATTGTAAGAGGTTCCAAGCTGCCAATAGATCATCATACGAAAGCGATGAGAGCTTTTATTTGGTGGACGAATATGGGGGAAGAGGAAAGGGATCGCAGCTATGGTGATGATCACGAAATCGTAGATGTGGATTTATCGGCGGCATTCTTTGATGATAAGTGGAATTGTATGGAACATATATCCTATACCAATCTGCGCTCCGACAGATATCGCGCCTGCCATTCCGGAGACATTACCAATGGCGGTTCTGTAAATGGTGACGGTGTAAGTGAATTTTTGGATGTGGACATTGATTCGGTGGTAAAATATGGCGCAAGATATGTTGTTTATCAGGTATATAACTATACCGGACAAAAATTTTCGGACATGCCGCACGCAATGTTTGGATGGATGAGCAGAGAGGACGTTCAATCCGGGGAGATTTACGAGCCCAAAACGGTCGAACAGAAAATGGATTTGGCTTCTCCAAGTACAGTTTGTATCCCGATGATTTTGGATTGTGTAAATAAAGAAGTAGTATGGTGCGATATGAATCTGTCGTTAAACGGCTGTCATAGTCACTATGGCGGCAATAATGTGGAAAGTAATTTATCCGGTGTTGCGGCAACTTGTTACAGTATGGTAAATATGAGCAAACCGAATCTTTATGATTTGATTGATCTTCATATAAGAGCAAGGGGGTTACGAGTAGACAATAAAGAAGATGCGGATGTCATATTTGACATGGACTCAGGAATTACACCGTTTGATACGGAAGTTTTTATGGGTGAATATCTGTAATTACAACACAGCAGCAGGCTATATAAATTCTTCCTTCTAAAACCCGAATGATTAGAATTTATAATTTCCTGCTGCTATTTGATTGTGCCATGTATGAAACATCATAAAATATTCGTTTTAAGTGGATTGGAGAATTGTAACATGTTTTTATTAAGTCAAGAATTAATTAAAAAGGAACTGAAAAGAGATCAGGACATTGGATTTGATTTTTCTTATCGGAAATTATCTAATAAGTTTATAGACAGACTTTTTAATCACTATTATCTTGAAGAATTGTGTGAAAACTTTTATGATTCTGAGCCGGAGTCGGATGAGGAAGAATTTAATAGGTATCAGGATTATGAAACAGCACGAATTCATTTCAATAATTGGCAGGAACCATATTTCAAAGGGAATGGGGGAATGAGCCAGAGGGATATAGACGTTTACGGAAGAAGTGTATTGAAAGGTATTCGTAACTTTCCGAAACCAATAAAAGGCAGGCTGTATATAGCCAAAAAGGAAAATCAAATCAGGATTTATTTTTATGGCAGAGATTTTTTAGAGAAGGATTATTGGTTTATTTTTAGGAAAAGAAAAAGAAGACTAAAATAAAAACTTATGGATTACATCTCTTGCAAGGAACATAACCCTGCGCAATGACATCTTCCCTATTTCCGGTATATGCTTTTTTATTCTTTTCTTTCATCTCATTCACGCTGGAACAGGACGGATAATGGAATTTTTTGGTGTTTTTATTTAAGATATAATCCGTGCCTTGAGGCTCCGGCTGTGTCTCCTCTTGAATTGAAGATTCCAAATCCGCTTCCGTCTGCGTCGCCGGCGGTTCGGATAAATCGCTCTCTCCCGTCAGATAATTAATGGCAATTCCGGGCTGTACATTGTATACATACACGCAGAATTGAAGTCCCGCGCCTTGATCTTCAACGGATTCTGCCTCCATCAGGACACCGGAAGCAACCAGATTTTCCCCTTCGAATACGGGGGTGACACGATATAGCACATGATTGTCCGTCGTTTTTACATAGTCTGCCACCTGATCCTCAAAGGGCAGCATCCCTTCCACATTCAGATATCGTGTTCCCGTGATTAAATTCTGTTCATTCGCATTTTCACCGGCTAATTGATACCCGATCAGATGACAGCGATTGTATAGGTAATTGCCGTCAATGATACCATTATATTTGACGGTATGCCAGCCGGAGGGTTTGATCCGGCCAATCTCTCTGCGTTCTTCCGTCGGCATCAGATCCATGCAAATATTGGCATAGGCGGTTCCGCATCTTCCCAAATTGTCTAAATCACTGTATACTTCAAAAGATTCGGTGATCAGATCACTTTCCGAGAAATAGGGCATATTGTCGTTTACAGCCACATAGGGCCGGTCGGCATATGGCGCCACATTATCAAGAGAAAACGTAATTTCAGACAGTTGAATGCTGGGGACCGCATTTTCTTGAGACTCTGTCTCGGATTCTGTTTTGGATTCTATTTCGGATTCTATCTGATAAGAAACGGTAGAAGAGGAGTCTGCGGAATTTGCAGCCGGAATTTGCGAACATGCGGATAACGTCATGGCAAGGAAGGTGGTAGCTGACACAATATGTATTTTCAATCTGCTCATTTTACACATTTTACAGATGTCTCCTTTGTGATATATATGTAAAATTCCGGTATTGGTATCAAATCTTTCTTTAATTTTTTGCTCATGCCGCTTTCTGCGGCATAAATAACTACCACTTTATCGCATTATACTACAATGTTTAGGCAGATACAATAATAGATTGACAGGCGTGGTTTGACTTTTATTTCCTACAATCAATATAAATTTACTTTGTCATTTGGCATCATGCGCTTGCATTCATGGGGAAAAGTGTTAAAATAATATCAGAGGCAGAGGAGAGTCTGTTTTTGGAATACAAGGCGATAGGATGATTTGACGACTTTTGTATATGGGGGGATAGATATGACGAAGACAAAAAAGAGAATCCTACATATCGGACTGTTGGCGCTTTTGCTATTGCCCGTTATGATCTGGCAGGGTGAGATGACGGCGGTCGCGGCCGAAAGCGGCGGACGAGTCCTGTTTATCAGTTCTTATTCCTATGCGTGGGATACCGTTCAGATGCAGATTGAAGGGATTCGGGGCGGTCTGGGCAAAGATGTGACACTGGACTATGAGTTCATGGACACGAAGCGCGTGGACAATGAGGAGGCAAAAGCGCTGTTCTATGAAGGGCTGGCCTACCGCATGGGGCAAGTGGAACCTTATGACGTGGTGATTCTGGGGGACGATGCCGCCCTTGTGTTCGCTCTGGAACATAAAAACGATATTTTTGACGGGATTCCTATGGTTTTTGAGGGAGTCAACGATGAGGAGCTGGCGGCGCGGGCAGCCGCGGATCCATTAATAACGGGTATTATTGAAAAGCTTTCTGTGGAGAAAAATATTGAATTAGGTCTGAGAATCAACCCCACGGCAAAAAAGGTGACGGCAATTCTGGACAATACCATCACGGGGGAGGCAGAGCGGAAGCGCTTTTATAAATATGCGGAGCAGTATCCGGATCTGGAGTTTGGTGAGATCAATACCTCCACGCTCTCCAGCGAAAATTTGAAGCGGGCCCTCAAAAATGTGCCGAAGGACAGTATTTTGATCTATGTGGTCATGACGGAGGATGCCAGCGGAAAAAGATATACCAGTTCAGAGTCTGTGCGTCTGATCGCGGAGTCGGCGAAAGTGCCCGCACTTCGGATGTTGGAAGCCGGCATCGGCGAGGGACTTTTGGGCGGCAATGTGGTGTCCATGTATAAGTCGGGGGAGACGGCGGCCCAGATCGCCATGGATATCATAGAGGGAGATGCCGTGAATGAAATGGGGATGGTGATGGACAGTCCGAATGTGTACTGTGTGGACGCGGCGGTCATGGAGAAATACGGGATCAGCCTGTCCGTACTTCCGAAGGATACCGTGATTCTCAACAGCCAGCCATCCTTCTGGGAGAGGAACAATGAGGTGCTGATTCCCGGCGGTACTCTGATTGTGGCGCTGATCGTGATCATCGTGGTGGTCAGCGGTGACAATATTAAGCGCAAAAAGCTGCTGGTTCAGTTGGAGACGGCCAGAAAACTGATGGAGCAGGCATCACAGCATGATTTCCTGACAGGGATTCCGAACAGAAGTAAGTTCATGGCCGATCTGAGCGAGATGATCAGTGCGAAGACTCCTTGTTCCGTCATTATGGTCGATATAGACGATTTCAAGCAAATCAACGATGTGCTGGGACATACGGCGGGAGACGAGGCCCTGAAGCAGGTGGCCGGCCGTCTGAAGGAGATCAGTTCCCAGATTCTGACGCCCTATCGCTTCGCGGGCGACGAGTTTATTCTGCTTTTGCAGAGCGGTCAGGACAAAATTATAGAGAAGACGGGCTATCAGTGCAGACAGGTATTCGCCGCTCCCTTCGTATTGGGAGGGAAGGAAGCCAAGATCTGCGGCAGCATCGGCATAGCTTCCTTCCCTAAGGATACGGAGGATATGGGGCAGTTGATCGTATATGCGGACGATGCCATGTATCAGGTCAAGAAGAACGGCAAAAATGATTTTGCGATCTACGGCCGGAAAAAAGAGAGTTAAAATTACATAACATACGTTACCGAAACGCAAAAGAGGAAAACTATATGTATGAATGTCCAAACTGTGCCGCCAATCTAAAATTTGATATTCCCAGCCAGAAGCTCAAATGTGATCACTGCGGCACGCTCATGGATCCCTATGAGTTTCAGAAGGAGCGGGATGTGGAGGAAACCGCCGTGGGAGAGGACGAGTACGAGGTGACGATCTTTACCTGTCCCCAGTGCGGCGGCGAGCTGATCAGCGATGACACCACCGCAGCCACATTCTGTAGCTTCTGCGGCGGTTCCACGATTCTGGACAGCAGGATCAGCAAAGAGAAGCGTCCCCAACACATTATTCCGTTTCAGAAGACGAAAGAGGACTGCAAGGAGTCCTATGGCAGGTTGATGCGCAGGGCTTTTTTTGCCCCGTCAGAGTTAAAGGACAAGGAATATATCGAACGGTTTCGGAGCATCTATATGCCCTACTGGGTATATAATTTTGAAAAACAGGAGCATGTGTCCTTCACAGGGACGCAGACAGAGCGGAGCGGGGATTACAAGATCACCAATTATTATAAGATCGAGAGTGATGTGGAGGCCAAACATAAAGGGTTGGCGTTCGACGCCGCGGAGTCTTTCTCCGACAATCTGAGCAATGCCATCGCACCCTTCGAGTGGCGGGAAGCCAGACCTTTTACGCCCTCTTTTCTAAGCGGTTTCTATGCGGATACGGGAGATGTGGCGGCCGTGGTCTATGAGGAGGATGCGGAGACATTGGTGCATCAGGATCTGTGCCGTGAGATGCAGATGCGTACGCGGTGCGGAAAGTTTCAATTGGGCGATGATTTTGTAAGAGCCATGAAGCCACGCGTGACGAGCCGTGAACTGGCGATGTTCCCCGTGTGGTTTCTGACTTATCGGAAGAAGGACCGTGTCAGCTATGTGGTGGTAAACGGGCAGACCGGAAAGGCGGCGGGGGATATTCCCGTGGACAAATCCAAGTATCTGTGGGGCTCTCTTTTGCTGGCGCTTCCGATTTTTGTGCTGTTGAATCTGCTGGTTTCCATGCGTGCTTCCACCATGCTGGGTTTGACGGCGGTTCTGGCGTTAATCTGCTGTGTGATCTCTGTTTTGCAGTCGAAGCGTCTCCGGGCCCGGAAGCTTGGCACGGACGACAAGGGGAGATGGGGATCGGTGAATGTGAAGGAGCCGGCGGGCGTGAGCTTTAATTTTGAATGGAAATCGCTTGCTGCTCCCATAGTTCTTCTGGTCATCACATTGTCCTATTTTGCCCAGACCTCAAGGATACCCGTAATGATTGTGGTGTTGTGTATCGCGATGTTTCTCAGAGCAAAGGGTAAAAGCGCGACGCCTGTAAAGCTTAAGCGCCGCAGGCGGCAGGGGATTTCGTGGGGAGAGTTTTTCCGGTCCATTGTCAAACCCGGCATCGGAGGGTTATTTGCCGTGCTGGTATTGTTTGTAAACCCGGTATCCGATTTATATTATTATGGTGCGGCTCTGTGTGTCATGGCGCTGATCGGGTGGAATATTCTGGATATGATAGGGAACTATAATCTTCTGGCGGCCAGAGAGCTTCCTCAGTTTCACAGGAGAGGAGGTGAGGAGGATGGCAGATAGGATTCGACAGTTTGCGGTATGGCTTCTCTGCGGTATTCTTTTGATGCCCTCCCTTACGGTTTCCGCGGCAGGCGGACAGACGGAAGGTGCAACGGGCGTGGTGTACCGAAACCCGGACACGGAATATGTGGTGGTGATGGAAGATGATGCCGGACTGCTCACCGGGGAGGAACAAACCGCGCTGGCGGAGAAAATGGTGGAGATCACCGCATATGGAAATGCAGCGTTCAAGACGATTTCGAGCAATGCCTCCTCCACGGAGAATTATGCGAGAAGATATTATGACTCGCTTTTTTCCAACCGCAGCGGTTTTCTGTTTTTGATCGATATGGACAATCGCAATATATGGATCTACTGTGACGGCGCGGTTTATAAGACTGTCACAAAGAATTATGCGGATACCATCACGGATAATGTGTATTATTATGCTTCCGCCGGCGATTACTATACTTGCGCCGCCAGAGCGTTTGAACAGGCGCACACATTGCTGCAGGGACGTCGGATCGCGCAGCCCATGAAGTATGTCTGCAATGCGCTTTTGGCGGTGATTGCGGCGCTGTTGATCAATTTCGGGCTGGTCAATCTTTTCTCCGGGGCGAGAAAAGCGGAGGACATCGAGCTTCTCGCTCACAGCCTGCGCTATTTTGCCGCCACGGATCCCACCGTGTGCTATCAGTATCAGACCAAGGTCTATGACCCTGTGAAATCCGGCGGCGGTTCTTCGGGCGGCGGTGGCGGTGGCGGCTCCTCGGGCGGAGGCGGCGGACACAGTTTCTAGGAGAACGGAAATGATTGAGTTGAAGGGAAAACATAACGAGGCGAAGATCTTCACCGATGTGGTGGATGAAGCGTCGATTGCGCAGGTACTTCTTCTGCTGAATCAGGAGTTTGTATCCGGCAGCAGGATCCGGCTGATGCCGGATATTCATGCCGGATCCGGGTGTACCATCGGTACGACCATGACGATTTCGGACAAGATTGTTCCCAATCTGGTAGGGGTGGATATCGGATGCGGCATGGAGACCGTTCGGATCAGAGAAAAGCATGTGGAACTGCAGAAGCTTGATAAGCTGATCTATGAGAAAATTCCCTCCGGGTTTAATGTGCGGGAGAAGACGCACCGGTATTTCGACGAGATCAATCTGGAAGAATTGTACTGTTATCGCCAAATCGACCCGGCAAGAGCGGAGAAGAGTCTGGGAAGTCTGGGCGGCGGCAATCATTTCATCGAGGCCGATCGGGATGACGACGGGAACATCTATATCGTCATACATTCCGGCAGCCGCCATCTGGGGCTGGAGGTTGCGCACTTTTATCAGGAGGAAGGCTATAAGCGTCTGAACGGATCCGCACAGAAGGACATCGACGCATTGATTGCGGAATACAAGGCGCAGGGGAGAGAGCGGGAGATCCAGAAAGGGATTGCCGCGCTGAAAAATGTCAAGCGAACCAATATTCCGAGACAGCTTGCCTATGTGGAAGGGGAGTTGTTCGAGCAGTATATCCATGATATGAAGATCGTGCAGCGATATGCGGAATTGAACAGACAGGCCATGACGGACGAGATCGTAAAGGGAATGAAATTCCATGTGGAGGAGCAGTTTACCACCGTCCACAACTATATTGATACGGATGCCATGATCCTGAGAAAAGGCGCGGTGTCCGCCGAGGAGGGGGAAAAGCTGTTGATCCCGATCAATATGCGGGACGGTTCCCTGATTTGTATCGGGAGAGGGAACGACGACTGGAACCGATCGGCGCCCCATGGAGCGGGGCGGTTGATGAGCCGCTCTGCGGCGAGGGAGTCCTTCACGGTGTCGGAGTTCAAAAATCAGATGCAGGGCATCTATACGACCTCCGTGAACCGGGATACGCTGGACGAATGTCCCATGGCCTACAAGGACATGGCGGATATCGTAAACAATATCGGAGACAGCGTCCGGATTGACCGGGTGATCAAGCCGATCTATAATTTTAAGGCCGGCGGCGAATAAATCTGTGAAAAATTTTAAAGGGAAAATCATTTTGACAGGTATATTTTCCCAGTCTTGTCCATATACTGTTACAAATGCAGTTTTACTGTGCGAGAAGTGCAGTCTGCAGCCAAACAGATCGAAACATAGAAGGAGGCGGGTATATGGCAAGAGGACAGCGCAAGACCATAGACGAGAAGATTCAGCTTAAGCAGGAGCTCATTGACGCTCTGCTCACAAGAGTGGAGTCTGAGAAGAGAGAACTTGCGGAGCTGATGGAGGAGAAACGGCGCAAGGAATTGGAGGTAGTCAGCGACCTGATCGATGATTACGGACTGGCTCCCGAGGACGTGGCGCAGGCGATTCAGACATTTTTGGAGGGCAGAGAAGAAGCCGTCTCCTGAATCCGGTACAATAGGCAAAAAAGATCCCTTCGCAGAATGGACAAAATGTCTTTTTCGCGAAGGGATTTTATTATGCGTCTTTTGCGAGCTCTTCCGAACCGTACAGATTTTCTTCGTTCTCCAGATTCTTCTGGGCGGTGGAGAGCATCAGCTTAATGCGGTTTAACTGGTTGACTTCGCTGGCGCCCGGGTCATAGTCGATGGCCACGATATTGGATTCCGGATAGGCCTTCCGCAGTGCCTTGATGACGCCCTTGCCCACCACATGGTTGGGGAGGCATCCGAAGGGCTGGGTGCAGACGATATTCGGCACATCGTCGTGAATCAGCTCCACCATCTCGCCGGTGAGAAACCATCCTTCTCCGGTCTGATTGCCGATGGAGACAATGGGCTTTGCAAACGCCACGATCTCTTTGATGGGTGTGGGCGGCGTAAAATGCCTGCTCTTTTTCAGTTCATCCGCGCTGGCGCCCCGCAGGAGATGCTCGATGGCCCAGATGGCCAGAGCGGACACACGGGCGGCCTTTTTCCCCGTTCCCAGATGCTCCGCCTTGTAAATCTGATTGTAGAAGCAGTAGAGCATGAAATCCATGAGATCGGGAACCACGGCCTCCGCGCCCTCGCTCTCCAACAGCTCCACCAGATGATTGTTGCCCGCAGGGGAGAATTTCACCAGAATCTCGCCCACGATGCCCACCCGGGGTTTGGTGATATCGAGCAGGGGAACCGCGTCGAACTCTCGGATGATCTGTCGGCAGAGTTTGTGGAACTTTGTGATTTTCACATGCTTGGCCGATACAAAATCTTGAGTAATTTTAAGCCACTTTTGGTGAAGGGCATCCACGCTTCCCGGGGTGGCCTCATAGGGTCTCATGCGATAGACGCAGCGCATGAAGAGATCGCCGAAATGTGCTCCCATGGCGGCCCTGAGCAGCAGATCCGCATTCAGCCGGAAACCGGGATTGGTCTCGATGCCGGCCAGATTCAGGGAGATGACCGGAATCTGCGGCATGTCCGCTTTCTGCAGGGCGCGTCGGATAAAGCCCACATAGTTGGTGGCCCGGCATCCGCCGCCTGTCTGTGTCATGATGATGGCGGTTTTGTTCAGATCGTATTTGCCGGAGAGCAGCGCTTCCATGATCTGTCCCACCACCAGAAGGGAAGGATAACACGCGTCATTATTTACATATTTCAATCCCATATCCACGGAATGTTTGTTGTCATTGTCCAGCACTTCAAAGTGATAGCCGCAGGCGTTGAACGCGGGCTGCAGAATCTCGAAGTGGATGGGCGACATCTGGGGACAGAGAATGGTGTAATCCTTTCGCATCTCCTCCGTGAAAGGCACCTTCACAATGGCGGCAGAGCGGATTTGTCTCCTGCTGTTTCGCTTCTCGCGCACGGCGAGGGCGGAGAGTAGAGATCGGATGCGGATTCTGGCGGCGCCCAGATTATTCACCTCATCAATTTTCAGGCAGGTATAGATCTTGTCGGAGCCGGAGAGAATGTCGTTCACCTGATCGGTGGTGACCGCATCCAGCCCGCATCCGAAGGAGTTGAGCTGGATCAGATCCAGATTGTCCACGGTCTTCACATAGCTGGCCGCGGCATAGAGTCTGGAGTGGTACATCCACTGGTCGGAGACGATGAGAGGTCTCTCGGGGCATCCCAGATGGGACACGGAATCCTCGGTGAAAACGGCAATGTCATAGGAGGTGATAAGCTCCGGGATGCCGTGATTGATCTCCGGGTCGATATGGTAGGGCCTGCCTGCCAGCACAATGCCTCGTTTGCCGGTCTCTTTTAAATAACGGATGGTTTCTTCGCCCTTTTGCTGGATATCCCGGTGAACCTGCTCAAGCTCTGCCCAGGCTTTTTGACAGGCGTCTGCGATCTCCTGTCTGGGGAGTTCGACAAATTCTTTTGTCAGTGCTTCGGTGACGGTGTTCACGTCCCGGAAGGACATAAACGGATTGCGGAAGGTGATTTCGCCGTCTGCGATCTCCTCCACATTGTTTTTAATGTTTTCCGAGTAGGAAGTGACAATGGGACAGTTGTAGTGGTTGTTGGCGTCTTCAAACTCATTTCGCTCGTAGAACAGGGCGGGGTAGAAGATGAATCGCACACCCTGTCTGATCAGCCAAGTCACATGACCGTGGGCCAGCTTGGCGGGATAGCACTCCGACTCGCTGGGGATGGATTCGATGCCCAGTTCGTAGATCTTGCGGTTGGAGCTGGGAGAGAGTACCACCCGATATCCCAGCTCGGTAAAAAAAGTATGCCAGAAGGGATAATTCTCGTACATGTTCAGGACTCTGGGAATACCCACGACGCCCCGGGGCGCTTGGTCCGCATCCAGAGAGGCGTAGGAGAACATCCTATTCAACTTATACTCGAACAGATTCGGCACCTGATTGGCGTTTTTGCGGCCGCCGATACCGCGCTCACAGCGGTTTCCGGAGATGTATTGACGTCCGCCGGAGAATTTGTTGACGGTGAGACGGCAGTTGTTGGTGCAGCCCTTGCACTTGGCCATGCTGGTGTCAAACTGCAGGGCGCAGAGCTTCTCGTAGGAGAGCATGGAGCTTTCCTGTCCCTCCACATAATTGTCTCTGGCGATGAGGGCGGCGCCGAAAGCGCCCATAATTCCCGCAATGTCCGGCCGGATGGCCTCGCAGCCGGCAATTTTCTCAAAGCTTCTCAAGACCGCGTCATTGTAAAATGTGCCGCCCTGCACCACGATATTTTGGCCGAGCTCGGAGGCATCGGACACTTTGATCACCTTAAAGAGAGCGTTCTTGATGACCGAGTAGGCGAGACCCGCGGAGATATCCGCCACGGAAGCTCCCTCCTTCTGGGCCTGCTTGACCTTAGAGTTCATAAAGACGGTGCAGCGTGTTCCCAGATCGATGGGATGCTCGGCGAATAGGGCCGCATTTGCGAAATCCTCCACGCTGTAATTCAGAGATTTGGCAAACGTCTCGATAAAAGAGCCGCAGCCGGAGGAACAGGCCTCGTTGAGCTGCACGCTGTCCACGGTCTGATTTTTGATTTTGATACATTTCATGTCCTGACCGCCGATGTCCAGAATACAGTCCACATCGGGGTTGAAAAAGGCGGCGGCATTGTAGTGCGCCACGGTCTCCACCTCGCCGTCATCCAACAAAAACGCGGCTTTCATCAGTGCTTCGCCATAGCCGGTGGAGCAGGAGCGGACGATGCGGACGCCCTCGGGGAGCAGCCCGTAGATCTCTTTCAGAGAGCGTATGGCGGTGTTCAGCGGACTGCCGTCGTTGCCCGCATAAAAGGAATAGAGGATCTGTCCCTCCTCGCCGATCAGGGCGATTTTGGTGGTGGTGGAGCCTGCGTCGATTCCCAAGAATGCGTTGCCCCGGTAGGTGTTCAGATCGCCCGCGGTCACGTGATGAGCCCCGTGGCGTTTCTGAAACGCTTCGTAGGCCGCCTCGTTCTCAAACAGCGGCTCCATGCGCTCCACCTCAAACTCCATTTTGATGTCATGGGAGAGTTTTTGTACCATTTCCTCCATGGTATAGCAGACCTCTTCCTTCGCGTTTAGGGCGGAGCCGATGGCCGCAAAGAGGTGGGAGTTGTCCATGTCTATGATATGCTCTTCGTCCAGATTCAACGTGCGGATAAAGGCGGCTTTGAGCTGATCCAGAAAGTGCAGGGGACCGCCCAGAAACGCCACATGTCCGCGGATCGGTTTGCCGCAGGCAAGGCCCGATATGGTCTGATTCACCACCGCCTGAAAAATGGAGGCGGCCAGATCTTCCTTGGTGGCGCCCTCGTTGATCAGGGGCTGGATATCGGTCTTGGCGAACACGCCGCAGCGCGCCGCAATCGTGTAGAGAGAACGGTAATTTTTGGCATATTCATTCAGACCGGAGGCATCCGTCTGAACCAGAGAAGCCATTTGGTCGATAAAAGATCCCGTGCCGCCGGCACAGATTCCGTTCATGCGCTGTTCCACATTGCCGCCCTCAAAATAAATGATCTTGGCGTCCTCGCCGCCCAGCTCGATGGCCACGTCGGTCTGAGGGGCCAGCTCTTTTAAAGAGGTGGCGACGGCGATCACTTCCTGTGTGAAGGGAACGCCCAGATGGTTGGCCAGAGTCAGACCGCCGGAACCGGTGATCATGGGATGCAGGGAGAGATTTCCGAGCTTTTCATATGCCTGCTGCAGGAGCGCGGACAAAGTTTCCCGGATATTGGCATAGTGGCGTCTGTAATCGGAAAACATAATATTGTGCCGCTCATCTAAAATCGCGATTTTGACAGTGGTGGATCCGATGTCAATACCGAGAGTTGCGTGATTTGCGGGGTAATTCATAAAATCATCCTTCCTTGCCTTGCAATAAAGTCACTTGAATTCTATAAAACGACATTCCCAGTCATTATACGATAATAAAATGCAAATTGCAACGAACAAAATGGGAAAGAATCCTTATAGGAAAATAAAAAGTTTCTAAAATTCTGCTCAAAATAAATTTGCTTGGTTTACTTATGATAATGCTCATGTTAAAATAAATCTGAATTTGCCATTTTTATTTTGAAAAATTTGGCAATTTGAATCCGGACGGAACCGGAGGCCGCGCGATAAAAGCGGTAAATATCAGAAAAGCAAATATGAAGGATGTGGATGTAGGATGCGGAGAAAAAACGGTATCGGTAAATTTGAACAAAAGTTCGGCAAATACGCGATTCCCAATCTGTCGCTGACGCTTGTGCTGTGCTATGTGGCGGGATATATTATCCGTCTGGTGAACCCGGGCTTTCTGTCCTATCTGATGCTGGATCCCTATCAGATCCTGCGCGGTCAGGTCTGGCGGGTGTTCACATGGATCATCAGTCCCCCCGCGGAACTGGGGCTGTTTACGCTGATCATGCTGTTTTTCTATTACAGTATCGGCACCAGTCTGGAGCGCACATGGGGCACTTATCGCTATAATGTCTATATCTGGGGCGGTGTGCTCATCACGGTGCTTGCCAGCTTTCTGTGCATGGCGGTATGCTATCTGCTCTTCGGTTCATGGCTGAGGGACGGTGAGGCGTTCGGCTTTTTCCGAGACGGTGCGCAGATGTTCAGTACCTACTATATCAATATGTCCATTTTTCTGGCTTATGCCGTCACCTATCCGGAGCAGCAGGTGCTTCTGATGTTTGTGATTCCGGTGAAGGTGAAATGGCTGGGAATCCTCTATGGCGTGATGCTGGTGCTCAATATGGGGGTCAATTTCATGGCGGGACTTGTCTATCCTCCGTTTTGGTTCGGGATGGTGGCCATCGGTGCGTCCTTGGTCAACTTCCTCATATTCTGGGCGGGAAATCGCAGATGGTCCCATTTAAACCCAAGACAGATCAGGCGCAAAGTACATTTCCAGCAGCAGGTGCGGGAAGGCGTGAAGCAGTCGGGACACAAATGCTGCATCTGCGGCAGGACGGAGGTGGACGCTCCCTCGCTGGCATTCCGCTATTGTTCCAAGTGCGCGGGCAGCTATGAGTACTGCGAGCAGCATCTGTTTACCCATGAACACAAAGTCTGACAGAGATGAGGATAAGAGGTTGCCACATATGAAGCAAGAGGTATTGTTTGTGCAGACGCTGGAGAAGATCCGCGCGCTCGCCAAGGAACAGGACGGCTGTGTCAGCGAGGAGCAGATCAGAGAGGCGTTTGAGGCGCTTAAGTTAGATGACGGACAGATGAAGCTGGTCTATGACTATCTGGCGGAGCATAAAGTGGGCATCGGCGAGCCGGTGGATCCGGACGCATATCTGACGGAGCAGGAGAGGGATTATCTGCAGGATTATCTGGACACTCTGGCAGGGCTGCCCGACTATACGGAGGGGCAGATTACGGCTTTCACCCTGTCGGCCATGGCGGGAGAGGCGGATGCCAAGAACAGATTGATCGAATGTTATCTGAGAAATGTGGTGGACATTGCCAGACTCTATGCGGGGCAGGGCGTATCTCTGGAGGATCTGATCGGGGAAGGCAATGCGGCTCTCGCTTATGGCATGGAGATGCTGGGCAGTCTCGAAGGGCCGGAGGAGGCGCAGGGGATGCTCATCAGACTGATGATGGACGCCATGGAAGCCTATATCGAAGAGACTGCGCAGAGCGAGAAAGCGGACCGCAGGGCGGAGGAGCATGTGAACAAGGTTGCGGATCAGGCGAGAGCCTTGGCGGAGGAGCTTCGCCGCAAGGTGACGGTGGAGGAGCTCTCTAAGGAGACGGGCATGAGCGGGAGCCGCATCCGGGAGGCCATGCGCATCAGCGGATTTCAGATTGAGGATTTGACGGATGAGTGAGACGGTTTACGAGGATTATAAATACTGTATACAGGATGTGTCCAGCCTGTATATCGGCAGCAAATATACCTTGGAAGAAATTCTGGAGAGTGAGATTGTCCCGTTTAAATTTCAACTTGTTGTGGAACGCTATATTTTGCCGGAGGCGGATCCGAAGGACACGCTGGAGACCCATCTGTATTATCTGGAGGAGAAGAGCTTTCCGGTAAAAATATACAGGCAGTTGAAAGGACGTGCAAAAGTCAACGTCATTCAGACAAAAAAGGGGCTCGGAGGCCGGGAAAGGCGGGAGTACACAACAAAGATTCTGCCCATAGAGCAGTTGGCCGGGCTGTCCGTGGCGCAGAAGGAGCAGATGGGGCTTGTGGTGCAGGAGCTTGTGCTGAGCAAGCTGGCGCTGATGGGATTTTAAGAGACCGGGGCATATGTCCACCGGATCATTTGGGAGATAATTCAAAGCTGCGTTGCGGCGGAAGTGAGAGGGAACATGGAACAGACAATTTTGGAGAGAGCGGACAAGCTGAAAAAGCTTTCCGCCTATGAGGTAATGGAGCAGAAGGAACTGACGGATATCGGCAGTCTGGGAGTGCTTTTGAAGCATAAGAAGACCGGGGCAAAGGTGACGGTGCTGCTCAATGATGACGAGAACAAAGTGTTTTATATCGGTTTTCGCACGCCCCCCGTGGATTCCACCGGTGTGCCCCATATTTTGGAACATTCGGTGCTCTGCGGTTCCAGAGAGTTTCCGGTGAAGGATCCTTTTGTGGAGCTGGTGAAGGGATCTCTGAATACTTTTTTAAATGCCATGACCTACCCGGACAAGACGCTCTATCCGGTGGCGAGCTGTAATGACAAGGATTTCCGCAATCTCATGCATGTCTATCTGGATGCGGTCTTCTATCCGAATATTTATGAGAAGGAATCCATCTTCCGGCAGGAGGGCTGGCATTATGAGCTGGAGGAGCCGGACGGGGAGCTGACCATAAACGGTGTGGTCTACAATGAGATGAAGGGCGCTTTCTCCTCGGCGGAAGACGTGCTGGAGACGATGGTGAGAAATTCCCTTTATCCGCATATCACCTATGGTGTGGAGTCCGGCGGGGACCCGGAGGTCATTCCGCAGCTGGACTATGAGGAATTTTTAGACTTCCACAGAACCTACTATCACCCCTCCAACAGTTATCTCTATCTCTATGGTGATCTGGATATGGAGGAGAGACTTGCCTTTATCAACGAACACTATCTGTCGGCTTTCGACGTGCGTGCGGTGGATTCCGAGATTGGCAAAGAGGAAGAGGACGGGCTGACTTCCAAGGTTATCATCAAAGAATATCCCTTAAACGAGGGGGAGGACGCGGACGAGAACACCTATTTTTCCGTGAATTATTCCGTGGGGGAGAGTACGAACAGCGAGCTGTGCGTGGCGTTTGAGGTGCTGGACTATGCCCTTTGTTCCGCTCCCGGCGCGCCCGTCAAGAAGACGTTAGTGGAGCGCGGCATCGGCAAAGATGTGTACAGCATCTGGGACAATGGTATCAGACAGCCCTATTTCAGTATTATCGCCAAAGGAACGTCTCTGGACAGACAGGCGGAATTTGTGGATGCGGTGCGGGAGGTATTGGAGGGCATTGCGGCGGACGGATTTGAGGAGAAAGCGCTTCTGGCCGCGCTGAATTACTATGAGTTTAAGTACCGGGAGGCGGATTTCGGATCCTATCCCAGAGGGTTGATGTATGGACTGCAGATGCTGGACAGCTGGCTCTATGACGAGAGCAGGCCGTTTCTCTATCTGGAGCTTCTGGAAATCTTTGCGTCCCTGCGGGAGAAAGTGGGAACAGGCTATTTTGAGGGACTGGTGAGAAAGTATCTTCTGGAGAACGGGCATCGCAGCGTGGTGATCCTAAAGCCCGTGGAGGGACTGCTGGAGAGACAGGAGGAGGCGCTGGCAAAGCGTCTTGCGGCGGAGAAATCCGCCATGTCCAAGGAGCAGATACAGGAGATTCTGGACACACAGGAGAGACTGCGCCTTTTTCAGGATACGGAGGATTCCCCCGAAGATCTGGCGAAGATCCCTCTGCTTACGCGGGAGGATCTGAAAAAGGAAGCGGCCCGGCCTGTGCTGGAAGAGCGAAAGATCGGGGATACCACGCTTCTGTATCACGGGATTCCTACCAACGGCATCGGATATCTGAGGCTGATTTTTAAGCTGGACGGCATTTCGGAGGAAGATTTTCCCTATGTGGGAATCCTGAAGTCCTGTCTGGGGCTGTTAAACACCGAGCATTACAGCTACGGGGAGCTGTTTAACGAGATGAATCTGGTCACGGGCGGTATGGCCGCGGTGAACAATGCCTACAGCCGCATTGAGGATGCGGATGCCTGTCAGGTGACGCTGGAGATCAAGACAAAGGCGTTTTATGACCGGCTGGAGCAGGCGATAGAGCTGATGCGGGAGATCCTGCTTGGCAGTGATTTTGCGGACGAGAAGCGCCTGAAAGAGATTTTGGCGGAGGGGAAATCCCGTATGCAGACCCAGATGGCGGATGCCGGCCACAGTGTGGCGGCGGGCAGGGCGCTGTCCTACGGGAGCGTGTCGGGATATCTGAGCGAACAGCTTTCCGGCGTGCCTTTTTATCGCCTGATCGCAAGAATCGAGGAACATTTCGAGGAGGAGAAGAGCGGTCTCACGCAGAGGCTGCGGACACTGGCGGAACTGATTTTCAGGCCGGAGAATCTCATGGTGGATTTTGTGGGCGAGGAGGCCGCGCTGGAGCGGTTGACAGAGCCCGTGGAGCGGCTGAAAGCGGCGCTGTATACCCGCCCGGTGGAGAAGAAATCCTACAGGCCTGTCCCCCGGAGGCGGAACGAAGGTTTTATGACCGCGGGACAGATTCAGTATGTGTGCCGTGCGGGGAATTTTAAGAAGAGAGGACTGCCCTACACCGGCGCGCTGAAGGTGCTGAAGGTGCTGATGGGCTATGAGTATCTGTGGATGAACGTGCGCGTAAAGGGAGGCGCCTATGGCTGCATGTGCAGCTTCGGCAGGACGGGGGAGAGTTATTTTGTCTCCTATCGGGATCCGAATCTCAAAAAGACGCTGGAAGTCTATGAGAAGGCGGCGGAGGCCATCGCCGGGTATGAAGCGGATGAGCGCACCGTGACGCAGTATATCATCGGCGCCATCAGCGATCTGGATATGCCCATGAACCCGGCGGCCAAGGGACTTTTTGGACTGAGCGCCTATATGACGGGGTTAAATTATGAGTTCCTGCAGCGGGAGCGGGAGGAGATCCTCTCCGCCGACGCGGCGCAGATCCGGGGACTGGCCGATTATATCCGCGCTTTTATGGAGGATGACTTCCTGTGCGTGGTGGGAAATGCGGGCAGATTAAAATCCGAGGAAAAACTTTTCATGAAATTGGAGAACCTTTTCGGGCAATCCTCGTCTGATATGGTATAGCATAGTTATACGATATGCCGGAAAACGAGGAAGGCGGCAAGCCGCCGAAAGGGAGGAGTATTTATGAATAGCAGAAAGAAGAGCGATATTTTACGGACCGGAAAGAAACGGATCTACAGACGGATGGCTGCGGGGATATCCATGGCCCTGCTGCTTGGGCTGACAGCCTGCGGCTCGAGTGTCGGGTCAGGCCCGTCCGCCGCATATAAAAACGGAATGACGATGGATCTGGACTCTGCCAATTTGGGCTATCAGAGCGAACAGATGGAATACGGCTACGATATGGAGCCGGCAGCTGCGGCAGAATCCTACAGCGGCGGGAGCAATTCTGCGGGGAATTCCCTGCAGAAGGTGGACAATTCCTCCTATTATGACGACCGCAAGCTGATCCGGACGGTCAATCTGGATGTGGAGACCAAAGAGTTCGACCAGATGCTCGCATCCATAGAGGAGCAGGTGGAGAATCTGGGCGGCTACATAGAGAGCATGAATACCTACAACGGCAGCAGATATAACCGGCCTGAGTCCGGCAGGACTTCCAACCTTACCGCGCGCATTCCCAAACAGCAGTTGAGCGGTTTTGTCAATGCCGTGTCCGAGGCCGGCAATGTGATCAGCCGTTCCGAAAATGTGCAGGATGTGACCCTGTCCTATGTGGATCTGGAGAGCAGGAAGAAAGCGCTTATGACGGAGCAGGATCGTCTGCAGGCGATCTTGGAACGGGCGGAGACGCTGGAGGATATCATCACGTTAGAGGACAGACTTTCCACCGTGCGCTATCAGTTGGAGAGCATGGAGGCCCAGCTTCGCACCTATGACAACAAGGTGGACTTTTCCACGGTGAATCTGACCATAAAGGAAGTGAAAGAGCTTACGCCCGTGGAGGAGGAAGAAGAGACCGTGTGGGAGAGAGTGGCAGACGGTTTTATGGACAGTCTCACGAACGTGCGGGACGGTCTTGTGGACTTCTTTGTATGGTTCGTGTCCGCCATTCCTTATCTGGTAGTCTGGGGTGTGGTGATCGCATTGATCGTATTGATTATTCGGTTGATGAACCGCCGCAGCCGTAAGAAGAAAGAGGCGAAACTCCAGAATATGCAGAACGCGGCGCCCGCAGCCAATCCGGCGCAGAGCGGACAGAACATGCAAAACGCGCAGACAACACAGAATACGCAAA
Organism: uncultured Acetatifactor sp.; assembly: GCA_964604835.1. Classification (GTDB taxonomy): domain Bacteria; phylum Bacillota; class Clostridia; order Lachnospirales; family Lachnospiraceae; genus Acetatifactor. The sequence goes on from CAZSAJ010000010.1 coordinate 27,893, forward strand.
ATACGCAGAACGGGCAGTAATTCGGACTCCCGTCGGTGAAAGGCGCCGCCCTGCGGCCAAAGGAGAGACAGTTGAAAGAACATTCCGCATACAGATCCGGCTTTGTGACCCTGATCGGAAGACCGAACGTGGGCAAATCCACTTTGATGAATCATCTCATCGGTCAGAAGATTGCCATCACATCCGACAAGCCCCAGACCACAAGAAACAGAATCCAGACCGTACTTACCTTGGACGATGCCCAGATCGTGTTTTTGGATACGCCCGGCATCCACAAGGCCAAGAACAAATTGGGCGATTACATGGTACATGTGGCGGAGCACACTTTAAACGACGTGGATGTGATCCTATGGCTGGTGGAGCCTTCGACCTTCATCGGCGCGGGGGAGCGCCATATCATCGAGCAGCTAAAGCGGACAAAGACCCCGGTGATCCTTGTGATCAACAAGACGGACACGGTGAAGCGGGACGAGATCCTCACCTTTATCGACGCCTATCGGAGGGAACTGGATTTTCAGGAGATCGTGCCCGTGTCCGCCTTGAAGGGAGACAATACGGACGAACTGGTAAAATGCATCGTGCAGTATCTCCCCTACGGGCAGCCCTTCTATGATGAGGACACCATCACCGACCAGCCTATGCGGCAGATCGTGGCGGAGCTGATCCGGGAGAAGGCACTGCGTCTCCTCTCAGATGAGATTCCCCACGGCGTGGCCGTCAGCATCGAGAGCATGAAGGAGGAGGGCCACATCTGCCACATTGAGGCCACCATCGTGTGCGAGAGGGATTCCCACAAGGGCATCATTATCGGAAAGGGCGGTCAGATGCTCAAGAAGATCGGCTCGAGCGCCCGTCCGGAGATCGAGGATCTTCTGGAGACCCATGTGAATCTTAAGCTCTGGGTGAAAGTCAAGAAGGACTGGCGGGACAGCGATTTTCTTTTGAGAAATTTTGGATATGACCCCAGAGAGAGCCGCACACAGGAATAAAACGAAGCCATATTGCAGACCCTATCAGACATACAAAGCAGATAGGGGGAAGCGTACATGCAGACATCAAGCTACTGGAAGCAATTTGAAAACACGGGTAAGATCGAGGATTATTTATCATACAGAGCAAACGACAGCCAGCAGTCCGGAGCGGGACTTGCTGGCTGCAAGTCCGATTACCGGGGAACTTCCCGGGACGGTGCGCAGAGAGAGGGAGCGGACGGGGATATATGCAGGGATTCGTACAGGTGACAGGAATGGTTTTAAAACATTCCCCCGTGGGGGAATACGACAGGCGGGTGTGTCTTCTCACCAGAGAGCGGGGGAAGATATCCGCTTTTGCGAAGGGAGCCAGAAAGCCCGGAAGCCGGCTGGCGGCGGCTTCCAATCTCTTCGCCTTCGGAACCTTCAGACTCTATGAGGGAAGAAATTCCTACACCGTGTCGGAGGCGGAGATCACCAACTATTTCGAGGAACTGATGACGGATTATGTGGGGGCATATTACGGGATGTATTTTCTGGAAGTGGCGGATTATTATACCAGAGAGAACAATGACGAGCGGGAGATGCTAAAGCTTTTGTATCAGTCGCTTCGGGCGCTCTCAGCCGCCTCTTTGTCCAATCCGCTGGTCAAATGCATTTTCGAATTGAAGGCCATCGCCGTGAACGGAGAGTTCCCGGGAGTGCCGAAGGGCAGGGATTTGCAGGAGTCCACGGTCTATGCGCTTAAGTATATTGCGGAAAGTCCGGTGGAAAAACTTTACACCTTCACCGTGACGGAGGAGGTTCTGGCGCAGCTTCGGCAGGTGGCCGCAGATTACGGAAAGCACTTTCTGAATCATGATTTCAAAAGTCTTGAAATACTTAAAACTCTGTGTTAGAATTTGATATAGTCTGTGAGAATGCGGACGGGGCGAGGAGATTTCGAATGGCGGGAATACATAATCGAAACACAATTGCAGGACTTGCGCTTTGTATGGTGGTTTTCGCCGGATGCGGTGCGGCGAAAGTACCGGACGCCGTGGAGAATACCAGCCTCATCATAGACAAGGACGGCGGCATTGTCTCCCATGTGGTGGAGGCGTTGGATCAGGATTACTATAAGCTGGATGAGTTGAAAAAGATGGCGCAGGAGGAGATGGCCGCCTACAATACGCTGCACCAGACGGGAGAGGTCACACCGGTGACGCTGAAGCGGGTGGAGAGACTTGCAGGCGATGACGGCAAGACGGTGGTGACATACAGCTATGACAGTGCGGCGACCTATGAAGCCTACACGGGGAGTGAATTGTTTTACGGAACCGTGGGGGAAGCCGTTCAGGCGGGATATCGTTTTGAGACACAGAACTGGAAGCTCACGGACGGCAAGGGCAAGAAAAGCATTGAGGTCAAGGATCTGTGTGAATCCAGTATGGCGGGAAAACATGTGGTGCTGGTGGGGGAGATGACGAGAGTCTATTGTCCCTATCGGGTCAGTTATATCAGCTCCGATGCGAAGGTGTTACAGGACGGGAGCATAGACACGACGGGAGTATCCCCTCGGGATTATCCCGTGATTATTGTGCTTGACAAATGATAAATAGAAGCGGCAGGGCATATCTGCGATATGCGGGAAAGGAGTATGGGAATGGAGAAGACTATGGAGAAAATTATAGCTCTGGCAAAGGCGAGGGGGTTCGTGTATCCCGGATCCGAGATCTACGGCGGCCTTGCCAATACATGGGATTACGGCAATCTGGGCGTGGAGCTTAAGAACAATGTGAAGAAAGCATGGTGGCAGAAATTTGTGCAGGAAAATCCCCACAATGTGGGCGTGGACTGTGCGATTCTGATGAATCCCCAGACTTGGGTGGCAAGCGGCCATCTGGGCGGCTTTTCCGATCCGCTGATGGACTGCAGGGAGTGTCACGAGCGCTTCCGCGCCGACAAACTGATCGAAGACTTTTGTCTGGAGAACGGTCTTGCGCTGGAGGGCAGCGTGGACGGCTGGAGTCAGGAGAAGATGCGGGATTTTATCGAGGAGAAGCAGATTCCCTGTCCCACCTGCGGCAAACATAATTTTACGGATATCCGTCAGTTTAATCTGATGTTCAAGACGTTTCAGGGTGTAACCGAGGACGCCAAGAGCACGATTTACTTAAGACCCGAGACCGCACAGGGAATTTTTGTCAACTTCAAGAATGTGCAGCGCACCTCCAGAAAGAAGCTTCCCTTCGGTATCGGACAGATCGGCAAGTCTTTCAGAAATGAGATCAGCCCCGGCAACTTTACGTTCCGCACCAGAGAGTTCGAGCAGATGGAGCTGGAGTTTTTCTGTAAGCCCGGGACGGATCTGGAGTGGTTCGAGTATTGGAGAGGATTCTGCCGCGACTGGCTGTTGTCTCTGGGGATCGGGGAGGACGAGATCCGTCTCCGCGATCATTCCCCCGAGGAACTCTGTTTCTACAGCAAGGGGACCACGGATATCGAGTTCAGATTCCCCTTCGACTGGGGAGAGCTGTGGGGCATCGCGGACAGAACGGATTACGATCTGACCCAGCATGCCAATACCTCCGGCGAGGATATGAGCTATTTTGACGATGAGACCAATGAAAAATATGTGCCCTATGTGATAGAGCCTTCTCTGGGAGCGGACCGCGTGGTGCTCGCGTTCCTCTGTTCCGCATATGATGAAGAAGAGCTGGAGGGCGGAGACATGCGCACGGTGCTTCATTTCCATCCTGCGCTGGCTCCGGTGAAGATCGGCGTTCTGCCCCTGTCCAAGAAGCTCAACGAGGGAGCCGAGAAAGTCTTTGCGGAGTTGTCCAAGAAGTATAATTGTGAATTTGATGACAGGGGAAATATCGGTAAGAGGTATCGTCGTCAGGACGAGATCGGAACTCCTTTCTGTGTGACATATGATTTTGAATCGGAGACGGACGGCTGCGTCACGGTGCGCTTCAGGGACTCTATGGAGCAGGAGCGTGTTGCGATTGCGGATCTGGATGCGTATTTTGCCGATAAGTTTGTATTCTGAGCTTCAGGCGACGGGGCGCCGATGCGGTGGCAGGGCGGCCCGTCTTTTGCCTGTCATGACCGGGATGGGAGATGATAACGACTATGGAAACTGTTGAATGCTTTTTGATTCTGGGATTGGAGCCTACGAAGGACGAGAGGCTGATTAAAAACGCATACCGGGAAAAACTGGCTGTGACCAATCCGGAGGATGATCCGGAGGGGTTTAAACGGCTGCGAGCCGCCTACGAGGAGGCCTGCGCTTTCGCAAAACGCTCCGACGAAGAACAGACGGCCGAGAAAGAGCGGGATACCACGCCCTCGGGACTGTGGGTGGAGCAGGTCGCGGAGATCTATGCCGATATCAAAAAGCGACAGGATCTCTCCCTCTGGGAGGCGCTTTTTAAGGATGAGGTGTTTCAGTCTCTGGAGGAAGAGGAGAACTGCAGGTGGAAGCTCCTCAGATTTTTGATGGACCATTTCAGACTGCCCACCGCCGTCTGGAAGCTCTTGGATGAAAAGCTGAATCTTGTGGCGGATGCGGGCAGACTCAGAGAGTCTTTTCCCGTGGATTTTATCAATTATGTGACCAATCGCTGCGAACGCGGTGAGGATATTGATTTTGAACAGTTTGAGGGCGCAGGCGACGCGGCCTATGATCTGTTCTTCCATTATTATGACAACTGCTGGCAGGCGCTTCAGGATAAAAGATTAGAGGAAGCGGCCAAAATGCTTGAGGAGGCGGAGGGGCTTCACATCTATCATCCCGCCATGGAAGTCTGCCGGGGCAATCTGCTCTACGAGCAGGGAAAGCATCCGGAGGCGGTGGCATTTATGAAAGCGCTCCGGGAGAGGCATCCCAAGGATTCCATGGTCTGCTATAACACGGCGGAGATGCTGTGGAAAGAGAATGACAGGAAGGCGGCCGTGGAGATCTATCTGATTCTGAAGGAAGAAAACGCCAAGCATTATATGGCCAATTTCCGTCTCACGGAGTGGTATTATGACAGCGGGGAATACGCGGAGGCCAAAAAGTGCGCGGAGGCGGTACTCTCTTCGGGGGCGGACGACTCCTTTATGGAGATGCTGACCAAGATCAACGCCGAATTGGAGCAGGATATGGAGATGCGCTGGCGCAATGAGCACGATTGGGAATCGGCGCTGGAACTGTGCTGGTGTTATCTTCAGGACGGCAAGACCAGCAAGGGCATCCGTCTGGCCGCGGCCATTGAAAAGGATATCTCACAGGAGAGAGAGGCGGAGTACAACGGATTGTTGGCAAAGCTTCTGGTGGAGTCCGCCGAGTACGAGGACGCGATTTACATGTCGGGCGTCTGGGAAGGGCTTTTGGAGAAGAAGATACGCGGGGACGAGAGCGAGGAGGAGCGGGAGAAGGATCAGGACCGCATCCGCCAGTCCCACATGATACGCATGCAGTCCTATAAGATGTTGGGATATAATGAGCGGGAATATTTTCAGAAAGCCGTCGAAGAGATCGAGGCGGTGGAGACCGGGACGCCCAGAGACATCGGACTCTGGCTGGAGAAAGCCCAGATCTACATGGAGATGGAGGAGTACGAGAAGAGTCTGGAGCTCACCGCCCGCATGATCGAGGAATATCAGGTGTACGCGGCGGCGGCCACGGCGATGGAGGTCTATCGCAGAAAGTGGGACGCCAGCGGCGTGGTGCAGAATGCGCGCCTGTGCATTCAGACCTTCCCCAATTATATCCGCTCTTACGAGCATCTGGGCAGGGTGTATCTGGATCTGAAGGAGACCGAGGCGTTGAAAGAGCTTCTGGCCGAGGCGGAGAAGAATCAGATCGAGAGTCCCTATCTGGATTCCTATCGCTATCGGATGAAGAAAAACCCTCCGGAGGTGGAGGTGTTAAATAAACGTCTGGAAGAATTCCAGAAGGATTACAAGAATAAGCTGGACGAGGGGGAGACGGTCTATTATGAGACGGGACTGCCCGTGATCACGGAGTATCTGTACTGGTATCCCGGCGCGTATATGCTGCGCAGGAGGGCGGCTTTCCATGCCAGCGGCCAGCGTTTTGACAAAGCGCTGGAAGATTATGAGAAAGCGCTTCAGGATGAGCCGGCCAATCCCTATATCCATGACGCCATGAGCCGCATCTATGTGCGGCTGGGAGATTTTGAGCAGGCCTTGGTCAGCACCAGAAAGGCTATTTTGTACGGGGAATTGTCGTGGACGGCCGAGCTGTATCTGTATATGGCCAAGATTTATATGATGCTGGGAGACAATGAGCAGGCGCTGTCGTGGTTTCGGTATTATGACAAGACGGCGGGCAAGGACGGAGGACATCTGCGCGATATGGCGGAGTGTTTGGCGCGGCTGGGCAGAACGGAAGAGGCTGTAGAGAAGCTGGCGGACTATTACCGCAAGAGCGACGGGACTTTTTACGACGGCTACCAGCGCAAACTGACCGATATTTACAATACCGCAGGAGATGCGAAGAAGGCCCGGGAAGTGTTGGAAGCATGGGGAAAACAACAGCCGCAGGAGAATTCCATACTGTATGGTCTTCTGCCGAAGGGAATGCGCAAGAACAAGGTGAGTCAGGACTGCATCGACTATTTGGACAGAGCCGCATGGCAGGCCATGTGGGACGGCGACGGCAAGAGAGCGCTGGATCTTCTGGCGCAGATGGTTCGTATGTGCGAACTGCGGGACGGCGCCAACTCTAACAATGGGCTTTTGGACATAGTCTTCGCCGCCATCTTGTTCGGCGATGAGAAGCAGGGGAGAAAATATGCGGCGAAGCTGAAAACGTGGATCAACAAAGTGTCTTTCCAGCCGGTGGACGAGGATCACGACTGCCCCAGATTCAAGATCACAAGGGAGTTTCTGGCGGAGTATTACACGGCGTCCGACGAGAAGCTGCAGGAGATTCTGGATCGGGAGAAGGATTGCGCAAGATGCCCGTTCTGCCTGATGACGCTCTGTCAGGAAGTGGAGGGCATGCGGATGCTTCTGCTCCTCAAACAGGGCAGAGCGGCGGAGGCCAGAGAACGTCTTGCACGCAATCTGGAGGTGCAGCCTTTTGACGAGTATATGAAGGCTTTGGCAGCCGTTCTGGGGCAGACGCAGGGATAAAGAATAGGATGTAAAGGAAACGGAGAATGATAGTAGGAATTGATTTGGGTACCACCAACAGTCTGGTGGCATATTTTACGGAGGAAGGGCCCAAGATTATCCCCAACAGATTGGGGAAGAATCTGACGCCCTCCGTGGTGAGTGTGGACGAGGAAGGAAACGTCTATGTGGGAGAGACGGCCAGAGAGCGCATGAGTCTCTATCCCGCATCCGTGGCACAGACCTTTAAGCGCAGTATGGGGACGGAGCGCACCTATAATCTGAGCGGTCATTTGTTTAAGCCGGAGGAACTCTCCAGTATGGTGCTTCGCGCCCTGAAGGAGGATGCGGAAGTCTATCTGGGCGAGGAGGTGACGGAGGCGGTCATCAGTGTGCCGGCCTATTTCGACGACAAGCGCAGGAAAGCCACCAAACGCGCCGGAGAACTGGCGGGGTTAAAGGTGGAGCGCATGATTTCCGAGCCCACGGCCGCCGCAGTGGCCTACGGCTTATATGACAAGAATCAGGACACCCGCTTTCTGGTCTTTGATCTGGGCGGCGGCACTTTCGACGTGTCCGTGCTGGAACTGTATCACAATATTCTGGAAGTGAGGGCCGTGGCAGGCGACAATTATCTGGGCGGCGAGGATTTCACGCAGGAGATGGCGAAACTCTTTTTGCAGAAGACGAAACTGCAGATCTCCGAACTCTCCGAGAAAGAACAGGTTCGTCTCCTGAAGGCGGCGGAGAAGGCCAAACGCGCCATAAACGACGAGTCCTCCGTCACCATGAATTTTCTCTATAAAGAGGAGACCAAGGAAGCGGTGATCACCGCCAAGGAATACGAGGAGGCCTGCGAGGAGCTCCTGATGAAGATCCGGGAGCCGGTGAAGAAGAGTCTGGCGGACGCGGGGCTAAAGCTTTCCGATATCGACGAAGTGCTATTGATCGGCGGCGCCACCAGACTTTCCATCGTGAGAGATTTTCTGATCCGGCTGTTCCGCAAATTCCCGGACACGAAATTAAATCCCGACGAGACGGTGGCGCTGGGCGCTGCGGTACAGGCGGCCATGAAGGAGCGGCGTGAGGAGGTCAAGGAGGTCATTCTGACCGATGTCTGTTCCTTCACGCTGGGCACCGAGGTGGTGGTGGAGTATGACGAGGATAAGTTTGAGGACGGGAGGTTCTGTCCCATTATCGAGCGCAATACCGTGATTCCCGCAAGCCACACGGAGCGCCTCTACACGGCAAGGGACAATCAATCCTGTGTGCGCGTGAGAGTCCTGCAGGGCGAGAGCCGGTTTGCCAGAAACAATCTCTTTCTGGGAGAGCTGGAGATCGAGGTGCCCAAAGGTCCGAAGGGCAGCGAATCCGTGGATGTGACCTACACCTATGACATCAATTCGCTTCTGGAGGTGGAGGTCCGGGTGGTCTCCACGGGAATCTCCAAGAAGATGATCATCAAGGGGCAGGACAATCAGATGACGGAGGAGGAGATCAAGAAGCGCATGGAGGAGCTGGCCTATCTGAAGATTCAGCCCAGAGACTTTGAGGAAAACCGTCTGGTGCTGCTTCGGGCGGAGCGCATGTACGAGGAGGCGCTGGGAGAGCGCAGACAGCGGCTCGACCGCTATATCACGGCCTTCGAGGCGGCTTTGAAGAGAGGCGATCACGACGATATCCGGGAGGCCAGAGAGGACTTGAACGAAGTGCTGGAAGCGGAAGACGATTGAGATTCGAGAAAAATAGGATGTTGGAGGACAAACCAATGCAAAAACGTGGTGTGAATGAACTGAGAAGAATGTATCTTGACTTTTTTGAGAGCAAGGAACATTTGAAGATGAAGAGCTTTTCGCTGGTGCCGCACAATGACAACAGTCTGTTGATCATCAACTCCGGTATGGCTCCCTTAAAGCCGTATTTTACGGGGCAGGAGATTCCTCCCCGCCGCCGGGTTACCACCTGTCAGAAGTGCGTGCGAACCGGCGATATCGAGAATGTGGGCAAGACCGCAAGGCATTTGACGTTCTTTGAGATGCTGGGAAATTTTTCTTTCGGGGACTATTTCAAACATGAGGCCATTCGGTGGAGCTGGGAATTTCTGACCGAGCATGTGGGCATGGAGCCCGAGAGACTCTATCCGTCCATCTACTGCGAGGACGACGAGGCTTTTGACATCTGGACGAAAGAGATCGGTGTGCCCGCGGAGAAGATCACGCGTTTTTACAGAGACGAGAACGGCGCTTGCGACAATTTCTGGGAGCACGGTGCAGGTCCCTGCGGTCCCTGTTCCGAGATTTACTATGACAGAGGCGTGAAATATGGCTGCGGGAAACCCGACTGCAAGGTGGGCTGTGACTGCGACCGCTTTATGGAAGTGTGGAACAATGTGTTCACACAGTTTGAGAGTGACGGCAAAGGCAATTACACGGAGCTCTCCCAGAAGAATATTGACACCGGCATGGGGCTTGAGAGACTGGCCGTGGTGGTGCAGGACGTGGATTCCGTGTTCGACATCGACACCATGAAAGCCATTCGGAACCGCATCTGCGAGATTGCGGGAGTGAGCTATCAGGAGGATGAGGCGAAAGACGTTTCGATTCGGCTTATTACGGATCACATCCGCTCCTCCACCTTTATGATCAGCGACGGTATCATGCCCTCCAACGAGGGCAGGGGCTATGTGCTGCGCCGTCTGATCCGCCGCGCGGCAAGACATGGAAGGCTTCTGGGTATTCAGGGAAAATTTCTGGCGGATTTGAGCCGTACCGTCATCGACGAGTGCAAGGACGGCTATCCCGAGTTGGATGAAAAGAAGGAGTTTATTCTGACTGTGCTCACACAGGAAGAGAATAAATTTGACAGAACCATCGATCAGGGCTTAAGCATTCTGGCAGAGATGGAGGAGGAGATGGCTAAGAGCGGCGCGAAGGAGCTCTCCGGTGAGAATGCCTTCAAGCTTTACGATACCTATGGATTCCCCATGGATCTGACGGAGGAGATCCTCGGAGAGAAAGGGTTTGCCATCGATCATGCGGGATTTGCCCTGTGTATGGAAGAGCAGAAGACCAAGGCCAGAAAGGCCAGAAAGACGACAAATTACATGGGGGCGGATGTCACGGTGTACGAGTCCATCGATCCGTCCGTCACAACCGCTTTTGTGGGGTATGACCGCTTACAGCACAATTCCAAAATCACGGTGCTTACCACGGAGACGGAACTGGTGGAGGCGCTCACGGACGGACAGGTGGGAACCGTGATCGTGGAGGAGACGCCTTTTTATGCAACCATGGGAGGTCAGAACGGGGATACGGGTGTGCTTACTACCGCGGACGGCAGCTTTGAGGTGCGGGATACCGTGAAGCTTCTGGGGGGCAAGGTAGGCCATATCGGTGTGGTGACAAAGGGGATGATCAAGGTCGGGGATACGGCTACCCTGACCGTAAATCAGACACAACGCGCCGATACCTGTAAAAACCATTCCGCGACGCATCTTCTGCAGAAGGCGCTGCGCGAAGTGCTGGGCACTCATGTGGAACAGAACGGCTCCTATGTGGACGGCGAGAGACTGCGTTTTGACTTCAGTCATTTTCAGGCCATGACGGCGGAGGAGCTGGAGCAGGTGGAGCGGCTTGTGAACGACAAGATTGCGGAGGCGATTCCTGTGGTCACCGACGTGATGAATATCGAGGACGCCAAGAAGACGGGAGCAATGCAGCTCTTTGGCGAGAAGTATGGAGAGACTGTGCGCGTGGTGCGCATGGGAGATTTCTCCGTGGAGTTCTGCGGCGGTACGCATGTGGGCAACACGTCGGCCATCACGGCCTTCAAGATTCTCTCCGAGAACGGTGTGGCAGCAGGTGTGAGACGTATCGAGGCATTGACCGGAAACGGTGTGTTTGCCTATTACCGCGGTCTGGAGCAGACTTTGGAGAGCGCCGCAAAGGCGTTGAAGACCACCCCGAATGCCATTGTGGAGAAGTGCGAACATGTCATGGCGGACCTGAAAGCGCTGGCCGCGGAGAATGAGTCCTTAAAGAGCAAGGCGGCCAAGGAGGCTCTGGGCGATGTGATGAATCAGGTGACGGAAGTGAAGGGGATGAAACTCCTTGCCACAAGCGTGAGCGGTGTGGATATGAACGGCCTGAGAGATCTGGGAGATCAGCTCAAGGAGAAGCTGGGAGAGGGCGTTGTGGTACTCCTATCCGAGCAGGAGGGCAAGGTGAATCTGATTGCCATGGCCACGGAGGGCGCGGTGAAAGCCGGAGCCCACGCGGGGAATCTCATTAAGGGAATCGCTGCGTTAGTGGGCGGCGGCGGCGGCGGACGTCCCAACATGGCACAGGCCGGCGGCAAGAATCCCGCGGGCATACCGGATGCCGTCGCAAAGGCGGCCGAGGTGCTGGAAGGGCAGCTTGCTTAGCTGTGTCAAGGGGTATCATAATTCATGGGAGAAGACAAGCGTTCTTTTTTGACATATGGCTTTATCAATCTCTGTTGTATCGCAGCGGTGGGCGTGGTGATTCTGCCGCTGCTTCTCGTGGCGCAGTATAATGTTCCCTCTGCGGACGACTGGAGTTATGGCAGGGAGGCGTTTTGGGCATTGCAGGACGGAGCGGGGATCACGACGGTGTTCCGGCTGGCGTTTGAGACGATGGCGAAGTATTACACGGACTGGGAAGGCCGTTTCATGAATGCCTTTTTCGCTTCTCTGCAGCCGGGGATCTGGGGAGAGAAATATTATGGGATCGTAGCATGGCTGATGCTGGGCGGTCTGATCGGCGGGGAGCTGATTTTCTTTCGGATCCTTCTGGGCGGGGGCGGCCGGAACAACCGACTGTTGTGGATTCCGGTGGCGGTTCCTACGCTGGTTTTACAGATCCTCTATACGCCCAGTGTGGTGGAGAGCTTTTATTGGTATACCGGAGCGGTGAATTATACCTTTGTCTTCGGACTGTCCATGATTTTGACAGCCCTGTTTCTGAAGTTAGAGTTGGGGGCGTCACGGAGATGGCGGTTCGGGCTGACTGCGGCAGCGGCGGGCGTGCTGTCCGTCATGGTGGGCGGCGACAATTTTTCCACCAGTCTGTCGGTCTTTTTGTTCATGGTTTCCACCTATGTTCTGCTCCCGATATTCTGCGGCGGAGAGCCTTCCGGGAAGCCGGTGTATGACGGCGCGGTGTTGAGGCGGATCGTAGGCAGAACATGGTATCTGGTTCTGTTGGAAGGGGGCAGTCTGCTGGCCTGTGTTCTGGCGCCGGGCAACACATCCCGTCTGGAGAAGAATTTTGGCGGCGGGGCGACGGGCAGTCTCCCGGGAGCGATCGGCGGGGCGCTTTTGCGTTCCTTTACCAATCTGTATTCATGGACGAACATCAAAGTATTATTGATGATTCTGTTGATCCTGCCGTTTGTGTGGAAAGCGGTGGGGAATCTGGACTATACATTTCGGTATCCCGGCGTGTTCACCCTCGTCACATTCGCCCTGTACGCGTCACAGATCGCACCAACCATGTATGTGGACGGAACCACCGGCGGCGGCAGAATGGCGGCGATTCTATATTATTCCTGCCATGTGTGGACGGTGGGAAATGTGTGTTATTGGACGGGATGGCTGCACAAAAGGAGAGCGAGGCGGACTGTCGTATCGAAGCAATCAGTATCGGAGAAAACGACTGCGGCGGCAGGCGTTTTACGGCGTCATTTTCTGATTCCCTACTGTGCCGTGGTGGGTGTGATACTTATGGGCGTTATCTACGCACAGGATCTGAAGGCCCTTTCCAGTTATAAGGCTTACCGCGACTGGCGGCAGGGCTGGGCCAAGCAGTATGCCAGAGAGTGGGAGGAGCGCTTGACGGTGCTCCATGACGAGTCCATAACGGAAGTGGAGTTTGCGCCGCTGTCGGTCTATCCGGAGACGATCCTGTATACGGATCTGCAGGATGAGGAAGGCTATACATGGGTGAATAAGGCCTGCGCAAATTATTACGGCAAGAAATATGTCCATATCGTGAAAGAGTAAACGAGGAGAAAGCGGCGTGAGCGGAGAGACGGATCTGTGAGAGAGGAATTGAGCGAAACCGGACGGGACGAAGAGAATACCTTGGAGGCGGAGCAGGAGCGTGCGCGCAGGCGCAGAGAGCGCATACAACGGATGAAGCGGGAGAAAGAGCGGCGGATGAGGCTGAACAGCATCTTAAAGACGGCTCTGCCCGTGGCGGCGTTCGTGCTGGCGGTTGGGATCGTGTTCTTTGTCCGCGCCGTGTCCGTAAAGGGCACGGAGGGAACCGGGAAGACCCCGGAAGATGTGGCGCAGGAGGATCTGTCCGTCCGCGGGGAAACGGCGGAGTCTGAGCGGAAGGCGTCGGACGGTGGGGGCGGAACCGAAGAGCCGCAGGGAGTCCCGGAGACAGGAGAAAGCAATGAGGGCGCGCTCGCTTTGGGCGGGGATGAGACTGATGCGGAGAGCCCTGACATGGCAGAGATGCCATCTGGAGAAGCAAGTGGGGAAAGCGTCGGCATGTCCGAGGCATCGGCGGCGGAGGACACAGCGCCGACCAAAAGCTACAGCGCCCATATGACGCCCCGGACTGACGCGCCGCCGGAGGAGGTCAACAGTCCGTATGCCATTTTCATCGATCTGGAGTCGGGGGATATTCTGGCGGGACGGGATCATCGTGCGCGGATCAGTCCCGCGTCCATGACCAAAGTGCTGACGGTACTGGTGGCGGCGGAACATGCGGCGGATCTGGATGAGAAGTTTACCATAACCAGAGATATCACGGATTACAGCTATTCCAACGGCTGCAGCAGCGTTGGATTCGACGTGGGAGAGACCGTGACGGTGCGGGATCTGTTTTACGGGACCATCCTGCCTTCCGGAGGGGATGCGGCGGTGGCTCTGGCCACTTATGTGGCGGGCAGTCACGAGGCTTTCGTGGAGATGATGAACGAGAAAGCGAAGGCGCTGGGCCTTGGAGAGACGGCGCATTTTGCCAACTGCGTGGGGCTGTATGACGAGATGCATTACTGTACGGTCTACGACATGGCGATGATTATGGAGGCGGCTCTGGACAACGAGCTGTGCAGAGAGGTTTTGAACGCGCATTTTTATACGACTTCCCAGACCTCGCAACATCCCGAGGGCATTCCCGTATCCAACTTGTTTTTGCGCAGGATCGAGGACAAGGACACCGGCGGAGAGGTTCTCTGTGCCAAGACCGGCTATGTGGTGCAGTCGGACAGCTGCGCGGTCAGCTATGGCGTGGACAAAAGCGGGAGAGAGTACTTATGTGTCACTGCGGGAGCGTACAGCTCTTGGCGCTGTATCTATGATCATGTGGCGCTCTACAAGAAATATGCAAAAGAGCAGACGTGACGGTCCGAGCGAGCCATGCGACATCAAAAATGTTCCAAAAAATATGAAAAAAATTGCAATTCGTTCTAGGCGAGTTGCTTTTTTTGTGTTATACTATCGTGGACATAGTATGGGATATGTTCCCACATCAGTTTGTTTTTATTTTTTATCTTATAAACGGAGGGCTGAAAGCATGAGTAGTACTTCAAAAGCGAGTCAAAGAATTACGGCTTTACTCGACGACAACAGTTTCGTTGAGATCGGCGGACTTGTCACGGCAAGAGCGACAGATTTCAACATGAAACCAAACGAGACTCCTTCTGACGGTTGTATTACCGGATACGGAGTGATCGACGGCAGCCTTGTGTATGTTTACAGTCAGGATGCTTCCGTGATGAACGGAACCATCGGCGAGATGCATGCCAAGAAAATTGCCGGTCTCTACGATCTGGCCATGAAGACGGGAGCGCCTGTCATCGGACTGATCGACTGTGCGGGCGTGAGACTGCAGGAGGGAACCGATGCGCTTGCGGCGTTCGGAAGCATCTATGCCAAGCAGGCTGCGGCCAGCGGTGTGATTCCCCAGATTACCGCCGTGCTGGGTTCCTGCGGCGGCGGACTGGCGTTGTTCCCCACACTGACGGATTTTACTTTTATGGAGGAGAAGAATGCGAAGCTGTTCGTGAACGCGCCCAACGCGCTGGCGGGCAATGTGATCACCAAATGTGATTCTTCCTCCGCCGCATTCCAGTCCGAGGAGAGCGGAATCGTGGATGTTGTGGCCGATGAGGCGGGGATTCTGGCACAGATCAGAGAACTGATCGGTTTTCTTCCCGCCAACAACGAGTCCTATGCGGGGGAGGAGTGCAGCGATGACTTAAATCGCGTGAACCCCGAGATCGCGGGCTGTGCGGGAGACACTTCCGTTGCGCTGTCCATTCTGGCGGATGACAATCGTTTCTTTGAGGTGAAGGCGGGCTATGCAAAGCAGATGGTAACCGGATTCCTGCGTCTGAACGGCATGACCGTGGGCGCCGTGGCAAACCGCTGCGAGATCTGTGATGATGAAGGCAAAGTCTCCGAGAAGATGGATGCCGTGCTCACCGCCGGAGGCTGTGAGAAGGCTGCCGACTTTATCAACTTCTGCGACGCTTTCGGTATTCCGGTGCTGAGCCTGACCAATGTAAAAGGATATGAGGCTACGCTGTGTTCCGAGAAGAGCATGGCTAAAGCGGCTGCGAAGCTCACTTATGCTTTTGCGAGTGCAACCGTTCCCAAGGTGAATGTCATTTTGGACAAGGCCTATGGAACCGCTTATGTGGCCATGAATTCCAAGGCGGTGGGAGCGGATATCACCATGGCATGGCCGGATGCGCAGATCGGCGCCATGGACAGCAAACTTGCCGCCAAGATTATGTATGACGGTCAGGGTGCGGATGTGATCGACGAGAAGGCCGCGGAGTATGAGAAGACGATCCTGAATGTCAGCCATGCGGCCAGAAGAGGATATGTAGACCAGATCATAAATGCCGCCGATACCAGAAAGTATGTGATCGGTGCATTTGAAATGTTATTCACAAAGAGTGAAGACGGTCCTGCGAAAAAGCATGGTACGGTCTAGAAAGGGTGATTGTTATATGAAGAAACTTTGTGCTTTATTATGTATGATTGCCTGTGTCTTTGGATTAACGGCGTGCGGAGGCGAAAAGGAGCCGACCGATTACGAGAAAGAGAAGCTGAATACGGCGGTCTCCGTGGCGGAGAATCAGTTGATTCCCACCATCCAGAAAGTGCTTGACGCTCCTTCCGCATCCATTTTCGAGGAATATACGCCCGAGGAGGTGGAACGGGCCGTAAACGAGGAGTTTCAATACGACTATGAGGTGGACGGAAATGCCTTTGTCAGCGCGTTGGATTCCTTTGCGTCAGCTTATGAGGAGATGGGCGGAAGAGGTGAGATTACGGGATCCGAGGCGACGATCAACGGAAAGCAGATTATCGTCAACGTGAATATCGCCGGACCCAAGCAGAACGCGCAGGCGGAGATCGTGTTTTCCAATGATGTGTTTCTGAGACTGGAGTCCGCATCCCTGAACAAGGTGAGCACCATGGGAGATTCCATGGTCAAGGCGGCGCTGAACACGCTGCTGGGCATGGGATCCGTGTTCATAGTATTGATTCTGATCTCCCTGATCATCTCCTGCTTCAATATAATCTCTAAGATTCAGGCGAAGAGTGAAGCGAAGAAACAGACGAATACCGTGCAGGAGGTTTCCGCCGTGAACAATACCGCGGCTGCCGTATCGGCGCAGGAGACCGAGGAGGACGACCTTGAGCTGGTGGCTGTCATCGCGGCGGCCATTGCGGCAAGCGAGGGCGCTGCATCCACGGACGGATTTGTGGTGCGTTCTATCAGAAGACGCAGAGCTTATTAAGACGAGAGCGGAGAATGTTATCCCACAAAATGTGTGGAATGAATGATGTGTGGAATGAATGAAAAGGCCGCATGAATGCGGCAGAATGGAGGAAAAAATGAAAAATTATACTATAACCGTAAACGGAAACGTATATGACGTGACAGTGGAGGAGGGCGCATCCACAGGCGCTCCCGTGGCCGCAAAGGCTCCCGCGGCGCCCAAGGCCGCACCGAAAGCGGCTCCCGCAGCGGCACCCAAGGCAGCAGGCGGTGCAGGCAGCATAAAGATCGAGGCCGGCGCAGCGGGCAAGGTGTTCAAGCTGGAGGCAAGTGTAGGTCAGGCAGTGAAGGCCGGAGACGCCGTGGTAATCCTCGAGGCGATGAAGATGGAGATCCCCGTTGTCGCACCCAAGGACGGTACTGTTGCGAGCATTGATGTTGCGGTAGGCGATTCCGTTGAGGCCGGAGCGCTTCTGGCAACGATGAATTAATGCCGGACAAATATCAGTTATGCACCGTGGGAAGCGGACTGTTTTGCAGCGTGCGGTGCAGGAACAACAGGAGGTCAACAGATGGAATATATAACTAATACGCTTGACAATCTGATCCACCAGACAGCGTTCTTTAATCTGACGGTGGGAAACTATGTGATGATTGTATTTGCGTGCGTTTTCCTTTATTTAGCCATCCGGCACGGGTTTGAGCCTTTGCTCTTAACCCCCATCGCCTTCGGTATGCTTCTCGTAAATATCTATCCCGATATTATGATAGCGCCTGAGGATGCGGCCAACGGTGTCGGCGGCTTACTGCATTACTTTTATTTATTGGACGAGTGGGCCATACTGCCCTCTCTGATCTTCATGGGCGTGGGCGCCATGACGGACTTCGGCCCGCTGATTGCGAATCCCAAGAGCTTTCTTCTGGGAGCGGCCGCACAGTTCGGTATCTTTGCCGCATACTTCGGCGCAATCTGGATGGGATTCAATGACATGGCTGCAGCCGCCATTTCCATTATCGGCGGTGCGGACGGCCCGACTTCGATCTTTCTGGCGAGCAAGCTGGGGCAGACGGCGATTCTGGGACCCATCGCCGTGGCGGCGTATTCCTACATGTCGCTGGTACCCATTATCCAGCCCCCGATCATGAAGCTGCTCACCACAGAGAAGACCCGCAAGATCAAAATGGGACAGCTTCGTCCCGTGTCCAAGCTGGAGAAGATCCTCTTCCCGATCATCGTGACTATCGTGGTAGGTCTGATCCTGCCCACCACCGTGCCTTTGGTAGGTATGCTCATGCTGGGCAATCTGTTCAGGGAGTCGGGTGTGGTGAGACAGCTTCAGGAGACCGCTTCCAATGCGCTGATGTACATTGTGGTTATCCTGCTTGGAACTTCCGTGGGAGCCACCACCAGCGCCGAGGCATTCTTAAACTGGGATACGATCAAAATCGTGCTGCTCGGTCTGATCGCTTTCATGTTCGGCACCGCGGCGGGTGTGATATTCGGCAATATCATGTGTAAACTCACCAAGGGCAAGATCAATCCGCTGATCGGTTCCGCCGGCGTGTCCGCGGTTCCCATGGCGGCTCGTGTGTCCCAGAAAGTGGGTGCGGAGGCGGATCCCACCAACTTCCTGCTGATGCATGCGATGGGACCCAATGTGGCAGGCGTTATCGGAACGGCGGTTGCAGCGGGAACATTTATGGCAATATTCGGGGTATTTTGATTGTTGCGAATAAGTTTGGTTTGTTGGGATGGAAACGGGTAATAAATAAAATGTGAATTAGGAGGAATTTCGTAAATGGCAGAACAAGCTAAGAAACCGATTAAAATTACGGAAACGATATTGCGTGACGCACATCAGTCTTTGATCGCGACCAGAATGCCTACCAGCCTGATGCTTCCCATTGTGGAGAAGATGGATAAGGTGGGATATCATTCCGTGGAGTGCTGGGGCGGCGCTACTTTTGACGCATCCCTGCGTTTCCTGAAGGAAGATCCTTGGGACAGACTGAGAAAGCTGCGCGACGGATTTAAGAATACCAAGCTGCAGATGCTGTTCAGAGGACAGAATATTCTGGGTTACAGACCCTATGCGGATGACGTGGTGGACGCGTTTGTGGAGAAGTCCATTGCAAACGGTATTGATATCATTCGTATATTTGACTGTTTGAATTATATGCCCAATCTGCAGGAGGCGGTGAACGCCACCAACAAGATTAAGAGCCGTGAGGGACGCGGACATGCACAGGTTGCCTTGTCCTACACTCTGGGCGATGCTTACACGCTGGAATATTGGGCGGATATGGCAAAGCAGATTGAGGAGATGGGTGCAGATTCCATCTGTATCAAGGATATGGCGGGGCTTTTGGTTCCTTACAAGGCAACAGAGTTGATCACGGCTATGAAGGAGAATACAAAGCTTCCCATCCAGCTGCATACGCATTATACCTCCGGTGTCGCTTCCATGACTTATCTGAAGGCGGTTGAGGCCGGCGTGGATGTGATCGATACGGCGATGAGTCCCTTTGCTATGGGTACTTCGCAGCCTGCCACCGAGGTTATGGTGGAGACCTTCCGCGGCACGCCTTACGATACAGGATTTGATCAGGATCTGTTGGCGGAGATTGCAGATTATTTTGCTCCTTATAGAGAGGAGTGCTTAAAGAGCGGGCTTCTCAGCCCGAAGGTGCTGGGTGTGAATATTAAGACACTGCTTTATCAGGTGCCCGGCGGTATGCTTTCCAACATGGTGAGCCAGCTCAAGGAGCAGAACGCTGAGGATAAGTATCGCGATGTGCTGGAGGAGATCCCCAGAGTTCGTAAGGATCTGGGCGAGCCGCCCTTGGTTACTCCTTCCTCTCAGATTGTGGGTACTCAGGCGGTATTCAATGTGTTGATGGGCGAGAGATACAAGATGGCAACCAAGGAGACCAAGGCGGTGCTGCGCGGCGAGTATGGCCAGACAGTAAAGCCCATGAATCAGGAGGTTATCGACAAGGTAATCCCCGGGGAGAAGAGACTCACCGGACGTTTTGCGGACCAGATTGAGAACGAGATGGATAAGCTGGAGAGCGAGATGAAGGAATGGAAGCAGCAGGATGAGGATGTGTTGTCCTATGCGCTGTTCCCTCAGGTTGCAACAGACTTCTTCAAGTATCGTCAGGCGCAGCAGGAGAAGGTTGACATGACGCAGGCCGATACTAAGAACGGCGCTTATCCTGTATAGATTCATGCGACTTGCGGTATCACGTCTATTCGGTACATCAAATAGACGTGTGGAATGAGAGAGTAAAAAGTGGGACTGACACGTTTGCTGAACTTTCAGCGGTGTGGCAGTCCCGTTTTTAGTCAAGAAGAATACGCTAGTCGGTCAGGTGGGAGAGGGGCATAAAAGTATATCCCATCTCTTCCCATTCCGTGAGCAGTTCGTCCAGAATCTCGCCGTTGGTCTGGGAGGTGTTGTGCAGGAGTACCACCGCTCCCGGGTGGATCCGGGCGGTCAGTTTGTCCAGCGCTTCCTTGTGATCGGGCTGGTGCTTGGTGTCCCAATCCACATGGGCAAGGCTCCAGAGGATGGTATGGTATCCCAGCTCTTTGGCCATTTTCAGATTGGTGATGCCGCATTTTCCCTCGGGCGGGCGATAGTATGGGGAGAGGTCCTCCCCCGTGATGCTGTGAAACAGCTCCGCCACGTCATCCATCTCTTTTTGGAAGGCGGCCTGATTCGGCAGCGTGTTGATATCGGGATGATGGTAGGTGTGGCTGCCTACCGCATGGCCTTCTTCCACCATCCGCTTTACCAGTTCCGGCTCCGTCTCCAGATAATGTCCCACCACAAAGAAGGTGGCGGGAGCCTCATGCTTTTTCAGTGCGTCCAGAATGGGCTGTGTGTTCCCGTTCTCGTAACCGCAGTCGAAGGTCAGATAGATGACGTTCTCTTCCGCGTTTCCCATAAAATATGCGTCATATTGTGCCAGCTCCTCCGGGGAGGCATTCCCCGCAGGCTGTGTGCCGGCTTCCCCGAAGCTCAGGCCCCATCCCTGCGCTTCCTCCGTCAGACGATCAATAAACGGTTCGATCTCCGGAATTTCGGTTATGGAAGGTTCCTCCGGGATGCTTTCGGACAAAGACGTCGGATCCGTTGTGAGTCCTTCCGCAGAGACGGCCGGGCTGTCTGCGTTTTCCTGTTCCGGTAGGGTTTGCGATTCCGTGAGGGAAGAAGAGATATCCTCCGGGGGAGTTCTATGGCCGCAGCCGGCCAAGAGGCCGGCCGACAGCAGAAGAAGAGCCGCGAAGGTTTTTGAGGGGATTTTGTTTTGCATTGTGTTGATACCGTGCCTTTCTCTCTTTGCGCTTGTCGGATGTGAGAAGTCCTGCCTCATCAGAATCAGATGGCAGCCGCCATGTCCGCGGTATGCGGCAGAAAGTCCCACAAGTCAAGCATAACCCGTGCTTGCATCATCAAGGCTACAAAGTTGCATCAAAACAACATCAAAGCAATATCAAAACCGTTCCTTTTGGTCTGCCTTAAAGAAGTGTGTCATCCCGCAGAGCTTCCGCCATGTTGAGCTTCAGAAGCTGTCTTCCGCCAAGCCGGTAGGCCAGAGCGACAGATCCGAGGACGGTCAGAAGGAATACGGAGATCGGGGCCACGGGAGCGGCGCGGACGAATTCCATAGGATCCAGATAACTCGCTTTTATCATGAGCGCCACAGCAGCCGTCGTCAGAGCCAGAGCGACAAGCACCGGACGCCCGGCGAGGATCAGAGCCTCTATGCGGAAGATTTTCCGTATCCCTGCCGGCGTTAATCCAACGGACATATACCGGGCAAATTCCCGTTTTCTCTGATATAGGAATCCCATGGTGTGCGAGAAGACATGAGCAATTCCGATTATGGCAAGCAGGACGCAAAAAGCACCCAGTATCAGCTTGTAGCCCTCTATCATTTTATCGTTATTCTCTCGTTCCCGGATGCGGTTCTCGCTTTCCGTTTCCAATTCCTCTCCGATGATCAGGGCGATTTCTTCCTCTAATACATTTAATGCCCCAAGATCTGTCCGGTTGTCCGCAAGAACCCGGACGAAGGTGTCCTGCTGTGTGCCTCCGATTCGTTCCCCTATTTCCTTCCATAGGGACAGCGGTAGGAATTGCACCAGAGGATACTGTTCCTTGGCGTATTCCTCGCGCAGGGCAGGAGGTTTTCGGGTGCAGGCGAGTACGGGAATCTCCACGGTGGAATCAGGAGTAGCCTCCCCGGTCCGGGCGGCGTTTTGCAGGGTGATCTGCCCGACATCCTCTTTGATATAGGAAAGGTATTGCGGATAGCGGAAGTTACTGTGAAGACTGTCCCAGAAGCGGTTTAAGACAATCGCTCCGTCAAGTCGGGAATCTATGCCGATCTGCCCGCAGAATTCTTGAAAGCTTTTATCATCCAATATGACGAGAGGGGCCTGTATTTTATAAGTTCCGTTTCCGGAAGAGGCGAGATCCTCTGCAAAAGCTTTTAGGCCGCCCATCGCCGACAGTTCTTCGCTTAGGGCCTCCTCGGGCAGTATGCATGCGGCCTTGGCTTTCTGGTACACCACACTGTCGGCGGCCTTCGGCAGGCTTCGCAGTTCTTCGGTATACCTAAAATTCTCTATGGGTGTATCTTTCACGGTCACCATGATATCCCATGCATCCTGAAACGCTTCAAAATAGGTGTGATTTGTGCTGATGCCGGAAAGGGTGAAAAAACATTGTATTAACAGAAAACCCAAAAAGGCAAGGGTCAATGACAGCGATGTGGTGCGCAGAGCCTTTTTCTGGGCCCGTAATGCGTTTCGCGCCAATATTCCTTCCATCCCGAACAAACTATGAAAGCTGTTTTGGGTGGGAATACGATTCCATTGTTTGGGAAGCTGTAGTTCGCCGGTTTGCCTGATCGCCTCGAGGGGTGTCAGCCTGCTCAATTTTCTTGCCGGAAGCCATGCGGAAATCAGTACGGTAAGGACGGATAAGAGAAGAATAAGGGCCCAAACGGCAGGGTGCCAGCCAAAAGTCATCCGGCGGGCGGACGGCAGATTCGCCGCAAAGGCGATCATCGCCCGAATCGTGACATAGCTTAGAGAGATACCTGACAAAAGTCCGAGCAGGATGGGCACCGTGGCAAGAATGAGAGATTCCAGTATCAGGCAGATCCGTATTTGGCCCGGCGTGGCTCCGACGGAGGAAAAAATGCCAAACTGACGGATTCTGCTGTTCATAGACACGGCAAAAGAATTGTGGATCACCAGAATCAGTGACAGACAAACAATCACCACGATGGCCAGATAGGCGGGCATGATCAGCCTTGGCATCCGATCCCCCGGAATGCGGATCAGGTACAGGGACAGAAGCTGATAATTGTAGTCGGCGGCATTTTCCGAAAGCCCCAGAGCTTTTATAATATCGGACAGGTCCCGATAGGCATTCTTTTTCTTATAAAAATACACATCCACCACAGTTTGTCGTTCGTCGGACAGAGTCTCGTTGACCACGGCTTTTTCCACATTGGCGAAAGCGTTGATGATCGAGAGAGCCTTTTCGTCTATTGTCCCCGTAATGCGTCCGTGCCAATCGCCGTCCTCCAGTTTGGTTCCAGCAATATCATCCAGCCAGAAATTGTAGAACAGGCTGCATAAAAAGGTCAGGAACAAGGCGGCGACAAAGGATGCTGCCATAACGGATATACCGGCGGAACGGTTGTTTTTTAAATAGTCTGCCAAATAGTTTTTCCACATACCATAATTTGCTGTTTTGCTCTTCATGACAACGGTTTCCCTCCCTTCTTCTCGTCGCGGATGATTCGTCCGTCCTCTATGGTCACAATACGGTCCGCCTCCAGCGCAATTTTTTCATCGTGGGTGATCAGCAGAATCGTCTGGTTGAGATTGCGGTTAGACAGTTTCAGAAGATCGATAATTTCCCGTGAGTTTTTCTGATCCAGACTGCCTGTGGGCTCATCTGCCAGAAGAAGAGCCGGACGATAGATCAGGGACCGGGCGATGGCGGCCCGCTGCTGTTGTCCTCCGGACAATTGACCGGGGAGAAAATCCAGTTTTTCGGTAATCCCCAGAGAATTTACCACTTGGTCAAAATATTCCTGAGAGGGTTTCCGTTTGTCCAACAAAAGCGGCATCAGAATGTTTTGGCGGACGGTGAGCGTGGGGATCAGATTGTAGAACTGATAGACAATCCCCACCTTCCTGCGCCTAAAAATTGCCGAGCGCGTCTGATTCAGGGTGGAGATGTCCGTCCCGCCGATGATGACTCTGCCCGCGGAAGGTTTGTCCACACTGCCTAAAATGTGCAGCAGTGTGGACTTCCCGGAGCCGGAGGCTCCTACGATCGCAATAAATTCTCCTTGTTCTGCGGACAGATCAATTTTGTCCAATGCCGTGACCTGATTGCTGCCGGTGCCGTATATTTTACTGACACCTTCACATTTTAGAATTTCCATAGACACCTCTGCTTTCCGCCGCGGGTCTGTCCGCGGCTATGCTCAAACATTTGTGATGGTGGATCATGACGCGCAAAAGCAATTTGTACGATGATCCCTTATCTATAGTATAGCAGAGGAAAATGACAATTTAGTGACTGTAGAGACGAATTTCAAAACAGGCGCCGCCATCCGCCGAATTTCGGGCGCTCAGGATCCCGTTCTGGCTTTCGATAATCGCTTTGGCGAGGGAGAGACCGATGCCGATACCGCCGCCTGCGGCGTTTTGGCCGCGGTAGAAGCGGTCAAACAGATAGGGAATGTCCTCTTTGGCAAATCCGGATCCGGTATCCTGTATCAGAATTTGGGTGTAAAGGGGATTTTGTTCATAGGAGCATAGCACCGTGCCTTTGGCGGGAGTATGTTCCATACAGTTTTTGAGAAGATTTATAATTGCCTCCATTGTCCAGTCCAAATCTGCGCAGACCGTGATCTGCTCTGTCTCGGGGATGATGACGGAAACATCTGCTTCCGCAAAGAGCTCCTGCAGATTGTCGGCGGCCAGCGTGAGAAGGGTGAAGACATCCACCGCTTTTCTCTCAAAGGGCAAAGTACCGGCGTCGATGCGGGAGAGCAGTAAAAGCGCTTCTTCCAGACGGTTCAAGCGGGAGAGCTGGAGTCGGATCTGTGTGATATGGGCGGGCGAAGGGGCGTCCTCCATCATCTGTGCGGACAGGGAGAGGGCGGTGATCGGCGTCTTGATCTGATGGGCGATATTGGCGAGATTGGCCGCGAAATTTTCTTTGGCTTTCAGCGCCGCATCCTTGGTCTGACGCAGCGCGGTCACGGTCTTATAGATCTCGTCCTGTAGTTTGGAGACGGCATTTTCGGTATCCGGCGGGAGCATGCCGTCATTTCCGGTGTTGACCTGTTCCAGATAGTCCGTCAGATTTTCGATTCGGGCAATTTGCCTTTGACGAGACAGCAAAAGGGGAATGAAGAGCAGAAGCGCGCAGAGGAGAAGGAGGATGGGCACAAGGGCCGGGTGAGCGTTTTCCGGGATGCGTAAAAAATCCGCCGGTTGATAGCCGTAGGCAGAAAGGATATTTGAGTCCGCCGGGTCCAAAGAGCTTTCCCGGCATGTTTTCAAAGCGCGCAGGACAAGCGGTTCCATCTGAGGGTCGCTTGTGATTATCTCCTGACAGAGATTCCCCAATGCCTGAAAATGCGCGCGATTGTAAGCAGCGGTTAAAAACAGGGCGGTCAAGGCGGAGGAGCACAGGGAAAATGCCAGTACAATCCCTATGTGGTACACGAAATTTCTGCTTATTTTATTTTGGCGTATTGTAATGATCTTTCCAGACATGTCGATTAGACCTCCTCCATGCGATAGCCGATACTCCTGACGGTTTTTATGCAGGAAGGCTGATGCAGCTTCTCACGCAGACGCTTCATCGTCACGGTGAGCGTATTGTCATTGACATAATTGCCGTGGGTATCCCAGATCGTATCCAGAAGCCTTTCTCTTGTGACGATTTGGCCTTTGTGCTGCAGCAGATAAAGAAGCAGCTGATACTCCGACGGACTTAAATCGATTTCTTCCGTTTCACAGAGAACACTTCTCCGGTCCTTATCCAGCGATATACCGCCGCAGGAGAGATATTGGCCGGCCACATCCCCCGTTCTTCGAAGCAGAGCACGGATGCGTGAGAGCAGAACCTCCAGTTCGAACGGCTTTACCACATAATCGTCCGCACCGTTTTGAAAGCCGGAGACGATATCCCGGGAGTCATCGTGGACGGTGAGAAAAATAATCGGAAGGTTTTTCAGATTCGACCGAATCCATTGACACAGCATATTGCCGTTCCCGTCCGGCATGTTCCAGTCCAATAACACAAGAGAAGGACAGCGGTCTGTCAGAGCTTGTTTTGCCTCGGCGACCGTCGCAAAAAGAGAGACTTGATAGCCCTGTCTCTCCAGAAATTCCTTGACGGTCCGGGATATGGATTCATCATCTTCCACATAATATATTTGGATCATTTTTTCCTTTCCGCCGGGGACGGGATGATCCCGCCGCCCGGCTTTGACGGTATTGCAGACAGCATGGGTCCGGCTACCGGAGCCGGAAGGAGACCGTGACGGTAAAGAGATCCGCGTTGACTTCCAGATCAAACTGCCCGCCGCAGGCTTCCGTGAAGGTTTTGGCAATGGAGAGGCCCAGACCGCTGCCGCCGTCCGTCCGGCTCTGGTCTCCTCTGGCAAAGCGTTCCGTAAAGTCCATCCCCTTCTTAAGCTCCGTGAGAGAAGTGTTCTGAATGGTGGCGGCCGCCGTGGTCTGATCCGCCGTCAGCGTCACATAGACTCTGGAGCTGTCAAGGGAGTATTGCAGGGCATTCTGAAAAAGATTCTGGAAGACCCGGTACAATCTCTGGCCATCGGCCAGAATCATCACCGGCGCGTCCGGTATCTCCGTGCGGAAGGTCAGACTGCTGGCACTGATCTGTTCCTCCATTTCCGCCATGGTCTGGCGCAGCAGTTTGCCGAAATCCAATTCTTCCATATGCATGGGCAGTTCGCCGGACGCCGCCTTGCTCACGGCAAATACATCCTGTACCATGTTCTTGAGTCGCTGGGATTTCTCGTCCAGAATCATCACATAATCTTTCACATGATCCGGCAGGCTCTCCTCCTCCTTCAAAAACTGTACATAGCTGATAATGGAGGTCAGCGGTGTCTTGAGGTCATGGGACACATTGGCGATCAGTTCCACCTTCATGCGCTCGCTCTTCATCTGCTCGTCCACCGCCACGGCCATGCCGTGCCGGATATCTTCCAACTGCGCCATGATCTGTGCGAGATCCTGTCCCACAGGACGGTTTTGACTGTCTCCGGGTACGGCGTCCTCCCCGGACGGAGTATAATTGCCGTTTCGGATATCACCGATGCGGTCGGAGAGAATTTCCAGATCATGGGCAGTCTCCACATTTTTGGCACAGATCAGATATTCCGCCAGAAAGAATCCGGCAGTCATCAGGCAATACAACAGCAGAAGTACCATCCATGCGGCAGGATGCCGCGTATTGTGCAGGACGAATGTACCGGACAGGAGAAACAGTCCGTAGACGCCGGCAAGTAAAAGAACCGCCGTATTCCGGTGTGCCATCCTGCGGGAGAGGGGCAGATGCAGTTCTTTTGCCGTAAATGTCCGGTACAATTTGTGTGTCAGACTGTGCCGCCATACTTTTTGATTGTATTTTAAGTCATTCACAATCAGGTAAATCTCCCAGAAACAGATCGTCCAGTGCAGGGCGGAGAGATCCCTCAACAGCGAGCGGGCGTAGAATGCGGCCGCATGCTGCCATCCGGATTCATATGCCCAGCGTATTTCCTGCCACAGAGCATATCCGTAACCGTTGACGTAATAATCCGCAAAGATCAGAACCACGGTAATCAGCACAAGCGCCGCCTTGCATTCCGCCCACAGCATGCCTGTAAAACGGGCAATTTTTTGGTCTGCCTCCCGTTTGGCCCTGCGGACAAAAAGGGACAGGAACAAAAAGAGCAGTCCCAATGCCAGACTTTCCATGCCTGCAAGGAGGCGTTTGCGGGATTCGCAGCTCTCATAGCGCATCCAGTAGAGGGAATTGTCCTGTGCCCTGTACTCGCCGGATCTCCCCTCCGTGTACAGAACAGGCTCTTTCACGGCGGCCAGACAGACCGTGACTTTCTTCATTTCCTCGTCCGCCTGAAAATTGCGATAGCCCGGCACATACCATTCGCTTTCCTCTCGATAATACCCGTCCCCGTAGATTTCCACTTCCTTGCCGTCTTTTAGAATCCGTGCGTTGCCGTCGGCAAAATACAGGACAAAATTATAACCCTCCGGGGCCGTCATGCTGCCGTCGGCCGGCAGATTCTCCGCATTGGTATACAATACCTTGCCGTCATAGAGAATCGTATAGAGAATGTTTTTGTCCCCCTTGATGCGGTCATGGTAGTTCTGTGCCGCCTGCCCGCGCAGTTCGGCGGTTTTCTGCTGTAGTTCGTTTTTTTGTTCCTCCGTGAGAGTGCGTCTGCTTCCGGCGGATTCGTCGCCGAAGTAGTCCTCAAAATAGTCATAGAGATAGTTGTAGTAGTAATCGTCATAATCAAAATAGCCATAATCATCCATGTAAGGGCCGCTGTAATAGTCATAGAATTCATAACCGGAAGCGGCAGTGCCCTGAATGAGGGTTCTCTTTAGAGCCTCCTGATAGATGTCGGAAGTAATTGTCTCAGTGGACTCCGTGACGGCGCCGTCTCCGTTATAGTAATAGCCGTAATCATGGTAATTGCGGTATCCGGAAGCGTCCGAGGACTCCGCGGTGGCCATAGACAGAAAGTTCTCCAGACGGTTCGAGATATAACTGCGAAACCGGTGGCTCTGCTGATAGTCATCTGCGAGTGTTCTTGTAAAATAGGTTGGCAGCGCCTCGCCGGACAGATTCCGCAGAATGTCGACCAAGCTGCCGAGCGTCAGACTGACGCCGATGAAGAAGATCATAAAACTAATTGCATTTTTCCTGTTTTTCCATTTTGTATCCAATGCCCCACACCACCTTTAAATATTCTGGCTCTTTCGGATTCAGCTCCAATTTTTCACGAATGCGTCTGATGTGCACCATCACGGTATTTTCCGATGCGTAGGAATCCTCCTCCCACACCCGGCGGTAGATTTCCTCCGCCGGAAATACGCGGCCTAAGTTGCGCATGAACAGATCGACGATTTTGGTCTCCGTGGCGGTGAGCCTGACGGCTTCCCCGTCGGCATAGAGAACTCTCTCATCCGTACGGTAGAGCAGCCGGCCGTTTTTGATCTCATTGGCCGTGGAGCCCGCATTGATGTCTCCGAGGAGTGTGTATCTGCGAAGCTGGCTTTTCACCCGGGCTGCCAGCTCCTGCGGATGGAAGGGTTTGGACACATAGTCGTCCGCTCCCATAGACAATCCCAGAATCTTGTCGGTGTCCTCGCTCTTGGCGCTCAGGACGATAATGGGAATGTTTTGTTTTTCACGGATGCGCATGACGGCGGACAGACCGTCCAGTCTGGGCATCATCACATCGATCAACACCAGTCTGACCGGATGGGTGGAGAGGATGTCCAAGGCCGCAAGCCCGTCGTAGGCCTTCAGCACTTCATATCCTTCCCCCGTCAGCAGTATGTCCAGAGCTTTCACAATAGCTCTGTCATCGTCCACAACCAATATACACTCGCCCATGTTTTCCTCACTTTCTCTGCATCCCGTCACATCGACAGCAGCGTCGTCTTTTGGAACCATATCTTTGAGCTGTTACCAGCATATACAGAATTTTTTACAAAAAACAAAGGATGTTTCTTACAAATTTCTTACAAAATCAGACGGTTTCCCCAATCACCACAGACCGCCCAAACCCTATGTGTGTCGTGTGGTATGCCGTCTCTGCCGCGTCAGCCTGATCTGCTCTGCCCGCCGTTTCGGCTTATTATACTATAGGCGTTTGGGGATTACAATAAAAACCAACAGTTCCGATCCGGCTCTTGACACAAAAAAGATATTGCTGTATATTGAACATAAATTCAATGAAAATATTTTCAGTAAAGTGCTCTTGTAATCTGCGAAAACGGTAATGTGATAGGACAAAATAGGAAATTGCGAAACTCCAATTCTCGTAATCCGAATTGTGCAAATTGTATACTCCATAAGCAGACCCTAGCGAGCCGTCGGTACTTAGCTGCCGTATTTTGGCAGCTTATGTACCGCTACGGTGAGGTGGGAGCGAGAGCGCGTCTGCGTTGGAGTATACAATTCGCACAATGACCCTTTGCAGATAACTTGTTTCACAATTTCCTTATAGTACAAAACACCGCAAGGAGGATATATGTCAATCAGAGAAGAACAAAAAGAGCAGCGCCGACAGCTAATTCTGAATAAAGCCTTAGAGCTGTTCGCCAAAAAAGGCTATTCCGATACCAAAATCGGAGATATCGCCGAAGCCGCCGATATGAGCATGGGACTCCTGTTCCATTACTTTGATTCCAAGGAGCAGCTCTACGAGGAACTGGTCAGGATGGGGGCGGCCTACACCAACATGCCGGGGGAGCTTCCTTACCGGGATCCATTGGAATATTTTGAGGGATTTTTGCGCGCATTGCTCGGATTTGTGCGGGAGCAGCCATGGATCTTCCACATGTTTGTGCTGATGGCACAGGCCAGACGAAGCGACGCCATACCGCCGCAGATCAGAGAGATTGCCATGGGGATTGATCAGATAGAGCAGTCTGCGGAAATCATTAGAGAGGGGCAGAGACAGGGAACGATCAGACAGGGTGACGCCTATCTGCTGGCATTTACGTTCTGGAGCAGTGTGCAGGGACTTATGGAACAGCTTGCGGTATCTCCGCAGATGCTGGAGGAAGGCCGGGATTTGCCGGAGGCGGAGTGGATTGTGGATATTTTAAGGAATAAAGGAGAGACAAGATGAAGAAGGTACTTGTGATCGGCGGCGGTATTGCGGGGCTGTCCGCGGGAATCCATGCTCTGCAGTACGACTTTGCGGTGGAAATCTATGAGAAAAACGCCACAGTGGGCGGCGAATGCACCGGCTGGGACAGACAGGGATATCATATCGACAACTGCATTCATTGGCTCACCGGGTGCCGTCCGGAGGACGATCTGTACCGGATCTGGCGGAATCTGGGCGCGATAGACGACGCCACATCCATCTATCGGGAGTCTTATTTTTACAGGATGGAGAAGGACGGCAGGGTGCTGCATTTCTGGTGTGATTTGGAGCGCGGAAGACGGGAATTTCTGGATATGGCCCCGGAGGATGCTGAGCAGATCAACCGATTTTTTGACAGTGTGAAATGTGCCGAGTGCGTAAAAGTTCCCTGTGAGAAGTCCATGGCGCAGATGAATCCCATAGAATCCGTGCGATTTGCCATGAGTATGGCGCAGATGGGACGTGTGCTCAAAGAATACGGGGAGGATACTGTGGCGGATCTGGCCGGCCGCTTTCAGAATCCTTATGTGAGAGAGATGATGAGCTGTTATATGAACGCTTCTTATAAAGCCATTGCCCTAATCTCGTCCTATGCCTTTTACACGGGGGGAACCGCGGGAATCCCCATGGGCGGCTCGGTGGGAATGACGCGGCGCATGGCCGAACGCTTTGAAAAACTGGGCGGGAAGATCCATGTGGGCGTGTCTGCGGAACGCATCCTGACGGAAAAAGGCAGGGCACAGGCCGTGGCCTTTTCGGACGGCAGTCTTGTGTCCTGCGACGCAGTGATCTGTGCCACGGATCCCACGGTGACCTTCGGCGGACTGCTGGACGTGAAGTATCGGGATCGGAAGCTGACGAAGATGTACGAGACGCCGGAGGGATACAAGACAGCCTCCGGATTTCAGGCGGCATTCGGCGTCGTCGGAGCAGAGGAGTGCGGCACGGCGGGTGGGAGCGTAGTGTTTTCCTGCGCCCCGTTCTCGGTGGGCAGACAAAAATTGGACCGCATGGGAATGCGGCTGTACGACTATGACCCGGTGCTTTTTCCCGCGGACAGGCGGGTGATTCAGTGCAATATCCTGCAGGATGAGGCAGACTACGCATTCTGGCGGGAATTGTATGAAGACAGGGAGCGCTATCGTGCGGAAAAGCACCGCATTGCGGAGGATCTGAAAGTCCGCATGGTTCGACAGTATCCTCTGCTGGAGGGCAGGCTGATCCTTCTGGATACCTATTCGCCCATGACGTTCACCAAATGGTGTGGCTCTTATCAGGGGGCTTATATGAGCTTTTTTGAACAGAAGGGCTTCAAAAGTCTCACGGCGGACAATCGCGTGAGAGGGTTAAAGAATGTCTTTCTGGC
The DNA here is from genome assembly GCA_964604835.1 of uncultured Acetatifactor sp. Taxonomy (GTDB): domain Bacteria; phylum Bacillota; class Clostridia; order Lachnospirales; family Lachnospiraceae; genus Acetatifactor. Next base: position 60,097 of record CAZSAJ010000010.1, read on the forward strand.
AAGTCAATGGCTCACGACAAACGGCGGGCTGCCCATGGCGGCCACCAGCGGAAAATTTGCGGCGGAGAGGATTTCAAAATCATAGCATTTCGGGACATGCTACCCACTAGATGTAGTACTTGACAATGCCGTTTTTTAACCTGTAAAATAACAAGTGTTGTTGTACTTAGGCACCGACAGACAAATTTATGCCGGTTACGGCGCGAAAGACAGGAAGAAAAAATATGGCTCGCAAGGAATCCATCACCATTCAAATGATTTTAGATACTGCCTTTGAGATGACAAGACAGGAGGGCTTCGCCAATGTGACGGCCAGAAAGGTCGCCGCCAAAGCGGGGTGTTCCACGCAGCCCATTTTTCGGGTATATAAAAATATGGAGGAACTCTGGGATGCGGTATATCAACGGGCCGCGGAGTATTTTCGGGACTATTGCAGTCTCTACCCAAGAGTGAGCGGGGTGCCTTTTTCCAATCTGGGCATGGCGTATATTGCGTTTGCCAGAGAGGAGGGGCATCTTTTTGCGCTGCTTTTTCTGGGGGACGGCAGTGAAACGGCGGGGACGGCCCTTAAGCGGAAGAGCATGTATGAACTGTTAAACGGCACCGAGGGAAACGTGGTGTATGAGATCAGTCTGGCCAAGGCGGCGGGGTGCAGGGAGCCGGGAGAACTGTTCATGAAGATGTGGATTTTTATCCACGGGGCGGCATGCATGAGTCGTACGGGAGATTATGACCTCACGGACAGAGAGACTCTGGCGTTTTTGGAGAGTTCCTATGCGGCGTTTGCCGGCGAAGGGAATGCGTGATCCGTATCGCCTCGGACGGCATGGGCGGAAGTGAGGAAGAAGGTCAATATGCAGGGGTATAAGCATGAGTATGATGGTGCAGTATGATGTGTTGAGCAGGATCAGTGAGCGGTACGATAAGATGAGCAAGAGCCATAAGGTGATTGCCAATTTTATCTCGGAACATTATGATCAGGCGGTGTTCATGACGGCGGCCAGACTGGGCGAGGCATTGGGGATCAGCGAGTCCACGGTGGTGCGGTTTGCCGCGGGGATCGGTTATGAGGGCTATCCGCAGCTGCAGAAAGCGTTGGAGGACTGCGTAAAGGGCAAATTGAACAGTGTCCAGCGCATGGATGCCAAATACGGCAGAAGTTCCCAGTCGGAGATTCTGACCTCCGTGATGAATGCGGATATGGAAAAATTGCAGCATACCATTGAGAATCTGGACGTGGCCGCTTTTGAGAGCGCCGTTGCCACCATTCTGGAGGCGGATACGGTGTATGTCATGGGACTTCGCAGCAATGAGCCGCTGGCGGGTTTTTTACAGTTTTATCTGAATATGATCCGCGGAAATGTGGTGCTCCTAAATACAACCAGTGTCAGCGAGACATTTGAGCAGATGATCCATATAAGCAATAAGGACTGCTTTATCGGCATCAGCTTTCCCAGATATTCCATGAGAACCTTGAAGGCCATGGAGTTTGCCAATGATCGCAACGCCAAGGTGATCGCCATCACCGACAGCATCCATTCCCCCATGAATCTGTACTCCTCCTGTAATCTTCTGGCGCGCAGCGACATGGTGTCTATCGTGGATTCGCTTGTGGCGCCCTTAAGCGTTATCAATGCGCTGGTGGTAGCCATGTGTCTGAAGCGTCCGCAGGAGGTAAAGCGCAATCTGGAGATGCTGGAAGAGACGTGGAACAATTATCAGGTATACTTAAACGACGAGATCAACTTCATAGACGATGAACCGATGTTGAACTATTCCTTGAGACGGGAAGATTAAAATGAGCGAAATACTTGTAATCGGCGGCGGTGCGGCGGGAATGATGGCGGCGTTGGCCGCATCGGAGCGCGGGCACCGCGTTCTTTTGTTGGAAAAAAACGAGAAGCTTGGCAAGAAACTTTTTATCACCGGCAAGGGCCGCTGCAATGTGACCAACGCGGCGGAGCCGGAAGAGTTGTTTGCCAATGTCTGTACCAACGAAAAATTTCTGTACAGTGCCTTTTACGGCTTTGACAACCGGGCGGTGATGGCGCTTCTGGAACAGGCGGGCTGTCCGCTGAAGACGGAGCGCGGAGAGCGGGTATTCCCCGTCTCGGATCATTCCTCGGATGTGATAGCGGCCTTTCGGCGGATGCTGCAAAGAAGCGGTGTGGAGGTGCGGCTGAACACGCAGGTCAAACGCCTTGTGTGGGAGGAGAACGGCGGTCTGACGGAACAATCCTCTCTTTTGCACGGAAGAATCCGGGGCGTGGAACTGCAGGACGGACAGATTCTTTCGGCAGATGCGGTGATCGTTTGCACCGGCGGACTCTCGTATCCCTCCACAGGTTCCACCGGGGACGGGATGCGTTTTGCAAAAGAGTGCGGACACAGACTGGTGGAATGCCGGCCCTCGCTGGTGCCTTTTGAGACGGCGCAGGACTGGTGCAGGGATCTGACGGGGCTTTCCCTGAGAAATGTGGAGCTGCGGTTGGTGAGCGGGAAGCGGGAACTCTACAGAGAGCAGGGTGAACTCTTATTCACACATTTTGGGGTCAGCGGACCCCTTGTCCTCACCGCAAGCTGTTATTTGGGACGGGCATACGCGGGAAAGGATAAAACGGAATCGGAGCCTGCAAAGCTGTATCTGGACTTAAAGCCCGCACTCTCGGAGGAGCAGCTGGACAAGCGGATTCTGCGGGATTTCGAGGAGCAGAAGAACAAACGGTTTAAAAATGCGCTGGGCGGACTGTTTCCGTCAAAACTGATTCCGGTAATGGTGATGCTCTCGGATATCGACGGGGAAAAGCGGGTAAACGAGATCACCAGACAGGAGCGCAGAGATTTTGTGACGCTGATCAAAAATCTGCCTATGAGCGTCACGGGCACCCGTTCCTATGCGGAGGCCATTGTCACGCAGGGCGGCGTGTCGTTGAAGGACGTGAATCCCTCCACCATGGAATCCAGACGGATTTTAGGTCTTTATTTTGCGGGGGAAGTGCTGGATCTGGACGCCCGCACGGGGGGATTTAATCTGCAGATCGCTTGGTCCACGGGGCATCTTGCGGGGGAGAGCGCGGCGCAGAACTTAGAGAGCCGTTTATAAAAATTTTACTGTAAAAGCAGGAGCGGGTATGTTACAATAAATTAGTTTTGGAATGTGGCCGCAGAGCGGCAGGACATGAGGGAGAAAGAGGTGGAAGATGCGTTTTAACATAGCGGTGGACGGGCCCGCGGGAGCGGGGAAAAGCACGATTGCCAAGGAAGTGGCCCGCAGACTTCGGATCATTTATGTGGATACGGGAGCCATGTACCGTGCCATGGCGCTCTTTATGCTGGAGCAGGGCGTGGATCCTGCGGACGCGGATGCGGTCGGCGGAAAATGCGCCGAGGCGGAGATCACCATCGCCTATGAGGGAGACGAGCAGGTGGTATATCTGAACGGACAGAACGTAAATTCCAGACTGCGCACGGAGGCGGTGGGAAATATGGCCTCCGCCATCAGCGTACAGCCCGCGGTGCGGACAAAGCTGGTGGAGCTGCAGCAGGCGCTTGCGGCGGACGCGGATTGTATCATGGACGGACGGGATATCGGAACATGCGTGCTGCCGGATGCCCAAGTGAAAATATATCTCACGGCCAGCAGCGAGGTGCGGGCGAAGAGACGGTATGACGAACTGACCGCAAAGGGCGAGACTTGTGACTTTGAGCGGATCAAAGAAGATATCGAGCAGCGGGACGAGCGGGACATGAACAGAGAACATTCCCCGCTGCGCCGGGCGGAGGACGCGGTGCTCGTGGACAGCTCCCACATGACGGTGGAGGAGGTCATTGACCGGATCCTTGCGCTGTGTGAGCGGTAGACGGATCAAAAGCAGGGAGGAACGATTCCGATATGGAAGTGAGGCTTGCCGAGTGCGCCGGTTTTTGTTTCGGGGTAAAGCGGGCGCTTGACATGGTGTATGAACAACTGAAAACGGGTAAAACTATTTATACTTACGGCCCTATCGTTCACAACGAAGAAGTAGTCAGAGAATTGGAGCGGCAGGGTGTGCGGGTGATAGAAGGAGAGGAAGACCTGTGTGCCTGTGCGGCGGATGACGAGGCGGCAGGGGAAAATGCTCTGCGGCGTGCGGTCATCATCCGTGCCCACGGGATTCCCAGACGGACACAGGAGCTGATGGAACAAAAAGGGCTGGAGTGCATCGACGCCACCTGTCCTTTTGTAAAACGAATTCACAAAATTGTGGACAAAGCGGGCGGCGAAGGGTGCCATGTGGTGATCGCGGGCAATCCCGGACATCCCGAGGTGGAGGGCATCAAGGGCTGGTGCTGCGGCCCGGTGACCGTGCTGGAGACGGAGGAAGAGGCGGAAAATTTCTCGCCGGAAGAGGGCCGGAAGATCTGTCTGGTCGCTCAAACGACATTTAACTACAATAAATTTCATTCTATAGTTGAAATTTTTCAGAAAAAAGGTTACAATGGTAATATCGTGAATACTATCTGTAATGCGACAGAGGAAAGACAGCGCTCCGCAAAGACGCTTGCGGCGGAGGCGGATGTGATGATTGTAATAGGCGGAAAGCACAGTTCCAATTCCCGGAAGTTGTATGAAATCTGCAGCAGAGAGTGTGCACACACGTATTTTATACAGACACTGGATGACTTGCATTTAGAACTACCTAAGGCTGTTCGACTAGTGGGTATTACTGCGGGGGCTTCCACCCCAAATAATCTAATTGAGGAGGTTCAAAATTATGTCAGAATTAACTTTTGAACAAATGTTGGAAGAATCTTTTAAGACAATACATGCAGGAGAGGTAGTCGAAGGTACAGTTATCGATGTGAAGCCGGACGAGATGGTGCTCAACATCGGTTACAAGTCAGACGGTATTCTTACGAAGAACGAATACACTAATGATTCCAGCGTCGATCTGACTACCGTGGCCAAAGTTGGCGACACCATGGAAGTGAAGATCTTAAAAGTAAACGACGGAGAGGGACAGGTGCTCCTGACCTACAAGCGTCTGGCTGCGGACAGAGGCAGCAAGAGAATCGAGGAGGCATACAATAACAAAGAGGTTCTCACCGCACCCGTTGCACAGGTGCTGGACGGCGGACTGAGCGTGATTGTGGAGGAAGTCAGGATCTTTATCCCCGCAAGTCTGGTGTCCGATACCTATGAGAAGGATCTGAGCAAATATGCCGGACAGGAGATTGAATTTGTAATCAGCGAATACAATCCTAAGAGAAGAAGATACATCGGCGACCGCAGACAGCTTGTGGTGGCCAAGAAGGCCGAGATGCAGAAAGCGCTCTTTGAGAGAATCAAGGAGGGCGACGTGGTGGATGGCGTTGTCAAGAATGTGACCGATTTCGGCGCATTCATCGATCTGGGCGGCGCAGACGGTCTGCTCCATATTTCCGAGATGAGCTGGGGCAGG
>CAZSAJ010000011.1:0-60486 GCA_964604835.1 uncultured Acetatifactor sp.
GATCCGCACGCCTGTGAACAAAGGTGGTACCGCGTTGATGACGCCCTTTGCAGAGTAATCTGCAGAGGGCTTTTTCTATGTGGTTCCGAAGCAAATGGAGAATGGAGCGGCAGCGATTGCCGCGGCTCTCAAAGGAAGGAGAAATTATGAGCAAAGAGCTTGCAAAAACCTATGACCCCAAGGGCATAGAGGACAGACTGTATCAGAAGTGGATGGACAACAAATATTTTCACGCCGAGGTGGATCACGCTAAGACACCCTTCACCATTGTGATCCCGCCCCCAAACATCACGGGGCAGCTCCACATGGGACATGCGCTGGACAATACCATGCAGGATATTCTCATCCGATTCAAGCGCATGCAGGGCTACAATGCTCTCTGGCAGCCCGGGACGGATCACGCCAGTATTGCCACCGAGGTCAAGATCATCGAGAAATTGAAGGAAGAGGGCATCGACAAGCAGGAGCTGGGCCGGGAGAAATTTCTGGAGCGGGCATGGGACTGGAAGCGGGAGTACGGCGGACGCATCATCAATCAGCTCAAGAAGCTGGGCTCTTCCTGCGACTGGGACAGAGAGCGTTTCACCATGGACGAGGGCTGCAATCGGGCGGTTACCGAAGTGTTCGTGAAAATGCACGAAAAGGGTTATATCTATAAAGGTTCCCGCATCATCAACTGGTGTCCCGTGTGCAACACCTCCATCTCCGACGCCGAGGTGGAGTATCAGGAGCAGGCCGGACATCTGTGGCATATCAAATACCCTCTGATGAACGAGGACGGCACCGCAAGCGATACGGAATTTCTGACTTTTGCCACCACAAGACCCGAGACCATGCTGGGAGATACCGCCGTGGCCGTTCATCCCGAGGATGAGCGCTATCAGGCGCTGATCGGCAGAAAAGTCCTGCTGCCAATCATGAACAGGGAGATTCCCATCGTGGCCGACACTTATGTGGACAGAGAATTCGGAACCGGCGTGGTGAAGATCACTCCCGCCCATGACCCCAACGACTTTGAGGTGGGCAAGCGTCATGACCTGCCGATCATCAATGTGCTGAACGACGATGCCACCGTCAACGAAAACGGCGGCAGATTTGCGGGCATGGGGCGCTACGAGGCCAGAAAAGCCATCGTGGAGGAACTGACGGCACAGGGACTTCTGGTGAAAATCGAGGATTACTCCCACAATGTGGGAACCCATGACCGCTGCAAGACCACCATCGAGCCTTTGGTGAAGGAACAGTGGTTTGTAAAGATGGATGAGCTGATCAAGCCTGCCGTGGAAGCGGTGAAGAAGGGGGAGATCAAGCTGATTCCCGAGCGCATGGAGAAAATCTATTACAATTGGACGGACAATATCCGTGACTGGTGTATCAGCCGCCAGCTCTGGTGGGGACATCGGATTCCCGCCTATTACTGCGATGATTGTGGGGAAGTGATTGTTGCGGCGGCGCAGCCGGAAGTATGCCCCAAATGCGGCGGCAGACATTTCACACAGGATCCCGACACGCTGGACACTTGGTTCTCCTCTGCGCTGTGGCCATTTGAGACGCTGGGATGGCCGGAGATGACCGAGGACTTAAAGTATTTTTACCCTACGGATGTGCTGGTGACCGGTTATGATATCATTTTCTTCTGGGTCATCCGCATGATCTTCTCGGGCTATGAGCATATGGGAGACAAGCCGTTTCGGACTGTGCTGTTCCACGGTCTTGTGAGGGACAGTCAGGGACGGAAAATGTCCAAATCGCTTGGAAACGGCATCGATCCGTTGGAGATCATCGAGCAGTACGGGGCCGATGCGCTGCGCCTGACACTGATCACCGGCAATGCGCCCGGAAACGATATGCGTTTCTATTATGAGAGGGTGGAGAACTCCCGGAATTTTGGCAACAAGGTTTGGAACGCCTCCCGCTTTATCATGATGAATATGGAGCAGGTGCGGGAGAAGAGCGGCAAGGAGATCACGCCTCCCGCTGCAGGAGACTTGCAGCCCGTGGACAAATGGATCCTCTCCAAACTGAACACGCTGGTGCGGGATGTCACCGACAATATGGAGAACTTCGAGCTGGGGATCGCCGTGCAGAAGGTCTATGACTTTATCTGGGACCAGTTCTGCGACTGGTATATCGAGATGGTAAAACCCAGACTCTACAATACCGATGACGCGGCCAGCCAGAATGCAGCCCTCTGGACGTTAAAGACCGTACTGCTCGACGCATTAAAGCTTTTGCATCCCTATATGCCCTTTATCACGGAGGAGATCTTCTGCACGCTGCAGAGCGAGGAGGAGACCATCATGCTCAGCCCGTGGCCCCGGTATGACGAGGAGAGATGTTTTGCCAAGGAGGAGCGGGATATCGAGACCATCAAGGAGGCGGTGCGCGGCATCCGCAATATCCGCAGCGAGATGAATGTGGCGCCCTCCCGCAAGGCGGGTGTCTATGTGGTCAGCGAGGATGAGGCGCTGCTTGCCACCTTCACCGAGGGCAGACTGTTCTTTGCCTCGCTGGCATATGCCGGCGAAGTCCATATCCAGAAGGACAAAAGCGGCATTGACCGGGATGCGGTATCCGTTGTGATTCCCGGCGCGACCCTCTATATCCCCTTTGCGGATCTTGTGGATATCGCACAGGAGATCGAGCGTCTGGAGAAAGAGAAAAAACGTCTGGAGGGAGAGCTTGCCCGCGTAAACGGTATGCTTTCCAACGAGAAATTCATCTCCCGGGCGCCGGAGCAGAAAATTGCCGAGGAGAAGGAGAAACTTGAGAAATACACCCGCATGATGGAGCAGGTGACGGAGAGACTGGGACAATTACAATAAAGTGGGCGACAGAGGTGGCATTTTGCAAAGACAGAGGATTGATTCTTTTGAGGGTGCCGTAGCATATCTCTATGACATGCCTCGCTTTACAACCAAACACACGTTGGAGGACACCCGTGCGCATCTTAGGCGCATGGGTTCCCCCGACCGCAAATTAAGACAGATCATTCATGTGGCCGGCACAAACGGAAAAGGTTCCGTCTGTGCCTATTTGCGCTCCGTTTTGGAGGAGGCGGGATTTCGGACGGCAGTCTTTGCCTCGCCCCATCTGACGGATATCAGGGAGCGGTTTTACGCAGACAACAGTCTGATCTCCAGAGAGGATTTTCTGCGATTTTTTCTGATGGTTTACGACAGCTTAAACTGGGAAGAATTGGAACAAGAGGACGGATATTATCCGGGGTATCACCCTACCTTTTTCGAGTACCTGTTCTTGATGGCAATGCTGTATTTTGCGGAGCAGGACCCGGATTATTGCATTCTGGAGACGGGGCTCGGGGGGCGTCTGGACGCCACCAATGCGGTGGAGCGCAAAGTCTTGACCGTTATCACGCGCATCGGCCGGGATCATGTGGAATATCTGGGGGAGACCCTCGCCGAGATCGCCGGGGAGAAGGCGGGCATCATGAGGAGCGGAGTGCCTCTGGTATATTGCGGCGATGTGGAAGAGGTTTGTGCGGTATTTGAAGAATGGGGGCGGAATTTGCAGGCCGAGCTGTATTCCGTGTCGAAAAAAGACTATACTTTTCGAGATTTTCAAAATAAAACCATTGATTTTTCCTTGCATACTGGGTATTATGGTTATATTGGAGTTACTTTGCATACATTGGCCCGCTATCAGATGGAGAATGCAGCGCTGGCGGTGAAGGGCATCGAGGTGCTCTTTCGGGGCGGGAAGGTCACGGCCGAGCAGATTCAGGCGGGACTTTCCAAGGCTTTCTGGCCGGGGCGTATGGAGGAGATTCTGCCGGAAGTCTTTGTAGACGGAGCGCATAATGAGGACGGCATCCGTGCTTTTTTGGATACGGTACGGCAGGACGGCTGCGAGGGCAGAGGACAGAAACGGACGCTCCTGTTCAGTGTGGTGCGGGATAAGGATTACAAGTCCATGATAAGACAGGTGCGGGATTCGGCGCTCTTCGACCGGATTCTGGTGGCTCACATGGAGACGGGGCGCGCGGCGTCCTTAGAGAGCCTGAAAGCTCTCTGGGGCGGTGGAGAAGACGGAAGCGCAGAGCCTTATTTTTGTGAGAATGTGCGCGCCGCTTTTGAGGAGGCGGTTTCGCAGCGGGGCGGAGGACGCGTATACATAGCCGGCAGCCTGTATTTGGTTGGTGAGATAAAGGAGTTTTTAAGAGATGATCAATTTTGAGGAAGAACTGAAGAAATTCCATCCCAGTCTCGAGGTGGAGGACGCCGAGGAAGCGATTTATAATCAGGATCTGACCGATGTGGCGGATCTTTTGGTGAAGATGATACAGGAATCTGAGGAGAAGACGAACGAATAGCGGAGGAGAAGACCATGTTTTGTTATCGTTGCGGTGCGCAATTGTCAGAACAGCATGATTTCTGTACCGCCTGCGGAGAGGACGTCTATCTCTATAAGAAAATCATGTATGTGTCTAATCGGTTTTACAATGATGGATTGGAGAAGGCGGGGGTCAGGGATCTGACGGGAGCCATCACCAGTCTGCGACAGAGTCTGAAGTTTAACAAGAATAATATAGAAGCGCGAAACCTGCTGGGACTTGTATACTTTGAGACCGGCGAAGTGGTTGCGGCCATGAGCGAATGGGTGATCAGCAAGAATCTCAGGCCGGAGCGCAATATCGCGGACGATTATATCGGCATGCTGCAGTCCAACGCCACACGTCTGGATTCCATCAATCAGACCATCAAGAAGTATAATCAGGCCTATGCCTATTGTGTGCAGGACAGCAGAGATCTGGCTGTGATACAGCTCAAGAAAGTGCTCTCCCTGAATCCCAAATTTATACGGGCACATCAACTGTTGGCGCTGCTCTATATGGACAGCGAGCAGTGGGAGAAAGCGCAGAGGGAGCTTCGGAAATGTATAGACATTGACCGGAATAATATCCGTACTCTCCGCTATCTGAAGGAAGTGGAGGTGATGCTTCAGCCGGACGAGAATGTGAAGCAGCCTGCAAAGCGCCGGAAGAATGAAGCCGTGCGCTACCACAGTGACAATGAGATTATCATTCAGCCTTTGAATGTGAAAGAGCCCAAGGGCGAGGGAGCAGCAACCCTGTTGAATGTGGGAATTGGCCTGATCATCGGATTGGCGGCGTGTTATTTTCTGGTGGTTCCTGCCAGAGTCAGCGATGCCAAGGCAGAGGTGCAGAAGACGATCGCCGAGATCAGCAATCAGTCCGACTCTAAGACCATCACCATTCAGGAACTGGAGACTCAGGTGGCGAAACTGGAGGCGGAAAATGAGGGACTGCGGCAGGAGCTGGAGGGCTATGTGGGGGAGGACGGCACCCTGAGCACCATTGATAATCTGTTGGCGGCTGCCAATGTCTATCTGGAGACACAAAATTTTAAAGATACCGCCGTCTATCTGGAGAATATCGAGGCCAGTGTGGATGTGGGGAGTACTTCGGAGGATTTTCAGAAACTTTACGGAACACTTTTGACCACAGTCGGACCGGAACTCGCACAGACCTATCACAGCGACGGCATCTCGGCATACCGCAGCGATGATTTTGCCGCGGCGATTGAACAGCTCTCCAAGGCGGTTTATTATGATGCCACTGACGAGGAAGCGTTGTTTTATCTGGGACATGCCTACCGCAAAAATGAAGACAAAGAGAACGCCATCGCCACTTACCGGAAAGTGGTGGAGCTTTTCCCCGATACACAGAATGCCACCAATGCCCAGAATTTCTTGAATGAGTTGGAACAATCATCAGGCTCCTGATAAGCGATACGGTATAGTACGAATCAGGCGGACGGGCTACATGAGACAAAATAATAATTTACGAAAGAGAAGAACCTGCATCGGTAACGGCGGGTTCTTTTTTATGCGCAGAGCCGCATATGGTATTTAGCTGCTGATCGGAAGGCTGAATAAAAATGCGTATTCAGCCATGGAGCAAAGCGCGCGTCGCAACGCGCGGATGGGTATCAGGATGGAAGATTTTCAGGTTATCGACAATTGTCTGATGGTAAGGCTTCCCGAGGAGGTGGATCACCACCGGGCAGCCTACATCTGTGAAAATGCGGACCGGTTTATTTTACAGGAGAATGTGGCCCATGTGATTTTTGACTTTGAGGACACCCGGTTCATGGATTCCTCGGGCATCGGCATCATCATGGGGAGATACCGCAAGATTTCCTGTTTCGGGGGCAGGGTGTACGCCATACATGTGGACCGACAGATCCAGCGGATGTTCAATATGGCGGGACTGAATAAAATCGTGGAGGTGCTGGCATGAGCATGCAGAGTATGAAAAACGAGATGGAGATTTTTTTTGACGCCATATCCCGCAACGAGAGTTTTGCGAGGGTGGCGGTGGCTGCGTTTGTGTCCCACTTAAATCCTACGTTGGAAGAGCTGGCGGATGTGAAGACGGCGGTGTCGGAAGCGGTGACCAACTCCATCATCCATGGTTATGAAAATCTATACGGCTACGGCAGACATGGGGAGCGTCCGGCGTCGGAGTGCCCCGTGCATCCCGGGAAGGTGCGCCTGAAATGTGTGCTGGAGGGGGATGTGCTGCACGTCGAGGTGGAGGATCACGGCAGGGGAATCGCTGATCTGGAGCGTGCCATGGAACCTCTTTTCACCACCCGGCCGGAGCTGGACCGTTCCGGCATGGGCTTCGCATTCATGGAGGCCTTTATGGATGATCTGGAGGTGGACAGCGAGCCGGGAAAGGGAACGACGGTACATATGATGAAAAAACTGGGCTCTACCGCGTGGATCGACAGCGAGGAATAGCCTATGGAAGAGATGTCAGTACTGATTGCGAAATCACAGAGCGGAGATAAAGAGGCGAGAGAGGTACTGATAGAAAAAAATCTGGGGCTGGTACATCATATTGTCAGACGTTTTGCGGGACGAGGATATGAGACGGAGGATCTGTTTCAGGTGGGAGTCATCGGCCTGATCAAGGCCATTGACAAATTTGATCTGAGGCTGGGAGTGAAATTTTCCACTTACGCGGTGCCCATGATCACCGGGGAGATCAAGCGTTTTCTGCGGGATGACGGACCGATCAAGGTGTCCCGCAGCATCAAGGAAAACGCGCTGAAGGTGCGGGTGGTGCGTCAGCGCCTGCAGAGCGGTCTGGGAAGAGAGCCCACACTCCGGGAGATCGCCGAACAGGCGGCTCTCTCCGAGGAGGAGATCGTGCTGGCCATGGAGGCCACCATGGAAGTGGAATCCATCTATGCGGCCGTCTATCAGGAGGACGGCAGCGAGCTTTTCTTGGTGGACCGCGTGGCGGCTGACGCAAGGAGCGGTCTGGGAAGCATTGTGGGGGAGGCGGTGGATTACGAGAAGGAGGAGCTCTTGAATCATATGCTGCTCACCCAGCTTTTGGACGAGCTTTCGGAGCGGGAGCGGCAGTTGATCCAGATGCGGTATTTCCAGAACCGCACACAGGTGGAGGTTGCGGCGGTTCTGGGCATCAGTCAGGTGCAGGTCAGCCGGCTGGAAAAGAAGATTTTGCTGCGTATGCGACAGAGTATTGCTTAAAAATCTATTAAATGTGAAAAATCTTCTTTTTTTTCGCATGCTTTTTTAGTATGATAGATTTAAAAGGAGAGATGATATGAGCATAAATAGAGATCGCTATAATGACAGCAATAGTAATAGGAATTCCGGCTACGGATATCAGGAGGATCGTCTCAGCAGAGCGAAGCGGAAAAACAGCAAGGCACAGACGGCGCTGATTCTTCTGGGATATCTGGTGGTGCTGGTTCTCGTCATGTATCTGGTGGCGGTTATCAATGAATGGGTCACCGGCAAACTGGAGGACAGTGCAAAACAGATGGCAGTGTCCGTGGGGGCGGAGCTTTTGCCCGAGGATCAGGAAGTGACGCTCACGCAGGCGGAGCTGAATGACATGGTGGCCGCAGCGGCCGCCGACGCGGTTACGGAGGCGGATGCTGAGAGAGAACAGGCCGTGGCTGCCGCAAGAGCAGAGGTGTTGAACGGTATCCGGGAGGGACTGGAGGCCGGAGACGAGACGGTAGTGGAAGTGTTAAGGCCTTTCTATCCCGATGAGATGGTGGTGGTGAGCAACGGCAAATTCCATTTTGTGCCCATCAACCGTGAACTGAAATTGAATACCTACAGCGACGAGAACCTGAACATTCTGGAGAATGGCGAATACCAATATTTGGAGGACGGTCAGGTAGTCTCCCACAAAGGAATCGACGTGTCCTATTTTCAGGGAACGATCGACTGGCAGGCGGTGGCCGCGGACGGCGTGGAATTTGCTTTCATCCGTGCGGCTAACCGGGGATACGGCACCGGCAAGCTGGTGGAGGACAAACAGTTTGAGAACAATCTGAAGGGTGCGCTGGCGGCAGGCCTCCCTGTGGGCGTCTATATTTACTCGCAGGCTATCAATGAGGAGGAGGTTCTGGAAGAGGCCAATCTGGTGATTGAGAAACTGGATGCTTTTGACGTGAATTGTCCCATCGTTTTTGATGTGGAGAAGACGGCGGATGACTCGGGACGCATGAATCAGCTTACCGTTGAGGAGCGGACCGATCTGACACTTCTTTTCTGCAAAACAGTTGAAGAGGCGGGCTACAAACCGCTCATTTACCATAATATGGAGATGGGCGCCCTGATGATCAATGTGGAGGCATTAGAGCAATACGACAAGTGGTTTGCTTATTATAATGACGATATGTATTACCCTTATGAGTACAAGATTTGGCAGTACAGCGATAAGGGAAGGGTGAACGGCATTTCCACGGATGTGGACATGAATATCTGCTTCGAGCCGTTCTGGGAGGAATAGAATCAGAATCCTTCTTTTTGACGCATCTTGCGCAGTTCTCTGCGTTTCTCGGCATTGGCCCACTCCATGCGCTCGCCCTCGTTCTCCAGAACCAGAGGCGGCACGGGGGTGGGTTTTCCGTCGTCTCCCATGCTGACCATGACAAAATAGGCCCGGTTGATGGGGTGACGGGAGCCGTCGGAGGCCTCGATATAAGAGTCCACACGGACTTCCAGAGAAGTGTTGCCCACATAAGTCACTTTGCCCACCAGCACCAGCAGGTCGTTCAAGTACACGCCGGATTTAAAGTGCAGATTGTCGATGGCCACGGTGGTGGCGTCTCTGCCGCAGTGGCGTTTGGCCGTGATGCCCGCCACCTCGTCGATCCATGAGAGGAGCTGGCCGCCAAAGAGACGGTTGATGCCGTTGATGTGGTGGTACATAATCATATGGATCTGCTCCGTGGCGGAGTCTGATACTGTTTTGGGGGAGAGTTGTTTCTGGGAGTTCTGAGTCATGGGACGCTCCTTTCCGATTTGAATGGATTGTATTGTCTGATTCTTTATAGTTTACCACAATGAGTTAAATTTTACCAGTGACAAGCGTATCTTGTTCGCTTTGGCAAGCATATTTTATTCGCTTTAGCGTAATGGTTTGGTTTGGGATATTGTGAAGGTTATTACGAAAGTGTCGGCGGGAGAAGACCGGGATGGTTTTGCAAACGGGCTGCGGTTGGGTGTTTTCTAATAGTGCGGTTATAGGATCTTGCAATTTGCGGGTCGGGGCTAAGGTGCATCCATGCACCGCAGCCCCTGAAATGCGCATCCGTGCGCATTTCACTCTTGTCTTCTGCGCACTATAAGAAAACGCGCCAACCTCCGCCGAAGTCTGCGAAACCATCCCGGTCTTCTTACGCCTCGGTATTGACGGAATATAGTTCTCATAATGTTTTAGTTCAAACTGTTATGGCAGACGATTCTGTGTGGATTTTGCGGTTGCCTTTGCAGGAGAAGCAAGGTATAATATAGGCAAATTTTATTGGGGCGGATGTTTTCGCCATTTTCGGAAAGGAAGGTATGGGGTATGAGCGATTATGTAGCAGTGATCAAGGGAGATGAGAGCGTCAGTGTGTGCTTCTATATTGAGGAGGATAAGATTCTGACCATCGGAGAGAAGATGAATGACATCTGTGAGGATGCTTATATGAACGGCTATAACTGGGAGGCTTTCCTGAATTATTATCTTGAGAAAAATGCGCCGGATGTCTTGGAGGAGATGGAGACGGATCCGGAGGCGGGAATGTATGCGGCTTATTATCCGGCGACACCGGAGAATGAGGAGAGAGCCGAGAAATTCGCGGAAATCATCCGCTCTCTGATTGAGGAGGAAGAGGAGCTGTACCGAATCGTCGAAGAGAATGGGGATGAGATCGAGTGGGATTGAATACTGACAATTTCTCGAATTACGCCTTGAAGCCCTAAGCGGCTGTGATATGAGCGATAAATCGGGGGTGGCGAGGTATGAACATGAGCTGGATTGATGAAGCACACAGTAAACTCATGAGGAATAATCAAATATTATTTGCAAAAGATTCGGAGTATTTACAAGACTTAACGCTGCTGTTTCAAGAGCAGAACCATAGGGTTATGGCGTTATGGGCTTTTGACTTTGCCGCCGAAACCATCGAGAAATTGAGAGAAAAATATCCGGATGAGAAGCGGCCGCAGGAAGCTTTAGAAACAGTCAAAGAATGGGCGGCCGGAAAAATCAAAATGCGATTGGCACAACAAAAAATTTTATCTTGTCACGCATTTGCAAAAGAGATTGACTGTAAAGAGGATATTGCTATGTGTCATGCCATAGGACAGGCATGTGCCGTTGTTCATACTGCCGGACACGCAATAGGTTATCCCATATATGATCTTAGTGCTATTATATATCAATATGGAATAGATAATTGTTCCAAAATAGTTGAAGCAAGAAAGCAGGAATATATTGACAGATTGTTTTATTGGAACGATCATTTGAATGAATATAAGGGTGAATGGGCGGAATTTATGCTTAAATAGTGTCCAAGTCCGGTGGTTATCCATGATGGGTAACCGCCAGTTTGTGTATTTTGACAATGGATTTGTAGAAACAGGCATCAGCAACATAAAGAATCAAAGAGTCAGACAAATTTTGTGCTAAAATATTTGTCATATCACTTGACAGTTCCACAACTCTGCATTACACTGATTTTACCAAACCTAAATTTGTTTGGGATATTCTGTTTTTCTACGGCAGTTCTGCCGCGGCAATTATGCCTTTTTCCACTTAAATTAAGAATTAAAAAATAAGGACAGTGGCGGAGGGCTGGCGGTTGACGGGTTCTCTGCAGACAGGAGGATTATGGGAAAATATGACGATGCGATGTATTGCTATCTGTCGGACAACGACAGATTTGCAGACCTGTTTAATGCCGTGCTCTTTGACGGCAGGGCGGTGATACGGGGAGAACTGCTGGAGGACGCTTCGGAGCGTTGTGTGGATGTCGTCACGCAAACGGGAGCCGGAGGGCAGCCCGGATATGAGAAAAGCGTTCGGGATATCCGCAAGCGTATGAAAACGGGAGAATGTTTTATAGTAACCGCCATTGAGAATCAAAATGTGATTGATTATGCCATGCCTTGGCGCATCATGCGCTATGATCAGATGGAGTACGGGCGGCAGATACAGGACATCATAAGCCGCAGGAGAGCGGCAATTGAAAAGCAGGGGCGGTCTGCTGGGAACTGGACGAGACGGCTGCAGCCGGAGGACAGGCTTTGTCCGGTCTACACCATCTGTTTATATCATGGGATTGCGATCTGGGACGGGCCGAGAAGCCTGCGGGATATGATGCAATTCGGGAAAGAGGCGGAAGGGTGGCAGAATCTGTTTCATGATTATGGAATGACGCTGTTCTGTGCGGGAGAGCAGAGGGATTTGTCGGGATTTGCCACGGATTTAAAGTTGCTTTTAGAAGTGCTGCAGATGCGGCAGGATAAGGATGGCCTGTTAAAACTGTGGAGTGGAGAGTCGTTTTCCCATTTGGATTTGAAGACGGCAGAGACCATGGCGGTGATGACAGACAGTGTGGATATCTTGAAGAAACTGGAGACAACTGAGGAAGGAGGCTGTAATATGTGTCTGGCAGTAGAGGAAATGAGACGGGACTGGAAAGCGGAAGGTAGAGCGGAGGGTAAATCGGAGGGCAAAACAGAAGGCAAAGCGGAAGGGATTATAGAGATGGGCATGGAATATGGCCTTTCTGAGAGTGCTATTCTGGAAAAACTTCAGGATAAGCTGGGAGTTTCACTGCAGACGGCTCTGGAATACTTGTGTATGTTCGGAAAAAATACCGTGTAGTAAATGGGAGATTGAATGGTTACTTAAGGGGCGGAGGTCGGATTTTCGGCCTCTGCCCCTACCTGTATTCCACATAATAGATAAACGAATTAAGGAGTTCTTGTGGCAGTCTTTAATTGCGTTGCAGCTGTTTTACCAGATACACAAATTCGTCCTTATAGTCATCGCTGTCCGTGTCCACCTTTTTCAGAAGATTTCTCACATTCTCAAAGGAGGCGTCGCCTTTGTATTCGCTGTCCCTTATGAGCAGCCCGAACTCCGCCACTGCTGCCGCAAAGTAAAAATCCTCCGTGGGCTCCTCCAGATAACATTTTTCCGTAACAGGATATTCCTTTAAAATGCTCTCGTCTCCATCAGGCTCCTTGTACCGTATCTTTAAATTCAGCCACTCTCCGTTTTCAATACCTTTATTTGCGCTATTATCCTGATACTTTAACTCGGTATCCACAATCTCCTGTTTGGAGGAGGCGGGAATAATCTCATAGAGTGCCGTTACCGTATGGCCTGCGCCGATTTCCCCCGCATCCTTTTTGTCATTGTCAAAATCCTCTGTTGCCAGCTCTCGGTTTTCATATCCCAAAAGCCGATATCCCTTCACATAGGCAGGGTTAAATTCCACTTGGAGTTTTACGTCTTTTGCTACCGTCACAAAGTTTGCACCCATCTCTTCCACAAGCACTTTTTTGGCCTCATTCAAGGAGTCAATATAAGCATAATTGCCATTTCCATTGTCTGCCAGCGTCTCCATCTTGTTGTCCTTGATATTGCCGGTTCCAAAGCCTAACACGGACAAAAATACGCCGGACTCCTTCTTTTGGGTGACAAGGTCTTTCAAGTCGCTCTCAGAGCTTACCCCCACATTCAGGTCGCCGTCCGTGGCAAGAATCACGCGGTTGTTTCCACCCTCTATAAAATACTGCTCGGCCAGCCGATAGGCGGTGCCAATGCCATCCGCCCCGTTGGTTGCGCCCCCTGCTTTCAGACTGTTGATGGCATCAGTGATGGTTTTCTTGTGATCCCCGCTTTCCCCTTCAAGCACCACCTTGTCCGAACTGGCATAGGTGACTATGGAAATCGTGTCCTTTTCCGTGAGTTCTTCCACCAGCATGGAAAAGGATTTCTGTAAAAGCGGCAGCTTGTCATCAGTATACATGGAACCTGACACATCCAACAAAAACACAAGGTTGGAAGAGGGAGCTTCGCTAAAGTCAATCTTCTGCGTCTTCAGGCCAATCTGCAGAAGTTTTGCATCCTCATTCCAAGGACAATCTCCCAGCACCGTGGTGACTCCAAAGGGTTCCTTATCGCCCGGAAGCGCATAATCATAGGAAAAGTAATTCAGCATTTCCTCTATGCGGACTGTTCCCTTGGGAATTTGATCAATAGAATATCCATCTTGAATCATCCTGCGGATATTGCTGTAGGCAGCCGTATCCACATCGGCTGAAAAAGTGGAGAGCGGCGAGTTGGCCACGGATTGAAATCCCCGCTCCTCCAACGCACTGTACTCTTCCGTATTCCAGTCCACCTCTTCGTAACCCTCCTCCGGCATGGCAGCCTCCGCAAACATTTTATATTCAAATTCTAGCGCATCAGAGTTGGTAATGTATCCCTCCTCATGTACGTCCTCACGGATGAGAGGAGATTGAATATTATCCTTGGGAGCATAAGAGCCACCGGCATCAGTGTCGCCCTTTGAAGCTCCGCAGCCCAAAAGCGACATTGTCATTACTATGCCCATAGCCAGAGCGCATAGTCGTTTCTTTTTTGGAATCCTTTTTGTAATCTTTTTCATATTTTTTCCTCCTCAAAATACTTGTTATCTAATAAGACGACCTTTTTTCTGCCGGGTTCTCCCTTTTTCCAAATTTTATCAGGGTCGCACCCCAAACTTCCCAATTTCCTGATTAGACAGTTGCTATTTGGCGCATGATTGAGTATACTATGAAGAGAAGAATCTCGACCTTGGCTGGGAAATGATAAGCAGGCGATGCACGGCCCTTAAATGAGCGAGTGAAGAGTAAGTGACAGGGACAGATTTTGTCCCTGTTTTGTTTGGACATAAGGACAGTGCGCGGAGCGTGCTGTCCGTTGTTTATGCAAGGAGGCGGCAAGGAAGCGGATAAAAAAGGACAAACCAAACGAGGAGCTATGGTATCATGATAAGAAACAAAAGTGTCAACGGAATCATAAGGGTGGGTTTTTTATGCCTGATGCTTCTTATGGCGACGGGATGCGGGCGGCGGCAGGAAAGCGCGGAGCCGGCATCTGTGACGGCAGAGCAGGACAACAAGAAACAGGAGACAGACAACACGGGGCAGAATCCTGACAACTCGGCGCAGGATCCTGACAGCATGGACCGGGAGCAGGATAATACGGTGCAGGAGCAGGAGAATGTGGCGCAGGAGTCCGAGGATCCCTCACAGAAAGCGGACGGCTCCCTGTTTTATGACTATTCGGGAATGATCAACCGCCATATTTATGGGAGGAATTCTGACGGTGCTGACGCAGACGGCGATTCTCCGTATCAAATGCAGTCTTACGGATGGGCGGGAGACATCGCGGAGGAAGAGCGGTCAGCGTTTATTGATGCCTTTCTGGGAGAGGGCGCCTCGACACAACTCCCTTTCTATGAATATTATGCGGAGGAGTCCTTAAGTTATAATGAGGAAGGGGATCTGCAGCTCGAACTGTATTATGACGAGCAGACCGGCGTAGGATGCGGGATCCGCTATGTGCGTGGGAAAGAAAATAAAATCGCGAGGAAGGGATTTGCCTTTGATACCCATGGAACCGTTGGATGGGGAGACAAAGGGGATCTGTTCTCCGTGGACGAGGAATTCATGGCGGGAGTGAGAGAGTGGGTGACGGGCTTTGAGGATTCCCGTGAATATGACGAAGCCGGACGGCTTGTTCATTATTCGGGCACCGGTGTGTTAGAGCTTACGGGAGATACGGAGAGCAGCGAGATTTTTGTCATGGATTTTCTCTGGCGGGAGGACGGTACGCTGTGCAGAAAGTACAGTTATTACAATTCGTTCCTTTTTGGCACCACGGGCAGCAGCGCTTATGATTATTTTGACGACAGGCAGCGCATGACATACAGATACACCTATATTACGCACGGTTCTCTGGATTACTATTATATCTATGACGGCGATGGGACGGCGCCGGTCTATGTCCTGCTTCTGGATAATGATCTGGGAAAATGGTTTCCCACTTTTGCCGTGTGTGAGTAGATTGAGTGATTGGAGAGATGTGTGATGTGGCTGGTATTTGCATTATTGTCCGCAGTGTTTGCGGCGCTTACTACAATCTTGGCAAAGATTGGAATCGAGGGCGTCAATTCTAATCTTGCCACTGCGGTCAGAACGATGGTCGTGGTGCTCATGGCGTGGGTGATGGTGTTTGTCACCCATGCTCAGGGAGGAATCTCTCAGATCGGCAGGAGGAGCTGGGTGTTTCTGATCCTGTCGGGACTGGCTACGGGAGCGTCATGGCTGTGCTATTACCGGGCACTGCAGCTGGGGGAGGCGTCAAAGGTCGTCCCCATCGATAAACTCAGTGTTGTGATCACACTGGTACTTGCCTTTGTGATTCTGCGTGAGGAATTTACCGTGAGAGCATTTATCGGATGTATTTTGATCAGCGCGGGTACTTTGGTCATGGTGTTGTAAATCATATGAACCCTATATATGAATGGAGGAAGGCTGATGGGATTGTTTGGCAGAAAAGAGAAACAGAAGCCTGCCGCACGGCAGGAGCAGGAGAAAAATGTGCCCGAGATGGACGCTGCGGTGCGCCCGGGCGGCGTCTTTATGATGCAGCTTCTGATGAAAGAGCACTGTGACATGCCCTCCGCGGAACGAATGGACGAGGTTTTGTCGAAGTATCTGGGCCGGGTGGAGGCCGCGGGCAGCAGAAGAGTGGCCGCAAGCTATTTTGCATGGGACTATCAGGCTCAGTTTAAGGACGGCAAAGGGCCGGTACATCTTATAATCAACGAATGCGATGAATTTGTGGCGGACCGGATTGATGAAATGAAGCGCAGCCAGATGTGGGACTGTGGGGAGGAGCGGGATCGGATCCTGTCCGAGTGCAAATATCATGTGTTGGCCCATGATATGCTGGGAGGCGGACTGCCCTCCAAGGTGCGGGCCAATATGCTTATGGATTATCTGGAAGCGCTGCTGGAGTTATATCCTGCCTGTGAGGCGGTCTATTTTATCAACTCAGGCAAACTGATTCCGGCGGATGAGATCAGGAAAAAGGAGCTGACCGGATTGAAGCGGTTTATCCGGTTTGCGGTCAATGTGCGATTTTTTAATATCATGAACACGAATGATTCCGTGGTGGACACGCTGGGGCTGAGTCTGCTCTTTATTGAGGATATTCAGTATCATTTTCACGATATGGACCCCAATTGGGTGGTTAATCACGCTTATAATATGGCATCTTATCTGTTGGAAGGCGACGCGCCCATAAAGAACGGCGATACCATTGACGGTATCAGGGAGGGGCGGATCGTGCAGGATATCCAGTGGAAATGTCATTTTGAGGACGCCCTGATCGAGCCCATGCGTGTGGTTCTGGATGTCTGTATGGGCGGGTATGCCGCGGGAGGGCGGCATGAGTGAAGGAGTACTCTGAAATGGAATATACGCATCATTATCAGTCGCCGCTTGGGGGAATTACCCTTGCAAGTGACGGGGAGAATCTGACGGGATTGTGGTTTGACGGCCAGAAATATTATGCCGCAACGATCTCCGAACAGCATGAACAGAAAGAGCTGGCGATCTTTGAGCAGACGTCAGAGTGGCTGGATATTTATTTTGGCGGCAGCGCACCGGATTTTATTCCGCCTTTGGCGCCGAAGGCATCGCCTTTTCGGAAGGCGGTGTGGGAGATTTTGCTCGCCATTCCCTTCGGCCGGACGATGACCTATGGGGCGATTGCGGACGAGATCGCGAAGCGGAGGGGACTTGCCACAATGTCCGCACATGCCGTGGGCGGCGCGGTGGCGCACAACCCGGTGTCCCTCATTATCCCGTGTCACCGGGTGGTGGGGAAGAACGGCAGTCTGACCGGTTATGCCGGCGGAATCGATAGGAAGATACAGCTGCTAAAGCTGGAAAAGGCGGATATGTCCGCGCTGTTCGTTCCGAAGAGAGGAGTGGATGGCATAAAACGGAACAGGAATGAAAATAGAGAGGGGTGTTTTGATGGAGGGCAGAATGAACGCAGCCGCCGTGCTGCAAAAGGTGGATGAGTATTACAGGCAGAACAAGGGACCGGAGGCGGAGAAACTGATGCGGGACGCCATTGCGGAGGCCGTCTCTATGGGGGATGACGAGAGTCTGCTGCAGCTTTTGAACGAACTTTTGGGGTATTATCGGGAGGTCAGCCGGGTGGAGGATTCCTATGCCATTGCGGCACAGTGTCTGGCGCAGGCACAGCGCATGGGGTTGGCGGGCAGCATTCCCTACGCCACCACGCTCTTAAATGTGGCTAATGCCTATCGGGCAGGGGGGAGACTGGAGGATTCTCTGGAACGATATCTACAGGTGCGGGAGATTTACGACGAAAAACTGGATCCGGACGATATGCTGATGGCGAGTCTGGCGAACAATTTAAGCCTGCTGTATCAGGAGATGGGACGCTTTGGAGAGGCGAAGGAGAGTCTGCTGCGGGCGCTTCGCATTGTGGAGCGGCAGGAGGGCGGCGTGGACTTTGAGATTGCGGTGACACATGCGAATCTTGCCACAAGCTGTCTGCATACCGGGGAGGCGGAGGAGGCCCGCTCTTATGCGGAGACTTCCCTGCGGGAGTTCGAGGCCATGGGGCTTGAGGATGCGCATTACGGCGCCGCTTTGTCGGCTCTCGCCACATATTATTATCAGAAAAAAGAATATGCTCAGGCGCAGCGGTTTTTTGAGCAGGCCATGACGATCATGGAGCGCAATCTGGGAAGGAATGAATTTTACGAGCGGCTGCGGGAGAATGCGGAGGCCTGCAGGACTGCGGCGGCATCCGGGTCGGCACACGAACAGGGCATGGCCATTTGCCGCGCGTTTTATGAGCAGTGTGGGCGGCCCATGATCGCGGAGCGGTTCCCGGATTATGAGGGGAAGATCGCCGTGGGGCTTGTGGGCAAAGGATCGGATTGTTTCGGTTATGACGACGTCTGGTCCAGAGACCACGACTGGGGGCCGGAATTTTGTATGTGGGTGACGGAGGAGACCTATGCCCTCATCGGCGAAGCGCTTGAAAAGGCTTATGACGAACTGCCGGAGGAGTTTCAGGGATATCAGCGCATGAAAACTGCGGCCAGACGGAGGAGAAGGGGTGTGTTTACCGTCCCCGGATTCTTCCGGAAAATACTGGGCGCTCCCGATTATGAGCAGGTGCTCTGGCGGGAGGTGCCGGACTATGCTCTGGCGGCCGTTTCCAACGGTGTGATCTTCCGGGACGATGAGGGTGTCTTCACCGCTGAGCGGGAGAAATTCCTGCAGGGATATCCCGAGAAGATCCGGTATCTGAAGATGGCGGACAGCGCCGCCAGATTCTCTCAGACCGGACAGTATAACTACGGGCGTATGCTGCGGCGGGGCGACGGCGTGACGGCGCAGGTGATGATGGCGGACAGCGCCAGAGAGGCCATGAAGCTGCAGCATTATATTGAAAACAGATTTCCGCCCCATGACAAGTGGCTGTACCGCAGCCTGCAGGAATCGGAGAGCGGACGGGAGCTGGCGCTTCTTTTGACCCGGCTGCCGGATGCGGTGGAGGAGATCGGCGGCTTTTTTGCCGGGGAACTCTACAGGATGAACCTGATCAGCGATTCGGACCCTTATCTGGATTTCCACAGCGCGGAACTGGCGGCGAAGTCGGAACTGGCGGAATGCAGTGTGGAGGAGCTGGCGAAACGGATCGCCCAAACGGAGTTTGCGGCTTTTGACAAGGTGAAAAATGTGGGTGGGCGCGCAAGTTGTCAGAACGACTGGCCTACTTTTTCGATCATGCGGGAGAGCCAGTATCTGACGTGGGACCGCGTCATGCTGATGCAGTATCTGTATGATTTTACCAGAGAACTTGACTTGGGACACAATCTGATCGAGGAGAAATACGGCAGGATGATGGAGAGCACCGCGCCCGAGGAGTATGAGACCATGCGGGAGCGTTTTCCGACGATCTCTCCGGAGAAAAAAGCGATCATCGAACAGATCGTGCAGATGCAGGTGGCGTGGATGGAGGAATTTGCGCGGGAATATCCGGCGCTTGCGGACAATGCGAGAAGCGTTCATACCAGTGAGGACAATATTGCCAATACCTCCTATGAGACTTATCTGCGGGGAGAGATCAGCACCTATTCCGACAAGATGCTGGAACTCTACGGCAGATATGTGGTGGAGTATGCGAGACGGGGAGAGAACCTGACGTTTGCCATCATGACCAACAGCGTGCATTTATACGGCTATGAGAGTCTGGAGGCGGCGGAACGGTTTCTGGAATAAAGTATATTTCGGACGAAAATGACACATGCTAATCTCAGACCGAGTGAAAGGAAAGGAGATTCGTATTGTGGATGTAAATGGTTTGCCGATAGAAGGGTTTCAATCGCTCAATTTGTCCGCGGGACTCGGCGCAACGCCGCCGCTTCCGGCGTCCATGATGAAATCGGGACTGGATGCCGACGGGGCGGATCGGGAGACTGCCGCCGTGACGGAGTCCGAGATGGAACACATTATTATGGAGTACAAGGCCGCGCAGACGGCGAGAGACGCCGAGCGGGTTCTGGAGAAAAGTGTCCCCGAGGGACAGATGAGCAGGGTGTTGGACGGATTGGAGAATGATTTCTTCAGCTAAATCCTCCGTCTATGGTGATTACCTGTCCGGTCAGATATGCCGGCCCTTGCGCCAGCATCAGTGCCAGACGGGCAACTTCTTCCGGCCGGCCCAGTCTGTCGGCCGGAATTTCATTTCTTAACTGTTCCAGCTCTTCGGGGGAGAAGCAGGCGTTCATGGCGGTGTCGATGACACCGCAGGCGATGGCGTTCACCTGAATGCCGCTGGGGGCCAGCTCCTTGGCCAATGCTTTGGTGAACGCGTTCATGCCGCCTTTGGAGGCGGAGTAGGCCACTTCCATGGAGGCGCCCACGTTGCCCCAGACGGATGAGATATTGATGATATGTCCGGCATGATTCCGAAGCATGAGGGGGATGGCCGCACGCGTCGTGTAAAAGCAGCTGTCCAGATTGACGCCCATCACCCGGCGCCATTCCTCGGAGGTCATATCGGAGAGGAGTCCTACATAAGAGACTCCGGCGTTGTTGACGAGTACATCCAACTGACGGATCCGGGTAAAAAGATTTGTCACGTCTTCTTCCCGGCTCATGTCGGCCTGAATTGTCAGGCAGGTGGCGGAACAGTCCGCTTGAAGTCTTGCCGCCAGTTTTTCTAATGCTTCCATACTCTTGTCGCAGGTCAGTATGAGGTGGTAGCCGTTCTCGGCAAAAAGACGGGCGATGGCCGCGCCGATGCCCCGGGATGCCCCGGTGATGAGAGCTGTTCTGGGAGTGTTCATATAGGATATCCTTTCGATTTGTATTGTTTATGGGATGATAACCGATCTGTTTCAGTATAACATGCCCGTCCTTGATTTTCCATCCCAAAACTGGTACACTGATACAATATACAATATGCACAATGACCCTTTGCAAAAATCAGAGCTTCCCAAACACCTAAGCACAAAATTTTTTGAGGAGGAGAACCTTCATGTACGATTTGATCATCATTGGTTCCGGCCCCGCAGGCCTGTCCGCCGCAGTCTACGGAGTCCGCGCAGGCTTAAATCTCTTGGTATTGGAGCAGAATCCCATGAGCGGCGGCCAGATTCTAAATACTTATGAAGTGGACAATTATCTGGGGATGCCCGGCATGAACGGTTTTGAGATGGGACAGGCCTTCAGGGCCCACGCCGATAAACTGGGGGTGGCTTTCGTGGAGGCGCGGGCGAGGGAGATTGTCGATCACGGCAGTTATAAGACCGTGCGCACCCGCAAGGAGGACTATGAGGCCAAGGCGGTGATTCTGGCTGCGGGCGCACAGCATGCCCATCTGGACGTGCCCGGTGAGGAGGAACTCTCCGGCATGGGCGTGTCTTACTGTGCCACCTGTGACGGCGCTTTCTTTAAGGGAAAGACCGTGGCCGTGGTAGGGGGCGGAGATGTGGCGCTGGAGGACGCTATTTATCTGGCACGTGCCTGCGAAAAGGTCTATCTGATACATCG
This sequence comes from uncultured Acetatifactor sp., assembly GCA_964604835.1. Lineage (GTDB taxonomy): Bacteria > Bacillota > Clostridia > Lachnospirales > Lachnospiraceae > Acetatifactor. The sequence continues at coordinate 21,487 of CAZSAJ010000011.1, forward strand.
GCGGGACGAGCTGCGCGGGGCCGCGGTGCTGCAGGAGGAGCTTCGCTCGCTCCCCAATGTGGAGATTCTCTACAGTCATATCGTGCGGGAGATACAAGGTCAGGAGAATGTGGAGCGGCTTCTGATCAGGGACGTGAAGACGGACGGGGAGAGCGAGCTTTCCGTGGACGGCGTCTTTATCGCAGTGGGCATCCGGCCCAACAGCGAATTGGTGCGCGAACTGGCGGATTGTGACGAAGCGGGCTATGTGCTTGCGGGGGAAAATTGTGCCAGCAGCTGTCCGGGGCTTTATGTGGCGGGAGATATCAGGAAGAAACCGCTGCGTCAGGTAGTCACGGCGGTGGCGGACGGCGCAAATGCCGCGGTGGCGGTGCAGGAGTACTGCAGATTGCTTTCCCGCAATTCTTAAGAAATCTTAAGTCGGAAATAATATATTACAAAAAATTTATGAACAAAAAGGGCGGCGCATCTGCTGTCCTTTTTGTTGTCTATCCTCTGAACCCCTTATAAAATCAAGAAAAAACAAATTGCATATCTTATATTGGGAGATGTTGACAAATTTAGAAGTTCGTGATATATTTGTAATCAAACGTAATAATTTTGTAACAAATGAGACATACCAAGTGTACGGAATGCGGTGAACAGCCGATTGCGGAAAACCGCAAAGGGCACTTGGATACAGACTTGGTATAGGGAAATTACGGGAGGATTATATGATAAGCAGGTCTATGAGAATGACTGCCTGTGCATTGGCCGCAGTGATAGCGTTTTCAGGCATGTCCGTCACGGCGGACGCAGCTTCGTCAGGACCGGCGCTGCCCAGCGGCGGTGTGGGACTGTCCCTTGCAAACAATGCCACGGCACTGGAGAGTATAGTAGGCAATGAGAATAAAAACATTAAAGTGAGCAGTGATACCACCAAGACAGAGCCTGTGATGCCTGTCAAGGAGGAGAGAGAGGAAGATCTGTTCCGCAATCTTGTGATTGCACAGGTCAATAATTATGTAAATGTTAGAAGCCTGCCCAGCGAGGAGGGCGAGATCATCGGTAAACTCTATGATGATTCCGTCGGAACGCTGTTGGAGGAAGAGAACGGCTGGTATCGGATCAAGTCCGGCAAGGTGACCGGTTATGTGAAAGGCGAGTTCTGTGTCACAGGCGATGAGGCTGTGGAACTTGCCAAAGAAGTAGGAACCCGGTTTGCCACGGTTACCACCACCACTTTGCATGTGCGCACCGAGCCGAGTCTGGAAGCGCCCATATTGGGGTTGGTTCCGTTAGGAGACGAGTTGGTGGTACAGGATGAGACACAAGACTGGGTGCAGGTCGATGTGGAGGAAGGTCTCGGATGGGTGTCCATGGATTATGTGACATTGCACACGGAGTTTGTGGAGGCCGAATCCAAGGAGGAAGAGGAGAAACGTCTGGCGAAGGAGGCCGAGGAACGCAGAAAGGCAAGAGAGGCCGCAGCCAAGACCACACAGGCACAGGCCGCCGCTTCAGCGCCCAAGGAAACCGCTCCGGCAGTGGTAGTGACCAATGAGAACAGCAGCGAGATGGGTACCGCGGTTGCGGAATATGCATTGCAGTTTGTGGGAAATCCTTATGTGTACGGCGGTACCAGTCTGACAAACGGTGCGGACTGCTCCGGATTTGTCATGAGCGTCTACGCAAACTTTGGCGTGAGTCTGCCGCACTCTTCGGCATCCGACCGCAGTCAGGGTTACGCCGTGGAAGGCGGACTTGAAAACGCACAGCCCGGTGACCTGATCTGTTACTCCGGCCATGTGGCGCTGTATATCGGAGACGGTCAGATCGTGCATGCATCTACTAAGAAGACGGGAATTATCGTCTCCAGTGCAAGCTATAAGAAGATCTTGGCTATCAGGAGAATTTTCTGACAAAAACACTATAAATCAGACAGTCAGACTGCCGTACCCGAGAGGGTGCGGCAGTTTTTTTGCGGTAATTTATGCAAAGTGCATAAGAATTTTAAAAATATGGTGCGAAAGAGGCGGAAGTGGAAAGACATTGTTTCTATTTATCCACATTTTTGGAAGCGATTAAAAGGCAAAAAAGCATTTATACACCAAGTTATACACATTATCTACATGGTTTGTGGGTAATTTGTGGAAGATGGAAACTTTGTCAAGCAAAACATTTGTTTTGTGGAAAATTGCCAAAATTAGGACAATCATGGCAAAATATTAAATTCTGGCGTGACAGTCGCAAAATCTAAAACAAGTAAATAATTTGGGAAATTATTGCAAAACATATTGTGGACATGTTATAATGCTTATACAATAAACTACCGAAGGGGATGATAGCATGAAGTTTGTGATCGTAGGTAAGAACATTGAAGTAACTCCGGGACTGAAAGCCGCCGTGGAAGATAAGCTCGGCAAGCTTGACAAGTATTTCAATCCCGAGACACAGGTACATGTGACCTTGAGCGTGGAGAAGGAGCGCCAGAAGATTGAGGTGACGATAGCCGTGAAAGGCAGCATTATTCGTTCCGAACAGGTCAGCAATGACATGTATGTGTCCATTGATTTGGTAGAGGAGATTATCGAGAGACAGCTCAAGAGATATAAGAACAAGATCGTGGACAAGCAGCAGGCGGCAGGGGATTTCAGTCAGCTCTATGTGGAGAACGATTACATGGATGACGAGGAGATCCGGATCGTGCGCACCAAGAAGTTTGACGCCAAGCCCATGTATCCCGAGGATGCCTGTATCCAGATGGAGCTGCTGGGACATAATTTCTTCGTGTTCTGCAATGCGGAGACGGATCAGGTGAATGTGGTCTACAAGAGAAAGGGAGACACCTACGGGCTGATTGAGCCGGAGAACTAATTGGGAACAGGCTCGCATGAATGACACATAGTTTTGGACTGCGGCACATAGAATAAAGGGAGCAAAGCTGTGCGGGTGAAGACATGCACATACCTTTTATTAGACATAAGGACAGTACGCGGAGCGTGTTGTCCGTTGTTTGGAAACGGCAGGATGAGTGTAGCGGGAACGCAGTCGGCACGAATCGAACAAGAAATCTAAAGAGATGGAGACAAGCACTGTTTGCGGAGACGATCGCATTGGCAGCGCTTGTCTCTTTGTGGATGGGGCATACACGGTTTCAGGAGACCGCCGCGGGCGCCGATTATATTAAATGGGTGGATTTTACCATCTCTTATGAAGCACTGTGTCAGGCTTATCAATGGGATGTGGAGACACATGGCACGGAGCATGAGGTGCACTGGGTGGAACTTCTGGCCTACACGGCTTCACGCACGGGCGGCACTTTTGATAAAAAAGCGTTGAAGATATTGCAGGATACGGCGGAAAAGCTTTCCGAGGGCGAGACGGATCTGGAGACCCTCACGTCGGATTTAAAATATTATGATTATTACGAGGAGGCGTACACGGCGGTTCTAGGGGGCATGGTGGGCGAGTATGAGGCGGAAGTGCAGGATGAGAACGGCCATGTGAACTGGGAACAGAAATACGGTCTGAAAGCTTATTTTCCATTGGCCCGGGGATTTGACTATTCCCATTATGACGATTTTGGAGCCAGCAGAAGCTACGGATATAAGCGCAGGCATCTGGGACATGACATGATGGGACTCACAGGTACGCCGATCATGGCCGTGGAATCCGGGCGGGTGGAGGCGCTGGGATGGAATCAGTACGGCGGGTGGCGCATCGGCATCCGGAGTCTGGACGGCAAGCGTTATTACTATTACGCTCATTTAAGGCAGAATTATCCTTTCGCAGAGAATCTGCAAGAGGGGAGCATTGTCACCGCAGGGGACGTCATTGGCTATATGGGACATACCGGCTACTCCACCAAAGAAAATGTGAACAACATAGAAGTGACGCATCTGCATTGGGGACTGGAATTGATTTTTGACGAGTCCCAGAAAGAGAGCGACAATGAAATCTGGATCGACGTCTATGCCATCACCCGGTTTCTGGCGAAGCACACCCAGCCGGTTCAGAAGGTGGAGGGGACCAAGGAATGGGTGCGCACAACTCGGATGAGGGACCCGGATCTGGATTCATGGCGGCCGGAGGAGTACGGGATCTCTGTGGGAGAGGCTGTGGCGCCCGAACCTTAATGATAGTGGGAAAAGCTAAGCAAAAAGCGATGTCATGTCGATATATTATAAAATAGAGCGGAATGGACCAAAAGCTAAGGATAGCGCTGATAGAAGTGTTATCCTTTTTGTTTTTGTCTTTTTGGTCATTTTATTTCTATTTAAAAAATAAAAAATCGGCCGCTTGGACCTTTTCAGGGGAGCGGTGCGGCGTGGAATGACAGACAGGCCGCAGAAAGGAAAGCCATGAATGGAATTGGAACAGCAATGACAGGCACAAGGCATTACGAAGCCAGCAGATGGCAGCACACCCGGACACAGACCGGAGGCTTTGGGCAGACGCTAGCGGAGGTATCGCAGGGATCGGACAGCCGGGATGCCTTCGTCCGAAGCAAGGTCACGGAGGCGTCAGAGAGCGTCTTCGAGTACACGGAGTACAGCGCATGTCTCACCGGAACCGGGCTTCGGATGGGAGAGATGTCACTTGACAGCGGGATCATCGGATTGAGTTTTGTGCGAGGCACCGAAGAGCCGATGAGCGCCCGCATGGACAAAAGTTCCACGGCGGAGAATCCGGTGGTGTTGGTGCAGGTAGGCAGCGGGAAAGACCGGAGAGATTATCGGATTGCCGTAAACGAAGTGAATACTGAGAATGCCACGGAACTGGAGATGTTCGCACTGCTGAATTATATGGACGCGCAGAACGGAAAGACTATGGCTCCGGACGGCGCTTGGCAGACATACAACGCACTGCGCAACCGGCTGGAGGAGACCGGGGCGGTAGACTCTGTCACAGGGGAGGGAGATTATGACACGATCCGCGTAAGCTGGCTGGAGATGATGCGGCAGGCCATGGAGGACGAGCTGCTTCGGGAGAAAGGATGGTTTTCGGAACGCTTTTTTGAGGAAGATCTGGAAGACTTGCTTCAGGAATTGGACGCTTATAAAAAGGAGCCGAAGGATCTGCAAAGCATGTCCTTTTGGGAGTTGATGAACAGCGGAGCGGGAAGAGAGCAGATCAATGTGGTAGATCGGATCGTGTCGGCAAGAAATTCGGAGGATCAAAGAATCTATGTCACATTCTTTACGCGGGAGTCCATTCTCTGTCGCAATGCGGACGGCACTACCGCATGGGAGCTGATGCCTGCAGGGACCGGATGGACAGAGCGGGTCGAAGAAATCTTCGCGGGTTTTAAGCCGGACAGGGATATTGTAAAGGAATATTACAGTGATGCGGCGCTGGGATTTGTGGCGTCAAAGAATTTCTGGCTGGAGCTCCTTGGGGAGAGTTTGGTATAAGGGCAGGTTCTACACTTATGTTGACTGCAGGATTTTTGATCATATCTGAATGGCAGAAAGCATGAATAGAGGTACTACAAATAAGCCTGACGGAATTGAGTTTGCGTTTGGGTTTTGGTTTGGAAAGCTTATTAGGAAAATTTCCCATTTCGTTTGATAAGTATCTAATGTGAGAATAAGGAATCTCTTTCTTTGTCGCTTCGCGTAGATTTTGGCGAGTTGCTAATTCTACTACAAAAAAGGAGATTCCTTATATTTTGGACATTTTAAAGTAGTTTATTTACAATAGCGACAAATTGGATATCTATGGATAAACTATGGAAACTCACAAGAAAATTCTATACGGATAGATAATAAGCATTGTATACGTAAACAAATTTTTGTATTGATAATTCAATATTGGCGTATCAAGCTATACTTGCGCATCAGAATACAAATGTGTTACAATAGTATACAAAGAGGAAAAGATATGGAAGATAAAATACATAATAAAACTTTGAAAATTGAAGCCAAAAAATATAAGGATGAATCGGTGGTGGTTTCCATGCGTATTCCCAAGGATATGCTGCAAAGTATTGATCTTGTGGCAAAGCGGGCCGGAAGGACAAGAAATGAGATCATGTCCCTGTTTTTGGATTTTGCATTAAAGAACACGGAAATTATCGATAAACAGTGATGCGGAATGGCTTCAGACACAGTAATAGAAATTGCATAAAGTCAACATATAAAATTTACAGAAATTATGAAGATAGCAATAAAGGTGGAGGAAAACGCTGATGGGTAAATTTGCGGTTGAATGTCCGGAATGTGGCAGATATGCGGAGGCCAAGACGGGCTTTTGGGCAAAGAAGAAAATTGATTGTACATGTGGTCATGTCATCCATGTGACAACGGACAGATGGGCTTCCAGAGAGTGTCCCCACTGTGGGAATCAAGTGGTGTATGACCAAACAAAAGGAGCGGGAGCGGAATGTCCTGTCTGCCATGAGAAGATTAATACTCTAGCAGAACAACAGCAGGTTGAAACATTTTCCTGTAAACAGTGTGGAGTGCGGCTCATTACTTCTAAAAGCGCTTCTACATATGTCTGTCCGGTATGCGATTTTAACAATGATGTCCAAGAGCGACGCGCGCAGGAGCGGATTCAAAAGGACGGACTTGCCAGTATCATAAAGTATGAGGGCGACAATGAGACTCTTGTGTGGAAGCATCCGATAGAAGACTTTAATTATGGCTCACAGTTGATCGTCCATGAAAGTCAGGAAGCGGTCTTTTTTAAGGATGGTCAAGCGCTGGATTTATTCGGGGCAGGCAGATATACGTTGGAAACCCAGCAGTTGCCATTGTTGGAGAATATCTATCAGCTACAGACAGATACGGAAGGGACTTTCCATTCAGAGGTTTATTTTATCAATATCGCAACCCAGATGGGGATTAAATGGGGGACAGATTCCAAGATACGCCTGTTTGATCCGGCTTCTGGAATGCATATTGAAATTGGAGCCAGCGGAGAATTCAATATAAGAGTAATCAATTCCAGAAAACTATTGCTCAAATTGGTTGGAACATCGGAGAGCCTGGGGCAGGAGCAATTATTGGGAGAAGGAAATAAAAAGGGATTTTTCCGCTCCATGGTAATCACGCAGGTCAAAAGCTATCTGGCACAGACAATCAAAGATAATCAGATTTCTATTCTTGAGATTGATTCGGAACTTATGCGTCTGTCAGAGGCGTTGAAGGACAGGATTAATGAATATCTGTCCGATTACGGACTGAGTATGCCGGATTTTTTTGTGGGAAGGATTATAACACCCGATGACGATCCGAACTTCAAAAAAATGAAGGAGCAGTATGCGGAGCAATATCTTTTGGTTCGCCAGGAGCAGATCCGAAAGAGCGAAGCGGAAGCGGCCGCACAGAGAAAAGAAGTCGAGGCGTCTACCGCGGCAAGGATGAGAGTCATTGATGCACAGGGAGAGGCAGAGGCTCTCAAGATCAGAAGACAGGCGGAAGCGGAGGCATATCGTATGCAGGCGGAAGCGGAAGCTATGGAAATGCGGATGAAGGGATACACCTATCAACAGGAAACCTCCAGACAGGTGGGATTGGAGGCGATGAAAAACGGGCTTGTGGGAAACGGCGGTTCGGCAGCCGGTGCACTTGGAGATCTTGCCGGTCTTGGAGTGAGTCTTGGAGCCATGGGCGGAGTGATCGGAATGACGAAAGAAGCCATGCAGCCCATGATGGCGGGAGCGGGACAAATGGCGCAGACAGTCAGTGACGGTATTACCGGAACTTGGGAGTGCAGCTGTGGACAGAAAGGGATTACGGGCAATTTCTGTAGTAACTGTGGGGCCGGAAAGCCTGTGAAACTGCGGGGATGGAGCTGTAGCTGCGGGCAAAGTAATATTACGGGCAATTTCTGCAGCAATTGCGGTGCAAAGAGACCTGCTGAAGAGGCGGATGCATGGGACTGCACCTGTGGGAGATCCGGAATAACGGGTAATTTCTGTGATAATTGTGGGAAAAAGCGAGGTGAATGACGATGAAGAAAAATAGTGTGAGAGGCTATGTCGTGTTGGCGGCTCTGCTGATTGTTTTCAGTGTGATCTCCTTTGTGGTTCCGGTGCCTAAGACAATAATCTTTTGGCTTGCATATGTATTTGGCGTGTTTGCAATTCTTTATCAGATTTATGTCTTTAAAGTCTCTTTTGCGGAGGGAGGAGGCGCCAAAAGTAAATTTTACGGTTTTCCGATTGTGCGTATCGGAATATCCTATTTGATAGTGCAGCTTATTGCCAGCCTGCTGGAAATGATATTTCAAGTATTTGTTCCGGTCTGGGTTGTTGTCATCATCAATGTAATATTGGGAGCGATGGCTGTCGTCGGATGCATTGCGGCGGATACGATGCGGGATGAGATCGTCAGGCAGGATGTTCAATTAAAGAAAGACGTGTCGAAAATGAGAGCGTTGCAGTCGTTGTCGGAGGCGCTGGTCAGCCAGTGCGATGAGCAGGCCTTAAAGGCCAAACTCCGGAGTCTGGCAGATGAATTTAAGTATAGTGACCCGGTAAGTTGTGACGAGACGCTGCAGGCGGAACAGGATATAGCCGTTTTAATGGATGAACTGCACAAATCTATTATTGAAAATGATAACGGATCAGCGGAGACGCTCTGTGAAAAAGTATCGGGTTGTCTTTCAGAAAGGAACCGCATCTGTAAATTATATAAGTAATACATAAGGAGATTATTGTGATGGCTGTTTTAAGATGTAAGATGTGTGGCGGAGACTTGACGGTTGATGGGGAAGTAACGGTCGCTGAATGTGAATACTGCGGGACAAAACAGACGATTCCCATAATTGATGACGAAAAGAAGCTGAAACTTTTTGAAAGGGCAAACAAGCTGAGGACAAATTGTGAGTTTGATAAGGCGGCCGGCGTCTATGAGAATATTGTTGCTGATTATTCGGATGAGGCAGAAGGCTATTGGGGATTGATTTTGTGCAGGTATGGTATCGAGTATGTGGATGATCCGGCCACCGGCAAGAAAATTCCGACATGCCATAGATCTTCATTCGAAAGTATTATGGATGATGAGGACTTTGAACTTGTCATGGAGAATTCGGACTCCGTTTCAAGAGCCGTATACCGGGAGGAAGCGAAATATATCGAGGAAATCCGCAAAGGGATTATAGAAGTTTCCGGCAAAGAGGAGCCCTATGACATTTTTATCTGTTATAAAGAGACGGACGAAAACGGAGACAGGACCTTAGACAGTGTACTGGCACAGGATGTCTACGAGGCATTGACAGAGAAAGGATACAGAGTCTTTTTCTCCAGAATAACGCTGGAGGATAAACTTGGTATCGAATATGAGCCCTATATTTTTGCGGCCTTGAATTCCGCTAAAATCATGCTTGCTTTCGGAACCTCATATGATTTCTATAATGCGGTATGGGTTAAAAACGAATGGAGCAGATTTATTAAATTGATGGCGAAGGATAAGACAAAACATTTGATTCCCTGCTTTAAGGGTGTGGATGCATATGATATCCCCAAAGAATTTGCCAAATTGCAGGCTCAGGATATGGGTAAAGTAGGTGCGATCCAAGATCTGATGCACGGCATTGACAAATTGATAGCGCCCGAACCGAAAGTCGAGAAAGTGCAGGTTCCTGAGCATGTGTTCTACAATCAGGGAGGAGTGAACGGGGATGCTTTATTAAAGCGTGGAATGATGGCTTTGGAGGATCAGGAATGGAAAAAGGCAATCGGATTTTTTGAGCAGGTTTTGGACAGAAATGCAGAAAACGGCTGGGCGTACTGGGGAGAATTGCTTGCGGAGCATCAATGCGGAGATGTCACGGCGTTGAGTCAGAAACTTTATAACATGTTAAAAAAACAAGTGCAGACCGTTATGCTTGATGTAGAGGTAAAGGATTATTATCCCGAATATCGTGAGAAGTTTTTTGTCTTGCAAATTTTTTCCGAACAGGAGATCAAAAAACTTTTTCATTATAAGATAGACTACCGGTCGGGTGTTGCAAGCATTGAAAATATCATTGCAGACAATAATGAGACGTTTATTCTGTCAGAAAGTAAATTATATCAGAGGGCGATGCAGTATGCGGACGAGGATCTGCGGACAGAACAGGCGGAGCTTATGAGGCTCCTCAACGATTCACTGTATCGGTATCTTGACGCCAAAAAGAGTGAAGAGGAGGCAGCAAGAGCTAAGGAACTTAAGCAGGTACAAAAATATTTTGAAAAATTATATCAATGTTTAGATACTGTGAATAAGGTTGCAGAACAGAATGCCCGGAAAAATGAGGAGATATATCAGGCTGATCTGGCAAAGTGGCAGGAGGAAAGTGACACTTTCGAGGATCGTTATGCAAAATATCGGGCTGAATATGAAAAGTGGAGACTGGAATATGCGGAACCGTTGGAGCAATGGCAGAAAGATAAAGCCAAGTATGCGGAGGAATGTAAACGATTAGATAAGACAATAGCAGTATGGGAAGCAAAGTATGCCTTGAATATGGAAAAATCAACGGTAGGAAAACTTTTATCCGGAGTGGGTGGAATCGAAAAAGAACTGCTGCAGTTAAGGAATCAAAGGCGAGATCTGGTTGTTCCGAAGATGCCGTCAGCGCAAAAATCTCCTATACAACCGATATTAAGGGAAAAGCCGACCATGTCCTTTGAGCAGAAAGTCAATGCGAAAGAGGTGAAAGCAAAGTTTAACGAGTTATGGAGTGAAGCGCAGAAAGAGAAAGGGGAATCATAAGAAATATCCAATTGATTTTCTTGTGAAAATCAATTGGAACGGGAAGCGGCTGTAAATGTTTATCGAAGAAACATTTACAGCCGCGCTTTTGGTCCTAACATATGTCCAGCGATATATGTATCATAAAAAGAGTACAGTTTCAATTAATAAAAAATCGGATAAAATGGCGGAAAGCATTAGAGAATATATTGAGGACTGTGTCCTGTCATTGTCATTTGATGAAATAAAAGAAATTGAAGGAGAGATTATGCAGTTGGCGTATGTGAAGAGCCATTGAATCTCACAATAACAATGTATAGGCGCATGGAGCAATGATGTAAACTAGGCGTCTTTTTGCATGTGTAAGTTATAATATAAGGACTACTGCTATAGGACAGATGCTTCTTTAGTTACGATAGAAGATTGATAAGAAAAAATACTGGTTGAGACATAACATCTTCTGATAGCAGCATCCAAAGAGTGAAAGATAATATTAAACGTGTCATTTTTCTCGACCTACAGTAATCAAAATCGGGCAAAACAAAAGAAATGTGTTGAGTAGAAGCGCGGCACATAAATGACTGTTTCGGGGGCATTTCCTCTTTGTTCATTCCATTCCATCTCCCAAATGACAATAGTATAAATTATATCACAGGAAATAATACTTTTCATATACATCTCAAAGTTTATGGTTCTGGTATATTGATACAAAACTAAAAAGATGTAGTAATAGGTTGACATAGATATGCTTGTTGATGTATTAATTGGGTATAAGGATTATAGAGATATATAAAATAGGTTTTGTACCTTGTTATTTCAACGTGTTGGCTAAATAAATTTATGCTACTCTAGCTAGTAGATACAAAACATCTTACATATATTTTGTGAGATATAACATGAACAAGCAGTTTTAAAACCAAATAGAAAAGAATGTATTGATAGAAACAAAAGGAATGATAGAGATATGAAAATAGCAGAAGAATATTTCAAAAGTTATGGAATGAACCATTTTTTATATGATGCTTTATGTAATAGGATGCCTATGATATCGGATGATGATGTGGAACAAATTAAAATCCTAAAAAAAGAGTATATTCTTTTTACAACAACCTTTTTTATCGTATTAGATGAACTTAAAGGTGTAATGTATGACGAAGATTATAGAAATATGGTAATTAATTATCTTGGATGTACTATGGGGTACTCAGATGAACTGTTTTTTTCAAATTATTCTACAGTGCTCATCATGAAAGGATTATTTGACAGTAGCAATTTATCAAAGCGCTTAGAGTATCAATATAGCGAGGGAGTAGATATATTTAGGTTGTATTATGCAGATGGAAAAATTTTGCAATTTATAGACTTTTTGATTGATAAGCAGGAGGACAATTTAGCAGCGCTTGAAGTTCTTAATACAGTGGAGTTGGAAGTTGGTCTAAAAAAGAAAGATTTAGCTAAAGTGGAAATAATGTCGTCACGTTATCAGGTGAATCTCTTGTCATCAAGATTACAGGAGATAATTAGACGCATGAATTATGTGGGGAATTTAGAGTTTAATGAAAATATAAGGAATGTTGTAGGATTTAAGTATTCTGCATTCATTGACATGAATTATCCAATAAATCCGTTGGTTGGATTGTTTACAAATAAAAAGACAGGTATTTTTGTAAATGATGTACTTCATGGTGAGTATAAATATGAGGTAATGGATAAAGTGGCCGCTACGTTGATCGTAAAAAATAATACTTCTTTTTTGATTACTGGAGATATTCAATTCCTTTTAAGATATAATTTCAGTGTATGGATTAGAAATAATTATTATCAACTGGCAGATCTATCTGAACTGGAAGAATTACTGTCACCGTTTGTAGAAGCGAGATCTCAGAGGGATTATATTATCTGTGCTTATCATTGCAAAAAAGATAAAAGAGATGTAATAGGAGAGACTGTTGCAATGATACTTGAGGACTATGGCAAGAAATCTAACACAGTTTTTTCGTCTTTCCAAAGTTTTTTGATTAAATGTAATATTGAAAAACAGCTAAATGGATATCCGCAATTATACCGTGCGTTTTCGGAGACGAAGCCTGAATTAGCTGCGAATTTGTATACAGAATGTGAAAAAATTTATAGCTATGCTAACACATACTATCCAGTTAATCATGTTTTAAGACAAGATAATACATTTATTGATGCGATATTTTTTTCATTAGCATATTGCAGTTACATCGTTCCTAAGTATCTTTATAATGCGGATATGATGAAAGACATGCTGGAGAGAAAATTGGTTTGCGCGGACAAAAGTAAATGGTTTAGTTGGAAAATGTTTAATGAGAGCTATAGCGAATTTGAGATTTTCTTTTATTTGTTTTCAAATATTTTTTTGAAAAGTGATTTGCATGAAGAATTTGTAAAACTGGAATATGAATCAGATGGAAATAAGAATAAGAGATTTGAATATTCATTTGTTTTTGTCAAACGCAAAATAAATATTGAGGTAAAGGCTTTGGAATGTGCACCTGAGCTTTCAGATAATTATGAAATTTATAAGATGAAAGATGGAACAAGATTTTATAAAAATTATTTTTTCTCTCAATCAGATGATATAGTGCCATATGAAATCCGTAATAATAGTATTAAATTAAAAAGTAATATAAGGCAGGTAGGCAAAAACATCAAAAAAATAAATGAAAAGTGTAAAGAAAGTGAGACCGAAGTTAATCTTGGGTTTTTGATGATTAATTATGGAACTTCAAGGGAAGAGTTTATATCATATCTTTTGAATGAGAATGATGGATATCTTGTTAAAAATCCATTGGATAAGATAGATGCACTGGTACTTTTTTCAATGTGTATGGATACGGATTTATTGATGAATGAGATTCGGAAACAGAACCATATATTTGTTTTTCAAAATGAAAAAAGGGCGGATGAACAATTGTTAATTGACTTGCAGTTAGATAATTTTGTCCAGAATAATGACATGAGTCCTTACAAGCATTTATTTAAAGAAAGATATGGTGAGTACATTGGGATCAGGCGAAAGGGTATCACTACGATTCAAAGAAATACTATTACGGAGGAGGAGATTAATCAAGCATGTGATATTATTGCACATCAAAATGAGTATAGTAATTATATGCGGTTGCTGTGGCATGAATCACAGTGAAAAACAGTAATTATCCTAATCAAATATACTTACATATTAAGTGATATGAATAAAAGTAATTTGACAGGATACATTTTAGGTTTGTGAGGATCAGTTATGGATAAAGGTAAAGTCAACAATTTGAAAAGGTATATGGTACCGCCTGACAATTATGAGATTTTTAAATTTGGTGGATATTCTTTAAAAGATGAAGAGCGAAATATTAAAACCATGTTACAATATTTTCCGGATTATTTTACAGCAGATCAGTTAAGGGAAAATAATAAACGGTATAATGTACATACGATGTTTAGTATTGTCAAAAAGTACTTTGAAAAGGAGTATGGTTATACTGGTTCAGAAATTGAATTAAGCAATAAGTATCAGAATTCCATTAACAGTTATATTTATAATGACAAGGAAAATCCTATATTTGTACATATAGATGAACTGTTTGAGTCAACGGTTATGACATTTTTACTGGCAATGCTTAAATGGTCAAAGGACTTTGACAATCTGCAGGTATATGGAGAGTGCTTTCAATATGTTTTATACTTGATGAATGATGTATGTATATTTGGGGAGATGCAGGGGGCCAATGCGAATAAGGAGTTACTGGAGATTGTTGCAGGGGATGTTCAAATACTTCAGCTTGCGGAAGATTGTTATTGGACAATCGTGGTCTTTAGTTTAGCACATGAAATAGCGCATGCATATTTTGCGGCTATTGGCAAGAAATACACAGAGAAACGGGCAAAAAAAGAAGAGTTTGATGCAGATACGATTGCCTATCATATTGTATTGAAAATTATTATGGAACAAAAGGATGAAGGAGTCATACTTGAGAAGTATACATATTTAGCACCCATGATATATATGGACTTTTTTGATCTGTATTATTACACGGATAGAGTGTTATATAAGACGGTTTTTCATGACTGGGAGCATCCGTCACCGAAAAAGCGTAAGAATCGTCTGTTCGCAGTCGTAAATAAGGACGAATATGATTTTGATACGGTAGACGGAAATCATTTGTACAGCGGTTTTTTGGATGTATATGATGAGTATAAGGATCAACTCCTATTGAAAATGGAAAAAGGGAAATTGAACAACATACTGCATACAGAAAAAAGAAATATGTTTAGGAGAAATGATAATGACGAGACGAGAGGCGATGGAATATAATAATGAATTGAGAAACGAATTAGAGCAAGCTGCGCGAGGATATGGTCTGGAAGAATCCGTTGGCGGTCACATTGTTGATCATTATATAACAATACTGCCGGAAAATGCAAGGAAGGGGATGATCTTTCTTAAGGAGGAATATGTCTCTTACAAAGCCGGCAACATAAAGGTTGATTTCAAAAAAGCGCTTGTAGCCGGATTGGAGTTGATGGTTTCTGTTAGCAGGCCGGAAAGTGTATTCAATTATATACAACTGATAATTCTATCTTTGTTTTTTATAGAGAAATCAGTGAAGCGGGAAATAAGTGACATAGAGGCGCATGTGGTTTATCTTTTACACAAGAAAGATGCATATAATATTGAAATTAATGAAGAGAAACTTATATGTGATGTGCAGGAATGGTACATGCAACATGAAGAAAAAGTTATTGAACACAGAGAAATTGTTGATGCGATTAACGCTCTGCACGATATAAAAGCGATTGATTTTAAAGAGGGTAATATCATTTTAAAGGAGAAAGTTTGGGGAACGCTAGAGAGATAAGAACTATGCTTGTTCTGTAACTAAGGGGGATTAACAAAGTATAGTATGGTTGTGTCATATATAGAGATCAATGAAATGGTAAATATGATGGAAAACAGATGCGATATATAAAGCGGCATCTGTTTTGTTGCGTAAAGAGATGGATATGGCAGGCCTGATGATGTATCGACAGAAATATTTATTATTATTCAAGATGATTAATGTTATGGATATTGATGGGAATACAGTTCCAAAAGGGAAACATCAGTATGAAGTTTCGGAGAAGAGAGGATAGAGTATTTTATCATGAAGTATTTTATAAAATGCATTGCAAATCAGCCATATTTGTGATACACTAACAATCAGTGGTATGACAAAAAAATAACAATCAGCAAAATGACCGGTAAAATGGTCGGTAAAACAAAGAGAAACACCAAAATAATCAATGTGGAGGAGAAGAAAAATGGCGAAAAAAGTGGTATTGGCAGGAGCATGCCGTACGGCCATCGGCACGATGGGCGGAACCCTGAGCACGACCCCCGCTGCGGAGCTGGGCGCGATTGTGATCAAGGAGGCTTTGAACAGAGCGGGTGTTGCCCCCGAGCAGGTGGATCAGGTTTACATGGGCTGTGTTATTCAGGCAGGTCTGGGGCAGAATGTGGCCCGTCAGGCTTCCATCAAGGCCGGCCTTCCCATTGAGGTGCCTGCCGTGACCATGAACGTGGTGTGCGGTTCCGGCCTCAACTGCGTGAATCAGGCGGCGCAGATGATTATGGCAGGAGATGCCGACATCGTGGTTGCGGGCGGTATGGAAAACATGTCCATGGCTCCCTATGCGATCCCGCAGGCCCGCTATGGCTATAGAATGAACAACGGCACACTGGTGGACACCATGATCAAGGATGCCCTCTGGGATGCTTTCAACGATTATCATATGATTAAGACTGCGGACAATATCTGTGAGGAGTGGGGACTCACCAGAGAGGAGCTGGACGAATTTGCATTGAAGAGCCAGCAGAAAGCCGAGGCCGCCCAGAAGAGCGGCGCCTTCAAGGCGGAGATAGTTCCCGTGGAGGTTAAGAAAAAGAAAGAGACCATTGTATTCGACACCGACGAGGGCCCCAGAGCAGGTTCCACCATCGAGGGACTTCAGAAGCTTCGCCCCATCAATCCGAACGGTTTCGTGACAGCGGGCAATGCTTCCGGTATCAATGACGGCGCTGCAGCCATCGTGGTGATGAGCGAGGAGAAGGCCAAGGAGCTGGGCGTGAAGCCCATGGCAACTTTCGTTGCGGGAGCGCTGGCAGGCGTTCGTCCCGAAGTGATGGGCATCGGTCCCGTTGCCGCCACCAAGAAGGTGATGGCCAAGACGGGCATGAAGATCGAGGACTTTGATATCATCGAGGCAAACGAGGCATTTGCGGCACAGTCCGTTGCAGTGGGCAAGGATCTGGGCATTGATGTGGAGAAACAGCTCAACCCTAACGGCGGCGCCATCGCGCTGGGACATCCCGTGGGCGCATCCGGCTGCCGGATTCTGGTGACGCTGCTCCATGAGATGCAGGCGAAGGGCGCGAAGACCGGTCTGGCCACCCTGTGTATCGGCGGCGGCATGGGCTGCTCTACCATTGTAAAGATTGAGGACTAGGCGGCGGACAGAGACGCAAGCAGAAATTGCCGCAGGACGTGGGAGCAGAAATAGAGACTGCCGCATGAGCGGCGGAATGGGAGAGAGAAATGGACTATATTTTATATGAACAAAAAGATGATTACGCAGTTGTCACCATCAACCGCGAGAAAGCGCTGAACGCATTGAATTCGCAGGTGTTGGATGAGCTGAACGCCACGCTTGACGGCGTGAATCTGGATCAGGTGCGCTGCCTGATTCTCACCGGAGCGGGAGAGAAATCTTTTGTGGCCGGAGCGGATATCGGCGAGATGAGCACGCTGACCAAGGCGGAGGGCGAGGCTTTCGGCAAAAAGGGAAATGATGTTTTCCGCAGACTGGAGACGTTTCCCGTTCCTGTGATCGCGGCGGTGAACGGATTTGCGCTGGGCGGCGGCTGTGAGATCTCCATGAGCTGTGATATCCGCATCTGTTCCGACAATGCGGTGTTCGGGCAGCCCGAGGTGGGTCTTGGCATCACGCCGGGATTTGGCGGAACCCAGAGACTTGCCCGCATTGTGGGTGTGGGCATGGCGAAGCAGATGATCTACACCGCGCGCAACATCAAGGCGGACGAGGCTTTCCGAATCGGTCTGGTCAATGCGGTCCACGCCAAGGAGGAGCTGCTCCCCGCGGCGGAGAAGATGGCGGCGGGCATCGCGAAGAACGCCCCCATTGCCGTGCGAAACTGCAAGAAGGCCATCAACGAAGGACTGGATGTGAATATGGACGAGGCCATCGTCATCGAGGAGAAGCTGTTCGGCGACTGCTTCGAGACGGAGGATCAGAAATACGGCATGGCATTTTTCCTTGACAAGAATAAGGAGAAGGTAAAAGAACCCTTTAAGAACTGCTAAGATCGGGAAAGCTGAGATTGTTTCGAGACGAAAACGGACACGGCGGGAAACCATTAGGGTATAAACAGAAGGAGGATATAAAATGAAAGTAGGTATTATCGGCGCGGGAACCATGGGTTCCGGAATCGCACAGGCTTTTGCCATGACGGACGGCTATGAAGTCTGCCTCTGTGATATCAAACAGGAGTTTGCGGACGGCGGCAAGGCGAAGATTCTGAAGAATCTGAACTTCTTGGTGAGCAAGGAGAAAATTACGCAGGAGAAGGCGGATGCCATTGCCGCCAAGATTACCACGGGACTGAAAGATATCTGTACCGAATGTGATCTGGTGATCGAAGTGGCTCCCGAGAACATGCAGATCAAGAAAGATACTTTCAAGGAGCTGCAGTCCATCGTGAAGCCCGAGTGTATCTTTGCCACCAACACTTCTTCCCTGTCTATCACGGAGATCGGGGCAGGGCTTGACCGTCCCATGATCGGCATGCATTTCTTTAATCCCGCCGACAGGATGAAGCTGGTGGAGGTGATCGCGGGCGAGAATACTCCCGCGGAGCTGGTGGAGAAGATTAAGACTGTCTCCTCCGAGATCGGCAAGACACCCGTGGAGGTAAAAGAGGCTCCCGGATTCGTGGTGAACCGGATTCTCATCCCCATGATCAACGAGGCGGTCGGCATCTATGCCGACGGCATTGCCAGCGTTGCGGATATCGACGAGGCCATGAAGCTGGGCGCATCCCATCCCATGGGGCCTCTGGCTTTGGGCGATCTGGTGGGTCTGGATATCGTGCTTGCCATTATGGAGGTTCTGCAGAACGAGACCGGTGATCCCAAGTATCGTCCTCATCCCCTGCTTCGCAAGATGGTGCGCGCGGGCAAGCTGGGCCGCAAGACCGGCAAGGGATTCTACGATTACAGCAAGTAAGCTGACTGCAGGCGCAGCGTTCTATAAAATGAAAACGGCATGGAAACGGCCGGAAACAGATAAAAAATAAGGAGAAAGATCATGGATTTTACTTTGAGCAAGAAACATGAAATGGCGCGCACTCTTTTCAGAGAGTTCGCCGAGAAAGAAGTAAAGCCCCTGGCACAGGAGGTTGACGAGACGGAGGAGTTCCCCCGCGCAACCGTTGAGAAAATGGCGAAGGCAGGCTTTATGGGGATTCCCATCCCCAAGGAGTACGGCGGGCAGGGCTGTGACGTTCTGACCTATGCGATGTGCGTGGAAGAGCTGGCGAAAGTATGCGGCACCACCGCGGTTATCGTATCCGCTCACACCTCGCTGTGCTGCGACCCCATTCTCACCTACGGCACCGAGGAGCAGAAGCAGAAATATCTGCCGGATCTGGCCGCGGGCCGCAAGATCGGCGCATTTGGTCTCACCGAGCCCGGCGCCGGCACCGATGCGCAGGGACAGCAGACCAAGGCTGTGCTGGACGGCGACGAGTGGGTGGTAAACGGTTCTAAGATCTTCATCACCAACGGCAAAGAGGCCGATGTGTATGTGATCTTTGCCGTGACCGGCGTCACGGAGAAAAAGGGCCGTCCTTTTAAAGAGATCTCCGCCTTTATCGTGGAGAAGGGTACACCCGGCTTTATGTTCGGCACCAAGGAGAAGAAGATGGGTATCAGAGGCTCCTCCACTTATGAGTTGATTTTCACGGACTGCCGCATTCCCAAGGAGAATATGCTGGGGCAGCAGGGCAAAGGCTTCAATATTGCGATGCATACACTGGACGGCGGACGTATCGGAATCGCCGCGCAGGCGCTCGGCATCGGCGAGGGCGCACTGGAGAGGACTGTGGAGTACACCAAAGAGAGAAAGCAGTTCGGCAGAGCCATCAGCGCTTTCCAGAACACCCAGTTCCAGCTTGCCGACATGGCGACCAAAGCACAGGCCGCACAGTTCCTTGTATATAAAGCAGCCTGCACCAAGGATCAGTACACCAAGGATCACAAGACCTCCTACGGCGTGGAAGCGGCCATGGCAAAACTCTATGCCGCAGAGATGGCTATGGAAGTTACCACCAAGGCCGTACAGCTTCACGGCGGTTACGGCTATACCAGAGAGTATGACGTGGAACGCATGATGCGCGACGCCAAGATCACCGAGATTTATGAGGGCACTTCCGAGGTGCAGAGAATGGTTATCTCCGCGGCTCTGCTTAAGTAAACCGGAAAACCGACAAATATAAAGGAGTGAAAATACAATGAAAATCGTTGTTTGTATCAAGCAGGTTCCCGATACCAAGGGCGGCGTTAAATTCAATCCCGACGGTACGTTGGACAGAGCTGCCATGATGACCATTATGAACCCCGATGACAAGGCCGGTCTGGAGGCTGCGCTGAGATTAAAAGATCAGTACGGCGCGGAGGTCACCGTGCTCACCATGGGACTTCCCAAGGCGGAGGATGTGCTTCGGGAAGCGCTGGCAATGGGTGCCGACAAAGGCGTGCTGGTGACCGACAGAGTGCTGGGCGGCGCTGATACCTGGGCCACCTCACAGACTTTGGCAGGAGCGCTGCGCAATATGGAGTATGATCTGATTATCACCGGACGTCAGGCCATCGACGGCGATACCGCACAGGTTGGCCCTCAGATTTCCGAGCATTTAAACATCCCCGTGATCTCCTATGCACAGGATATCAAAATAGAGGGGAACAGCGTGATCGTGGAGCGTCAGTTCGACGACAGATATCATGTGCTGAAAGCCCAGATGCCTTGTCTTGTGACTGCGCTGGCGGAGTTGAACGAGCCCCGCTATATGACACCCGGCGGAATTTTTGACGCCTGCGAGGCGGAGATCACCGTGTGGGGAAGAGCGGATCTGAAGGATGTGGAAGACTCCAATCTGGGTCTGAAGGGTTCTCCCACCCAGATCGCAAAAGCTTCCGACAAGGTGAGAAAGGGCGCCGGTGAGAAGGTGGCTCTGGATCCCGCAGAGGCAGTTGACTACATCGTGGGCAAACTCAAAGACAGACACGTTATCTAAGAAGCGCCGTCCAAGCGGCAGAATGAGAGGAAATACAATGAATTTAGAAGAATATAAGGGCGTATATGTCTTCGCACAGCAGGTGGACAATTGTATCAACAGCATCGCCTTCGAGCTGATCGGCAAGGGCAAAGATCTGGCCGAGACGCTGGGGACGGATGTGACTGCTGTATTGGTGGGCAGCGATGTGAAAGGGCTGGCCGATGAGCTGGCAGAGTACGGTGCCGACAGAGTCATCGTGGTGGACGACCCGGAGCTGAAAGAGTACAGGACAGAGCCGTATGCACATGCACTCGCCTCCGTGATCGAGAAGTATAAGCCGGAGATCTTTCTCGTGGGCGCAACCGCCATCGGGCGTGATCTGGGTCCCCGTGTCTCCGCGAGAATTCACACGGGACTTACGGCGGACTGCACACAGCTTGAGATCGGTGATTTCCCGATGAATCCCATCCCCGGCAAGGAGCAGAAACACAATCAGCTGCTCATGACCCGTCCCGCGTTCGGCGGCAATACCATTGCGACCATTGCCTGTCCTGATTTTCGGCCCCAGATGGCCACGGTTCGTCCCGGCGTAATGCAGAAGCGGGCAAAACAGGCCGGCGCGAAGGCCAATATTGAGGAGTTCAATCCCGGATTTACCCCGGACAATAAATATGTGGAAATTCTGGAGATCGTGAAAGCGGTGAGCGATACCGTGGATATCATGGATGCCAAGATTCTGGTGTCCGGCGGACGCGGCGTGGGAAGCCCCGAGAACTTCAAGCTTCTGGATGATCTGGCAGAGGCGATCGGCGGCACCGTAAGCTGCTCCCGTGCGGTGGTGGACGCCGGATGGAAGCCCAAGGATCTGCAGGTGGGGCAGACCGGCAAGACCGTTCGTCCCAATGTGTATTTTGCGATCGGCATCTCTGGTGCGATACAGCATCTGGCAGGTATGGAGGAGTCCGATATCATCATCGCTATCAACAAGGATGAGACGGCGCCGATCTTTGATGTGGCCGACTATGGCATCGTGGGTGATCTGAACAAGATTCTGCCTGCGCTGACCGAGAAGTTAAAAGCTGAGATGGCTGCCAAATAAGAATGATTGCGGATGCTGTGGCGACAGTGTCGGCGGGAAAGAACCGGGGTGGTTTGACAGGCTTCGCCAAAGCCTGTCAAACCACCCCGGTCTTTTCCGTCTCGGCGCCGGCTGAATAGAACCTTCATTTCAAATTTGCCAATTCTAAATTCTTTTTCAAACACCCTACCACCCCTGACCGTCTTATGGTATAATGTACGCAAAGGGCAGAGTCAAGTGTCCGTATAGGTAGATGCCAAGCTTGCTCGAGCAGATGCCTATACGGACACTTGACGAGCGAAGCGACCTCGGAAAACCGAAGGTTTTTCGAGGCTCTGCCCGGGACTTATGAGGGAGACGCGCAATGAGACGCTACGGGACTCTGGAGGATATTTCCGACGGAAGATTGTATGACGACAATGACATGGTGAAAGCGGACTGCCATGGATGTGCCGGCTGCAGCGACTGCTGCAGGGATATGGGGGAATCCGTTCTGCTGGATCCCTATGACGTGTACCGGCTGACCGTGGGACTTGGCAGACCATTTGCGGATTTTCTGGACCGGGAGATCGGGCTTGGCGTGGTGGACGGCTATATTCTTCCCCATCTCAACATGGCGGGAGAGGGGGAGGCCTGTGCGTTTTTAGACGAGGCGGGGAGATGCCGTGTTCATGCCCTGCGTCCCGGGGTGTGCCGTCTGTTTCCCATGGGACGCTATTATGAAAACGGGGCGTTCCGCTATTTTGTGCAGTTGGGAGCATGCAGGGCGGTTCGTTCCAAAGTCAAAGTGAGTAAATGGATCGACACACCGGATCAGAGCCGTTACAGGGTCTTTGTCACGGACTGGCACTATCTGCTGAACGAGGTGGAGGAGCGGCTGAAGCAGTCGGAAGATGACATGTTCCGGAGAGAACTGAATATGTTGTTATTGAGGACTTTTTATCTGGCGCCCTATGACGGGGAGCAGGATTTTTACGGACAATATGAAAAACGGAAGGAGGAGTTTCATGCATTCACCCCTTGAGATTGCAAACAATTTTGTGGAGATCGGTATTCATAAGGTGAGGCTGTCGGCCTTTAAGATGGTGATATTAGGCGTCTTTGCAGGCATTTTCATCGGTTTTGCGGGCATCGGTTCCACCACCGCATCCGCCACGATTGCAAATCCTTCCGTGGCGAAGCTGTTGGGAGCATGTGTCTTCCCGGCGGGGATGGCCATGGTGCTGGTGGCGGGCAGCGAGCTTTTTACGGGCAATAATCTGATTATGATCGCCCTGTTGGAGAGAAAAATCAGATGCCGCGACATGTTGAAGAACTGGCTCTGCGTGTTTGCGGGGAATTTTATCGGCGCGGCTTTTGTGGCTGTGCTGGTGGTGTACGGACATACGCCGGATCTGTTCGAGGGGATGCTCGCCGAGAAAGTGGTGGCTGCGGCCATGTCACGGGTGACGCAGACTTTTGCGGAGGCGTTTATCCGCGGAATCCTCTGCAACATTCTGGTCTGTATTGCGGTCTGGGCGGCTTTTGCAGCCAAGAAGGTGCCGGGGAAGCTGCTCATGAGTTTTTGGCCGGTGATGTTGTTTGTGCTCTGTGGCTTTGAGCACAGTATTGCGGATATTTATTTTGGTGTCGCCGGCATCTGTGCGGCGGCGGAGTACGGCATCGAGGCGGCAGGTCTCACGTGGGGCAGTTTTCTTTTGAGAAATCTTCTTCCCGTGACGCTCGGCAATATTGTGGGAGGCGCCGGCGTCGTGGGAATCGGTTATTGGCTGATGTTCCTGCGCCATACGCCCGGTTATGCGCTCCCGATTCAGGACGAGCAGCACGAGCTGGATATTGCGGAGGAATACTAAATATAGATCATGTGGAAACATGGAATACGAAACATAGGAATGTTTTCATTGCAAAAGCTCTGATAATATAGTAAAATATATATAACTTTAGGCAATCTTATATAGACGGATCGGACACAATGGGCAGTTTTGCGGGAATAACGCCCAAATCTTAAGAGGCGGAGTATGTTTGATGGAAGGTCAGAATATCTATGAGGTAAAAATTAATCGAAATACATATGACGTTGTCTCAGCCAATACTGCATTTTATGCTTTTATCGGAAGCAGGCTGTACAGGAGTTTTGATAAACTGCTGGATCCTGCGGAAGTGGAGCATCTGGCGGAGTATTTGAAGGCGGGCAGAGACGTGCTGCTGACGATGCTCACGGAAGAGGGCGAGCCCAGAAAATTTCTGGCGATTTTCTCCGCACAGGATAATGTGCTGGTGGACATCAAACTGCTTTTGTTGGATGAGCTTCGGGAGTGGGAGCAACGCAACCGCTATCAGGTCGATAAAAAGAACGGTATTCTAAGTCTGTACGGAGACTACTTTTTTGAATATGAGGTGGCTGCGGACACGATCAGAATTTATGCCGCGGACCGTTTTGAACAAAATGTGTTGTCCGTGAGTTTTGCGGAATTCGAGCAAAAACTTCTGGAGCGTGCGGATGCGGACAATGAGAAGGATGTGCGGACGCTGTTAGACACGCTGAAAAATGGAACGGAGCGCTATATTGTCAATATAGCCGGCGATGTGCTGGATCTCAAGGAGACGGCATACACGCTCTTAAAAGGAATGTCTTATTATGAGCGGGGCGAGTATATTTATTCCACGGGTTACATCCATTTCTGGAATGAGCGTTCCATGGACGAGGCAGATACGAAGCGCGCGCTGGAGAGGGACTATCTCACTGGTGTGCTCACCAAAGCGGAGATCTCCAAGCTTGCCATCAACATTGTGGACGTGAAGAAAGTCAGCAATGTGACCATTGCGATTATAGACGTGGATTATTTCAAGAAGGTCAATGATGTGTATGGTCATATGATGGGAGACGAGGTCTTGAAGAGAGTGGCCTCCACCATACAGAATGAGGTGCGTGACGATGGACTGGTGGGACGCTTTGGCGGAGACGAGTTTCTGGTGATCTTCTACAATGCATATGATATGGAGACAATGCGCGAGCGTCTGCGGAGCATCAAGAACAACGTGGCTTCCAGTTTTGTGAAGACGAAGGCCGGCGAGGATATCTCCATCACGCTCTCCATCGGGTGCGCAGCCTATCCAAAGGATGCGGACAATTATGAAGATCTGTTCTTTCTGGCGGACTTTGCCCTTTACCGAGCGAAGGAGAAGGGCCGCAACCGCTATATTATCTACAACCGCGAAAAGCATGGCGCATTGGAGGATCTGAAGAACAACAAGATGTCCATGAACACTTTGAACAGCCGCGGTAATATGTCTCCGGCGGAGTTGATCTGTGCAATGCAGGATAAAGTCTATACCGGACAGGCATATCCGCTGGATCAGCTTTTGGATGACGTGGCATTGAATCTGAATATTCAGAGGGTGATGCTGTATGCGGGGCATCCTTCCAAGCTGGTGGGGATGGCCGGCGCCAATCGTCTCTCCAAAGAAATTATAGATGTCACAGCAGATTATTTGGTGGTGCCTGCATTGACCAAGCTCTTTGACGAGATGGGAGTGCTCGTGGTGGACAATATCAGACGGTTTGAAGCTTCCAGCCCGACCTTGTATGACAAGCTGACCAAACAGGGCATTCTCTCGTTTGTGCACATTAGATTTAAAGATCGGAACGGGATGGAGTCCACATTGAGCCTTGAGTTTGTAAAGAGCGCCATGACTTGGAACCGCACCCATCTTCCCTATTACAGGCTTCTGGCCAAGCTGTTGTCGGAATATGATATGGGGGGGCAACAGCAGTAATAAACTGCGATATCTGGTGAGGGATATAGATGAGCCTGAATGAGGATTTGAGAAATTGCAGGATTGTGATTCGGGATATGCGCAAGGATCAGACGATTGCGGATACCACTATACTTGCATACGATGCCGAAACGGGCATGGTTGAGATTGAGACGGATCCTATCTGTCTGCAGGAGAATATGGTGATAAGCGCTCTGATTTTCAGCGCGGCCGGATTGGTTGAGAGTTATGGCACGGTTAGCGCAAAGGAAGGCGTCAAGACGAGAATTCGTCTCTATGAAGGCACTGACAGGAATTACAGACAGGCGGTGCGCTATCAGGTACACATTGTGGGAGAGGTGGATTTTGTCTCCAGACCGGATGTGGGAAAACTCCCCGGCGGATTTGAGGTCACGGTGCTCAATATGAGTTCCATAGGGCTTCTGCTGCAGGCTCCGAAAGGAAGAGTGCAGGAGGGCGATACGATCCGGTTCTCTGCGATTGCCAAGGGACAAAGGATTAGCATTACCGTAGAGGTGATGCGGGTGGAGCAGGCACAAGATGAGCAGGAGAAAATCGGCTGCAGCACCCGGCTTGTGAATCTGGGTTAAACGATTTTTGATTAAGAAACAACGCTTGGTTAAGAAACAGTTCTTGATAGATCGGAGTAAATTGCATATAATAAGTTTAAAGCCATCAGTCCTGGGAGGGGTGCCCGCAAGGGTATTGTCGGAGTCTAGGTTCAAACACTTGATTATCCCGTAGAACTCTCGACAACTGGTGGTTTATTGTATGTCAGGCGGGAGCATTCTCTCCTTTGAGCACGGACAGAATCAGAACTTCCACGCTCATTTTGTCATTCATACGACCGCTTTTTACGGCTTCCTCGGCCTCTACGCACTGTTCCACGGCATTTCGCAGAACGGAAGACTTAAAGCGCCCGGCCTGCGTTACATATTTGCCGGCGATAAAGGGGGCGACGCCGATCTTAGGAGCGATGGCCTTGGCGTCATATCCCCGGGTGCGAAGCTCTTTTACCTGCAGCAGCAGATTGCACTGTCTGGCAATGAGAAAGAGAATGCGCATGGGCGGCTCCTTGAGAGCCAGCAGGTCGTAATAAAGCTGCAGGGCTTCCCTTGTCCGGCCGGCGGCGACGGCGTTAATCATGTCGAAAATATGATTGCTTATGCGGTTGGTGCAGACGGCCTCCACATCCTCGGCGCTCACGACTTCCCGGTCCATACAGTAACAGATCAGTTTTTCCAGTTCCATCTCGATATTTTCCATATCCGTTCCGGTCTTTTGCAAAAAGAGCTGTGCGGTGTTCTCCGTTATCTTTTTCCCCTCTTTGCCCAAGGAAGAGGCGATCCAGCGTTTTAGCGTCTGTTCGTCCTGTGCGGTGAATTCCGCTGCATAGCCCGAGGACTGCACCGCCTTAAAGAGCTTGTTGCGCTTGTCCACTTCGCTCTCGGTGAAAACAAAGAAGGCGGTTTCGCTGGGCGATGCCAGATACTCTGCCAGTTTATCGCCGCCGGATTTGAACAGGCCGCTGTCGGAGAGAAAGATGACACGGCGCTCCGCACAGAAGGGCATCGTTTCCGCCAAATCGATAATCTCTCCCACGGAGATGTCTTTGCCTGTGTAAAAATGCGTGTTCATCCGATCATCCTCCGCGCACATCGCCTTGCGGAGGCGGTCCGTATACTGTTTTTTCAAATAACGTTCCTCACCGTAGAGCAGATAGGCGTGCCGGAAGGTATTCTGTTTGATGTCATTTTGAATATGCTGCATCGGTATGGTATTCCTCTTTCTTATAAAATATTGGGCAATTGCGAAAATCGGAGTTTCGAAAACAATTCTTCAAATCGAAATTTATCTATTCACAATCGGAGAAATAATCGGTTTTCCGTCTCTATCCAACAACGGTGTCATTCCGCCTGCATATCCACTCGCATGAAACACATAATTCACACCGGTCTCTTTATCCACCCAAATTTCCATGACATTCATTGTTCCTTGTGAATAGACTTTCTCAAACCTTTCATTCTTAGCCACTTTTATTTACCTCCACAAACCTCGATTTTTATACTTGATTAAAAATATTTGTCTGTCACTTGCAATGAATATTTATAATCTGTTTTACAAGAGAGGGCTTTCACCCATCTGCGGCACACAGCTTTGGACGAAAATAATGCGCTGGACGGAGCGTCCTCTGCCTGGCCTCTAAAAATCAGCGATCATGCTCGAAGAGTAGATAGATGCCAATCGATTGGTATCTATAGGGATATTATACTCCGTAAAAACTTTTTTTGCACTATTGAGTTCGCAGAATGCTTATGATACTATTAAAAAAGAAGGCGGAATGTGCCTGAAACAGATGCGGACCGCCCGGGAGAGGACAGGCTCCGCCTGCGTTTACAGATTTTTACGCCGCGTCGGGCGGCGGGATGGGAAGGATGAAAATGGCCGGAAAAAAAGGATTGATTCAGGAATTTAAGAAATTTATTCTCCGTGGCAATGTGATGGATATGGCGGTGGGTGTGATTGTGGGAGGCGCTTTTACCGCTATTGTGACCTCGCTGAATCAGGATATTCTGACGCCGATTCTGGGAATTTTCGGAGGGACGGATTTCAGCAGTCTTACCGTGACGCTTGGCAGCGGGGAAAACGCTCCGATTTTGTATTATGGCAATTTTATCACTGCGGTGATCAATTTTCTGATTACGGCGTTCGTGATCTTCTGTCTGGTGAAAATGGTTAATACCATCAATGACAAGTTTGGCGGCAAGCCGGCTCCCGCGGCGCCCACCACCAAGAAATGTCCCTTCTGCAAGAGTGAGATTGCCATTGACGCCACCAGATGTCCCCATTGCACTTCCCAGCTGGAGGACAGAGCATGAGGAGTGGGAATTATCGGCGGAGAACAGAACGGTTTGCAGGACGTTCGAAGATACTGATTTTGACTGGTACGGTCAGTATGCTTGGTATGATCGGGATGCTTGCCGGGTGCGGCAGTTCGGGCACGAAGACGGCGGAGGCCATGCAGCTCGTACAGGAGCTCAGCTATCAGGAGGCGCTGGCGGGATTCGATGCCGCGGCGGAAGCCGGGGAGAACAGCCGTCTGATTGCCAGAGGCCGCGGCATTGCCTATATGGGGCTGACGGATTATGAGAGTGCCATCGCCTGTTTTGAGGAGGCGCTTCGCACCAGCGACGGATTTGTGCAGCCTGTGGATTATGATTTGAACTATTATCTTGCGGCGGCATTCGTGAAAAACGGCCAGCCCGCAGAAGCGGAGGAGGTCTATGACGCCATTCTGGACTTGCGCTCCGAAGAAAAGGACGCCTATTTTCTACGGGGCAGCGTGCGGCTGGAACGGGGGAACCATGAGGGGGCGCAGGCGGATTTTGACAAGGTGATCTCCATGGATCCCGGCAATTATGACCGAATTATTCAGATCTATCAGGCGCTGGAACATTACGGTTACAAAGAGGTTGGACAGGAATATCTGACGCAGGCCATGCAGAGAGCGGGCGATAAAATGAACAGCTATGACAGCGGGCGCATGTATTATTACCTCGGGGAGTATCAGAACGCCTGTGTTGCGCTGGAGCAGGCAAGAGAGAAGGGAGATGCGGAGAGCTATCTCTATCTGGGCAGGGCATACGAGGCCACGGGAGACTATAATTATGCGGCCAGCGTCTACAATTCTTGGATTGCGAAGGATACAAACAGTGCGGCCGTCTATAACCAGTTGGGGTTGTGCGAGATGGCTATGAGGAATTATGACCGTGCGCTGCAGGCCTTTCAGGGAGGCATGCAGGTGCAGGACAATACGCTGATGCAGACCTTGTCTTTCAATGAGATTGTGGCCTATGAATATCTGGAGGAATATCAGCGGGCGCAGGTGCTGTTGGATAACTATCTGAAAAGCTATCCGGATGACGAATTGGCCAAGCGGGAGCAGCAGTTTCTCTCCAGCAGATAATGGTGAAAAGAAAAATACGAAAGCGATTTTGAATGTCGTCTCATAGAGCTGCCCGGAATGCGCTGGAATGTGCGGTCCGGGCAGTTTTTGGGGATAAGACTGACTGAGTCGGTCAATACAATATGTGCCATATATGACAGTTGTGTCGCAGAAATACCACAAGATATTGTAGTTGTTTGCGTTCCGGGCATTGACTTTGATGTCGGGAAATGATATAGTAAAAACATATCGCACTTATAGAGAAATGGTAGGAGGGACAGGGATGTTGCAGGTAATCAAACGGGACGGCAGTACAACGGATTTTACGTTGACGAAAATCAATGATGCCGTCATGAAAGCGTTCACGGCTACGCAGATGAGTTATAATAATGATATTATCGATCTGCTTGCACTGAGAGTGACGGCGGATTTTCAGAATAAAGTGAAGAACGATTCCATCCATGTGGAGGAGATTCAGGACAGTGTGGAGCGCGTGCTGGGGCAGGCCGGATATGAGGAAGTGGCCAAGGCCTATATTCTCTATCGCAAGCAGCGGGAGAAAATGCGCACCATGAAGTCCACAATTCTGGATTACAAGGACGTGGTGAACAGCTATGTGAAGGTGGAGGACTGGCGCGTGAAGGAGAATTCCACCGTGACGTATTCCGTGGGCGGATTGATCCTGTCCAACTCCGGCGCGGTGACGGCCAACTACTGGCTCTCCGAGATCTATGACGAAGAAATCGCCGAGGCGCATCGCAATGCGGACATCCACATTCACGATCTGTCCATGCTCACCGGATACTGTGCGGGCTGGTCCCTGAAGCAGTTGATTCAGGAAGGACTGGGCGGCATCACCGGCAAGATTACCTCGGCGCCGGCAAAGCATCTCGGTGTACTCTGCAATCAGATGGTGAATTTTCTGGGGATTATGCAGAACGAGTGGGCGGGGGCACAGGCTTTCTCTTCCTTTGACACCTATCTGGCTCCCTTTGTAAAAGCGGACAATCTGAGTTATCCGGAGGTCAAGAAATGCATAGAGGCCTTTATCTACGGCGTCAATACGCCCAGCCGCTGGGGAACGCAGGCTCCCTTTTCCAATATCACGCTGGACTGGACCGTGCCCGATGATCTGGCGGAACTTCCGGCCATCGTGGGCGGCAAAGAGATGGACTTCAAATACAAAGACTGCAAAAAAGAGATGGATATGGTGAACAAGGCGTTCATCGAGACCATGATCGAGGGCGATTCCAACGGCAGAGGATTCCAGTATCCCATTCCCACCTACTCCATCACAAGGGATTTTGACTGGTCCGACACGGAAAACAACCGCCTTTTGTTTGAGATGACCGCCAAATACGGCACACCGTATTTTTCCAATTATATCAACTCCGACATGCAGCCCTCGGATGTGCGCAGCATGTGCTGCAGGCTTCGTCTGGATCTGCGGGAGCTGCGCAAGAAGACCGGCGGTTTCTTCGGTTCCGGCGAGAGCACGGGAAGCGTGGGCGTGGTGACCATCAATATGCCCCGCATCGCGTATCAGTCCGCCAACAAGGATGAATTTTATGCAAAGCTGAATCATATGATGGATATTGCGGCCCGCAGCCTGAAAGTGAAGCGGGGTGTGATCACCAGACTTTTGAACGAGGGGCTTTATCCGTATACCAAGCGGTATCTCGGCACGTTTGACAATCATTTTTCCACCATCGGTCTCATCGGCATGAACGAAGTGGGGCTGAACGCCAACTGGCTGAGAGCGGACATGAGTAACGAAAAGACACAGGAGTTCACGAAAGAAGTTTTGAATCATATGAGAAACCGGCTCTCCGACTATCAGGAGCAGTACGGGGATCTGTACAATCTGGAGGCGACACCTGCGGAGAGTACCACCTATCGTCTGGCAAAGCATGACAAAAAGCGCTTCCCTGCCATCAAGACGGCGGGAAAACAGGGGGACACTCCCTATTATACCAACTCTTCCCATCTGCCCGTGGATTACACGACGGATATTTTCGACGCACTGGACGTGCAGGATGAGCTTCAGACCCTGTATACTTCCGGGACCGTGTTCCACGCGTTTCTGGGTGAGAAACTTCCCGACTGGAAAGCGGCGGCCTCTCTGGTGAGAAAGATTGCCGAGAATTACAGACTGCCCTATTATACCCTGTCGCCCACCTACTCGATCTGCAGAGAGCACGGTTATCTGGCAGGCGAGGTGAGGGAATGTCCGCACTGCGGTGCCAAGACCGAGGTCTACAGCCGCATCACCGGCTACTACCGCCCCGTGCAGAACTGGAATGACGGGAAATTGCAGGAATACGCAAACCGCACGGAGTATGACATCGCAAATTCCGTGTTGAAGCGCCCGGTGACCAGTGTGGTCACACTCTCCAATTTCGCGGAGGATGTGCAGGTTTCGGTGGAGGAACCCAAGGATGTGAAATATCTGTTCACCACGAAGACCTGTCCCAACTGCCAACTGGCCAAATCGTATCTGGAGGACGTGAGCTATGTGCTCATCGACGCGGAGGAGAATATTGAGCTGGCCAACCGTTACGGCGTGATGCAGGCACCCACTCTGGTGGTGGTAAACGGGGATAATTATAAAAAGTATGTCAATGCTTCCAATATCAAAAAGTATGCGGATCGGATGCAGGGAGTTTTGGTGTCATAAATAAGAGGAGTATATTATGATCAATGAGTTGATAGCCGGAATCCGGAGAACCGGTGCCCCGATTGTGGTGGGCTTGGATCCCATGATGAAATATGTGCCGGAGCACATTCAAAAGAGCGCTTTTGAAGAGTTCGGCGAGACGCTGGAAGGGGCGGGTGAAGCCGTCTGGCAGTACAATAAAGGAATTGTGGATGCCATTCGGGATCTGGTGCCCGCGGTGAAGCCGCAGGTGGCCATGTATGAACAGTTCGGAATCCCCGGTATGATTGCCTATAAGAGGACGTTGGACTACTGTAAAGAGCAGGGCCTGATCGTCATCGGCGATGTGAAGCGGGGAGACATCGGGTCCACGGCGGAGGCCTACGCAGTGGGACATCTGGGCCGGGCGGCTGTGGGAGGCCAGACCTATTCCGGGTTTGATGAGGATTTTGTCACCGTGAATCCCTATCTGGGCAGCGACGGCATCAAGCCTTTTGCCAAGGTGTGCCGGGAGGAGAATAAGGGGATTTTCGTGTTGGTGAAGACCTCCAATCCCTCCAGCGGTGAGTTTCAGGATCAGATGATCGGCGAAAAACATCTCTATGAGATTGTGGGAGAGCAGGTGTCCCGATGGGGAGCCGAGTGTATGCCCGACGAGGGAAGTTACAGCTATATCGGCGCCGTGGTGGGAGCCACCTATCCCGAGCAGGGCAGAGTCCTGCGCAAGATCATGCCCAGATCCTTTATTCTGGTGCCGGGGTACGGCGCACAGGGCGGAAAGGGCGCCGATCTGGTGCATTTCTTCAACGAGGACGGTCTGGGAGCCATCATCAATTCCTCCCGGGGGATTATAGCGGCTTATCAGCAGGAACGCTATGCGAGCTACGGCGGGGAAGGATACGCGGAGGCGGCCCGGGCGGCGGTGCTGGATATGAAAGAGGACATTGCGCAGGCGCTGGAAGCGAGAGGATAGGAGGAGTTTGGAGAGGTATGGAGAGCTATAAGCAGGAATTTATCGAGTTCATGGTGGAATGTCAGGTCTTAAAGTTCGGTGAGTTCGTCTTAAAGAGCGGCCGCAAGTCTCCGTTTTTTATGAACGCGGGAGCCTATGTGACGGGAGCGCAGCTGCGGAAGCTGGGACAGTATTACGCCAAGGCCATCCACGACAATTACGGGGATGATTTCGACGTGCTCTTTGGGCCGGCCTATAAGGGAATTCCTCTGAGCGTGGCCACCACCATAGCCTACAGCGAACTCTACGGCAAGGAGATCCGCTACTGTTCCAACCGCAAGGAGGTCAAAGACCACGGCGATGTGGGAATCCTTCTCGGCAGCAGTCTGCAGGACGGGGATCGGGTCGTGATCATCGAGGATGTGACCACCTCGGGTAAATCCATCGAGGAGACATTTCCTATATTGAAGGCGCAGGGCAATGTGGAGATCAAAGGCTTAATGGTCTCTTTAAACCGTATGGAGAAGGGACTTGGCGGCGAGAAGAGCGCCTTGGAGGAGATCCGGGATCAGTATGGATTTGAGGCCAGAGCCATTGTCAGTATGGGGGAGGTCATCGAACATCTGTATAATAAGCCCTGTCAGGGGCAGATTTATATTGACGATACGCTGAAGGAGGCGATCGACAAGTATTATGAAGTCTATGGCGCATAGCGGAAAATGAAAAGGCCGCTTGTGCGGCGGAATGGGAGGAAGGATGGAAGAAAGAGTGTATAGGATCATGGGGGGGACCGGAGCATGGAATATTGTGCTCGGCATCGTTGTGCTCACGGTCGGTGTGGCGTCCGGCGTATTGTTGATCATCGGCGGGGCGAAGCTTCTGGCAGGCAGAAGTAAAGTTTTGTTTTGAGAAAAGTGCAGGATGGGCATTCCGGTGCGTAAAAATACCGGGATGCCTTTATTGGACATAAGGACAGTTCGCGGGGCGCGCTGTCCGTTGTTTGTGAAAGCGGGTAAAATTTCATGAAACGGAAAAACTATATTTTTACCAACAGGAAGCATTCGGAACGCGCCATCATGTCCACGGTTCTGGGAGTCATCAGCAACGCTTCTCTGGGGATTGTATTGTATTTAAGTTATTTGAGCGGAGGAAATGTGCCCTTAAGCTACGGCCTCACAGGGCTTTTGGCGGCGCTGTTTTCCCTTGTGGGTCTGGTCATGGGACTGTTTACCGTGCGGGAGAGGGATATGTTTAAGCTGTTCCCCATACTGGGAATTTTGCTGAATCTGGCGGCGTTGGGCATACTGGCATTTCTGGTGCAGATTGCTTTATAGAGGAGGATGAGTATGCAGGATCAAAACGGGGTTTTGGAGGAACGCTATGCCCTTGCCATGGAGAGGATCCATGAGACGGTGCGCGAGACGGCGGAGAACGGGAACTGCGAGGAGGCGTTTGCGGCCTATTTTGCAAGGACTGCGGATTTTCTGCTGCAGATAGAGGAGACGGGAGCGTTTCTGGCGTCGGGCGGGCTGGAGAGCGCCACCATAGAGGAACTTCACAGACGCAATCAGGCGCTCTATGAGGAGCTGCTGCCCGAACATTATGGCGCAAGCTACGCCAATCCGGCCTATGCAGTGAAACTGTTGGGGGAGGAGTTTGGCGCCATGCTGTCCTTTTTGTATCGGGAGATGAGAAGCCTGATTCCCTTTGTCTACGAGGGGTGTAAAGAGGAAGTAGTCATCCGGCTGGAGTTGTTTTTGGAGGTGTATGCGGCCTTCGTCTATGCGTGGCAGGAGTGCGGCCAAGGGGATGCTCAAAGGGATGATTCTTTGGACGAAATGTGTACGGGACTGCCGCAGAAAGAGGAGATCCGTCGGATTCTCTATTGGTTTGTGAGCGACTACACGGAGACCGCCGTGGAGGAACATCTGCGGCAGATGCTCGTTCCGGAGGGCAATTTCGCGGTGAATCTCATCAGGACCGCGGACCTCTCCGACGTGCGGTATCTGTACGCCTACGGGGAATATATCAGCGACAATGAATTGGAGACCGCTCGTTTTCTGGCATCTCTTCCGCAGGAGAAGATCGATCTCATGGCTGACACCTACACGGAAGGATTCCGCAAGGGATTCGAGGTGGCGGGAAAAGATCTGTCAAAGAAGCGCACCGCGGAGATCCGCTACCGGCTGGGATTTGAGCGCATGATGCGCCGGGCCGTGGAGAATCTGGAGCGTATGGGGCTGAAATCGGTGTGCTACAGGGCGGCCTCAAGTATTCTCTACAACCCCTCCGTCTATAAGGCCGGATATTACGGCGGCGAGGTGAACAGACAGTACGATTTTGACCACAAGGATGACCGGGCGCTATTTTTTGACAGAACCTATATGAACCATAAACTGGAGGTGACCCGCACCGCCTTTGAAAAATACAAGGAGCAGGCCGCGGCCTATGCGGGGCCTGCGGTGATGGAGACTTTCGGGGAGCGGGATTTCGAGCCGCACAACAAGGCCGAGGCCCTGCACATGAGCGAGGAGCAGAACGCGTTGTGGGTGGAGTACCGCACGCTGGCGGGGGAACTGCAGAGACAGTATATTCGGGAGGAGGAGCGCAGCTTTACGATCATCGCTTTCCCGATTCCCCAGATACAGGAGGCTTTCGATGCGGATCTTCCGGCAAAACTGGGAAAGAAGGACATGGCGGAGTGTTATCGGGCTTTCTTCGAGGAGATCATCCGGATCAATACGCTGGACTATCAGGTGTATCGGGATATCCAGCAGCGTCTGATCGATGTGCTGGACACCGCGGACTACTGTGAGATCAAAGGAATGGGAGAGAACCGCACTGATCTGCGCGTGAATCTGTGGAAACTTGCGGATCCCGCACGGGAGACCATCTTTGAGAATTGTGTGGCGGACGTGAATATTCCGGTGGGCGAGGTGTTCACTTCCCCCGTGCTAAGCGGGACGCAGGGACTGCTCCATGTGAGCCGGGTGTACTTGAACGGTTTGGAGTATAAAAATCTGGAGATGGAGTTTGAGGACGGCAGAATCAAGCGTTACGGCTGCACCAATTTTGACTCCGAGGAGGAGAACCGCAAGTTTGTGTGGGAGAATGTAATGTATCGGCATAAGACGCTGCCCATGGGCGAATTTGCCATCGGCACCAACACCGCCGCCTATGTGACGGCGCGCAGATACGGCGTGCAGGAGAAATTCCCGATTCTGATCGCGGAGAAGACGGGGCCGCATTTTGCCGTGGGCGACACCTGCTATTCCAATGCGGAGGAAGTGCGGGTGTACAATCCGGACGGCAAAGAGATCGTGGCCAAGGACAACGAGGTGTCGGTGCTGCGGGACAAAGCGCCTGACAAGGCCTATTTCAACTGCCATACGGATATCACCATTCCCTATGACGAGCTGGGAGAGCTGGCGGCGGTGCGAAGGGACGGCAGCAGGGTGGTTCTGATTCGCGAGGGGCGTTTTGTCCTGCCCGGCACGGAAGAATTGAATGAGGCGTTCGAGCGCTAAGTCGGTCGTGATATGTGATGTCTTAATTTTTCTTGAAAATTTATAGATAGGCCTTGCATACAACATCTATTTCTAGTAAACTAGATATGGTGGTATGGAATGGGTTTTTCCAGACACAGACCACTTTTCGCGACGGATTTAGCGGAATACAATAGAGGAAAAAGAGGAGAGTAACAATGGCAGACACAGCGACAAAACCCTTGGTGGGCATTGTGATGGGCAGTGATTCCGATATGCCGGTGATGGCGAAGGCGGCGGATCTTCTGGAGGAGCTGGGCATCCCTTATGAGATGACGATCATCAGTGCGCACAGAGAGCCGGACGTATTTTTTGCCTATGCGAAGACGGCGGAGGAAAAAGGATTTAAGGTGATCATTGCCGGAGCGGGCATGGCGGCGCATCTTCCCGGCATGTGCGCGGCGATTTTTCCCATGCCTGTCATAGGGATTCCCATGCATACCACGTCTTTGGGCGGACGGGATTCGCTGTATTCCATTGTGCAGATGCCCTCCGGGATTCCCGTTGCCACCGTGGCCATAAACGGCGGCGCCAACGCGGCGCTTCTGGCGGCCAAGATTCTGGCCACGTCGGACGAGGAATTGCTGCGGAAGTTAAAAGCGTACAGCGAGAAACTGAAGAGTCAGGTGGAGGCCAAGGACGCCAGACTGAAGGAAATCGGTTATCAGGCCTATCTGGCGGAACAGAAGAAATAAGAGGACCCCAAAGTCTTCATTACAGATTGCGGAAAGGATATAAGGATCAAGATGGATTACAAGAAAGCGGGAGTGGATATCGAGGCCGGATACCGGTCTGTGGAATTGATGAAGCAGTATGTGAAAGGAACCATGCGGCCCGAGGTGCTGGGCGGTCTGGGAGGATTCTCCGGCGCGTTTTCCCTGCGGGCTCTCAAGAACATGGAAGATCCCGTTCTGCTCTCCGGAACGGACGGCGTCGGCACCAAGATCAAACTTGCATTTTTGATGGATCGGCATGACACCATCGGTATTGACTGTGTGGCCATGTGTGTGAACGATGTTGCCTGCGCGGGCGGCGAGCCATTGTTTTTCTTGGATTACATAGCATGCGGCAAGAATTATCCGGAGAAGATCGCCTCCATTGTGAAGGGAGTTGCGGAGGGCTGCGCGCAGGCGGGGGCCGCTTTGATCGGCGGCGAGACTGCGGAACATCCCGGACTGATGCCCGAGGACGAGTATGATCTGGCCGGATTCGCCGTGGGTGTGGCGGATCGGAAGGACATCATTGACGGTTCCGACATCAAGGCTGGGGACGTGCTGATCGGCATCGCTTCCACCGGTGTACATTCCAACGGATTTTCTCTGGTGAGAAAGATTTTCGAGATGACCAGAGAGAGTCTGGACACCTATTATGACGAACTCGGCGCGACCTTGGGAGAGACGCTTCTTGCGCCTACCAGAATCTATGTGAAAGCCATGAAGGCGGTGAAGGATGCGGGCGTCCGGGTCAAGGGCTGCAGCCATATCACCGGAGGCGGTTTCTATGAGAATATTCCCAGAATGCTGCCCGAGAATGTGCGCGCGGTGATAAGGAAGGACAGTTATGAGGTGCCCGCCATTTTCAAGCTGATGCAGAAAAAGGGGAACATCGCGGAGGAGATGATGTACAACACCTACAATATGGGGCTTGGCATGGTGCTCGCCGTGGATGGCGCGGATGCGGACAGGGCGCTTCGGGCTGTCAGAGAAGCGGGCGATACCGCATATATTGTGGGCGAATGCATAAGCGGAGAGAAAGGTGTGGACATATGTTGAGAGTGGTAGTGCTGGTCTCCGGCGGGGGAACCAATCTGCAGGCCATCATCGACGCACTGGCGGCGAAGAAAATTACGAACGCCGAACTTGTGGGCGTCGTCAGCAACAATAAGACCGTGAAGAGTCTGGAGCGGGCGAGGGATGCAGGAGTCCCCGCAGTCAGCGTTTCACCCAAAGATTTCGAGAGCAGAGAGCGCTTTCACGAGGTTTTGCTGGAAAAGGTGGAGGAGTTCCGTCCGGATCTGATCGTGCTGGC
>CAZSAJ010000011.1:60496-63943 GCA_964604835.1 uncultured Acetatifactor sp.
TGTGGCATGCTGTGGCGGGGACTGTGTTCACTATGCTGGCCGGATTTCTGGTGACGATTCCGCCGAAGATGGTGGAGAGATACTCGGGGCGGATTATCAATATTCATCCCTCTCTGATCCCTTCCTTCTGCGGTGTGGGATATTACGGGCTGAAGGTGCATGAGAAGGCACTGGAGCGGGGGGTGAAAGTCACCGGAGCCACGGTTCATTTTGTGACGGAGGGAATGGACGAGGGGCCGATCATCGCCCAGAAGGCCGTTTCGGTGGAGGAGGGCGATACGCCCGAGACCTTGCAGCGGCGGGTGATGGAGCAGGCCGAGTGGATTCTGCTTCCACAGGCCATCGACGATATCGCAAACGGACGGGTACGGATCGAGAGCGGCAGAGTCGTGAGGGTATGACGAGATACGAAGGTTTGTGCCGCCACTGGCGGCGGAATGAGAGGAAATGAGAAAAATATGAAAGTATTGATTGTAGGCGGCGGCGGACGTGAGCATGCCATTGCGGCGAGTGTGGCAAAGAGCGCGAAGGTGGAGAAGATTTACTGTGCGCCCGGGAATGCGGGCATCGGCCGGATTGCGGAGTGTGTGGCCATCGGTGCCATGGAATTTGACAGACTGGTGGCATTTGCCAAGGAGAAGGAGATCGACTTTGTCATCGTGGGGATGGACGATCCCTTGGTGGGAGGTCTGGTGGACGAGATGGAGGCCGCGGGCATACGGACTTTCGGGCCGCGCAAGAATGCGGCGATTCTGGAGGGCAGCAAGGCGTTCTCCAAGGATCTGATGAAAAAATACAACATTCCCACGGCGGCCTACGAGACTTTCGATGATGCGGATGCGGCGGAAGCCTATCTGAGGGAGCAGGCAAAGTTTCCCACAGTGTTGAAGGCGGACGGTCTCGCGCTGGGAAAGGGCGTACTCATCTGCAATACCTTGGAGGAAGCGCTTGCGGGCGTGGATTCCATCATGCGGGACAAGAAATTCGGCGATGCCGGCAGACGCATGGTGATCGAAGAGTTTATGACGGGCAGGGAGGTGAGTGTCCTCTCCTTTGTGGACGGAAAGACGATCCGCATCATGACTTCCGCGCAGGATCACAAGCGCGCGCTGGACGGGGATCAGGGACTGAACACGGGGGGAATGGGAACTTTTTCTCCCAGTCCTTTCTACACACAGGAGGTGGACGCGTTCTGCAGGCAGCAGATCTATCAGGCCACGGTGGATGCCATGGCGGCGGAGGGAAGGCCGTTCAAAGGGGTCATTTTCTTCGGACTGATGCTGACGCCAAACGGCCCCAGAGTGCTGGAGTACAATGCAAGGTTCGGTGATCCCGAGGCGCAGGTGGTGCTGCCGCGCATGAAAAACGACATTATAGAAGTGATGGAGGCCTGCGTGGACGGCACGCTGGATCAGATCGAACTGGAATTTGAGGACAATGCGGCGGTGTGTGTGGTGCTTGCCAGCGAAGGGTATCCCGTGTCCTATGAAAAGGGTTTCCTCATCAAAGGGCTGGAGCGTTTTGACGAAGAGGAAGGATATTACTGTTTCCACGCGGGTACCGGCCTGACGGAGGAGGGCATTGTGACAAACGGCGGGCGTGTGCTGGGAGTCACAGCCAAGGGCGGCACGCTGCAGGAAGCCAGAGCAAACGCTTATGCCGCGACAGAATGGATCTCTTTTAAAAATAAATTTATGCGTCATGATATCGGCAAAGCCATTGATGAGGCGTAGGACCTGAATTGAGGGCGGACCGGGGAAGGAGCATCTATGGAAAGAGTAGGATTGTTAGATGCCTACCATACTCCCAGCATATGTAAAGAGTGCGGCGGGGTCATGATCTTTAAAGGATTGGGGGAATATTGCTGCGAGGACTGCGGCAGCGTGGCCTATGATGACTATGGGAAAGTCAGAGCCTATCTGGAGGAACATCCGGGCGCCAATATCGTGGAGGTGGAACAGAACACGGGCGTACCGCAAAAGACCATACGACAACTGCTTAGAGACGCGCGGATACAGGTGGCCGACGGATCACAGACCTTTTTGCACTGTGAGATCTGCCGCAAAAATATCCGATTTGGAAGGTATTGTCCGGAGTGCGAAAAACTGGCAAAGCGCAATCAGGAGGAACATCAGGATCGGGTGAAAAGCCTTCAGGGCTTCGGAAAGGCTAAAAAGGGCGAGGATGGCCAGCGGCGCTTTATGCGTGACGACGACTAAAATTGCGGAAGATTTTGCCAAGTGCCTGTGCTATTCAGGTATAGATTACATTGACGCCCGCAAAAACGGGCAGGGGGTAAACAGATGAAAAAGAATGACAAGATACACAATCGGTTGCGAACGATGGCGGGAATACTTCTGCTGTCCGTGGTATTGGCGGTGGCATTATTCGCGGATGAGTACGCCATTGTCAGCCGGGCGGACAGCACCGGTAAAGTGACGGCAAACAGCGTCAATATCCGGAAGTCGCCCAGTACTTCCAGCGACACTGTGGGAACGGCGGAGAAAAATACGGTGTTCAGCATTAAGGGACAGGAGACCGGCAGCGACGGCTACACATGGTATCAGGTGACCGTAAACGGTGTCACCGGATATATTCGTTCCGATCTGATGTCGGTTACGGAGGGCGGCACACCCTCCGGAGGTACTACTTCTTCCACACCCACCACATCCACACCGGACGAGACTTTGGTGGAAGTGACGCAGGTGGAGCCTGTCAGCGCCAGTGTGACCAGCAGTTCTCCCGTGCGTGTGCGCCAGAACGCCTCCACGACCAGCCGGATTGTCACCACCGCCCAGAGCGGACTGGCCTTGACCGTCACGGGTAAGGCGGACGGCACGGACGGCAAGGAGTGGTATCAGGTTCAGTTTATCGCGGGAGGATCCGAGGTGAACGGTTTCATCCGCAAGGATTATGTGACCGTGAGCGGCGAGCTGGTTCCGGCGGGCACTTCCACAGAGAATCCCGGAAACGAGACCCCCGAAGCTCCGGCTCCGGAGCCCGAGCCGGTAAAGGATTGGGATACCTATTATGAGGGCGGTAAGTGGCATCTGCTGAACAACGGTAACGGAAACTCCTATGATATCGATCAGATCTTTTCTTCCGTGGAGGCGAATACCAACACGCTGAAGGAAACGCTTGCTAAGAACCGGACGCAGCAGATTGTGGTCATTATTCTGGTGATTTTATTGATCTTTATGGCGGCGGCCATCAGTTTCTTAATCTTCAAATTGAAGGATATGACGGATTCCGCTTATTTTAACGAGGTAGAGCGGGAGACCGTGCGCAGGAGAACCGCGGACAGACCGGTGGAGAGAGGGTCGGGTGGCCAGAGAGCCGAAACGGAGAACAGACGTCCGGCAGGCCAGAGACCGGCGGGAGCGGCAAACGGCCAGCGTCCGGCAGGCCAAGGCCAACGCCCTGCGGGAGGGGCAAACGGCCAGCGTC
>CAZSAJ010000012.1:0-63717 GCA_964604835.1 uncultured Acetatifactor sp.
AGGACAGAGATATCGCAATGGTATTCCAGAACTACGCTCTGTATCCTCATATGTCCGTATATGACAATATGGCGTTCGGTCTGAAGTTGAGAAAAGTTCCCAAGGAGCAGATCGACAAGATGGTAAAAGAGGCAGCTA
Organism: uncultured Acetatifactor sp.; assembly: GCA_964604835.1. Taxonomy (GTDB): domain Bacteria; phylum Bacillota; class Clostridia; order Lachnospirales; family Lachnospiraceae; genus Acetatifactor. The sequence goes on from CAZSAJ010000012.1 coordinate 139, forward strand.
AAGTGCTTGACCTGACTCCGCTTCTTGACCGTAAGCCCAAGGCTTTGTCCGGTGGTCAGAGACAGCGTGTGGCAATGGGCCGTGCAATTGTTCGTAGCCCCAAGGTATTCCTGATGGACGAGCCGCTGTCCAACTTGGACGCTAAGCTGCGTGTGCAGATGCGTATCGAGATCGCAAAACTGCATCAGAGACTGGGCACCACCATCATCTACGTTACCCATGACCAGACCGAGGCTATGACCCTTGGTACCAGAATCGTTGTTATGAAGGACGGCGTGGTTCAGCAGGTTGACACACCTCAGAACCTGTACGAGAAGCCCCAGAACCTGTTCGTTGCAGGATTCATGGGATCCCCTCAGATGAACTTCCTTGACGCTGTTGTCAGAGTAAACGGCGATGTGGCAAGTCTGGAGATCGCAGGAAAGCAGATCGCTCTTCCCGCTGATAAGTCCAAGAAGCTGATCGATGGCGGTTATGACGGAAGAGTTGTTACTTTCGGTATCCGTCCCGAGGATGTATACGATTCCGAGATGTATGTTGAGGCATCTCCCACCAGCGTATTCGAGTCCACCATCAAGGTATACGAGCTGCTCGGCGCAGAGGTTTATCTGTACTTTGATCTGGATGAGTTCCCGATGACCGCAAGAGTGGATTCCCGTACCAGTGCAAGACCTGGCGATGTTGTGAAGTTTGCTCTGGATGTTGAGAAGATCCATGTATTCGACAAAGAGACCGAGCAGATCATCACCAACTAGTTTCGGCTGTGCGCATTTGATGCGCAGAACATAGTAAAACATGTGCGAGACTGCCGCAATGCGGCGGTCTCGTTTTCAAATTATAAGGGGAGCGAAAATGATTTCCAATCAAATGATTCAGACCAGTCTTGACGAGCTGAAAGCGATTACGAAAGTGGATTTATGCGTCTATGAGCCGACAGGAGCTTTGGTGGCTGCCACCACGGACAGCACGGATATCACTACAGAGATGATCTGCGGTTTTGCGGAGTCTCCGGCGGACAGTCAGGTGATCGGCAGCCGACACCTGATGAAGATCTATGATGACGGCGAGCTTCAGTATGTGATCGTGGCCACGGGGGTCGGCGATGATGCGTATATGGTGGGGCGGATTGCTGTTTGCCAGCTCCAGAATCTTGCCATCGCCTACAGAGAACGATATGACAAGAACAGCTTTTTCCAGAATCTCTTGTTGGACAATCTGCTGTTGGTGGATATCCACAACCGTGCCAAGAAGCTGCATCTGGAAGTGCAGGTACCCAGAGCGGTTTTTCTCATCGAGACGAAACAGGAGAAGGACAATCTTGTCATAGAACTGTTAAAAGGGATGTATACAGGCCAGACAGGAGATCATGTCACCACGGTGGATGAGAAGAGTGTAATCCTCATCAAAGCATTGAAGGAGGACAGCAGTCAGGAGGAGCTGGAGAGAGTCGCCAAGACCATTGTGGATATGATGAACACGGAGGCGATGCTCAATGTCCGCGTTGCATACGGCACGGTGGTACAGGAATTGAAGGATGTGTCCAAATCCTACAAGGAAGCCAAGATGGCACTGGATGTAGGCAAAATATTTTACGCCGAGAAAGATGTGGCGGCTTACAGTGCGCTTGGTATCGGACGCCTGATTTTTCAGCTTCCCGTGAATCTCTGCAAGATTTTTATAGAGGAGATATTCGGCAATCATGTGTTGGAAGAACTGGACGAGGAGACGTTGAACACTTTGAACAAGTTCTTTGAAAACAATCTGAACGTGTCGGAGACCTCCAGACGTCTGTTCGTTCATCGCAACACACTGGTCTACCGTATTGATAAGATACAGAAGAGTACGGGGCTGGATCTGCGGTGTTTTGACGATGCGCTGACATTCAAGATCGCTTTGATGGTGGTAAACTATATGAAATATCTGGAGACGGTGTGAGAACGGCTGCGGTAGCGAACAGTACGAACTTGGAACCGAATGGCCCACAAAAGGAATAAATAGGAATCCTCCCGCATATATTTGCAATAGAACTTTTTGCAATAAAAACTATATGCGGGGGGATTTTTTATGTATTCTGGACAAATCAGACCGACGGTGGAATATGATCGGAAAATCAGGTATCTGGATTATATGGAAAACGGGCAGCGGAGCCGTGGTGCGGGTTTTGTAAAGCTGGAGCGGAGGGACGAGCACTGCAATATCAGTCTGCAGATCAGCGGTCTGTACCGCAAAGATCATTTTACAAGACCACTGTTATTAATTGGCGGCGGCGGAGAACGGGAGCTGTGTAAACTGCAGTTGGCGGACGGCGGCCTCAAGCTTTATCTGGAGAAATTGGACAGCCATAATCTGGACGGACAAGGTATGGACTATGAGCAGTTGAAGGGGCTTCGCATTCCCATCTCCGAGGGCAAGGAGATACAATGTCTGTGGGAAGGGCAGGAGAGCAGGAGAAGAGCTTCTGCCGCGAGCGGGCAGGAGACCCCGGGACAGGATATGCCTGTGGGGAGAGCAAACGGAGAGCCGGATAGAGAACAAAATAAAGAAACGACTGTTATGAAAAATAAGGAAGCTGCCACCGGAAATCTTGACACGGAAGGTCGGGAGCCAGCCATGAGGAATTCTGGTATAGAGGATCGGGAGCCAGCCATGGGGAATTCTGGCATAGAGGACCGGGAGAGGGTTATGAAAAATCCTGACATGGAAGACCGGAAACCGACCGTGGGAACTTCTGTCAGGGGCACATGGAATCCTACGGACAAGCGGGAGGAATCAAACGGACAAAAGCCCACAGAACATGATCCCGCGGAATGGAAGAGGTTGGGAGAGAGTATCGGGGCAGCTCAGACGGAATATGGGTCCGACAGCGAACGACCGAGTGAACCCGAAGAGGTCAGTTCCGTGACTGTTTTCAAAGAGGACAAGTGGGATCAGTTGTGGTCCATTTATCCTCATATCTGTCCATTCTCGGACGAGCGGGAGTATTTATCTCTTGGCCCCGGCGATTTTGTCATGCTTCCGGGGCGATACTATAAGCTTGTAAACAACAGCTTTCTGCTTCATGGGTATTACAACTATCATCATTTGATTCTGACCAGAGTGCGTCACAGGGATAACGTGCGTTATTACATAGGAGTGCCGGGGAATCTGTATCAGAAGGAGAAGAAGATTGCGATCATGTTCGGCTTTGAGAGCTTTGAATGTGCTGCCGAACCTGCGGGAGAGGGGGACTTTGGGTATTATCTGATCCCGGTGGAGCTCTAGAATATCCCAAGGGATGAAAGATATTGCTCGTATAATGTATGTGGTGAAATGGGATCATTGCTTGACTAATGTATGTAAAAATGATATTGTACAAAGCAATTATGTATTGAATTAATAAGATATGATCTAAAAAATACAGAAAAGTACTGTAGGGTTTATATGATAACAGAAGTTTTGTAAGGTTTTGGGACATGTTTGTGAATCTACAAATCTGTTGTCTGTGGATACCTATGAAAAAACAAAAAGGAGTACAAAAGAATGAAAAAGAAAAGTTATATCAAAAGAATCTGCATTCTGCTGACACTCGTTGTGCTAGGCACTTCCATTCCTATGCCGCCTGTCCAAGCACAACAGTGGTCCGGAAAAAATGCCGCCATGGAACGGTCATGGCAAACCGATCGCTGCCAAATTACCGCCCGGCTGTCCGGTTCTTGGGAGGGTGGTTATACGGCTGAGATTACGGTTCGGAACACGTCTAACGCGCCGATTGAAAATTGGCATGTTTCTTTTTCAAATCCTTGGAATGATTCACAAATAAAACAGATCTGGAATGCCCGTGTTCTGAAGAATACACAGGGGGAAACTGTTTTCAGAAATGAGGGATGGAATCAGGATATTGCCGTGGGAGAAAGTGTCGTCTTCGGCTTTACCGCTGCGGAAAACTTTGTCGGATTTCCCGAACTTTGCGAATTGCCCGTATCGAGGCGGACGGTTCCCGAAGGAGATTATAAAGTTACCTGTGAGGTTCGTGATGCATGGGACACCGGTTATAGCGGAAATCTGCACATTCTGAACAGCACCGAGAAAACCATAGAGGACTGGCAGCTTTCTTTTGAAATGTCATGTGATATCGACGATCTGTGGAACGGACGGATTGTATCCCGGGAAACGGGCAGATTTCTGGTTAAAAATAACACCTATAATCAAAATATTGCGCCGGGTGAGATGCTTACGATCGGATTTACAGTCAATGACGGCAGCGCGGAGGATTTGCCCCATGATTTTCGGCTTGAAGAATTGACATGGACAGGAGGGGGTAACACGAGCGGAGAGGGCAATTCAAGCACAGAAAGCGGTTCAAACGAGGGAGACGGTTCCGACAAAGGAAGTGGAGAGGACGGTTCGGACTCCGAATCGGATCCAAGTATGGAAGCGGGTACAGGCGACGGGGCGGATGAGAAAGTCCGGCTGACCATAGATACGGATTCCTTTGATTCGAATGAGATATGGGACATATATCTGACAGAGCAGCGGGTGGAGAACCTGTCGGGAACGTTGAAGGGCATCGAAAAGGTTGAAAAGCTGTCCTATGTCATTACGGATATGAATGATCTGGCCATCGGCGGCGGAGAAATAGAAGTGCGTGACGTCTGGCGTGCCGAGGGCATCGGTCTTGTGCTGGGAATCAATTATATCACGGTTACCGCAGTTTGTGAGCAGGGAGGCGTGGTAGAAGCCCGACTGGACTTGATGAATTTCAATCAGGAAAATATGAATGCGGCTGATGTGGATCTGTCCGACACGGATGGCGACGGCCTAAATAACTATTATGAGACCCTGTACGGAACGGATCCGCTTCAGGCAGATACGGATGGCGACGGACTTACGGATCTGGAGGAGCTCACGCAGACGGGGACGGATCCGCTTCTGACAGATTCGGACGATAACGGTATCTGGGACGGACAGGAGGATCTGGACGGTGACGGCCTCAGTAATCTGGCAGAACTTGCCGCGGGGACAGGCATATGGTATTCGGACACGGACGGAGACGGCTTAAGCGACGGGGAGGAGGTATTGCAGTATCATACGGATCCGCTTCAGGCAGACACCGATGAGGATGGATTACAGGATGGGGAGGATATTCGGCTCGGTTTTGATCCGCTTGATCCCGATACGGATGACAATGGGATTTTGGACGGGAACGAGATCTGCCGGCAGACTTATACAAAAGAGCTGGATCAAGAGAGAAAAGAGGGAATTACACAGGTTTCTGTCTCTCTGGATTGTGCCGGATGCATTGACGGTCAGGTATCGGTTCAAAATGTCTATCAACTGGACATGCGCTCCTCCGATGTGGTGGGGCTGATCGGCGCGCCTGTGGCCATTGAGACGGAAGCTGAGTTTGACACGGCCACCATCACTTTTACTTATGATGAGCAGGCATTGGGAGAAACGAATGAGGACAATCTCCGCATTATGTGGTATGATGAAGAAAATGACAGATATAACATACTGGATGAGGAGACAGTGTTGGATAAGGAGCATCACACGCTTTCCTGCAGTACCACGCATTTTTCCACGTGGATGGTGGTGGACAGGATGGTCTGGTGGGCTGCAATGCGGGGTGATCTGTGGTATGAGGACATATCTGGTAGAGTGGGCCCTTATTGTAATTTTGCATATGTAATTAACTGGGAACAGTGTACGAACGAGGATTTGAGTATTTATCGTGGAGATGGATATATATATTATACAATGCATTACGACGACGATCAGAATGGGGTGAGGAGGGTTGAAATTGAATATGAAGAAATGATGCCATTGGAAGCGATCAATTGGTGTATAAGCCGGCTTAACAATAATAAAAGATCTGATGTGAGTAAACAAGCGTACATTTTTGATTTAAACGATGTAGAATACGATCAAAGGACTGTACAGAGAGCTATTGAAGGTGGTATAGAGATTAACTGTATCACTGCCCTATATCAGAACAAGAATTCCAACATGATGCGTATGGCTTCTGAGACGGGAGGAAGATATTATGAGGTTAAAACATGGGAACTGGATTATTTACGTACTGTAATACGCGATGATATTATAGAGATTATCTGGGAGCATATACTCAATAATAAGGACAGCGACGGGGATGGATTATATGATGCCTATGAGGAGAAGGGATTCCGTCTCTCCAACGGAACCATTGTCTATACGGATCCTCATAAATATGATACGGATGATGACGGGATCAATGATCTGCTGTATGTAGGCAGTCTGCCCATCGAGGAGCAGTACACGGTGGACGGTGTGACCTTTAGCTGTATGGTATGCCGGGGCGGAGTGTATCCAAAGCTGTCGGAGGATTTTCTCTACGTGGATGGCAGGATGAACGAAAACGGTGTGGTGAATAATGAGAGGATGGAGTATGTGTCCTACTCGAATAAATTCTATTCTGATAAGTATGAGAAAACAGTAAATGTCAATATGTTTGAAGATAAACGAGACGCAAAAGGGGAAGCAGGAGTACATGGGCTGTTTGCAGACAAACTGGCAAGCTCTAACGAATATGTGACCGCTGCTAAATATGCAAGTTTTAATACTTTATTACTTGTAATAATCAGTCAATTGACGCCTGATCCAAATGCAACGCACTGTTTGTATACCTATTTTAACGGGACCGGAGGATCCTATCAGGGTTGTAAAGGACAGGGCAGCAGGGATTATATCGCGGCTAATTACATGCTGTTTAGAGGAGACTTGTTCGGACTTAATTCAGCCAAGACTTGTTTTAAGCAAAATATGCAGGAGGCAATGAGAGCCGCAGAATCTGCATTAAATGAGTATAATACGGAGGCGTATCTTGGGCTGTCTCCAAACAGAAAGTGGACAGGATGTAGTTATGTGGATTATTCGGAGTATGATCTTAAGGATCCCTTCCAAGTATTGACGAATACATCCGCATTTGGAATCTTTAACAGTGCAGAGGCTTCTATTACAATGCATTGTACATATGATCCTGCGACGAAAAAATATAAGATGGAATATTCTTATTACATCGTGGATTTCTACGATTTTTCACCTTTCCCGTTGCTGCATGAAGAAGATGCCTTAGGATTGGCCAGAAGCTATGAGCTTTTTGGGAAATGTACAGGAGTCCTGACATGGGAAAAGGGAAAAATAGGTTGGGGAATTCGTACGGGGATCTAAGCTGTGGAGGAGGTCAGATGAAAAGAAACTGGTCATATTTCATGGGAGGACTGTGTATTTATCTCACAATAGCTGCTTATGGCTGGGTCTTTAAGGATATCATACCGGCGAGCAGAACGTATTTTGTGACGTATCAGTCTTTTAATAAAGTAACCGATTGGACGGTATATCCGAAAGTATTACCCAAATCTGCTCGGGATGTCCATTATTATTACTATGAAGGTTTTTTGACGGATAAAAGCGGATATCGGGCATCTTTCTCCCAAGAGGACTATGAGATGTTAAAGAAAAGCAGACTGGAAGTTTATCATCTGGACGGTGTGTATCGCTATAGCGGAGGTCCCAAACAGTACCTTGATCGTGAGCGTCTCAAACAGCAGAAAATTACTTTTATTGACAAGATACTGCCTGTGGAAAAAGATGATGGGAACTACTATTTTCTGGCGTACGATTTATATGAAGACGATCGGTTATATTCCTACGATGGCGTGCTTTGCAATGATGAGATTTGTGGAATTGTACAGTTTACATGGCATGGGCCCAACTAAGGAAATCGGAACTCATTCTTCCGGATGCAAAACAATGGGGAGATTGCAATAGATATTTTCTGAAGTCTGCGGAGGGAGTCAGATGAAAAGAAACTGGTCTTATTTCATGGGAGGGCTGTGTATTTACCTCACAATAGCTGCTTATGGCTGGGTCTTTAAGGATATTATACCGGTGACCAGAACATATTTTGTGACTTATCAGTCTTTTAATAAAGTAACCGACTGGACGTTATATCCGAAAGTATTACCCAAATCTGCTCATGATGTCCACTATTATTACTATGAAGCTTTTTTGACGGATAAAAGCGGATATCGGGCATCCTTCTCCCAAGAGGACTATGAGCTGTTAAAAGAAAACAGACTGGAAGCTTATCATCTGGACGATATGTATCGCTATAGCGGAGGTTCCAAACAGTACCTTGATCGTGAGCGTCTCAAACAGCAGAAAATTACTTTTATTGACAAGATACTGCCTGTGGAAAAAGATGATGGGAATTATTATTTTCTGGCGTACGATTTATATGAAGATGATAAAGTATATTTATATAGTGGTGTATTCTGTAACGATGAGACCTGCGAAATAATAGAATTTACATGGTACGGCCCCAACTGAGAAATACACGACACTTCCAGCAAAGTGATTGTGATGGAGGAGCTGATATGAAAAAATACAGGTTTACCATTTTTTTGAGTGTATTCTTGATATGTATATCAATGTACTCCATACGCATTATTTTGAAAGATGTAATACCGGTTGGAAGAACCCACTTTTGGACATATGAGTCCTTTTTTAAGCGGGCTTATCGTCATGTATATCCTAAAGAGTTGCCGGAATCTGCCCATGACATCCACTATTATTTTTACGAAGGATTTTTTGTGGATAAAAGCGGATATCGGGCATCCTTCTCCCAAGAGGACTATGAGCTGTTAAAGGAAAACAGACTGGAAGCTTATCATCTGGACGGTATGTATCGCTATAGCGGAGGTTCCAAACAGTACCTTGATCGTGAGCGTCTCAAGCAGCAGAAAATTACTTTTATTGACAAGATACTGCCTGTGGAAAAAGATGACGGGAACTATTATTTTCTGGCATACCATATGCATGAAGATGATCAGTTATATTCCTACCATGGTGTGCTTTGCAATGATGAGATTTGTGGAATTGTAGAGTTTACATGGCATGGCCCCAATTGAGGAAAGTGGATCTGTTTTACTGTATGTTAAACATTGGGAAGAATACAATAGATATTTCCTGAGGTCTGCGGAGGGAGTCAGATGAAAAGAAACTGGTCTTATTTCATGGGAGGGCTGTGTATTTACCTCATAATAGCCGCTTATGGCTGGGTTTTGAAGGATATCATACCGGCGAGCAGAACGTATTTTGTGACGTATCAGTCTTTTAATAAAGTAACCGACTGGACGGTATATCCGAAAGTATTACCCAAATCCGCTCATGATGTTCACTATTATTATTATGAAGCTTTTTTGACGGATAAAAGCGCATATCGGGCATCCTTCTCCCAAGAGGACTATGAGCTGTTAAAGGAAAACAGACTGGAAGCTTATCATCTGGACGGTATGTATCGCTATAGCGGAGGTTCCAAACAGTACCTTGATCGTGAGCGTCTCAAGCAGCAGAAAATTACTTTTATTGACAAGATACTGCCTGTGGAAAAAGATGACGGGAACTATTATTTTCTGGCATACCATATGCATGAAGATGATCAGTTATATTCCTACCATGGTGTGCTTTGCAATGATGAGATTTGTGGAATTGTAGAGTTTACATGGTATGGTCCCAACTGAAAGCTCTAGACCGTTACAATCCCTCCCCGTCAAATTCGGGTATAAAGCTCTCCTCCGCGGCGTCCCCTTCCTGTCGAAATCCATTGCGGATGCCGATGCGTTCCGCAAAGACAAGCACTCTGTCATATTCCTCGGGAGTGACTCTGCGGTTTAACTCCGGGTACTCCGCCACATGGGGCAGAGGGGTATATTGATTCATGATACTGACATAAATGTCATCTCCATAAGTCTCATGGAGAAAGCGCAGGATCTTCTTAGAGTCTTTCGTCTGGCCGGGCAAAACCAGATGCCGCACGATCATGCCCCGCAGCAAGAGGCCGTTGTCCGCAAATACCGGCGCGCCCACCTGCCGGTACATCTCCGCGATGGCTGCGGAAGCCTTCGCAAAATAATCCGGGGCATGGGAGAACCGCCCAGAGAGTTCCGGGGAAAAATATTTCAGATCCGGCAGATAGATGTCCACCAGACCCTCCAAAAGGCGCAGAGTCTCCGGCTCTTCATAGCCTCCGGTATTGTACACAATGGGGACGGACAAGCCTTTTTCTCTGGAGGCGGCAAGCGCCTGTATGATCTGTGGAATAAAATGTGTGGGAGTCACAAGATTGATATTGTGGGCTCCCTTTTGTTGTAGTTCCAGAAAAATTTCAGCCAGTCTCTCCACGGAAATGGCCTGCCCCGCACAGCCCTGTGCAATCCGGTGATTCTGACAGAACACGCAGCGCAGACTGCATCCGGAGAAGAACACGGTTCCGGAACCTGCCGTTCCCGAGATACAGGGTTCCTCCCAGAAGTGCAGGGCGGCTCTTGCGGCTCTGATTGTCTGCGTCTGTCCGCAGTATCCGGTCTGCCCCGCGAGGCGGTCTGCATGGCAGCGGCGGGGACACAGGACGCAGTCCCGCAAGAGATCGTTAGATTCTAAATGTGTAGGATTGGTTTCTATAAACATGGTGTCTGCTCCGAAGAATTTTGGGCATACAAAGACCGCATGCGTGGTCCTTGCTTCCGACTCCACCCGGTTGCCTCACGGCACATGAGAGGTTCCGCTTAGTGCTGCTTTGTTCCCAACCTGACACGGTTCGCGGATTCCCATTGCGTGAGACCGAATTTCATTGCCGGAAACCGGTGTTCCAACGCATACGGCTTTTTAAAGTGTACCGTTTTCACGGTTGTTTGTCAAGTGTCACAGTTCTCTTTCCTTTGCTATTCCTTTGTCATTCCCTGCGCCATGGCCTGAATGTCCCTGCGATACAAGGACAGGATGCTGAAGAGAAAGCCCAGAATGCCGGTACATAAGAACATGACGGCCATACCGCTTCCCGCGCCGGTGCCCACCAGCCTGTGCAGTACGGATGTGGGATAGGAGTTCCCCTGCATAAACGGTTCAAAGACATAATCGGCCAAAAATCCGCCCAACAGGATGCCCAGAGGAATCGTACTGTATTGAATCGCATTTCTGACCGCGAAGATTCTGCCCTGCATCTGCGTGGGCACTCTCTTATACAGAATCATATTCTGTCCCGCATTGATAAAAGCAATGGGCAGTGTGGCCGCCAGTCCGGCAATCCCCCAGACGAAGGCATTTCTCCCCAGACCCATGAGCAGATCGCCGAAGCCGAAGGACAGGGCTGCGGAGACATAAATCATCTTGACGGGATTCTTTGACAGCTTCCCTGCGGAAACGATCAGTCCGCCTACGATGCCGCCGACTCCCATGACGGCGTTGACGATGCCGAGAATCATACTGTTATCCCCGCTTCTGGACAGAAGCATCGGCGAGAGAATATTCTCGTAGGTCAGTCTGGAAAAGAAATTCAAAAGCGCCATGGTGAGTACAATCATGAAAATTCCTTTTTCGTTCCACAGAAATACAAGGCCTTCCCTGCATCCGGCGAATATGGATTCCCGTTTGTTGTCAGACGGCGCATCCTCCGGAATAGTGATTAAGAGCAGCAAGACCAGAAAGGCGATCATAAAACTGCAAAGATCGATGAGCAGGATCAGCCTCAAGCCGCTCAGTGCAAACAACGCGGCCGAAAACACCGGGGTCAGGATCGTGGTCAGATTGCCCGAAAAGGAATTCATTCCGCTCACATTTGCCAATTTATCCTGCGGCACCAGTTTTCCCAGCGCAACGCTGGATGCGGGAGACTGAAAGGCATTCATGCATCCGATAATGGTGTTGATCAGGTAAATGTGCCAGATCTGCAATGTTCCGGACACGGTCAGCAGGAAAACGGCCAGTGTGCAGAATGCGGCGACGCTGTCCGATGCCAACATAATCTTCTTTTTGCTGTGTCTGTCCACAAAGGTTCCCGCAAACAAGCTCACCAGAATATACGGCACATAACTGCAAAATGACATCAGGGAAACGGTCATTGCGGAATGCCGGACAGTGTATACCCACAGAATCAGCGCAAAGCTCGTCATCGAGCTCCCAAGCTGTGAGACGGACTGACTGAGCCATAAAATAATATATTTTTTAAAATTGTTATCCGTTGATTTTGTCATTGAATTTTCTCCTTATAGATTTATTGTCTCTCATTTATAACTATAAAATCTTCTATAAGTACAAAATCCAATGTGGACGAATAGAATTACGGTAAAATTTGTCTGTCTTCCGTATCAATCTCTCTGTACAGGCTTCGTCCCATCGGACCTTGTACAGAGACAGCAGCTTAAATCAATTATGATGTGACACAACATGCGGGTGTCATCTCCTTTCCATATCAGCCTTTGCAGGCAATTACCTATCAGCCTTTGGCAGCCGATATCTTCCTCTATAGTTTAGCATTCTATGGTGCTTGATGCAAGTTTCTGATTACAAAACAAGAGAAATGGATTATAATGGATTATGGTGAAAACCTAATAAAAGACAGGGAACAGGCTCGGCAGACAGGAGGAGAGAAATGAACAAGAATGCTTTTAGAAATATGTCCTACGGTGTGTATGTGGTGACGACATGGGATAACGGGAAAGCCACGGGCTGTACGGCCAACAGCGCTATGCAGATCACGTCCGATCCGGCCACAATCGCAGTGAGCATCAACCATGACAATTACACGAATCAATGCATTGGGGAGTCCGGAAGATTTGCCGTTTCCATTCTGGGGGAGCATTCCGATCCCGGCATTATCGGCGCATTTGGATTCTTCAGCGGCAGGGATAAGGACAAGTTCGACGGTGTCGAGCAGACAATCAGAGAATGTATGCCCGTGGTGGCGGACGCCTGCTCCTATGTGGTGTGCGAGGTCATCGACAAGATGGAGACTTCCAGCCACACGGTATTTCTGGGCAAGGTGTTGGATGCGGATGTGTTAAAATCCGATACGCCCATGACCTATGCCTACTATCATAATGTGATCAAGGGCAAGAGCCCCAAGAACGCTCCCACCTATCTGGCGGAGGATTAATCGGGAAAATCGGAGAGCACGGCGCGCCGGGCCTCTTTCTCGGCTCGGTTGCGCACTCTGAGCTTGGCAAAAAAAGTCTTGAGTATCTGACTGCAGTCCTCTTCCAGAATCCCTCTGGTGACGCGCACCTGATGATTGAACTGCGGATTCTCCAGAATGTTCAGAATGGACCCGGCGCACCCGGCTTTGGGGTTCATGCAGCCCATGACGACCTCGGGAATACGGGCCTGAACAATGGCTCCCGCGCACATCTGACAGGGTTCCAGCGTGACGTACAGGGTGCATTCTTCCAGTCTCCAGTCTCCGATTTGCTTGCTTGCTTTTTTGATTGCGGTAATCTCCGCGTGTGCCAGTGTGCTCTTGTCCGTGTTGCGGCGGTTATAGCCGCGACCGATGATTCTGCCTTCGTGTACAATGACACATCCGATGGGCACTTCTCCCAACGCAAGGGCTTTCTTCGCCTGCTTCAGGGCTTCTCTCATATATTTTTCCGTGATGTTTTTGATAACGACTGAATTGTTCATGACCATCAGTATAACACAATTTCGACAATATTCAAGCACAAGAGCAAAGTAATTTTTGCTTTTCCCACTTCCTTTTTCTGGGTCTGTACGACGAGAATCCGATTATTGATTTTTCCCATTATATCCTTTAAAATAGGTCTATGACCTTGTGAAGGGAGACGTCGGGAAAAGAGGAGAAACAAAATGAGCGATATGAGATGGGAGCCTTGTATCATAGAGGAGTCTCACAGCGGGGCGCGGGAAATTGCGCTTTATACCAAGCATCTGATGAACAGGAGAATCTTTCTGCAGGGTGAGATTGATCGGGATATGGCCGATAAGTTACTCTCTCAGATTCTGTACCTGTCGGACGAAGGAGAGCAGCCGATCCACATCTATCTCAACAGCGAAGGCGGCGAAGTGGACGCCGGGCTGATGATCTATGATGTCCTGCAGTCCGTTGAGACGCCGCTTAATCTCTGGTGTACGGGCATGGCGGCATCTATGGCGGCAGTGATTCTTGCCGGCGGACAGAAGGGCAGACGTTTTATCCTGCCCCATTCCAAGACCATGGTCCATAAACCTGTGATTGTCGGCGGTGTGGGGGGATTCGCAGCCTCCTCCGGCCGCGGCTTCTCGGAATCCATTCTGGAGACCAAGAGACGAGTGAACTCCATTCTCGCCAAACATACCGGCAGGACACCGGAAGAGATCGAACGGGCCACCGAGTGCGAGCGATACATGAATGCGGAGGAATCCGTGGCATTCGGACTGTGTGACGCAATAAAGGAGAAAATCGTATGATAAGGGACGAAGGAAGGCTGATTCTGGCCGAGGATGTCTCCTACAGCATGAATTGCCTTGAGACAGGAGTAAACAATAATGTGCTGGTGGTGGGAGCTTCCGGCACCGGCAAGACCAGAAGTATCGTGACGCCCAATCTGCTTCAGGCAAACGGAAGTTATGTGGTGTCGGATCCCAAGGGGAATTTATACAGGAAATACAAAAGTTTTCTGGAGAGCAGGGGTTATGTCGTTAAAAAACTGGATTTTACACATCCAGATCAGTCTGAGCACTATAATTTTTTTCATTATATCCAGAGAGAGCAGGATATCGTTAAGATTGCGCATATGCTGATCTATGACAAAGAGGCCAAAAGCGGCGGTACATTGGATCCATTCTGGGATCAGGCCGCCCAGCTTCTGTTAGAATCTCTTATCGCCTATCTGTGGGAATTCTGTATGCGGGAGGACCAGCGTCTGGAGAATATGCTGCTACTCCTCGATGAGTGTCAGGTGGAGGAGGATAACGCCGATGCGACCAATACGCTGGACCTTATGATGCAGGATGCGGAGAAACAAAATTCGGACAGTTTTGCCGTACGGCACTATCGGAGATTCCGCCTTGCCGCCAGCAAGACATTAAAGAGCATTCTTATCACGGCCACAGCCAAGCTGGGAGCCTTTGACACCAAGGAACTGCGTCAGATGCTTGCCACGGATACGGTGGATATCACATCCATCGGAAGAAGGAAGACCGCGCTGTTTGTGGTGGTGAGCGACACCGACCGGTCTCTGGACAATCTGGTGAATCTGTTCTTTACGCAGACCATGAATGAGCTCTGTGCGTATGCGGACAGCGCATGTGTGGATAGTATGCTTCCCATTCCGGTTCGATTTATTCTGGACGATTTTGCAACCAATTGCAAGATTTTGGATTTTCCCAGAATGATTGCATCCATCCGTTCCAGAGGGATATCCGCTATGCTGATGATTCAGGCGGAGGCGCAGTTGAAGCATGCGTACGATGAGGACGGCAGGACGATCATCGGCAACTGTGACAATTATGTTTATCTGGGGGGAAATGATCTGGAAACGGCGGATGAGGTGGCGAAGCGCTGTAATCTTCCCATGGAGAAGATCCTCAATATGCCGGTGGGAAGCTGTTGGGTGTTCCGCAGAGGGCAGCCGCCTGTAAAAGGCAGGAATGTGGATCTGGAGCAATATATAAAAGGGATAATGCAGCCGGAGCAGAACGACAGCGAGGGAACCTATAGCAGGAAACCTTCCGGTGAAGACGCGGTGTGGGCTATGGATGATATTATCATCAAGAGTTTTCATGAGATGGGGCACAATGATATCAATCAATATGAGTTGCGCATGAAAGAACGCGAGTAACTCTTGTTCCGTGCACGCCCAGAATGGACGCCCATTCTGGACGGTATAAAAGCTTGCATTCGGCAAATGCATATGCTATGATGATGGGGTTGATATGGAGGAAACAGTACGCCTGTGACCGGCTCTGCGGAACGGGCGGGAATGGAGGATTACCATGAATTTGGAACAGCAGTTGAATGTAATTACAGACAGATTATACGGTAAAAATATCGGCGCATGTACCCATGCACAGCTCTACGGGAGTATTTTGCAGTTGGTCAGAGAGCGCGCCGCGCAGGCGCCCGCCATCACGGGCGATAAAAAAGTCTATTATATCTCCATGGAATTTCTGATTGGGAAGCTGCTTTCCAACAATCTGATCAATCTGGGCATTTATGATGACCTGCAGAAGATCTTGGCGGACAATGGCAAGAGCCTTGCGCAGATTGAGGAGATCGAGCCGGAGCCCTCTCTGGGCAACGGCGGTCTGGGACGGCTTGCGGCATGTTTTCTGGACTCCATCGCCACGCTGGGGCTGCCCGGCGACGGCATTGGTCTGAATTATCATTTCGGGTTGTTCAGACAGGTATTTCAGGAGTACAAGCAGCGCGCGGAGAAGAACGAGTGGATAGAGAATCCTTCATGGCTTACGAAGACCGACACGAAATTTGAAGTGTCTTTTGGATCGGGGAAAGTGACATCTGTGCTTTATGACATTGATGTCATTGGATACGAAAACGGCGTCAATAAGCTTCATTTATTTGATCTGGAGTCCGTGGACGAGAAGCTGGTGAAGAAGGGCATTGATTTCGACAAGACTGCCGTGGATAAGAATCTGACACTGTTCCTCTATCCGGACGACTCCGATGAGGCAGGGAATCTTTTGCGCATTTATCAGGAATATTTTATGGTGTGCAACGGCGCACAGTTGATTTTGCATGAGATGAAGGCAAAAGGTCAGGATCTGCACAGAATGAACGAATATGTGGCGATCCAGATCAACGATACCCATCCCACCATGGTGATTCCGGAGCTGATCCGCATCCTCACCAAGGAGGAGGGCTTTACCATGGACGAGGCCATAGAGGTGGTGAAGAAGACCTGTGCCTACACCAATCACACCATTCTCGCGGAGGCGCTGGAGAAATGGCCGCTTGCTTATATAGAGGAAGTGGTGCCGCAGCTCGTGCCGATCATCAAAGAGCTGGATAAGCGCATTGCCAAGCAGTACAAGGATCCCAAGGTACAGATCATCGACAAGAACAAAAAGGTGCACATGGCGCACATTGATATCCACTACGGCTATAGTGTAAACGGTGTGGCTGCCATCCACACGGAGATATTGAAGGACACGGAGCTGAATCATTTTTATAAGCTCTATCCTGAGAAGTTCAACAACAAGACCAACGGCATCACTTTCCGAAGATGGCTGCTCTCCTGCAACAGAGAGCTTGCGGCATTCTTAACCGAGACCATCGGCGACGGCTATAAGAAGAACGCAGACGAGCTGGAGAAGCTGTTGGAAAAGGCGGACGATCAGGCCGTGCTGGATCGGCTTTTTGAGATCAAGCAGGGCAAAAAAAAGGTGCTTGCCGCCTATATCAAAGAGCAGGAAGGCGTGGAGCTTGACGTGAATTCCATCTTTGACATTCAGGTGAAGCGTCTGCATGAGTATAAGCGTCAGCAGATGAACGCGCTGTATATCATTCATAAATATCTGGAGATCAAGGGCGGCAAGAAGCCGTCCACACCGCTGACTTTCCTGTTCGGGGCGAAGGCGGCGCCCGCCTATGTGATTGCGCAGGACATTATCCATCTGCTGTTGGTGCTGTCCGAAATCGTGAACAACGATCCCGACGTCAGCCCTTACATGAAAGTGGTGATGGTGGAAAATTATAACGTGAGCTATGCGGAGAAATTGATTCCTGCTTGCGACGTCTCCGAGCAGATCTCACTGGCCTCCAAGGAGGCTTCCGGTACCGGCAACATGAAGTTTATGTTAAACGGCGCCGTGACATTGGGAACCAGCGACGGCGCCAATGTGGAGATCCATGAGCTGGTGGGCGATGACAATATATATATTTTCGGTGAGAAGAGCGACACCGTAATCAAACATTACGCCAAGGCGGATTATGTGTCCAAAGACTATTATGACAAAAGTCCCGTAATCAAGAAGGCGGTGGACTTCATCGTGGGTAAGCAGGCCATGAAGATCGGCTGCAAGGAGAATCTGGAGCGTCTGTACAAGGAACTGTTAAACAAGGACTGGTTTATGACGCTGTTGGATCTGGAGGATTATATCGCTGCCAAGGACCGTGTGTTTGCGGACTATGAAAATCGGCAGAAATGGAAAAAGATGATGCTTGTGAACATTGCCAAAGCAGGCTTTTTCTCCTCCGACCGCACGATTATGGAGTACAACAGAGATATCTGGAAACTGTAAGCAAAAGAGGATATATGTATGAAGATTTACGGGTTTCAGAAGACCACTTTATTGGATTATCCAGAGCATGTCGCAGCCACCGTTTTCACCGGTGGCTGTAATTTTCGCTGTCCCTATTGTCAGAACTCGGGGCTGGTTCTCATGGGCGAAGGCGTTCAGGGACGCATGCCTGCGGAGATTCCGGAGGAGGAAGTGCTGGCGCATCTGCGGAAGCGGCGTGGCATTCTGGACGGCGTGTGCATCACAGGGGGCGAGCCTACCCTGCAGCCGGATCTGGAGAAATTTATCCGAAAGGTCCGGGAATTGGGCTATGCGGTAAAGCTCGACAGCAACGGATACCGCCCGGATGTGCTGAAGCGCCTTTTGGAACAGGAGCTTTTGGACTATGTGGCCATGGACATAAAAGCCTCCGAGGAGAATTATGCCCGGGTGACGGGATTGATACGAAGCGGGAACGGTTCTAGTAAGGAGTCATGCGGGATGGCTTTCGAGCCGGAGCGGATTCGAGAGAGTATTGCTCTCCTGCGCCAAAGCGGCATTGCCTATGAATTCCGCACCACTGCGGTGAAGGGGCTGCACACCGTGGAGGAGTTTGACCGGATCGGAGCGATGATTGCGGGGTGCAGAGCTTATTACATACAGAATTACCGCGAGAGCGAAGAAGTCATGGACGCGGCGGGTCTTAGCGGGTTTGAGACGGCGGAGCTTATGGAGATGAAGCGGCTTGCGCAGCGTTATGTAGAGCGGGTGGAGATCCGCGGGGAAGGCGAGATATGAGTATTCGGAATAAATTATTTGGGGATAAAGATTTTTATAAAATGGCCCTCGGCGTGGCGGTGCCGATCATGATTCAGAACGGTATCACCAATTTTGTGGGCCTTTTGGACAATATTATGGTGGGGCGCGTGGGAACGGAGCAGATGTCGGGTATCGCCATCGTGAATCAGCTTCTCATGGTGTTTAATCTCACTATTTTCGGAGCCATCTCCGGAGCAGGTATTTTTGGCGCACAATTTTACGGCTGTAAAGATCATAAGGGCGTGAGAGATACGTTTCGCTTCAAGGCTTATGCCTGTGCCGCCATCGTGTTGGTCGGAATCTCTGTGTTCGCGCTGTCCGGCGGATTCCTGATTCGGATGTATCTTCACGGAGAGGGAAACGAGCAGGCGCTGGAGGCGGCGCTGCACTACGGCAGACAGTATCTCTGGGTGATGCTGATCGGACTGCTTCCCTTTGCGGTGGAGCAGCTCTACACCAGCACCCTGCGCGAATGCGGGGAGACCAAAGTGCCTATGGTGGCGGGAATCGCAGCGGTGTTTGTGAATCTGGCTCTGAATTATCTGTTAATCTTTGGAAAATTTGGGTGCCCTAAGCTGGGAGTGGTAGGCGCGGCCATCGCCACGGTGATCTCCCGTTATGTACAGGCGGCCATCGTGATGATCTGGACGCACACTCACGGGGAGAAGATGCCCTTCGTGGAGGGTGTTTATCGGAGCGTGAAAGTGCCTGTCCATCTGACGGTCAAAATCATTACAAAGGGGACGCCCTTAATGATCAACGAGGTGCTGTGGGCCGCGGGAATTGCGATACTGATGCAATGTTATTCCGTCAGAGGGCTGGATACGGTGGCGGCGTTAAATATTTCCAATACCATCTCGAATCTCTTTAATGTGGTATTCATAGCGATGGGAAGTGCCATCTCCATTATCGTGGGGCAGCTTCTGGGAGCGGGCAGAATGGAGGAGGCCAAGGAGACGGATACCCGACTGATTGCGTTCTCCGTCATGTCCTGCCTGGTGCTGGGCGGACTGCTTGCGGCGCTGGCTCCCGTCTTCCCGATGCTCTACAATACTTCGGACAGCGTGAAAGTGCTGGCGGCATGGTTTTTGCGCATTTCGGCGGTTTATATGCCGGTGGCGGCCTTCATGCATGCCACTTATTTTACCCTGCGCTCCGGCGGCAAGACGATCGTCACATTCCTCTTCGACAGTGTCTTTTTGTGGTGCGTCAGCACCCCCGTCGCTTTTGTGCTGAGCCGCTACACGACAGTCCCTGTTCTGCCCTTATATCTGTGTGTGCAGATGCTGGATGTCATCAAGTGCATCATCGGATTTATTCTGGTGAAAAAAGGGGTGTGGCTGAACAATATCGTGGTACGGCAGGAGGCATAGAGGACTTTACGCGGACACTTCATTGGAAGTGCTCTTGCCGGCCTCAAAGTCCAACGCATTTTGCAGGGTCGTCTCGGCGATGGCCGTCAATGCTTCTCTCGTAAAGAACCCTTGATGGGAGGTAATCATCACATGGGGGAAAGAGAGGAGGCGGGCTGTGGTGGAGTGCTTCAGAATCTCGTCGGAGCGGTCCTCAAACACATTGTCCGTCTCCTCCTCATACACGTCCAGCCCCACACCCCCGAACTTGTGCATGCGGATGCCCTCGATCAAGTCCTCGGTATCCACCAGCGCACCCCGGGAAGTGTTGACCAGAATCACTCCGTCCTTCATCTGTTTGATGGTTTCCAGTTGGATGAGATGATAGGTGTCATTGGTCAGCGGACAATGCAGAGATAACAGATCACTTTCGGCCAGCACTTGGTTCAGTGTCTTATATTCCACGAAATCTTTCAGTTCCGGATTCTCATACACGTCGTAGGCGATGACACGCATGCCGAAGCCGCGGCAGATGCGACACATGGCGGCGCCGATCTTGCCGGTGCCGATGATGCCCGCGGTTTTTTCATAGAAATTGAATCCCATGAGGCCGCTCAGGCTGAAATCATTTTCCCGGACTTTGTTGTAGGCTTTGTGTATTCTGCGGTTGGCGGCCAGCGCCAGCGCCATGGCGTGTTCCGCCACTGCCTCGGGGGAGTAGCCCGGCACGCGCAGAATGCGGATGCCCAGTTTCTTTGCCGTCTCCAGATCAATATTGTTAAAACCGGCACATCGCATGAGAATCAGCCGGATTCCCTTTTCGTGCAGGATGCGGACGGTCTCCGTCCCGATGTCGGAACTCACGAAGGCGCACACGGCGTCGAACCCTTCCGCCAACGCGGCGGTGCGGGGATCCAGATCGGATTTGAGGTATTCGATTTGGATGGGCGTTTGAGATTGCCGTAACGGTTTGTAGTCCGCAAGGGCGGATTCGAAGGAATTGTGGTCGTAGATTTTGGTATCATAGAAAAGAATTTGCATGGTGGCCTCCTTAGGGGAATTGATTTTATAAATTAAGATTACTATATTCTTTGAAAGAAATTGCAAAATATACGTATGCGCCGGAGGTGTCATAAAATAAAGCCATGAATTTTTCATAGCACTTGACAGTTCGTCAATTTTATACTATACTAATTTTACTAAACATAAAATTATGTTTGAGATATTCTGGTTTTTCTACGGCAGTTCTGCCGCGGCAATTATGCCTTTTTCCACTTAAAGCAAGTATCAGATAAATAGGGACAGTGGCAGAGGGCTGACGGTTGACGGGTTCTCTGCGGACAGGAGGACTATGGGAAAATACGATGATGCGATGTATCGCTATCTGTCGGACAATGACAGATTTGCAGACCTGTTTAATGCCGTGCTCTTTGACGGCAGGACGGTAATACGGGGAGAACTGCTGGAGGACGCTTCAGAGCGCTGTGTGGATGTTGTTTCTCAAACCGGGGCCGGAGGGAAGCCCGGATATGAGAAAAGTGTTCGGGATATCCGCAAGCGTATGAGAACGGGAGAATGTTTTATAGTAACCGCCATTGAGAATCAAAATGCGATTGATTACGCCATGCCCTGGCGCATTATGCGCTATGACCAGATGGAGTACGGGCGGCAGATACAGGACATCATAAGCCGCAGGAGAGCGGCGATGGAAAAGCAGGGGCGGTCTGCAGGGAACTGGACGAGACGGCTGCAGCCGGAGGACAGGCTTTGTCCGGTCTACACTATCTGTTTTTATCATGGGATTGCGATCTGGGACGGGCCGAGAAGCCTGCGGGATATGATGCAATTCGGGAAAGAGGCGGAAGGGTGGCAGAATCTGTTTCATGATTATGGAATGACGCTGTTCTGTGCGGGAGAGCAGAGGGATTTGTCGGGATTTGCCACGGATTTAAAGTTGCTTTTAGAAGTGCTGCAGATGCGGCAGGATAAGGATGGCCTGTTAAAACTGTGGAGTGGAGAGTCGTTTTCCCATTTGGATTTGAAGACGGCAGAGACCATGGCGGTGATGACAGACAGTGTGGATATCTTGAAGAAACTGGAGACAACTGAGGAAGGAGGCTGTAATATGTGTCTGGCAGTAGAGGAAATGAGACGGGACTGGAAAGCGGAAGGTAGAGCGGAGGGTAAAGCAGAAGGAATTATAGAGATGGGCATGGAGTATGGCCTTTCTGAGAAAGCTATTCTGGAAAACCTGCAAGATAAGCTGGGGATATCACTACAGACGGCTCTGGAATATCTGTGTATGTTCGGAAAGAATATCGTGTAGTGAATGTTCCCGTTTTTGAAAATGACATTTGAATTGTTAAAATGTAGTGCGGTCATCACCAAAGCGCCCATTTATGCGGTAGAACGAATAAAGGCAATCCAAAAGCTGGGTTTTGCCCAAGCGGAAGATCTCCTGATAGGAAAGGACGGATATGCATACAACGGATATTGGACGATAAGGTGTGCATAAGGCATTTGCCTTTCACGGGGCGGCGCTCGTTTTACACTTTTGGAAGACGAATCCTGAGGATATAGATTACGCCTAAAAAAACGGCGCACACGGCCCAGATCAAGGGCTCTGTCAGAACGACGCCCGTATACCTCATAACCGGAATCACAAACATACAGGACAGCATTTTGCCGACCAGCTCAATCCCGCCGGAGAGTACGGGAGCTATTTTGTATCCCATGGCCTGCATGGCATTGCGCAGCACGAACAGGATGCCAAGCGGGAAGAAGAATAAGGTGCAGATCTTCAGATTGTATACCGCATTGAGGATGATTATTTTATTGTCCGTGCCCGTGAGCATCCGAATCAGCAGCGTCCCGCAGGAAAAGGCCGCTGCCACGGATAGGATCGACCATGCGAGCTCCAGCCACAGGACCTGCCGCATCGCCTGCCGGATCCTTTGAAACTGTTTGGCGCCGAAGTTCTGCCCCACAAAGGTGGAACAGGCGTTGGCTATGGCCTGCAAAGGCATCATGAGAAATTCAAAGATTCGTCTGGAAGCCGTATGCGCAGTGATGAAGTTCTTTCCCAGATGGTTGATCCCTTTTTGGAGAATAATAGAGCCCACCGCCAGTACGGAGGACATGAGCCCCATGGAGAGCCCTGTGGCGAGCATTTCGGTCACCAACGCTTTGGACAGACGCCAGTCTGTTCTACCGGGCATGTAAATGCGGTATTTTTGCACAATATAGATTCCACAGAGTACGGCGGAAAGAATCTGCGCCGCCACGGTTGCCAGCGCCGCGCCCAGAATGCCCAGATGCAGTCCCATGATAAACAGGATGTCCAGCAGAATGTTTATCCCACAGGAGACAATCAAAAAATAAAGGGGGGTCTGGCTGTTTCCCACGGCCCGCATAAAGCCGGCGCACATATTGTAGGCAATAGTCGCAGTCATCCCCGCCAGAATCACAAAAATATATTGGTAGGCCATCACAAAAATTTCCTGCGGAGTGTCCATAAAACGCAGCAGAAGGTGTAGGAAAGGCAGGACCATGACTGTCAAAAGGACGGTGGTAACCGTGTTTAAGATGATGGTGGCGGCAACTGCTTTTTTCAGGGAGGATGTGTCTCCGGCGCCAAAGATCTGTGACATGACGACGCCAAAGCCGTTGTTCATTCCGTTTGCAAAATAGATCAACACGGAGTACAGGGAGGATGTGGCGCCGATGGCGGCTATGGCGTCATCTCCGAGATTGTATCCCGCAATCATGGTGTCGATAATATTGTAGGCCTGCTGGAAAAGGGTTCCGATCAAGAGTGGAATGGCAAACTGTACAATCGCCTTCATCGGGATTCCTTTTGTCATGTCGTTTGTATGCATCCTGTGCTTACCTCCTGTGCCGGGTATGCAGGGTAGTCCGAGTCTTTTATATTATAGTCTCGCGGTATCCTGTTGGCAAGAGTTGTAAGAATATTGTTGGAAATACAGGTGAAAACGGATATGAAGGAGTGCATTGAGGGAACTTTATAAATAAAGAAAATAAAGGGAAATGAGCGAGAGCCGCCGGACATTGTGTCCGGCGGTTCTATTACTATGAATTCTGCTATGATGAGTATGGCGGTAGGATGATTTTATCTAAAATAGGAAATTGTGAAATGTTTTCTGCAAAGAGTTATTGGTGTACAATTCAGAAAAATAAGCGTTAAAAGCATTAAGTAATTATAATAAGATATTATGAGTTTATTAAATAAGACGGTAGGGAGGATACTATTAGGATGAAAAAGAAAATTAAAAAGGCACTATCCCTCTTTCTTGTTCTGGCCATTTTGATAAATGTGTCGGATATGAAAGTTTGGGCAGAGGAAGATCTGTCGGAACAGAATGATTTGGAAGAGGCTTCAAATCAGGACGGCTGGGACGGAGAGACGACGAAATCAGTGTACGAAACGGAGAATTATAGGGTAACCTTTTCTTTAAACGGCTATTGGGAAAACGGATTTCAAGCAGTCATAAGAATTGACAATATCAAAGATACTGTTATTGATAATTGGTATCTTAATTTTGAATTGGACAATACGATTTCCCATATCTGGAATGCGGAACTCTATTCTTGTGAAAAAGATCATTATGTGATGAAAAATGCAGGTTGGAATCAAGATATTGCGGCTGGTGGGAGTGTGGAGTTTGGTTTCAGCGGAAACGAGAGTTTCCACGGGTTCCCTAAAATATATACGATTTCGGGAGAGAGTAGGGAAGCAGTTATAGAGGATTTTTCGATTGCATACTGTCTGGAGAGCGATTCGGGAAGTGAGTTTGTGGGAGAGATTTCCATTACCAACAATACCGATGATCGACTGGAAGATTGGACGTTGGAGTTTGATTTTGCAAGGGATATTGTCGGGATATGGAACGGGGTTATTTTATCGCATGAGGATGAGCATTATGTGGTGCGTCATGCGGATTATAATGCCAATATAGAACCGGGTCAGGCCATATCCTTTGGTTTTACCGGAGTGGGTGGTGAGACGGAAGATGAGCCGTCTCAGTACAAATTATATGAATATCGTTATGTTGCAGATCAGAATACCGATATCTCTATTACGGTGCATACCGAGGAGTTCGAGTATAATGAATATGCAAATTGGTATATTGTTGACAGGGCGGTCAATCAGTTGAGCGGGACGCTTTCCAATTGGGAACAGGTCGAAGAATTATCCTATGTTATAAAAGACATTCATAAAAATATCGTGAAGTCTGATTCTGTACGGGTAGAAGAGAACTGGATGATACAGGATTTCGGTCTGGCCCTCGGCTATAATAATTTAACTGTCACAGCAGATTCAAAGACGGGAGATAGAGTCGAGTATCATATCGTGTTTATGAATTTTGACAGTGTTAATATGGACAGAACGGATGTGGATCTGACCGACAGTGATTCCGACGGTCTGTCGAATTACTATGAGAGTGTCTTCGGTACGGACAAGTATCTGGCCGATACGGACGGAGACGGTCTGTCTGATTATGAGGAATTGATTAAGACAGGAACTGACCCGACAAAGCAGGACACGGACGGCAATGGCGTCAATGATGCGGAGGAGGATACAGATCAAGACGGTCTGAACAATCTTTCGGAGCTGGATGAAGGAACAGACTGTAGGAACTTCGACACGGACGGAGATGGTCTGTCCGATGGCGAAGAAGTGCACAAATATCATACCAATCCGCTGGAAAAGGATTCGGATCAGGATGGGTTGGATGATGGTGCGGATCTTGCTCTGGGATTTGATCCCACAAATCCGGATACGGATGAAGACGGCATAAAAGACGGTGATGAGGTGATTTTTCAGACTTATCATCAAGAGATTGACACATCAAGGAAACCGGGTATAGACGGTGTTTCCGTCAGTCTGGAATGCAGCGGATACATAGACGATCAGGTCATGGTGATGGATACCTATGATTTGGATATGCGGTCTTCTGATGTGGTAGGTTTAATCGGTGTGCCGGTGGAGATTTTTACGGACGCGGAGTTCACAACGGCGGATATTATTTTTACCTATGATGAGACAGCACTCGGAGACACGGATGAGAACGACTTGTGTCTGATGTGGTATGATGAGGAGAATGACAATTATATTTTGTTGGAAGACTCAGTTCTGGATAAGGAACAGCATACTATTACTTATCGGACGACGCATTTTCGACTTATTTGGTTGTGGACAAGAAGATTTGGATCGATGCCATGCGCAGGGATTTAAATTATGCGCAGACGGATAATGTGGTGTATTATGACATGGCGCTGCTAGTGGATGTCTCTGATATGATGTTTATACATAAGGATATATTTGAACTGGAGAAGAAGACACTTCATAATGTGGTTAACGGTATGCTGGATGAAGATATTGCAACTATTTTTGCCGTATCAAGTTGGTCATCTGGTCATCAAGGCCCGACAAACGATAAGGATGTATTACATAATGCAGTGGATAAATTGAATATCCGCATGACTAGCGAATACCGTGTGATGTCTGGGTTAGCTAGTGCATTTATGAAGTTTGAAAACAGTAAAGATGATGAGGCATCTAAAATGATTATTCTGTTTACCGAGGGGAAAATGCATGATTTTCCAGAACAGTTGTCGGAAAAAGTTGTTGCCGAGATTGCTCGGTATGCCAGAGAGAATGGGATACAGATTCATTGCGTGGATTTTTCGGATACTGTTGTGGAAGAACTTGAGAGTTTAGCCACTCTCTCAGGTGGAAGTTATTATCAGGCGGTCACGACGGAACAGATGATGTCTGCCATATCCGGCATAACCGGAACATCCAGAAGCGATATGGATCTGACAGATAGCGATGGGGACGGTCTCTATGATGTGTATGAGATAAACGGGATGCGGCTGTCCAATGGTCAGATAGTCTATACGGATCCGAACAATCCGGACACGGACGGGGACGGAATTAATGATTTTGACGCAATGGGAGGTCTGCCTGTTGTGGAGGATTATAGAATAAACGGGGATGTGTATTCCTGCACCTTGAATCATTCGCCTTTATACGGAAAACTTCCCAGCGAATTTATTTATGTGGATGGAACAATGAATGCGAATGGGAAGCAGTATTATGGAGAAATGGAATATATTCCATATTCGGAGAGTTTCCGGTATAATAAGTATGAGAAGGAAAAAGATATCAATATTTTTAAAGAGAAAAGGACTGTTTATGGAGAGGCGGGCGTTTATAAGGCTTATTATGATAAGCTGGCTACAATGGACTCGTTGAAGTTGTTGGAGTATGCCGCATGGGGGACATACGTAGCTTGCTTAGTTTCCTTGATAGACAATCAGGCGGGAGAGTGTATCTATCGTTATGTGCAGGGGACAGGAGGAAGCTGCGCCGGACTGGTGGAGGGAAGCACCAGAGAATATATTTACGCCACACCGAGACTGGACGACAATCTCTTCGGAGTGAATTCCGCAAATAAATACTTTGTTTCTAACATGAGAAAGGTGAGGGAAGCCGTGGAGTCTGTTGTGAATGAATACAATACGGAAGCGTATATTTCCCTGTCCCCGGAGACAACTTGGTGCGGATGCCATTACAATGATTGTGACGGTTGGAATTGGGAGCAAAATATAGACAGCCTGATCAATATAGGAGCCTTTGGCATTTATAATCAAGCGGATGCCGGGGTTACCGTACATTGCGTATATAGTCCTGAAACAAATGAATATGCTATGGAATATACCTATTACCTGATTGATTTATATGATTTTGCTTTATTGGATGTATTTAATGAAATGAATGCGCTGGGGTTAGCCAGATGCTACGAACTCTATGGAGTGGCAAAGGGCGTGTCATTCTGGTATAAGGGCGATAGCAGGAAATTATATTGGATGTATTAGATACGGAGGAGTAGATGCATAAAGAGAAGAAAATAAAACAAAAGAAAAAAGAGCTGGTCAGCGTGCCTTTCCTGATAGGGCTTCTGATCTTTCTGATCTTGTTTCCGGTATCGGTAGTGTGGGCTCTTCTTTGGGATAATGTGATTCCGAGACATCAGACACGTTTTGCAAGTTTTGAGTCTTTTCGAGAAAAATCTCCAAGTGCAATGTTGGCATGGGAAATTCCGGATTCGGCGAGAGAGATAAAGTATTATTGGGGGCAAGATTACTTTGTTCGTGTGAGCGGTTACGGGATGTCTTTACCGAACGAAAAATATGAGCAGGTGAAACAGGAAAGTCTTGAACGATATGCGGCAGAAGAGGTTATTGAGTCTGAGATTCTCTATATTTACGATAAAAATGGAAAGATTCAGGTTCAAAAAGAGTGGTTAAAAAAGTATAGTATTGATTATGTCGGAGAGCTTTTCTGTGAAGGCGAAAATTTGGAGGATTACTATATTCTTGCATATGATTATACCTATGGCGGGGATATTTCATACTTTACAGGTGTACTCTGTAATGATTTCAACAATAGAATCATTGAAGTTTACTGTAAGGAACCGTATGTCCCTGATAGAGAAGAGAGAAGGCTTCATTGGAGTTCATAAATTCTAATAGTGAGGAACAGATGAAAAAAGAAAAGCAAACAAAACAAAAGAAAAAGGAACTGGTCAGCATACCTTTCCTGATAGGGCTTCTGATCTTTCTGATCCTGTTTCCGGTGTCGCTGGTATGGATCGCTCTCTGGAATAATGTGATTCCGAGACATCAGACACGTTTTGCAAATTACGAGGTTTTTCGTGAAAAAGCCGAAAATTCAAGTCTGGCGTGGGAGATTCCCGACTCGGCGGAAAAGGTGATGTATTATTGGGGGCAGGATTTGTTTGTCCGTGTGGCCGGTTACGGGATATCTTTATCTGACGAAGCATATGAACAGATGAAACGGGAAAGTCTTGAACGATATGCAGCAGAACATGTTGCCGAATCTGAGATCCTCTATGTTTATGATGAAAGTAATGAAAAGATGGAGCTTCAGATGGAGTGGATAAAGAAATATAATATTGATTATGTCAGAGGGCTTCTATATGAGAATGAAAATTTAGAAGATTTCTATATTCTCGCATATGATTATACGGATAATGATACCTTTTCCTATTTTACCTGCATGCTTTGCAATGATGCGGACAAAAGAATCATAGAAGCTTCCTGTAATGATATGTATAATCCGGGCCATGTTGAAAAGGCATTTCATTGGAAGCTGTGAGCTATAGCAACTACAGAAAAACCGCCGTCGGAGCCATATGCCCCGGCGGCGGTTCCATAATCCGTCTATGCGATCTGTGGCTCTAGCCCATTGTCACTATAACCTCGTAATCTGTTTTCCCTTTCTCGTAAGGCACCACGCATCCTTCCACGGTCACGCCGTCCACGGTCATGGAAGCCACGCCCTTCTCCACATCCCCGGGATTTTTCACGGTGATGTGATAAGTGCCCTCGCGGAATTTGCGGTTCAGGGTGAAGTCCCCGAATCCCTTGGGCACACAGGGGTTCACGGAAAGTCCCTTGTGGGTGGGATACACGCCCAGAATATACTGGGAAATGTTGACGAAGGTCCACGCCGCTGTGCCGGTGAGCCAGCTGTTCTTGGCCTCGCCGTGGAATTTGGCGTCGCGGCCTGCGATCATCTGTGCGTATACATAAGGTTCGGTGCGGTGGATCTCGCTGATCTCCTCCACATAGGCGGGACAGGTCTTCTGGTAGATCTCAAAAGCTCTGTCGCCGCGGCCGAGAACCGTCTCCGCGATGGAGACCCAAGGGTTGTTGTGGCAAAAGATCCCGGCATTCTCCTTATATCCGGGAGGATAGGAGGACACCTCGCCCAGCTCCAGATGGTACTCGGTATAGGCGGGCTGCAGGATCATCACGCCGTATTGGGTGTCCAGACGTTCCTTCACGGAATTCAGCGCTTTCTCGGCAAGTCCTTCCTCCACGCCCACGCCGGCCAAGACACAGAAGCCCTGAGGCTCGATATAGATCTGGCCCTCTTTGCATTCTTTGGACCCCACTTTATGACTGTAGGCGTCATAGGCGCGCACAAACCACTCGCCGTCCCAGCCGTCCTTCAGGATGGCGTCATACATGGTCTGCACTTCCTCGCGGGCTCGTGCGGCTTCCGCCTCGTCTCCCATGAGTTCGCAGAGCTGTGCATACTCTTCGCCGTATTTGACGAACATTCCCGCGATAAACACGGACTCGGCCACCGGACCTTCACTGGGGCCGAAGGTCTGGAAGGATTCCCCGGGATGCTCGGAGAAACAGTTCAGATTCAGACAGTCATTCCAGTCCGCGCGGCCGATCAGGGGCAGACCGTGGGGGCCTTTGTGATTGACTGTATATTCAAAAGAGCGCTTTAAGTGATCCATGAGAGGCGTTGCGACACTCATGTCATTATCAAAGGGAACCGACTCGGTGAGGATGGAAGTGTCGCCTGTCTCCCGCACATAGGCGCTGGTGCCGGCGATGAGCCACAGAGGATCATCGTTGAAGCCGCTGCCGATATCGGAGTTGCCCTTCTTGGTGAGGGGCTGATACTGATGATAGGCGCTTCCGTCCTGAAACTGCGTGGAGGCGATATCGATGATGCGCTCTCTGGCCCTGTCGGGAATCAGATGTACGAAGCCCAGCAGATCCTGACAGGAATCCCGAAATCCCATGCCCCGGCCGATGCCGGATTCGTAGTAGGAGGCGGAGCGGGACATGTTAAAAGTCACCATGCACTGATATTGATTCCAGATATTGACCATGCGGTTTACTTTATCATTGGCGGAATCCACCGTGTATTTGGAGAGCAGCTCCTGCCAATAGGCCTGCAGTTTTGCAAAAGCCTCGTCCACTTTCTGAGCGGTGTCATATTTGGCCAGCATCTCCAGAGCGGGCTTTTTGTTGATGATGCCGGGGGCTTCCCATTTTTCCTCCTGAGGATTCTCCAGATAGCCCAGCACGAAGACATAGGTCTTGCTCTCTCCCGGCGCAAGGGTTACGTTCAACTGATGGGAGGCGATGGGTGACCAGCCGCTCGCCACGGAATCGGTACAGGCTCCCTTTTCCACCGCTTCGGGATCGTTGGCGCCGCGATAAGCGCCCAAAAAGGCGTCTCTGCTGGTGTCAAATCCCGCGATCTCCGAATTGACGGAATAAACCGCATAATGATTGCGCCGCTCGCGGTACTCGGTCTTGTGATAGATGGTGGATCCCACCACTTCCACCTCGCCGGTGCTTAGGTTGCGCTGGAAATTTTTCATATCGTCGTCCGCATTCCACAGGCACCACTCCACATAGGAGAAAACGGAGAAGGTCTTGGCGGCGTCGGAATTGTTGGTCAGAGTCAGTTTGCTGATCTCGCAGTTGTCCCCCTCGGGCACGAAGATCAGAAGATCCGCTTGCAATTGGTTTTTGGCCGACAGAAAACGGCTGTAGCCGATGCCGTGTCTGCACTCGT
Organism: uncultured Acetatifactor sp.; assembly: GCA_964604835.1. Taxonomy (GTDB): domain Bacteria; phylum Bacillota; class Clostridia; order Lachnospirales; family Lachnospiraceae; genus Acetatifactor. Next base: position 31,780 of record CAZSAJ010000012.1, read on the forward strand.
AGGCGTCCAGCTCTGTCTTCACAGGCTGCCATCCGGGATTCCAGACAGTGTCGCCTTCCTTAATATAAAAATATTTGCCGTTTACATCGCCGGGCACATCGTTGTAGCGATAACGGGTCAGGCGCAGAAGCTTGGCATCCTTATAAAAAGTGTAGCCGCCGCAGGTGTTGGACAGCAGGGTGAAAAACTCTCCCGAACCGAGATAATTGATCCAAGGTAGGGGAGTTCTGGGGGTTGTAATGACATATTCCCGTCGGGTGTCATCAAAATAGCCAAATTTCATACGCTTGATCCTCCGTTTTAGTTGATTTGTTGAAAGTAAACGTTTAAGTTAGAGAAACTTTGAGTAAAATTATACAGAGAGAAAGTGAAAAATGCAATAGAAAGATTAAAAATTTCAGAAAACTAAACATAGAAAATCAAATTTGTATTTCATTGATGCAATGTCTGAGGAAAGCACATTTTTACATATCATGATTTTATGACACTGTGTAAAACAAAATCAAGAAGAAATTCTTTTGTAATAAAGCATAATGCACAAAGCAACAAGGTGAGAATTGTGAATTTCAGACAAAACAGACAAGAATTTTCAAAAAACGTTGCAAAAATCGTTAAAATGAGATATATTTAGATTACGAAAACGTTTAAGTAATGAATTCGGTGTCGCCGGGCATGGACACAGTCGGGGAGAATGTATGACATCAATGAAAGATATCTCCAAAGTCTGTGGAGTGTCTGTGGCAACGGTCAGTAAGGCATTGAATGACCACAAGGACATAGGAGAAGAGACCAAACAGCATATCAGGAAAGTCGCAAGAGAGATGGGATATTTTCCCAATTCGGCCGCCAGAGCATTGAAGACCAATCGGACACACAGCATCGGAGTGTTGTTTGCGGATGATGCCAGAAGCGGACTGACCCATGACTATTTTGCCAGCGTGCTTGACAGTTTCAAACGGATGGCCGAAAAATGCGGTTATGACCTCACCTTTATCAACAGCAGTAAGAACAGGGTGGACAGCATGACCTATCTGGAGCACAGCCGGTCTCGCGGATTTGACGGTGTGGTCATCGCCTGTATTGATTTTACGGATCCCGAGGTGTTGGAGCTGGTGCAGAGCAATATCCCGGTGGTGACCATAGACTATGTGTTCAACGGCCACATTGCGGTACTCTCGGACAATGCCGGAGGCATGCGGGATCTGACGGAATATATCTGTCGAAGAGGTCACAGAAAGATCGCCTACATACACGGTGCGAATACCGGATCCAGTGTGACGGTAACGACCAATCGACTTTCCTCTTTCTATCGAACCATGGAGCGGTTCGGGATAGAGGTTCCGGCGGAATATGTCAGAGAGACATTCTACCGTGATACGGAGAAGTCCTATTTTGTCACCAACGAAATGCTGGCACTGCCCAATCCGCCGACCTGCATTATCTACCCCGATGATTTTGCCGCTTTCGGCGGCATTAATGCGATCAGGGAGAGAGGACTTCGGATTCCCGAAGATATATCGGTGGCGGGCTATGACGGGATTCAGGCGGCCAGACAATTGGAGCCTAGGATCACTACCCTGCGTCAGGATACGGAGCAGATGGGATTTGTGGCGGCCAGAGAGCTGATCAGTCTCATTGAACGTCCCAAGTCCACAATTATTCAGCAGATCACCGTATCGGGACAACTGGTGGAAGGCCAGACGGTGACGTCCGTCGGGCAGACCGGTCAGAATTTATAGGCATTTGATCGTCGTATATGCGGCGGTATCAGCATATTTATATGCTATAAATGCAACAACCAATAATTCATCATTATGAAATGGGAGGAAGTAAAATGAAGAAAAAAGTACTTAGTGCTTTGCTTTCCGCAACTTTGATTGTCAGCATGCTGGCAGGCTGCGGAAACAACAATCAGCCCTCAACGGGTTCCAGCACACCGGCTCCTTCACAGAGTTCTGCTCCGAGCGGGGCTCAGACAGATCCGGCGGCAGAGGAGGGCAAGGTTCTCAACATCTACTGCTGGAACAATGAGTTCAGAGATCGTGTGGTTGCACTTTACCCCGGTTACGAGAAGACCGACGAGACCCATGGTAATATCGGCGACGTGTCTGTAGTATGGCATGAGACTCCTAACAAGGACAATGCATATCAGGACAATCTGGATCAGAATCTGTTGAATCAGGCCAATGCGGCTGCAGATGACAAGATCGATATGTTCCTTGTGGAGGCCGACTACGCATTAAAGTATGTAAACTCCGATTACACCATGGCAGTTGCAGATCTGGGCATTACCAGCGCAGATATTGCAAATCAGTACAAGTATACTCAGGATGTGGTGACCGATTCCAACAACGTTCTGAAGGGCCTTTCCTGGCAGGGCTGCCCCGGTGTTATGTTCTACAACCGTGAGGCTGCAAAGGAAATCTTCGGATCAGATGATCCCGCTACCGTTCAGGAGCAGGTAAAGGATTGGGCTACCTTTAATGCCACCGCTAAGACTGTTGCTGATAAGGGCTATAAGATCGTATCTTCCGCAAACGACACTTATCGTACATACTCCAACAATGTATCTTCTCCTTGGGTGGTTGACGGTAAGATCAATGTGGATGCGAACATCATGAACTGGGTAAATGACTCCAAGGCTCTGGTAGATGCAGGCTACACCGGAACTCATGATCTGTGGAGTTCTGACTGGGAGGCAGGCTTCTTCCCTCAGGGCAAGGTATTCTGCTACTTTGGTCCCGCATGGCTTGTAAACTACTCCATGTCCGCTGACAAGGAAGGCAGCATCGGCTTTGACGGCGGCTGGGGCGCTACCGAAGGTCCTCAGGGCTTCTTCTGGGGGGGTACTTGGATCTGTGCGGCAACCGGTACCGACAATGCAAGTCTGGTGAAGGATATCATGCTGCAGATGACCACCAACGAGGAGATCATGACCAGCATCGTTACCAAATATGACGATTTCGTAAACAACAAACCCGCTATGGAAGCTATGGCAGCTGATCCCGATTACTCCAGCAAAGTACTCGGCGGACAGAATCCTCTGGCTATGTACTGCGCAGGTGTAAACACCTTGGATCTGAGCAACCTGAGCGATTACGATCAGGGCTGTAACGAGGAGTTCCAGAAGGCTATGAAGAACTACTTCGAGGGCAATGCGACTCTGGATGAGGCAATGCAGATGTTCTACAAGGCTGTGGTTGAGAAATATCCTAACCTGACCTATTAATTACAGAAAACAGTGGCTGAAACCGCGCCTGCCTGCTTGGTCAGGCAGGTGCGGTTTTCCTCTAAAACAGGTGAATGGGATGTTCATCGTGAGATACAGAGCCGGCAGCAGGGTTTCTTTTGAGCAGCCTGTGTCGAAAGAAAAAATGCTGCGAGCTCTGTAGAATAGAATGCGATTGATATGGAAGGTATAGGGATGGAGGTATGACTATGAAAGGTGCGCGGCGAGGAAAGGTTGTAAGCTATAACAAATGGGGTTATATCTTTTTGATTCCTTTTGTTGTAGTGTATCTGGTATTTTCATTGATTCCGTTGGTGAATACGATCTATAACAGTTTCTTTGAAAACTACCGTATAGGTTTGAATCAGGTTGGACCCAATTTTGTGGGACTGGACAATTTCAAGGCGATTCTCACGAGTGGCGAGGTGTGGATCTATGCGAAGAACACCATGATCATGTGGATTCTGGGATTTGTGCCTCAGATCCTGTTATCACTGCTTTTGGGAGCATGGTTTTCGGATCCGTCCCTGCGTCTGAAAGGACAGAGATTCTTTAAGACGGTGATCTATCTGCCCAATCTGATCATGGCGTCTGCTTTTGCTATGTTGTTCTTTACCTTATTTTCGGATGGCGGCCCCATCAACTCCCTTATGATACAGATGGGACTGATCAGCACTCCTTTTAAGTTCTTGTCGAATGTATGGAGTACCAGATGCTTGGTGGCGGGAATGAACTGTCTGATGTGGTTTGGAAATACGACGATTTTGTTGATGGCCGGTATGATGGGAATTGACACATCTCTGTTTGAGGCGGCGCAGGTAGACGGAGCGACTGCGACGCAGGTGTTCTTCAAAATCACGCTGCCGCTGCTTCGACCGATTCTGGTTTACGTGATGATGACCTCCTTGATCGGTGGTCTGCAGATGTTCGATGTGCCTCAGATCCTGACCGGCGGTACCGGAGATCCCATGCGTTCCTCCATGACTTTGATCATGTATCTGAATAAGCATTTGTTCAGCAAGAATTTAGGTCTGGGCGGCGCATTGTCAGTTATTCTGTTTGTGATAACAGGCGTGTTGAGTCTAATCGTGTATCAAATCTCGAATAAGCAAGAAAACTAGTAGGAGGTGAAAGCATGAAAGAGAATGCAAACGGTCCAAAAAAGGGAATGGGGATTCATGCAAGACGAGGAATCGCTTATATTGTTTTAGTAATTATCACCGTGCTTTGCCTGTTCTGGTTTTTATTGCTCTTTATCAATACCACCAGATCGCATTCGGAATTGAAGCAGGGATTTTCCATTATTCCCAGCACCTATTTGATTTCTAACATTCAGAAGCTGATAAAGATGGGTGAGCGTCTGCCGATTCTGACAGGTCTGCTCAACAGTGTGATTGTGGCGGGCTTAAGCGCAGCGTTCTGTACCTATTTCTCGGTGATGACGGCATATGCGATCCATGTGTATGACTTTAAGCTCAAAAAGTTTATGTTTACTTTCATCCTGATGATTATGATGATTCCTACGCAGGTGACTGCACTGGGATTCCTGCAGTTGGTTTCCCGTATGAAGCTGGAAGATTCCTTTATTCCGCTGATTATACCCAGCATTGCGGCTCCGGTAACTTTCTTCTATATGAAGCAGTATATGGAGAGTGCGCTGCCGCTGTCTCTGGTGGAGGCGGCCCGTATCGACGGATCGGGAGAATTCCGCACGTTTAATTCCATCGTGCTGCCGTTGATGAAGCCGGCCATTGCCGTGCAGGCGATTTTCACTTTTGTGAGCAGCTGGAACAATTACTTTACTCCTGCTCTGATCCTGCATGAGCCGAAGATGAGAACGGTGCCTATTCTGATCGCACAGTTGAGAAGTATGGACTGGTCCAATCTGGACACAGGTGTTGTTTATACCATGATCGGAATGTCCATTTTCCCGGTTATCATCGTGTATCTGATCCTGTCCAAGTTCATTGTGCAGGGTGTGGCCATGGGCAGTGTGAAGGGCTAATAAAATTTGTAATGATTGATATTGTCACAAAATAAAATGGTCGAAACTCAAAAAGGCTGATATCCGACAGAATTGGAACGGATATCAGCCTTTGTCTTTATAGATTATATTGCTGTGTATATTGTCTTGTTTAGGATCTTACTGGAACAATCTTAAAACATGGGAATTCTGGTTCATCTGATTGCGCAGCATCAGATTCTTGTACTGGCCAAGAAGTTCCTGTTTCTTCTTCTCAGAGATCGCTTTCGGCATATCCAGATCCTCAAGGCGGCTTCTGGCGCCCAACTGCTCCAGATGGGAAGAAGTATTGTAATTGTAGGTGTGCTCCAAACGGTTCGTGTAGGCACCCATAGAGCTTCTCTGACTGGACACCATTTTCATCGCGTTGTCGATGGAATCCAAGCTGAAGTTGCCGCTTGTCACATCAAAATCGGCGATTCCCAGCGCCTCCAATGTGGAATTGGCCATACCGATCTCCAGACCGCCTCCGCTGGGATTGGTTGCGAGATGCATATCGGCCATGCTGCCGTCCAACAGTTTCTGCTCGTTAAAAGAAGTATTCTTGGCAAGGGACTGGATACCCTCTTTCAACTGATCGATCTCTGCCTGATAAGTCTCTTTGTCGGAATCCGAGTTGATACCGTTCATGGAGCGGAGTCCGAGCTCCCGTATTCTCTGAAGATAATCCATGATACCGCCCAGCGCACCGTCCGCTATATTCAAGGCGCCCATGCCGTCTTTCGCATTCTGCGCCCCGACTTGGAATCCGGTCTCTTCTTTATGCAGTTTTTGGGCAATGGCAAGTCCGGACGCGTCATCGGCGGCGGAATTGATTCGTTTGCCGCTGGAGAGTTTGGAGTATATGCTGCTCATTCCGCTGTTTACAGAAGTAATATTCATAAATCCACCTCCTTTACATCAGATCATTACTCCCACTTTATCACTTTTATTATATAATCTGTTTCCATAAATTTCAATCCCATTTTGAAATTGTTTAAGATTCCTTTTTTTCGTCCGATAACTTTCGGATCGGTTTTCCCTCATAGGCGGTATAGGAAAGGGGATTTTTGCGGTATGCAGCAGGTGAGAGGCCAAGTCTTGCGGTGAATTGACGTATGAAATAGGTATCGTATTTGAAACCGCAGTGTTCGGCAATCTCGGCGATTTTCATGTTGGTATTCGACAGAAGCTCCTGTGAAATTTTGAGGCGGTAATTCAGAAGATATTCCATGCAGGTGCAGGAAAATTGAGCTTTGAAATTACGGTTTAAGGAAGTTCTGTTCAAATTCACAAGGTCACATAAAGTGCCGAGAGTCAGATGTTCGGCATAGTGTGCATGGATATACTCGGCGCAGATCGAGGCGGGGTTATGACTTTCGGGAGAGTCAAAGAGTTTGAGCTTGCGCTGGTCCACATAGATATCATAAATACAATTGATAAGCTGCCGCAGCATTCTTCTGATCCGACAGGTCCAAAAGTCGTCGCTCTGGGAGAAGGTCTCCGCGCCGATCATGAGCAGAAGCTCATTGATATAGATATAGTTTTGCGGAGTCAGCGAGAAAATCCCCTGTAAATGGTCATGATGTCTGGTGAACAGATAGAGCTGCGTGCGGTCATAGACATACTGCGGGTCGATTTCCACGGAGTCATCCAGATGATCAAAGCTGAGACAGGCCTTGATATACCATGGGTCAAAGTGAAAGGATTTGGCGCTCAGGTGATCCGAATGAATCAATTCCACCATGTCGTATTGCGAGAGACAGAGCACACAGGGAGACTGGAGATGCCGTATGTGATCGTTTATTTTCAGGACGGCATTTCCACAGGTGAGCAGAACGATGGAGCAGCGTTCCTTGAGCGGCAGGTTTTCCAGCGTGTCATAAAACGAGAATTCAATTGGGATAGATCGGTCTTTATGACGGTCTTGCTGTGGCATAGGGAGGCTCCTTTTTATATTTAGGTAATCACGAAGTATTTCCGGAAAGGGCATTCTGTGGTATGTTGCAGATAGTATATAAAAAGCGTGCATATTTGCAGTTGATACAAAATCTGATAGCTGTTAGACTGTAAAAAGTATAACAAACGATGAAAGAATTGTAAAGGCGATAGCGGATAGGGGTTCCGGGGGAACAAGTTGCGCAATCGCTTGAAGGAGTTGTATGGTATGAGGAGATTACTGCATTATGCAAAATCTTATTGGGGATATATAGTGATCGCCGCGTTGGCGGGGATAGGGTGTTCGGCGGCAAACATCCGGGTTATTGATCTGTTGAAAGATGTGATCGATCAGTCCATGGAAGGAGAATTTCTTTCCGTGCTGCCGGAGGCTGCCTTAAAAGCTGCATTGGTCATCGGGATGGGAATGCTTGCCAATTATCTGGTGATATCGATGACCGGGCATTTCGGGGTGGGAATCCTGCGGGATCTGCGCCGGGATCTGGTAGATCACATCATGAAGATGGCGCCGGATTTCATGGAGAAAAACAATTTTGGGGATATGATCGAGAGAGCGTCTTCGGATGTGGATGAAATTGCTTATTATATGCAGAATTATTTCAAAGACTGTCTGTATGTGCCGCTGCTTGTGATTCTCTTTGCCGTCTATCTGGTTTCGTTAAATCCGCTGCTTGCGGTCGTGGGTCTTGGTCCGCTGCTCGTCATGGTTCCCTCGAGCATTAAACTTTTGAGACCGGTCAAGATGGCACAGTCCGCATATGTCAAGCTCTTGGGCCTGACGAATAACAATATTCAGGAAGCCTTTGACGGAGCGGATGTCATTAAGGCATATCATCTTCAGAAGAATATGCGGAACAAATACTATGACGATTTGAAGAAAACTCTTGATATTTCCAATAAAAATGACCTGTGGCAGTACAACATAGAACCGCTTTCCTGTCTGATTAGGGAAGCCCCGATGGCAATTGCGCTGTGTGTGGGAGGATATCTGGCATTCAGAGGGAATGTCACATTGGGAATCTTGGTAGCGTTTATCAGCGGAATCGAGAAAATAAACGAACCCCTTGTGGGAGCATATCAGTTAGTGGTCAGAACACAACTGGCAATGATATCGGTAAAGCGTGTGTTTGAGATCATGGAAATGCCTATAGAAGATATGAAAAGCCTTGGAGTGGCGGTGGATACGGATGCCCGTGAAGTTTTCTCGTTTCGTAATGTGTCATTTACCTATTCGCAGCAGGCGGAAAATGCGAAAAGGGCGCTGGAGCACTTGAATCTGTCGGTTGAGAGAGGGAAGCGGATCGCTCTGGTGGGTCGAAGCGGATGCGGAAAGAGCACAATCCTCAAATTGATGTGCAGGCAATATGAGGCCGACGAGGGTGAAATACGATTCTGCGGAAAACGGTTTGCAGATATCGGGCCGGAGGCAGTGAGGGGAGAGCTGACGCTGATCTCACAGCAAACCATGATTTTTCCGATGAGCGTGTCGGACAATATTCGCATCGGAAGACCGGAAGCCTGCCGTGAGGAGATTATGGAGGCGGCCGGAAAAGCGGGATGTGACGGCTTTATCAGAGAGCTGCCGGAAGGGTATGATACGCTGCTGGAGGAGCGGGGAAGTAATTTGTCCGGCGGTCAGAGACAGCGGATTGCGATTGCGAGGGCGATTTTGAAGGACGCCCCCGTCCTGTTGCTGGACGAGCCTACCTCCGCGCTGGACAGGGAAAACGAGAAGCTGGTGAGTGAGACGCTGGCACAAGTTTCCCGTGACAAGACCGTCGTCATGGTGGCGCACCGTCTGACGACCATAACGGATTATGACGAGATCATCGTGTTGGAGGATGGCCGGATCGTGGAGTCCGGAACCCATGAAGCGCTTATGCAGGCGGGCGGAACGTATTGTGACATGTACCGCAATTATATGGCATCGGAGGGGATGGAGCGTTGAAAGAAAGTTCCTTGAAAGAGTTAAAAAGATATTTTTCTTATATCGGAGATTACAAAGTTACTTATTGGAGTATTTTTGTGATGACGCTCGCCACATCGGTTGCGTTGAATCTGGCATATCCTTACATGAATAAGATGATTTTTAACGCGATGGAATACGGGGATCGTGATTTGTTCCGACGGGCCGTGGGACTCTGTGCGGTTCTGGTCGTTCTGAACTGTCTGGCGCCCTACAGGAGATATTTTCAGATGAGAGTCGTCCGAAAAATCGTCTTTGCCATTAAGATCCGGCTGTTTGAAAAGCTTATGAAAATGGATATGGATTACTATGAAAATCATCACAGCGGGGAAGCGCTCAAGACCTTAAACTGGGATGCAAATTCTTTGAAGACATCCTATTTTTCCCATGTTTACTGGTTGTTTAGCAGGGTGTTAAACGGTGTGACGTCCGTGATCGCAATGCTTCTGTACAGCCCGGCACTGACAGTGATCTCGCTGGTTTTCTGCCTTGTGACAGTATTTTGTTCCGTCAAAATAGCCAATCAGATCAAGCGGATGGATAAAGAGATTCAAAGGAAACTGTCGAGACTCACGGCGCGGTTAAGCGATATTTTATCGGGTTTTACACTGTTGAAAATGTATCGCGGTTCCTCAATCGTGCTGGAGCATTTTTACAGTGAAAATGAGCAGACGACGAAGGAGGGCAGGAAAAGAGTTAACAAATCGGCGACGCTTGAGATGGTGTCATTTTTGCTGGGGATTCTGGCCGGTTTCGGAACGATTGGCGCGGGAGCGTTTCTGGCGGCTCGCGGGAAATTGGATTATGGCACGGTCATGGCTATCGTATCTTTGCAGATGGGTGTGAGCGCAATGGTTCAGAGTTTCGGTCCCACCCTCACCACATTTTCCGCATCCTTAGTGAGAGTCGGAAGAGTCTTCGATTTCTTGGAGTCGGATGGTGAAGAGCCGGATTGTTATGATTCGGAGCAAAGCGCGGCGTTGGAACGCAGAGAAGGATGCAGTCCGATTACGGTGGAAGATCTGACGTTTGCCTACCGCGGAAAGGACAAGGTGCTGGAACATTTTTCCATGGAGGTTGCGGAGGGCGAAAGGATTCTGATCATGGGGGAGTCCGGCTGCGGAAAGAGTACCTTGCTGAAACTGCTGATGCGTTTTTACCAGATAGGTTCCGGCAGCATAAAACTGTACGGACAGGATATCAACGAATATCCGATGTGGCAGTTGCGGCAGTTGATCACTTATATTCCGCAGGAGAGCTATCTGTTCGAGGGCACCGTTCGTGAGAATATCGCCTGCGGATTCACAGGCGAGGGGCAGGCGTCGGACGAGGAGATCAAGAGGGCGGCAAGGCTGGCATATGCGGAGGAATTTATTGACGTGCTGCCGCAGGGGTATCACACCCATCTGGATGCCGGAGGCAGTAATCTGTCGGGCGGCCAAAGACAGCGGATTGCAATCGCGAGAGCGTTCCTGAAGGATTCGCCGATTATTTTGATGGATGAGCCCTCCTCCGCACTGGATGTGCAGAGCGAGAAGAAGATTCATCAGGCGATGCAGGAACTGATGAGGGAGAGGGTGGTGTTGATGGTCACGCATCGCCGGACTTCGTTTGAGGAGTTCGACAGAGTGGTGCGATTGTAGGGGTTAAAAGCTGTTTTTTATGTGATTGTATATATTGAGTCCTCGTTTTTGCCCGTATTTTGCAACAATGGATCTGTAAACGGTCTGCTTGCCGTTCTTTTCTCTATGATGCTTGGAAACAAGAGAAGCTATGGGATTTATAATGTCATTGGAAAAACCGGCGCTGCTGAGGAGTTTCTGCACTTTGCTGTTTATTAAGGTGGTAGTGTTTGTGCTTTTTGCCGGTTTTGGAGGAGCGATTTCATTTTGACGCGTAATATCAGAGCCGCTTTTACTTTTCCAGAATGAGACGATATTGTCATAATCGGTGTCTTTGCTGATGATGACATATTTGCATTTATTGTTTGTGTTTGTGCCGATCAGGTAGCCGAGGTAGGAGACAAGATGCATATCTAAAGATTGATTTCCATTAGGAATTTCCAGTGTGGACAAATTGGCAGAGTGGAGGCCGGCAAGTTCTTTGATGCTGATTTTGGGAACGTTTTTGGTGTAAAAAAGGTAAATATGGTCATGACTGCCCAGATTTGCGGAACCGGATAATCCGTCTTCGTGAACATTTTCAAAATCAATCAGATAGAATGTTTCAACGGAAGGCATAGGTACATACTCCTTTGTTCGTTAGATTGTGCGGTGTTTATTAGGGTATGAATATCAATATATTATCCGCATAATAAATATGATAATATAATATTGTCATATATGTGTTTATTATAGTATAACATGAAAAACCGAAATGGAAAACTTCTTAAACAAAATTTTTTCGGAGAAGTGTTCCCAATAACTACTTTACAAACGCGAATTTATGGAACAAATAGAAAATTTCAAAGTTCCTTTTCAATTAGCGAAATGTCAATTTTATCTCCTACAAAATAAACGACATCTTCATGACACTCACTTATAAGCCATTCAAATTTTTTTGAAACAATATAAAAATCATCCGGAGAGGGAATGCTTTCGCCTATTACTGTGATAATTTCATCTGGAAACATTTCATACACCCAATACTTAGTATGAAAATTCACAGTATTTTCAAAAAGCACATAATGAAGCGTGTCCGGAATTATTTTTACTAATGACTGATACCATAATCTATTGTTTCCAATGTACTGTGTCTTTAGAGTAAAAGAAGGATTGAATCTGTTTTCTATGTTAGACCAATGCAATACCCCACCATTTTTTATAAATGTTTTCTCAATTTTCTTTATAATATCTGCATATTTTAGATGAGATACTTCAAATATTTTTGACCTGTCCAAATTAAAATCTTTGATAACATTTTCTACAGCTTCTCGCATTTTAACATTATCCCTTCTTATACAAGTTCATATTTGCTAAGATAACGCCTTTTGCAAATCAGAAATATATAATACCTGCCACTTTTTTCAAATACATTTTAACAAATGGTTTCATTATAACTTTTTACTATGCTGATATAAATATTCACCCACAAACTGCATCCATGTCGGATTGAAATGCCTGTCTTCAGAATAAATATAGTAACAGTTATCCTGTGTGGACAACACGATACACATTCCTTTTCCTTTGTAGTTGTACTCCGTTTGTACAGATTCTCTAATACGGTGTGGAAATACAAGCCGCTGATCGGCAAAAGTTAAGATAAATGCATCCCGATTAAATACCAACGTACCGCTGCCGCAATCAATAAATCCTTTGGAATTTGGCAGGGCTTCCACATGTACAGAATAAACAATTTCCTGATTGCTGCTGTTCCATTCATCGATGGCACAGCGTCTCTCCCACTCATACCATAATGGGATTGTTCTAAGCTCTTTCGTACCGGCAGATATGTTTTCTGTTCCACAGTATTCCAATTCTCCAAGTGTCGTAAGGTTCCACATCGCATGACACACCTCGCATCTGATAGCTTTTTCATCAGACGTCATCATAAGATTGCCGGGCGTATCATTACTCAATGTATTTTTACTTTTACAATGGGGACATTGGTATAATACTTTATGCAAGCCATTGGCACGATTGCGCTTTAAATGAATTTTATTTTCCTGCTGCCATGCGTATTCATCATATTGCAAAGCATCCGCAATTTTCTTCTGTATCTCTTCCTTACTGGCATTTATCATCTCGTCCTTCGTATAAAGGCATTCCAGTTTTGCTGTGATCGGCGCTTTCCTGCTATATTCTTCATCCCAAAACGGACTTTCCAGATAGCTGCCGTGGGTTGATAATATGACGACGGGAACATTTAGATATTTAGCGAGTTTCCCCAGATGATCCGGCAAGTAAGAAGTCGTACCTGCATTGCAATGTCTTGCCTCCGGATAAACAACAACATTTTGTTTCATCCGAATACATTTCTTCATGTTCAATAATACGTTGACATCGGAAACAAACCGTCGTTTCCCAATACAGCCGATGCTTCGGTACAGCCATTCGCCAAATGCCGCATAGCCCTCCACATCTGACACATAATTTGCCCGATAAGGAAATAGCGCCAACGGCGCAATGTAATAATCAGAAAAACCCTGATGAGTAGCAATCACCAAAAAGGGCGGTCTGATTCCCCGCAGATTCCTTGTGATCCTAAGATGATTCTTTCTTGTCAGTGCATAAGAACCCAGCCAAATCAGCGGCATCAAGAACGGATTCTGCTTCTTAGGCGGAATATGCATATCAAATGGTTTTGTAGGATCTGTTTGTTTCTTCTTCATTTTATTTGCCATTTTAATTCAAAATTCAATATTATTTGTACAATTAATTCTACTGAGCAGACTAGAGGAAGTCAATCCCTTTTGGAAGAGTTATAATCCCTATAATCCGAAGAAACTACTCGAATTTTATATTAGTAAAAATTTACAAAGCGGTGATTGCATGATATACTTAACAACAAGTAAATTGTACAGTAGTGTTGAGAGGGACGCCGCATGAAGTCTAAAAAGGAACATAGTCTGATTCAATATATCATGACCTTGGCAGCTACGCTGCTTGCATTGGGAATTATTGTGTATTATACATTTTCCTCTTTTTATTCCGTGGCTATGGAGGATGCAATTGTCATAGGGAAGAACTCCGTGTCTCAGGAGGCGGAGGAATTGAACAATTTTCTGATGCACGGGCTGGACGTGATGCAGGTGACGGGATTGGTGGTGGATTCCATGATGCGCGAGGGAGCCACATCAGAGGAAATCGAGAGATTTCTGCTGCAGGAGTCAGAGGATTATACCCGTGAGATAGATATGAATTTTACCGGTATATACGGCGTGTTTAACGGTGTCTATCTGGATGGCATCGGATGGGTGCCGGATGCGGATTATGTGCCGCAGGAGAGGGCATGGTATACTGCAGCTCTTGAAGGCGGCGGCAAGCCGGTGGTGGTGTCGCCCTATCTGGACGCCCAGACACACAGCATCATGATCTCAGTGAGTCAACTTTTGTCGGATGGAGAGAGTGTGGTTTCACTGGATATCGTGATGGATGAGATGCAGGAGATGGCGGAGAATATCCGGCTCAACGGCGAGGGATATGGCCTTATCATTGACAGAAACGGACTGGTAGTCGCACATCACGATCCCTCTCAGAAGGGAAGAAATTATATTTCAGATATCAGTGCGCAGGGTACTGAAATGCAGGAGATGGCAAGGAAAGTGATTGCTTCTGACGGCAGTGCGGTTACCATGGAGATTGCAGGGCAGGAATGCATGATATTTTCTCAGGAGGTTCAGCGGGACTGGTTTGTGGTCATGGTGGTAAATACGGCGGATCTGTTTGAACGGGTTGAGAACAATCTGTGGCGGAATATATTGGTGAGTCTGCTGATTTTCATCGTGGTGGGATATTTCTGCACCTCCAGTTACTATAACAGAAATAAGGCGACACGGTATGCGGAGGAATTGAAAAATTATCAGGCCACTCTGGAGGAGCGGGTGGCGGAGCAGACAGCGAAGATCAAAGAGCAGACCCTTGAGCGGATCCGAATGCAGGAGAGTGTGATTGAGGGAATGGCAGCCATCATCGAGAGTAGGGACAACTCCACGGGAGAGCATGTGAGAAATACCAAACGATATGTGTCCATGATTGCCGACTATATGCTGAAGAACGGTATTTATCCGGAGGAGGTAGACGAGAAGTTTACGGAGTATATTCGGAACGCGGCGCCGCTTCACGATGTGGGCAAAATTCTCATATCGGATGTTATATTGAATAAGCCGGGAAAATTTACACCGGAAGAATATGAGATTATGAAGACCCATGCTCTTCTGGGCGAGGAGATCGTGGAGAAGATTCTGGATAATAATGCGGAACCGGAACTGCTTGAGATGGCGAGAGCCGTAGTGTGCTGTCATCACGAAAAATGGGACGGCAGCGGTTATCCCAGCGGCTTGAGAGAGGAGGAGATTCCGCTGGCGGCGCGTATCATGGCGGTGGCGGATGTGTTTGATGCACTGGTAAACAGAAGGGTTTATAAAGATGCGATACCGGAGGAAGAGTCATATGCCATTCTCCGGAAGGATGCGGGGAAGCATTTTGACCCCGTGATCGTGGATGTGTTCTTTCAGATCAGAGACGATGTCCATCGTTATCTGATGGAGAATTTAAAAGTTGTTTAAAGCTTGCAATAAGCCGTTTATATACGCCTCCTGTTCTACGGGAGGCGTATATGTCATGTTGAAGATATGATTGTTGGCAGGAATATTGCTTGCCAAGACGGAGGAAAATGAAAATGAACAAAAAGATAAGTCTGCTATGCATATTTTTATGTGTCGGTCTGTGTGCCTGTCATAAAATTTCTCCCGGGCATGAAACCGGTTTGGAGCGGGAGTCTGTCTCCCGAGAAGTGCCGGATGAAAAAACAGATTTTTTGGAATCTTATCACAATTTCTGCCGGCAGGAGAATGCGGAAAAAATAGCGCTCCTGTATCTGGATGAAGATGCCGTACCCGAGTTGTTGATCCGAAAAGATCGGGAGTATGAGCTGTACTCCTTTGACGGTTCCAAGGTTCAACCCATTCCCATGTCTGATGCTGGGATCAAAGCAAATACCTATGGACCAAAACATGGCGTTGAAGACCATGGAGAACTCCGGACGCCGTATTGGTTTGAATATGTCCCGCGGCAGGGATTGGTGCGCGTCCACGAGGACGGCGAAGAGGAGAGACATGATTACTATCTCCGATATACAGACGGCGTACTTTCTAAGGAATTGGAGACTTGGAGCGATGGTTCGTGGCATACCTGCGAAGGGGACGAAGAGATAGAGAATGAGGACTTTCGGAGCCGATTGACGGAATTGGGGTATGACAGCCTGATTCCCTGCGCTTATCTGTATGACAGTGTGGCGGCGGCATATGAGAATAGGGACGCCGTGTCGGATTCGAAGGAAGTGTTGGAAGACTTCGTGAACGGCAAGGTGGATGCCCTGTGTTATGAAGATACCTTGAAGAGAGGCACCCCCACGGAGGAAGGATTTTTCCTGAGAAATTATGAGGAGATTTACGAGACGATGACCTGCGGAGAAACTTGGTGGGGTTCTCTGGTGTATGTTGATTTTGATAACGATGGGGAGGATGAGTTGGTTCTGGGCGGTTATACGGGGGCACGCATGTTTTTCGACGTCATAGGGGATACGGTTTACGAGGTATTACAGACAAGTTCTACCACCGATAACGGACATGTGGCCGAAATGAATGGCAAAAAGGTGATTGAGCGGACGGATCTGCTTCACAGCGGAAGACAATATTATTGGATAACGGAATATGATTCCTGCTGCTGTGTGGTTGATTGGTTCCGTCTGTGTACGAATTTTGAAGGGCATCGCTATGCCGAAGGAGATAAGTTTGAGTATAGAGGCCGGGAGATCGCGATGCAAGAGTTTGAGGAGATTGTGGACAGCATTCATTCGGTTTCGGTTGAGGATAGGATACTGGAATACTGGGTTGGAGAATATGAATTTCATGAATCTGTCAGCGAACCGACCCTTATGATGATGGATTACCGCATGGAAATTTATCGGGACAATGATAAATATTATGCGGATATTGAGATAGACGGACAGACGACTCTGGCGCGAATCCGGGCGACAACCGGATTAGAGAGCGGCAGCGACAGAATTGAGCTGGTGTTTTGTGAATACCTGCCGGGACATATAAACGGCGGAGCAAATGCCAAGGAGGGTGAGGTCTTGCTCGTTTTAGAGAGGAAAAACGGGGAGATTCTCACTCATTGGGGAAAGATTGTTCCCATGTTGTATGAGAATGAGGAGAGCGGGAAGGCATACTTTGTGAAAAAAGAGGAGTCGGGCGATTTGGACAGATGAGCCGTAGGAATAGAAGGACATCTATGGATATCGAATGTGCCTGCCACAGATAATATGCAATTTTTATGCAATTATTATGTAATTTAGACGCGGTTTCCCTGTAAAATGGTGAGCATAATTGGAGAAAACGGAAGAGAAATTCTGTTATGAGATCCGGTGGGAGTGCATAACCATTATTCCTAAATCGGATGAACGATTGATGAAAGGATTGGGAAGTTGCACAGATGAAAAGACATCTAACCGTTGCAGTAATTTTATGTTTTGCATTGTTGGGGCTGACTGTCTGTGAGGAAAGGACAATGGAAGAAGAACAGACCGAATATCAGACCGAATATCAGGAGTCTGTTCTTCACAATAATAGTGGGGAAGATGACGAGGCTCAAAAGAGACAGTTGGAGCAGTTGGTTGTGGGTGAAGACTATTTTCTGGTGCTGTATGATGACGGAACCGTATGGAGCTGGGGGAACAACGCCGAGGGGAAACTTGGAACAATAAAAAGAGTTGTTTCGGAGCCGCAGAAAATAGAAGGATTGGAGGGCGTCATCAAACTGGAGGACGGCGGGAGTAATGTATTTGCGCTTACCGAGCAGGGCGATGTCTATACATGGGGACGAAAAGAGGGGGTGGTGCACACGATTCCGAAAGATTATTCGGCTCTCCTGTATAAACCCATGAAAATGGAAGACTTTAAGGAGGTCGTCGATATCACGGCTCGCAATAAAAGACTGTATGCATTGAACGCGGAGGGTAAACTGTATGTGTCGGACATCCCATGGGGACGCATGAATTTCTATTCATTTTCCCCGGTGCAGGACTCAGGACAGTTTGGAGAGATAGAGCATATGTTTATGGGTGCGGGCTGTTATGATTATTTTATCAGGACTGACGGAACGGTTTTCTCCCTTATGTCATTTATGTATGAAGACTATGGGAGCAATGCCTATGCTTTCATTTTTCCGCACATGGGAGACGTGATCCTTGCGGGAGAGGAGCTTCCCATATACATGAACAACAGCCCGGAAGGATTGCCGGAGATTAACATCTTGGATTTAAGCGGAAAAGGTGACTATCTGATTTATTATGACCTGACAGGTGTAGACGGCATAAATATTGCGGGTTCTGATCCCTATACCGTGTTCCTTGGAAAAGAAGACGGAACCCTCCACTATTGGAACAGTGACCGCATCAAATACCATGACAATGAGTTTGCCCTGACCCAACCTGAGACTCGGAGGGAGCGCTGCGACGGGAATTTCGAGGAAATCTCCATTGCGGATGTTCTGGGATTGGACAGTGACGTGTCCGAAACTCCCCGTGTGGTCTCCATACAACCCGCTATGGAAAATACCCTGTTTTTGACTGATGACGGAAGGGTGTTTGCCAGCGGGTATGAGACTTATGAAGTTTCGGATGTAACTTATGGACTATGGAGCGTGCCCAATCCGGGCAGAGATTCGCATGTGATTACTCGTAAAATAGATTTGAAGAAACTGCTGTTCCAAAAGCTGAAACTCACGGATATCGCAAGCATCTGGACGAATGGAAAGAACTGTTTCTGCGCGGTTGACAACGCGGGCAGGTATTATCGGTTTACGATAAACGATAACGAGGTCACGCAGATCGACCAGGGGATGCTGCCCTATTATGCGAAAAAAGAAAAGGAAGAACCCGCGGCAGTGGATATTTTTGGCGATGATCTGCTATATTCTGCGACAGTGGATCCATTAAGCGGGGATGTGTTGTATACCGGGTACAGAGGGGGATATTGGGAGCAGGATATTGAATACAATGGGGAAACGAGAGACGGACTGGGGAATGTTATAGAGACAGACATCAGGCTTCCAAGGATTGACGATGCGGTTTATGCCGCCGATGTGATAAACAGAAAAATTGAGGAGGACGCAGCGCAGTTTTATGAGGAACAGCTCGCTTTCCATGAGGCGATCCGAGAGGAAGAGACTGCATTGGGACGGTGGGAGAATCTTTCAAGAGGGTCCTTTATCTGTCGTCTGGCATATGCAGATGAGCATTATGTCAGTATCGTATACAGAAAGGATTTTTCCACATACGAAGGGGGATATAAAAAGGAATACATGACGAGACTGTATTCTTCAGATACGGGAGAGGAATTGCAGCCGGAGGATTTGTTTGCCGTAAGCTGGGATGAAGTATCCCTGCGCTTATCTTTTTTGCTTAGGGAAACGGATCGTGGCCTTGATCTGTTTAGTGAGGATTTGCTCTTGTCGACTGCAGACTCGGAGCGTATATTTTATTGCCTCACAGGGGAGGGATTTGATGTCTTTTTTGTGGAGGATATGAGGACATTTAAGGAAGATCATTTTGTTATTTCATATAAAGAGTTAGAGGGTATTTATCTAGCGGGTGACGAAGGCGAATTGAATTTGGGATTCGGGGAGAGCGATCCGCAGGATTATGGTGATGAAAATGCGGAACCTTTCGTTGATGAAGAATTATATTTGTACATAAAAGGAGTGTATGAGGAGATCGATTGGGACATACAGTTCCTGCCGGGCGACGAATCAAAGTATGATCTCTACAGAGGAAAGTTTATCAAGCTGTTGGAGGAAGAGATCCCTGTTGTGGACGAGGAAAGAGGGTATGAAACAACACTGTCTCATCTTGGGGAAATTAAATGGGATATAAACTATTCGGAGTATGACCCAAATCATTACAACTATTATTTTTATGACGTGGACGGAGATGGGACACCGGAGCTGGGACTGACAAATAATCAAAGATTTGTATACATTTTTAAATATGAGGAGGAAGCAGACAGGGTTGTGTTGTGGGATGAATATATCGGCGGCAGAGCTCTAATGGGAACCGGTAAATTCGAATGGCTGGGAGGATGTGCTGGCAGCGGACTTATGCGTTTGGATCAGAACGGGGACTATGTCTTTCTGGCCAAATTTAAAGTAATAGGGAGTTCAAAATATATCCGTGACGATGACGAAGGCTGGGGATATTTTGTGGCATTGCCGGAATATGTGGAGGCAGAGGATTGGATGATGGCACAGATAACTTGTTTTGATGCAGATGAATATTATTTTAGAGTTACCAAGGAACAATATGCTGAATTAGAAAGACGATATGTGGATGCTGGGTATGAGTCAGTCAGAGAAATGAAAGAAGTAACTTATACTTATGCTGAATTGGTGAATTTGAAATAGAGAATATAATCTATTAATGAATCCTATTGCGAAGGAAAGCCGGATAACATTTAAGGAGAATTATAAATGACAAATTATACAGGAACTGAGGTTGTTAAAAAACTATTTGCTGTCTTTGCGTTTACATGCATTTTTCTATTCAGTAGTTGTGCAACAAAGGACGAGAACAATGTGGCGGTGAAAGAATCAACAGTTACATCCTCAGAGGAGTTTGCTAATTCGCAGAAAAAAGATGTTGTAATCTCTGAATCAAATGCAGCGGTAGAGGAAACCGCCGCCATATTCTCGGAGGAATCTATAGATTCACAGGAAACGGCTATTGTAATTCCTGAACCGCAAGCTGTAGACCTGCAAGCGGCAGAGGAAGAATATACTGATAAAATATGGGGAACAGAGTATATTCTGGAAATAGGATACGAATATTATGATTTTGCTACACAGGAAGATATCATTCATATAGGACAATTATCACATTTAAAACGTTTGAAGATTTCAGTAGATAAAAGCGAAATAGATTTGTCACCGCTTGGTAATTTGTCAGAATTGGAATCATTGGACATTCAAATGCTGTCAGGGCGATCACCGGATTTGTCTTTTGTGGAAAATCTGGGACAATTGAGGGAATTGAGGATCTCGCATGGCGGTGATGTGGATTTATCTCCGCTTGGCAGCTTAAACCAATTAAAGAAACTGTCCATGAGCACTTGGTGGGGGGATGCAAATGACTTGTCATTTCTCAGAGATCTGGATCAACTGACGGAAGTGGAAATTTTTAAATGTGAAGTAGAAGATCTTTCACTTTTTCAAAATATGCTCTGTCTGCAAAGACTCTATGTCAGTTTTGTAAACGATTGTGATTTGAATTATCTGGCTAATCTGAAGAATCTGGAAAGCCTCGACATTACGGGGGGAAACATAAGGAATTCAGAGGGATTGGGCAATTTGACGCATTTGAAGTCACTGTGTCTGTATGAAGAGGCAAGGTATGGGGAAACGAAAAGCGTAATGTTTGACATGCAGCCAATTGCCAACTTAACGGAATTGGAATGGATAAATCTGGTGTATGTTTACATAGAGGACATCAGCTCTTTGGCCAATCTAAAAGGATTACGCCACATCTTTTTGGTAGATACAGATGTGAGCGATATTTCATCGCTGAAGGATCTGGAAAACCTTAATGATTTGAGCATATATGGCAATGAGAGTGAATTGGTAAAGGAGCAGGCGGAAACTTACTTCAATAGGATTGACTATATGGTTGTTACAGAGGAAATTCCTCTGGGAATTTGAGTACGGTTCTTTATTGTTTCACCTTCAAGGATATGGAAGGGCGTGTGAACGATAAGACGGTAGTGGCAGATGGGAAAGGGACTGATGGAGAAATAACATATGAGTAAATTGTTCAAATACATAAAAATTATAATCATTTTTGCAGATGTCTTTTGCATAGTGATGAGCTTCCGGCTTCTCACTCGGGCAGAACAGAGAAACATGGTATCTCAGGAAAGAGAAGAATGCGATGAGAATGGATCGACCCCGGAGTTGTCGGAAAGTTTAGCCGAGACAGAGACGGTTCTTCCAGAATTATTGAGTGCCTATGAAGAAACTCGGAAGCAGATTGCCGAGGCAGAGGAGATTTATGAGGCATTGGAAAACGTATATGGTTTCAAGGCCTATGTTGACGATACTGCGGCGGAACTGTATCGCGACAGCTCCAAAACCCCGGATTCCGTCAATCCTTATATTGAAAGGTATTTTATGGTGGGAGAGGGTGAGCTTCGGGAAAAACTTGGTAATGATACTTTTCCGTCTCTTGCGGGGGCAGAAGATTACGGCGTATTTCTGCCCGTGGGGGAGGGCATCTGGCTGCGATATGAGCAGGACGACGGAAATGCTGGCGAGAACGCCGACGTTCCCGTCGACGGAAACGTCGTGCCTATAGGCATTGTGATTACAAATCCACAGATCAATATAGGGTATGGGGATGCAAAGGTGGGCATGACCATTCACGATATTGAGAAAATATTGAAAGAAGGAAGCCAAGTGGAACGCAGGGAAGTGAAGGTAGGGGAGGAAAGCGCCTCCTATTTATGTTTTGAGGATGAGCGCTATGCCTACTATTATCTTTCGACAGACGGGGCGGAATGGTTACAGCCCACAACTCTTTATATTACGCGGAGGGCAGGGTGAGGAGCATGGAATTATTTTGGAAAAGGGCAGGAGGATTCCTGTTTTATCTGTTCAGCGCATGGTGTATTGTCTCATGTCTTTGGTTATACCGGATAGAGCGGAATGCGGCAGAACCAAAAGAGCCGGAAGAGGAGATCCTCTCACAGGATGTTTCTAAGACCCAAGATGTGGAAAACGCATATGCGGATTCGTTAGAGGATATTTTGTCACAATCAGAGAAAACCCTGCGTGAAAAACAGGAAGACATAAACCGTTTCCGAGAGAGATATGCAGTTCTGGCCTTGCTTGAGGAGAAAGAAAATCAGGCGGCAAGGGAGTTGTGCCCGGATAGGATGTATGAAAAATACTTCCGGTTAAAGGAAGGGGAATTGGCGCGGATCGAAGGAGTGGAGGATGCGGAACAAGTCGGATGTATGGGGAGTCTGAACAGCCATTTCACCAGTTTTGCATTTGAAATCAACATGGATATGTGGGTGCAATACTCCGATAAGGAGTACATAGTGGAATACAACACACCGGGAGCCATTGTGATCGAGAATCCAAATATTGATCTGGGCTATAGGGATGCAAGGGCAGGAATGAATTTTGAGGAAATACAAGAAAGTGCCGGTATCGGAGAAATTCAAACAGGGTTTATGTATACAAGTGCTTTTGAAATATATTATTTGGAATATGAGGAAGCCGGATATTTGTATAGATATCTGTCAGAATATCCGGACGGAACGGATTCTTGGTTGGAGATAGATCGTAAATTTGGGAAATAGCAAAACCTATGTAAAAACACCGCAGCACAAACTGCGGTGTTTTTCAGCGGAGACGGAGGGATTCGAACCCTCGTGCCCCGGAGGGCAAACGCATTTCGAGTGCGCCCCGTTATGACCACTTCGATACGTCTCCATATTTTGTATGCGCATTTATGCGTTTGCATATATGTGAATGCATATATATGTTTGCATCTATACATTCACATTCAATGCTTACGAATATTTATTTTATAGGAAAATAACCAGTAATGCAACCATGAAATGAATTTTTTTGAAACTTTCTGCCGCAGCTTCCGTTCAAATCCCGCTTTTTTTATTTCCGTTGTTGTCTCCCGGCTCATTTTGGGATATAATTTAGATAAAATAGGCAGAAATCGGTAAAACTGCATATGGGCCAAGCATAGAAAGCGAAGGGAGGAATAACCATGAAAAGAATCGGTATGTTGACCAGCGGAGGCGATTGTCAGGCGTTGAACGCAGCTATGAGAGGTGTTGTGAAGACGCTGCTGAACAGTGACGAGCAGGTGGAGATTTATGGATTTTTGGACGGTTACAAAGGACTGATCTACGGCAAGTTTCAGATGCTGACAGGAAAAGATTTCTCGGGTATTCTCACCAAGGGCGGTACGATTCTGGGAACTTCCCGCACGCCGTTTAAGACGATTCAGGATCCTGATGCGAACGGACTGAACAAGGTGGAGGCCATGAAGCAGAATTATTATAAGCTGCAATTGGATTGTCTGGTGATTCTGGGAGGCAACGGCACACACAAGACGGCCAATCTTCTGCGGGAGCAGGGGCTGAATGTGGTGACGCTGCCCAAGACCATCGACAATGATCTGTGGGGCACGGACATGACGTTCGGGTTCCAGAGCGCGGTGAATATTGCAACGGAAGCCATCGACTGCATCCACACCACGGCGGCATCTCACGGGCGCGTGTTCATCGTGGAGGTCATGGGACATAAGGTGGGATGGCTGACACTGAATGCCGGCATGGCCAGCGGCGCGGATATTATTCTGGTGCCGGAGATTCCCTATGATATCGACAAAGTGATTGCGAAAATAGAGGAGCGCGATAAAAACGGCAGCCGTTTCACCATTATCGCAGTGGCGGAGGGAGCCATCTCCAAGCAGGATGCGAAGCTCTCCAAGAAAGAGATGAAGAAGAAACAAGAGAACAATCCTCATCCGTCCGTGTCCTATGAACTGGCGGCCGAGATTCAGGAGAAAACGGGCAGAGAGGTTCGTGTCACGGTTCCCGGACATACGCAGCGCGGCGGCAGTCCTTGTCCCTATGACCGTGTTTTTGCAAGTCGTCTGGGCGCGGAGGCAGGCAGACTGATTCTGGAGGGACAGTACGGCTTTATGGTGGGGTATAAGAACCGCGAGATCGTCCGCGTGCCTCTGGAGGATGTAGCGGGCAAGCTGAAGTATCTGTCCCCCGATGCGACCATCGTACAGGAGGCCAAGCTGTTGGGAATCTCCTTCGGCGACTAGGCGTCTCCCGGCGGGATTAGGTTCTCGGAACGTTAGATCCGGGAACGGGAAAGGGATATATTTCTATGTCATATACAGCGCTTTACCGGAAGTTCCGCCCGGATAACTTTGCGGATGTCAAGGGGCAGGAGCATATTGTGACCACACTGCAGAATCAGCTTCGGGCCAATCGCATCGGTCATGCGTATCTGTTCACCGGCACTCGCGGAACGGGGAAGACGACGGTGGCGAAGATCTTTGCGAAGACGGTGAACTGTGAACATCCAACGGAGGAAGGTCCCTGCGGGGAATGCCGTATCTGCAAGGCGATCGCAGCCGGCGCCAGCATGAATGTCATCGAGATCGACGCGGCGTCCAACAATGGTGTGGACAATATCCGCGAGATTGTGGAGGAGGTATCCTATTCTCCCGCCGAAGGGAAATACAAAGTGTATATCATCGATGAGGTACACATGCTCTCCATAGGCGCGTTCAACGCGCTGCTCAAGACATTGGAGGAGCCGCCGTCCTATGTGATTTTTATTCTGGCTACCACGGAAGTACATAAACTTCCTATCACCATATTGTCGCGCTGCCAGCGCTATGACTTCAAGCGTATCTCTATCGATACCATCGCCGGACGCATGAGGGAACTCATCAATGCCGAGGGGGTGGAGGTGGAGGAGAAAGCGCTGCGCTATATCGCCAAGACGGCGGACGGATCCATGCGTGACGCTTTGAGCCTTCTGGATCAGTGCATCGCCTTTCATCTGGGTAGGGAATTGACCTATGACAAGGTGCTGGATGTGCTGGGAGCGGTGGATACCGAGGTGTTCAGCAGGCTGCTTCGCTGTGTGCTGGAGCGGGATGTGCTGGGCTGTGTGAATCTGCTGGAGGAGATCGTGATGCAGGGCCGCGAGCTGGTGCAGTTCGTGACGGATTTCACATGGTATCTGCGTAATCTGATGCTGGTGCAGGCCTCCGACAATCTGGAGGATGTGATCGACATGTCCTCCGACAATCTGGCGCGGTTGAAGGAGGAGGCGCAGATGATAGAGCCGGACAGGATCATCCGGTATATCCGTATTTTCTCCGAATTGTCCGGTCAGATCCGCTATGCCGCACAGAAGCGTATTTTGGTGGAGATTGCCCTGATCAAACTCTGCAAACCCGATATGGAGACCACACAGGATTCTTTGATAGACCGCATTAGGCAGGTGGAGGACAAGGTGGAGAACGGCGTGGTGGTGCAGGGCGGCGTACAGAGTGCTGTCATTTCCGCGTCGGGGATGGCGGAGACGGCTTCCGCAAAGCGTCCGCAGCTTCCCAAGGCGATACCGGACGATATCAAGGCGATCGTGGCAAAATGGCCCTCCATTGTGGGAAATGCGGACAATCCCATGCGGATGTATCTGAAGAATGCAAGATTGAGTCTGGGCGGCGACAACTGTCTTCAGGTGGTGCTTGAAGACGGGCCGGCTTCGGATTATTTTGGCAGGCATCCGGAACACAAGGAGCAGTTGGAGATGATTTTAGCCGATTTTGCGGGCAAGGAAGTGGCGGTCAGCCTGCAGACCGTGAACGGAGACAGGGATTTTGAGGATCACTATGTGGACTTGTCTCAAGTCATTCACATGGAGATAGAGGAAGAAGATTAAATCTAGTATGGAGGAATCGAAATGGCAAAACGCGGAGGTTTTCCCGGGGGTGGAATGCCCGGCAATATGAACAATCTGATGAAGCAGGCGCAGAGAATGCAGCGTCAGATGGAGGAAGGTCAGAAGGAGCTGGAGACCAAGGAATTTACTGCAACAGCCGGGGGCGGCGCCGTGGAGGTGACGGTGAGCGGCAAGAAAGAGCTCGTGAGTATTAAGCTTGCGGAGGAGATTGTGGATCCCGAAGATATCGAGACGCTGCAGGATGCCATTGTGGCGGCTGCCAACGAGGCACTGCGGAAGGCCGAGGAGGAGAGCGCCGCACTCATGGGCAAGATGACCGGCGGATTGGGAGGCTTTCCTTTCTGATGGATCTGTATAGCGGACATATCAATAAATTGATAGAGGAACTGGCGGCACTGCCCGGAATCGGAAGCAAGTCGGCGCAGAGACTGGCATTCCACTTGATCAATATGCCCGAGGACAAGGTCAATCGTCTGGCGAAGGTTATAGTGGAGGCCAAAGAAAATGTGCGCTACTGCAAGGAGTGCTATACCCTGACGGACAAGGAAGTATGCCCTGTCTGTGCAAACGAAAAGCGCAATCACAGGCTGATTATGGTGGTGGAGAATGTCAGGGATCTGGCGGCCTATGAGAAGACGGGCAAGTATGAGGGCGTATATCATGTGCTCCACGGGGCGATCTCTCCGATGCTGGGCATCGGACCGGGAGATATCCGGCTGAAGGAGTTGATGGAGCGTCTGCAGGCGGAGGTGGAGGAGGTTATTATCGCCACGAACTCCAGTCTGGAGGGCGAGACTACGGCCATGTATATCAGCAAGCTGATAAAGCCGACGGGTATCCGGGTCACGAGAATTGCCAGCGGAGTGCCGGTAGGCGGCGATTTGGAGTACATAGACGAGGTGACTCTGCTTCGCGCACTGGAGGGAAGAACCGAACTGTGACGGAGGAGAGAACAGGCAGCGGAATAAGATTCAATAAAACAGATCAAACAGAACAGAATGAGGTGAGACGATGGCTGTTACGGTGAAAACAAGTCCCTTCGGCAAAGGCGCGGGGGGTGAGGACATTATTCTCTATACAATGACCAACACAAAGGGAATGATTGCATCCGTCATGAATCTGGGCGCCGTGCTGGTAGAGCTGAAGGTGCCGGACCGGG
Organism: uncultured Acetatifactor sp.; assembly: GCA_964604835.1. Classification (GTDB taxonomy): domain Bacteria; phylum Bacillota; class Clostridia; order Lachnospirales; family Lachnospiraceae; genus Acetatifactor. The sequence continues at coordinate 59,329 of CAZSAJ010000012.1, forward strand.
AGGGACGGACGGAGGATGTTGTGCTCGGATTTGACAGCGGTGAAAAATATTACACCAATCCCAGTTTTTTTGGCGCGGTGATCGGACCCAGCGCCAATCGGATCGGCGGCGCGGCTTTTACGCTGGACGGCGTGCGGTATCAGTTGGCTGTGAACGACAATGAGAACAATCTGCACAGCGATTATAAAAAAGGCTATCATGTGAGGATCTGGAACGCAGAGGTGCTGGAGGACGGCGTGACTTTCTCTCTGGAGGACGGGGACGGCAGCATGGGATTTCCCGGCAGCAAGAAACTGCAGGTCACCTATACTTTGGACGAGGAGAACGGTCTCACACTGCGTTATCACGGGAGCAGTGATAAGCGGACCATATTGAATCCCACCAATCATAGCTATTTTAATTTGGAGGGGCATGGGTCCGGAAATATTGAGGGACATACGCTCTTTATCAATGCGGACAGCTATACGCCCGTGGTGGCGGGAGCGATTCCCACCGGAGAGATTGCGCCTGTGAAGGGAACGCCCATGGATTTCACAAAGGAAAAAACGGTCGGTGAGGAGATCGACGCCGACATGGAACAGCTGAGGCTCACGGGAGGCTATGACCACAACTGGGTGGTTGTAGGAGCGGACGGGAGTCTACAGCACATCGCCACGGTACGTGCACCCCACAGCGGCAGAGAGATGAAGGTTTATACCACACTGCCCGGCGTGCAGTTTTATGCGGGCAATTTTATTGACGAGCAGACCGGCAAGGGCGGTGTAGTCTACAATAAGCGCCACGGACTGTGTCTGGAGACGCAGTATTATCCCGACAGCATCCATCACGATAATTTTCCCTCCTGCGTGTTCGGCGCGGGGGAGGATTATGAGTCGGTGACGGTGTATCGATTTGGGACATTTTGATTCTAAATTTTCCTGAGAAAAAATTTGTCGAGTAGTTTTTGAGATGCTCCGACAAAGAATGCTAAAATACCTTGCATACCGATGCTATGATGAAGCAAAAGCAGTGGGACAGACACGGCATGGGAGGTGTTTTCGATGGAATTACCAAAAAATATCACACAAATCGGAGAAGTGGGCAGAGATTGCAAAATATACGTCGAGGATTATGTTATCTCTTACATGAAGCAGCTCAACAGGGCCGCTCAAGATAAAGACATGGCGGTAGCTCTGTACGGAAAGCGGAAAGAGGAAAACGGTATTGCCTACTATTTTATGTATGGCGCCTGCAAACTGGACTTCCTGCAGCGGGAGGTAAGACATTTATCTCAGGCACAGCGGCAGGAGATTGAGGGATATCGCAAGAGATATTTTCAGGAACTTGCCTTTGTGGGATACGGTCTGTTAAACGGCGACATGATCGAGGGATTCCATGTCTGTGAGCAGGATTTGTGCAGATACATATCGGGATATGCTCAATTTTACGAAAAAAATGATTTGATGTTGGCGTACATGCTGGATGTGCGGGAGGAAGCGCAGCCGGAACAGGTCGATCAGGAAAAATACGAGGAAGTAAAGAGGCGTCAGGAGGAGCGGAAAGCGGCGACGGAGCGATCTGTGCGCAGCGCGAGAGTCAGAAACCAGACCGGAGAAAGCGCAGGCGGCGCGGAACACGCGGACAGTATGCGCCGTACGGACAATGTGCGCCGTGTACCCAATATGGGCTATATGACCACATCAGCCGGTCTGCAGAGAATGCGCCTGACTGCCGTGGGAGTATTTGCACTGCTGTGTCTTCTGGGAATCGCCACATTCCGGCAGGATGGGCGGCAATCCGGCTCCAATCAGGAAAATGTGATAGCCGCTGCGAACTCTTCCAATGTACAGAAAGATACATTGGTGATGGAGGACAAGCTGGAACAGGCGCTGTTAAACGAGAATCAGTCCACGGAAAATGTGGACGGGCTGAAGCAGTCCGAAAGTCTGCAGCCCTCCGGCGAGACCGGACAGGCACAGGTGCCGGAGCGACAGGATGCCTCTGCGGAGAGAGAGACGCAGGAGGCGGAACGGCAGAATGAGCAGAAACCTGTTTCTCAGCCGGAGAATTCTGTGGCTTCCATAAGTCCCGACGCATCTTCCGCACAGGCGGAACCGTCCAAAGCGGAACAGGATAAGACGCAGCCGTCTCAGACGGCATCCTCCGGGGCCGTGGCATATGTCATTCAGCCGGGAGATACCCTGATTGCGATCAGCAAGCGACAGTATGGTACGGATATCCGTGTGGCGGATATCTGTAATGTGAACAAAATATCCGATCCGGATAATATTAAAGAGGGACAGGTGATCATGCTGCCCCGATAATTTACGAGGTATTTCATGGCAGATATCAAAAGCTACCGCAGGGAAAAGGCAAAAAGGGAAAAAAGCCGCATCAACTACAAAGAAAAGATTATGCGGCATAAGTTGAAGTACGTTTATCGCACATTGTTGGCGGCGGCGGCTCTTGCGGCGGTCGCCGCTTTGGTCATGGTGCAGTACAAACGTCATATTTACAGCGGCTATGATATTGTCTCCACCGTAGTTTTGGAGGGATCTGCGGGAGCGGAGGATATAAGACTGCACAACAGTGTGCTCACCTACAGCAAGGACGGAGCGCATTGCACAAATGTCAAGGGTGAAGTGACATGGAACCAGACTTATGAGATTCAGGATATCAAGCTGGCCACCTGCCGGAATGTGGCGGCGATCGGCAGTTACAATGGCAGAGAGATTTATGTGATGGATGCGGACAAGCAGTTGGGAACAATCACCACGAATATGCCGATTCGGGATCTTGCGGTCTCCGCCGTGGGAACGGTGACGGCGGTGCTTGCTGACACGAATGTCACTTGGGTGAACACCTACAATGCACAGGGCGAGATGCTGTTCAACGGTCAGGCCCATATGCATGAGGCGGGTTATCCGGTCTCGGTGAGTCTCTCTCCCAACGGGGTGCTGCTTGCGGTGAGCTATGTATATCTGGATGCGGGCGAGCTGAAATCAAATGTGGTATTTTATAACTTCGGGGATGTGGGAGAGAATAAGAGCGATCACATAGTGGGAATCTATTTCTATTCCGATACGCTGGTGCCGGAAGTCCATTTTGTGGACAATGAAACGGCTTTTGCGGTGGGAGACAATCAGTTGAGGATCTATAAGGGCGGCCAGACACCCACGGAGACCGGCGGTTATCTTTTCGATCAGGAGATTCAGTCTGTGTTCTACGGGGACAAATATATCGGTCTGGTATTTGTGGCGGACGACATGGAACACAATTATATGATGGATGTGTACAATACCGACGGGAAAAAGGTGGGCAGCTATTATTTTGATACGGAATATGATGACATCTTTTTTGAGGAAGAGTGTTTTGTGGTCTATAATGAGACGGAATGTCAGATTATCACATATGCCGGGGTGGAAAAATTCAACGGATATTTTTCCAAGTCCGCCGATCTACTGTTTCCGGCCGGAGGAGCATATAAATATATACTGGTGACGGAGACTTCGATCGACACCATACAATTAAAATAGGAGTACGGGAGATAAATGGATATCAATATTTTTGTGGTTATGGTTGTTTTTTTGCTTATTATCAAAATCGTGGACGGATATAAGAAAGGAATGGTAAAGGAAATCATTTCCTTTATATCGCTGATTTTTCTTTGTCTGGTGGGAGTGCTTGCGGCAAATGCCTTGGGCAGTTATTATGACGGAAAATTCCTGAATGTGGTGGTTATGGTGGTCTTTCTGGGAATCTTGGGTCTTGTCCATCATTTGATCAATGTGGCGGCATTTCCCGCAAAGCTGGTTGCCAAACTTCCTGTGGTACACAGTGTGGATAAACTGCTGGGGGTAGTGGTTGGGATCTTGGAAACGCTTCTAATCCTCTGGACGATCTATACCTTTATTATGGTGGCGGACACGGGGATGGTTGGTGAAATGATTCTGCAATACACTGCGGAAAATCCGGTTCTCGTATGGCTTTATGAACATAATCAGGTGGCGGGATGGCTGCAGATTCTGGGGGCCGAGCTGAACGCACGGTTTCATTTGAACGGATAGCCGTTGTCAGTTTCTTTCCGGGCAGCCCTATGAAAAAAGATGAATTGTTATATAAGGGCAAAAATGGGAAAAAAGATAAAAAACGGCATTGACAAACAAAAAAACGGAATGCTATAATAAAAACCCACCCGTTAGAGAGTTTTTGTAGCGGGGTAATCATTTGAACAATTATTGGTAAAAAATAGTTGAAAAATGATTAATAGTTGTTGACAAGTCGAAGCGACTGTGTTATTCTTATCTAGTTGTCGCCAGAGAGAGGCAACAGCGGCCATACCCGAGCGGAAACGCCGGGACATGGCAGAGAACCTTGACAAATAAACAGCAATGCAGCCCTGAAAATTCC
>CAZSAJ010000013.1:0-62852 GCA_964604835.1 uncultured Acetatifactor sp.
AAAAGAATCAAAAACAAAACGGAATAAGCAATGACATATTTCTTCATAATAAACGCCTCCTCTCCTTCATTTTACTCATCGGCTACTCCTTAATGATATAACACGGTATTCGAATATGTGTCAATCGTTTCTATGTCAACACGATTATCCGAATCAACTGTCAATTTAAAAACATTCCAATAAGTACCGACTTGATTTGGTCTAACGGTAAACTCGTTAATTGGTGTTATCTCATTTCCCCTATACACCCGCACCTTGGCGCCTGAGTTAGAAAGGACAGATGAGTTAGAAAGTCCTCCGTCAGAAAAATCATATACATAGAAATAATAGGTTCCCGGCACCAACTGTCGAATGGTAATTACTTCCGGGCCAAATGCCGATCCATCATCATAATCTAAATCAGCCTGCCAGGAATCCGTTCCTGCGTCTCCAATATCTCTCTTTCCATAATACAAATGGAATCTGTTTTCGGATGACGCAACAGGTCCCACCAGATGCGAATCTAAATCCTTTGGCGAGGCTCCCCAAGTTAATACTATTTCTATAGCATCCGGTTCAATGACTCCCACTTCATCAAAGGCGTCCTTTATTGCCTGCAACTGCTCACTAGTAAAGTGCCTTTTCCTTGCCTCACATATAATGGACTGGCGGGCTTGTAAGAAAGTGGCAGTTTCAGTCAAATTAAACATCGATCCATAAAAAATCTTAGCCCATGTTCTTGAAGTGATTCTGTAAGTACGATCGTCAGTCATCATTAGATAAGCGGCTTTGTTTATAACTCCGCCTATAGTATGAACTCCTCCTCGGTCATAAGGGCTATGTACATAATCTATAATATCGGAATAATGTTCCACTTGATCATAATCAGTAGGATTCCTCATATCTCTGCCTATCTCTACAGTCTCCGCATAGGTCCATTGCCCGCCATCCCTTTTTCCTTCTATGAGATTGCCCATAATATCGCCATAGGCCTCATTTAATCCCCCTGTTTCACCAAAATAGTTGCTATTATAACACTCTGCATCCATAGAATAAACAACACTCTCAAATACAGCATGTGTAAACTCATGTGCCACCGCATCCTTCGCCTTTATCAGGTCTCCTGTCTTAGTAAAAACGAATTGTTCTAACCACTGATCCCAATAGGCGTTATTGTCCTTTTCCTCATAATCATATGTGATGATGATCGCTGCACCCTGATCATCATAAGAATTACGTGATAATTGATTCTTGTAATAATCAAAAACTTCCGCCATGTTCGCATGAACGGTAACAGCCCTTTCATCCGGAGCAGAGCCTTTCCTTACTCTAACCAAATCCCCCGGGAACTTATAGTCTGGCCAAATTAAAAATTTCGTATATGTGGATTTGTATGTCGAAATATTTCTTGATGAATCAATAAATACATAGTCATTTCCGTCCTCTGTAACTTCAATGCGTCTGTCTTTCTTGCCATCGGAAGCGGTCAAATAAGCATTGCTATTTGATGAAACTTCTCTGATAATCTGACCTGCATCTCCATTTGCTGTAATGAGATATGTTACGGAGTATGCAAGCCTAATGGGTTCTTCATCTATGTCTGCCGCTAATGAATTGCGTAGATGTATCACATATACCAACTTAGGACCGTCCTCATTCATACACTGAATCTTCAGTGATGCACTTACTGTTGCTGATTCCTTAATATGCTCAAGAATCCGGGCTCTATCCATTGCATACTCTTCATCAAGATCGTTGATTTGCTCCATAGAATCGTTTACAAATTCTACTACCTTGTCACTTCCTAACAGAGCGTCAAACGCAATCTGTACCGCCTGCTCTTGTGTGATCGCAGGAGTCGTGCTCACTCTGACAATTCTTTTATCATAGCTGTTAAAAAGTGCATATATGCTGCCTGTTGACTCTACCATCAACTTAATCTGACTGCCTACAACCGGTACATTTCTGACCACCGGTGTATAAGTGTAATAGCTTACTAATTCACTGCCTTCTCCTACTGTCTTGACACCGATTTCAGCAGCCGAAGCATGGAACCCGTCGCCCCACAAAGATGAGGAGGCATTCAATACTGCGGCCGCATCTTCAACGGAATGAACCTCTTTATTCCAAAAATCACCATAAATATACGATATACCACCGGAAGTGCTATAACCTACTTCAAGCAATCCTAACGTTTTTAAGTATTCTATATCTCCCCGATCAATAATATCATCATTTAAGTTGTCACTAATCCACTGCCATTTCGCATGCAATGTCAGATTACCGGTCACGGGAGCAGAAAAATCATATCTAATCGTATACAACTCATCCGCATACCATCCCTCAAATGAGTAACCGACACGAGAAGGTGCAATCGGTTCCTCCACAAGATCATTGGCAAGTACTGTCTGCTCGGCAGGAGCATTAATCACTTCCGCAGCAGAGCAATCAAAAGTAACAATATAAGTATCCTGATAGGTATCCTGATTTTCGGTTGGCTCATAGGCAAACGTATGTAATACACTATTGGAAGGACAAATCTGATCATCTAAATGTCTTCCGGTAAATCCGATTGTAATCGTTTCCCCGGGCTGAATGATAGAATTGAAACCGCAATTATTTACGATAAAATGACTATCTTCATTAGATACAATTATACCATTCCAAAGATTGCCGATCTCAACATTATAATCAAATTCCAAATACCATTCTTCAATCGGAACATCCGTATGATTTGTAACCAAGATGTTCCCGTTAAACCCATCTTCCCATTCGCTGACCACTTCATACGCTATGCTGTAATCTTCCGTATTCAGACTGTTAAATTCACCTGAAATCTGATACTCGCTAGGGAATCCGACAAAGTTCTCATTACAGCTGATTCCAAATTCCACTCCTTGACCTACTGCAATATCCTTATTCCAACCGGCATTTTTTACGATAATATTTCCGGCATCTGAAGATGTCAGGAATGCATTCCATACATTTGTAAGTGCTCCCTGATAATCAAAAGCAATACACCAGTTTCTGATTTCAAGTTCTCCTGTGTTATCGATTCTTACTTTGGCATTAAAGCCCCCGTCCCAACAACTCTCAAGTTGGAATTTGACCTGAAATCCATCTCCTTCATAGATAGACTCCATGGTTACCCCGTCCCAAAGATTGTCTGTTTGTGCCGGCTCTTCCTCCGGTGATACCGACACTATTGGTGCGTCTTCAGGCGATACAGTGTAGTCTTCCGCAAACGCCGTAATATTTGTACCACCGGTAAGCATACCGACTGACAAAAAAACGGCAAGCGCTCTCGTCATACCTTTTTGGGTCCTTCTTTTCTCAATATTTATATACTAAGCAAAGTATCGCTTTGCGTATATATCCTTTACATAGATGTACCTGCCGCTTAATTTTCACTCAAATTACTATTATTTTTTTACTTCCCCTTCTCTCTGTATTCAACATATCTGTGCATTTGTAGAACTCCGATCCGTATAGCAATATAATTTAAGCATAATAGCCTCATATTATCATATTAGACATTTTAATGTCAACCGCATTATAAATTTGTCCGTCAAATTACCAGAATCAATTTTCCCGCTTTTGTATCTTGAAAAAAGTGATATCATTCGGTATAATCAAAATTAGTGTTATGAACCAAACTGGCGGCGCCAGACTACATGAATATCCTATAACAATCAAACGGAGGTATTAAAATGAAAGCATTTATGGACAAAGACTTTCTGCTTGAGACCGAGACAGCCAAGAAGCTGTTTCATGATTATGCGGAAAAGACCCCGATTCTCGACTATCACTGCCACATCAATCCCAAGGAGATTGCGGAGGATCGTCAGTTCGACAATATCACACAGGTATGGCTGGGCGGCGACCACTACAAATGGCGCCTGATGCGCTCCTGCGGTGTTGATGAGAAGTATATCACCGGGGATGCCTCCGATTACGACAAATTCTGCAAATGGGCGGAGTGCCTCGGCAAAGCCATCGGCAATCCTCTCTTCCACTGGAGCCATCTGGAGCTGCAGAGATACTTTGGCTACAACGGTGTGTTGAACGCCAAGACCGCCGACGAAGTATGGAACCTCTGCAACGCCAAGCTGCAGGATCCTTCCATGTCCGTGCGCAACATCATCAAGCAGAGCAATGTGACCTTGATCTGCACCACCGATGACCCCATCGATTCTCTGGAATGGCACAAGAAGATTGCGGAGGACGACAGCTTTGACGTGATCGTGCGCCCCGCATGGAGACCTGACAAGGCTATGAATATCGAGAAGCCCGAGTATCTGGATTATCTGCATAAACTGGCTTCCGTGTGCGGCATGGATGAGATCATCACCTTCGAGGCATTGAAGACGGCTTTGAAACAGCGCATGGAGTTCTTCGTATCCATGGGATGTACCGTTTCCGACCATGCGTTGGAGTATGTGATGTACTGCCCTGCAAACGATGAGGAGATCGAGCAGATCTTCTTGAAGAGACAGAACAAGATTCCTCTCAGCCGTGAGGAGGAAATGAAATTCAAGACCGCTTTCATGCTCTTTGTGGGCAGAGAGTATCACAAGCTGGGCTGGGCGATGCAGCTTCACTATGGCTGTAAGCGCGACAACAACACGCTGATGTACGCAAAGCTTGGTCCCGACACCGGCTATGACTGCATCAACAACTATGCGCCTTCCGCACAGATGGCCGACTTTTTGAACGCTCTGGTTGAGACCGACGAGCTTCCCAGAACCATCCTCTACAGCTTAAATCCCAATGACAACCAGTCCATCGGCACGATTCTGGGATGCTTCCAGGATTCCACGGCAGTTGCCAAGATCCAGCAGGGCAGCGCATGGTGGTTCAACGATCACAAGACCGGCATGATCGAGCAGATGACCTCTCTGGCCAATCTGGGCAATCTCTCCGGATTCGTGGGAATGCTCACCGACTCCAGAAGCTTCCTGTCCTACACCAGACATGAGTATTTCCGCAGAATCCTCTGCAACCTCATCGGCAACTGGGTGGAGAACGGCGAGTTCCCTGCAGACTACGAGATTCTGGGCGAGATCGTGGAGAATATCTCCTACCACAACGCAAAGAGATACTTCCAGTTCCCCCTGCAGTAAGCACATACCAATAAACACATACGAAACATTAAAAAAATGCCCGCATGTCAAACGACTTGCGGGCACTCCTTTTTATCTGCCTTCACCCTAACCTGCCAGATAACCTCCTTCAAACACATCCATCACATTTTTCTCCAGTTCAACAACCTCATAGTCCACCACATGCACCCATCCCTGCTGCCCGTCCGCCGTCTCGATAAGCAGCCAGTTAAAATCCGCGGAAGTCTGCAAAAATTTCACCGTCTGAGGCGTCACCGTAAAGACCTCATCGCTCCCGATCTCCTGATGCAGCGGCAGCTCCTCGCACAGCTCCACCGGATTGCCCCGGGTAAAATCATAGACCTCCTGCGGCACTTCCTCCAGCATGCCTTCCGCGTTCATGCGCCAGCGGACTCTGATCCAGTCCGAACTTGCGATCTCTTTGAAGATTGCGCCGCTTATAACGCCCTCCCCGTCAAGCACACAGGAGAGAATATCCGTCTCCAAGCTGCCCACCTCTATGATCTGCCCGTTCTCATACCGGTAGAAATGGGTGAGGGGATCCGCGCTGGGTCCATCCTCATAGATCGCCAGAATCATCGTTTTCCCATCCAGACTGAACGCCCGGAGCGTATTGTCCGTATTGTAACCGGTATCCTCCCGGACCGCCTCCCCGATCTTCAAACGGTAGTAGCGAAGCGGCTCATCCGGCGCCTCCGCCCCGGCGCTTCGGGACGGCTCCAGCACAATCTCTTCCGCCACACCGTCCCCGTCCATATCCAGATACGCCAGATTCCTGTTCTGCACTCTGTTGGAAATATTGGTGAGCGTACTTTGATTCGCAAGCACCCTCTGGGTGATGATCTGTCCGTACTGCTGCTTCTCCTCATCGGATAACTCTATGACATTCTTGCCGTTTAACGCCACATCCTCTTTCGCATAAAGCATCATCACATCCCATAGTTCCCGGGGATAGGTAAAGTGGGCACCGACAATTCCTTGACGGATATAATAGGAATCAATCATGACATCTTGGGGCCGCCCAAAATATAAATCACCGGTGGCAAAAGTCTCCAGATCCACCCATCGGACCGTATTATCCGCCCAGTCAAGCGCACCCTCTTCATAGAAAGAGTCCGTGATAAAATACAATTTTCCCTCGAACAGCGTCATCTGAGGATTGAGTCCCGCATAACTGTCGTAGATTCGCTCCTCCCGGTCCTCCTCCAGACGATAGATCCCGTGTCCTCTCGCCTGATATCGGACGCCGTTCTCCTCGATCTCCTCATAGTCTCTCTCCTCATAGTCTCTCCCCGCGTTGTCCGGATCCTGATCCGTCTTGGCCTCCATCTCCTCCCCGCCTTCCGCTTTCCTATTATCCTCATCCGTCCCTGTAATCTGCGCTTCTCCTTCCGCAGATTCGGACGAATCCTTTGCGGGCACGGTCAACAGTGCGACGCTCACCGCCGCGCCGAGCAATATCGCCACTGCGGACACGGCGATCATAGGCTTGCGGTAGCGCAGGATTCCTTTGACTCTGTCCTTCGTGTCATCCTCTCCGAACGCGATGGGAGTGGGCATTTTCCATTTTCTCTCCATGGCGAGGGCAAGGAGGGATTCGCTGTAATCTGCCTTTCGCTCCACGCCAAGCCTTGCCAGTACTCTCTCGTCGCACGCCCGCTCCAGCTCCCCCTGAAAATAGCGATAGAACATCCACAGAATCGGATTAAACCAGTGCAGACTCACCACAAGGAAAGACAGAACTTTCCAAATGTGATCGAGATAACGGATGTGCATCCTCTCATGCAGCAGAATATGCTCCCGCCGCATCCCCTCGAGACCGGGCGTCAGATAGATCCGCGGACGGAGGATCCCCGCCACACAGGGCGACGGGACAGCATCCGACTCATAGACTCCGTCGGAGAGCTTCATGGCAAACCGCAGTTTTGCCTTCAGCCTGCCATAGGATACGGCGGCCCACAGCCACAGTGCCGCAACGCCCGCAAGCCAAATGCGTGCGGCCGCAGGCAGAACGGTCTCATAAGTCGTCTTCGCCGGCTCTATGCTTCCGTTGGTGCGCTGGTAATAATAAACATACCGTCCGCCTCCCCGTTCGGTCTCCACCGGACTTCCCGCCGCCACCGCTTTCTCATATTGCGCGCTTCCCTCCGGCGCCGTCCGGTAGTCTCCCGTGTAGGTGCCCCGAAAGTCCAGAGAGCTTTCGATCCGATCCGAAAGATGCCACAGCCGGAACACGCTGGTGGCGGAGGTTACGGAAAAAGGCACTGCCAGACGCAGAGCCACCAGTCCCCACAATACCAGAGATATCCATCTGGCCGCCCGCACGCGATGCATCAAGATGCTGAGAAACAGTACGCCGATTCCCGCAATCGTGCCATAGAGACTTAATCTCAGGATTTCCTCAAACACGGTCTCCAACATCCCTATTCCTCCCCCTTTCCCGCAGGCAGGGAGGCATTCGCACGCCTGTGCTCATCAATCAAACGCTGAATCTCGTCCGCCTCCTCGTCGGAGAGAACCTTTCCTTTGGTAAATGCCGCGATAAAGGCCGGCAGAGATCCTCCGAAAGTATCCGCCACAAACTGTTCGCTCTGCCTGCCGCAGAACTCCTCCTTGGAGATCAAAGTCCGCACCGTGCCGTTGTCATTCTCAAAAATCCCCCGCTGACAGAGCCGTTTGAGCATGGTGTAGGTGGTGGTGCGCTTCCAGTCAAACCGCTCCAGACAGATCTTTACCAGCTCCCCCGTCCCGATGGGCGCACGCTCCCATATGATATCCGCAAACCGCCCTTCCATGATTCCCAATCTGTTTTCCTGCATCAGAATCCTCCTTGCCGCTCCAAAACCGCGCGGATTTCATTTGTCTAATACTCTTAGACAATTTTATTCTAATGCCGTTAGACAGATCTGTCAAGCCTTAATCCATCAAAATCTTCCACCAAAAATCTTCCGACACACTTCTGTCAAAAATCTTCCAGCGCCACGTCCCCCGCATCCTCCGGCAGAAGACAAAGCGTATTTTTCTCCTGTTTCAGTTGGGCAATGGCTTTCTGCCAAGACTCCTCTCCCGCAGCAAATTCCTCCAAAAATACCCGGCCCGCATCGGACATCACATGGTCAATAAAATCCTGCGGCAGCTTAAGTCCGTATTTTACCACATATTTCCATGTGTCCCTGTCCCAGCAATACACCCCGTCCGTGTATGTATACGGCCCCAAGAGCGTTACACCTTTCCGAAAGGGATGCTCATAGATCCCCAGCCTTATCAGATAAGGCTTCGTTGTCCGTAAATAGAGAAGGACTTGCTGGGGCACGCTGTATCCGCTCTCCACATAATCATAAATACACTCGTCCCCCATATCCAGCTCCTCGTAGGGTGTGATACATATTTTATCCTCTATTTTATCTTCCATTTTTGTCTCCTCCGAAATCCCGGAATCATGTGGATGCTCTGTCATACGCTCCTCCTCAGCTCCTCCAGCTGTAGTCTCAGATCCTCGTCAAACAATTCGTCCCCCGGGAAACAATCGTTCTCAAACAGAACCGTCAGGAGGGAAAGCGACTCCCCGTCCTGTCGGAAAACCAGATACCTGCAATTCGCGTATTCCGGCGTAACCCATCCGTCCTCCGTGACATCCATCCCTCCTGCCGCCACAACATTCTCGGGCGTATCAGACAGAAACTGATGATTCATCCGGTAGATCTGCAGCATCATGCCGTCAAAATCCTCATACGTATAGCATTGTTCCAAGGATTCGATCCGCCAGTTGCTGTAGTTATAATCCGCATTGTATTCTCTTGCGTCCGCGTACCACTGCGCAGCCAGTTTCCGGGCTTCCTCCAGCACAACATCCGAATCCTCAACACGATCTTTCACCATGCCATTCGATACCGCAAGAAGGTTTCCTTTCTCATCCGCTTTGGATTCCGCCCGTCCGCCAAGCTCTTCCAACTGCAGTCTCAGATCCTCGTCAAACAATTCATCCCCCGGGAAGCAGTCGTTCTCAAACAGAACCGTCAGGAAAGAAAGAGACTCCCCGTCCTGTCGGAAAACCAGATACCTGCAATTCGCGTATTCCGGCGTAACCCATCCGTCCTCCGTGACATCCATCCCTCCCGCAGCCACAATCTTCTCGGGCGTATCGGACAGAAACTGATGATTCATCCGGTAGAGCTGCAGCGTCATGCCGTCAAAATCCTCATACGTATAGCATTGTTCCAAGGATTCAATCCTCCAGTTGCTGTAGTTGTAATCCGCGTTGTTTTCTCTTGCCCCCGCGTACCACTGCGCAGCCAGTTTCCGGGCTTCCTCCAGCACGACATCCGGAACCGCAACGCCGTCCGCCACCGTGCCTTCCGATGGCTTTTCGCTTTTCTCCACGGAACACCCGATAAAGGTTCCCAGACCGATGGTCAACACAACGGCACACAGAAGAACCGCCAAACCGTTTTTCTTCTTGACTCTCAACAAAATATTTCGAAACCGTTTCTTCATAACCCTTTTCCCCTCGTAAAACTGTGTCGATAACACCGTATTTCCCGCACACTTTCTGTGAAGCGCCGCAAGCAGGATCTCCGTGTACGCTCTGCGCACATCATATTCCGCTCCCCGGACTACCCGCTCGTCGCAGGACAGCTCCATATCCACCGCCGCCTCTTTCTGCATAAACCAGATCACCGGATTAAACCAATGAATGATCCGCGCTGCCACAAGCAGCAGCTTAAAGTACACATCATGACGCTTTACATGCACCAGCTCATGCTTCAAAATAAAATGCAGTTCCCTCTCGCTATACCGTTCCGTGGGAAGAACCAGAACAGGCCTCACAAAGCCGATGACCAAGGGGCTTGCCGTCCCCTCATAGACCCGTATCGGAATTCTCTTTCTGATACCCAGTTCTTCGGCCAGCGTGTCCGCCAGACTCAGAATCTCAGGATCCCGCAGCGGTTCCCCTTCTCTCACGATCCTTCTCTTATAGCACAGATAACCGACGAGATAAAACAGCACAAATCCCAGACATCCGGCACCCCATAACCATGCCGCCGCATCCAGCGGGGTAATCCCCGCACTGCCCTCACGGGACTGTGCGGCAATGGGCATCGTCATCGCTTCCGGCACCTCCACAACAATCCGCGGAATCGTTTCCCCGTCCCCTCCGGGAAGCGCCGGCCCACCTGCCTGCTGCTCCGCCCGCAAAGCCGCCTGCCCCATGCTCCGCCCTGCTTCCGCCCACAGAGCGCTTCCGCTCACGGGAATCATCAGGCGAATCGCCAGAAAGATCCAGATCCAATATTTCCATTTGGCCGCATACCTTTTGTTTAACAAGGGTGCGGCGATGATCAGCGCAAGGACGATCAGACCGGTGGATAATGAAATTTCGACAACAGAAAGGAATAAATTCGTAACCATCATGCGCCCTCCCCGGAATGTTCCGCTTCCAACTCATCCAGAAATTTTCTCAGCTCTTTAATGTCCGAATCCTGAATCACCTGATTCCCGTACAGGGTCGTGACCAGATTCTGTATGGAATTGTTGTAGAGCTTTTCCAGAAAATGCTTACCCGCTTTTGTCTTATACTCATTTTCCGAGACAATGGATGTGTACAGATTCGTTCCCGTGGAACGGTCGCAGGCGACAAACCCCTTGTCGGAAAGTCTGGATAGGGATGTCATCAGCGTGGATAGCTGCCACTTCCGCCCCTCCAGCTCTTTTAAAATATTGCTCGAAGCCATAGGCGCGGAACTGCTCCAGAGCACCTGCATGATCTCCAATTCCGCTTCTCCCAGTTTTTTCAATGGATTTCCCATATTCCTGCCCTCCATTATACCTTTGTATAACCAATTATACACTTGTATAATCTGTGTGTCAATACCAATTTTCAATAGATTGTCCTTTATTTATCCTGAATCTGCCTGTAATCCCTGCCCAAAGCCAAAACAGCCGTCATTATCCACAATAATGACGACTGCTCCACAGATTTCTATTTTATTTTAAGCTTAATCCAGCACGCCCCTGATCGCTGCCATCAGCTCCTCATAGGTCTCAAACGCGGGAAGCTCGGGATAATCCGCTTTAATCTTCTCCGTGCTGCGGAACAGAAATCCCGCCTTGCTTGCCTGAATCATGGCCAGATCATTATAGCTGTCGCCGGCGGCAATGGTCTCATAACCGATGGACTGAAGCGCCCGCACGGTGGTGAGCTTGGAATTTTCGATTCTCATCCGAAATCCCGTGATCTCCCCGTCCTGCGCCACCTCCAGCGAATTGCAGAAAATGGTGGGCCAGCCCAGTTTCTCCATCAACGGTGTGGCAAACTGGGTGAACGTGTCGCTGATGATGATGACCTGCGTCAGAGCGCGCAGCTCGTCCAGAAACTCCTTCGCGCCGGGCAGGGGATCGATCTTCGCGATGGTCTCCTGAATCTCCTTCAGTCCCAGCCCATGTTCTTTCAGCACGCCGATGCGCCATCTCATCAGCTTATCATAATCCGGCTCGTCCCGTGTGGTCTTTTTCAACTCCGGGATGCCGCTCTCCTGTGCAAATGCGATCCAGATCTCCGGTACCAATACGCCTTCCAAATCCAAACAAACGATGTTCATCCTAATCCTCCCTATGTCTTCTCTTCCGACTTTCATCTGTTTTCACCCGTGGCAGACCACATTTCATCTGCGTCAAACCACATTTTTCATCATAGCACAAACCGCCCCCGGACACAACCATTATCATGGCTATATCCTCTCACAAAAAGCCAGTATTTCATCTTCTCTATCTTTCACAGCCTCTTTGAATTCCACCGAACACAATCCAATTTTTTCACAGCATTCAATTTCCAAGTGGCCATAAAAATGTTCTATACTGCCAATTATTTTATCGCATTCTCGCATACCGGGACCTGTTCGCAATGCTATCACATAACCTTTTTTACCGGTACGGATAGCCGCATGGGGTTCATGGGTATTGCACCAAGGTGTGCATCTGTCAATAAAAGATTTAAATTGACCCGGAATATCTGCCCAATATGAGGGAGAAACCGAAACAATGATATCAGCCCATTCAAATTCATTCATCAACAAGTCTACATCATCACTGTAGACACATTTTGCAGTCATATGACAAGTCCTGCATCCCTTGCAAAATTTGAAATGATAGTCATCAATGCAAACGCTTTTCACCTTATATTTATGAGATAATCTTTCATAAACAATGTGTGCTATTTCTGCTGTTGCCCCTGTTCGCACAGGACTACAGTTTATCACCAATGCATTCATAATAACAACTCCATAATCACCAATATATTAGTGCAATTATAGCTTACTTTTAACAGGTACACAATTCCGAAAAAGGAGTAATAATTATAAATATTTGACTTGTCAGCGCCCCGGTTCAATTACTTCCACGCCTTCGACACTGACCCCAACCACTCATAGATTTGATCCACCCTTTCATCATCGGCCCTGTATGGGATACCGAAAGGATGATTTGATTGGTGTCTGATTTCAATCCATGACAGATTTCCATTTTCATTATAATAAAATGCCGACCACCAATAGGTATCCTCCACAACATCGGGAATAGACATGACATCACCATCTGGAACAAGTCCCAACATATCATTTTCCGCAACACTCTTGAGCAATTCATAGTTCTCACGCAATTCGTCCAGCTCGCATGTTGTATCCAAAGTAAGATAATCATTTAATTTCCCCTCGGCAAACTCGTCATAGATCTCTTTATATTTCATTTCATTAAAATAAGGATCCCTCGCCGAGTACACATTTCCCTGATTATCAAAAAAGGAAATTAAATATTTGGGGCTATTGATATCTTTATACCAATTCCAATAATGCAATTCAACCCTAAGCGAAAATACAATCGCCGGCATTTCTTCCGGTTCCTCGGCAAGATTCTCCACGCCGCAGGAACAGCAAAGCAGCGCTAATATTAAAAATATAGAAATGATTTTTCGTTTTCTCTTCATTTACCGAACCTCTATTGCAAACGCACTATAAAATTCATTAACCGCTTGGATCCCATTTTTATCTAAATCAAACACATGCCATACGGTACCGCCATTATTTTTAGGGATATAGTTTCCGGTCCATAGCCATCTTTCGTGATTTCGGAGGTTACCACCTTGCAACATGATTGCTTCTTTGCTGCATTATAGCACGAATTATTCACTTCGACAACTTATACCAAAGCAGAAATACAAGTGAAATACAAGCATATCAGACTCTTTGGAACTCGTGTGATATTGTAGCAAAAAGGAGCTGCTGCTCCGTGGAACTACTGATCCACTTTTGCAACAGCTCCGAGTCCATACGGATACCTATGAAATCCACACTCTGCTATACCTCATTTGCTTTGTCAGCACCCCGTTTCAATTACTTCCACGCCTTCGATACTGACACGAGCCACTCATAGATTTGATCCACCCTTTCATCGTCGGCCCTGTATGTAATACCGAAAGGATGATCTGATTGGCGTCTGATATAAATCCATGACAGATCTCCATCTTCATTATAGTAAAATGCCGACCACCAATAATTGTCCTCCTCAATATCGGGAACAAACATGACATCGCCATCTGGAACAAGTCTCAACGCATCATTTTCCGCAACACTTTTGAGCAATTCATAGTTTTCACGTAATTCGTCCAACTCGCATGTTGTATCTAAAGTAAGATAATCGTTTAATTTCCCCTCAACGAACTCGTCATAGATCTCCTCATATTTCATTTCATTAAAATATGGATCCCTCGCCGAGTACACATTTCCCT
The DNA here is from genome assembly GCA_964604835.1 of uncultured Acetatifactor sp. Classification (GTDB taxonomy): domain Bacteria; phylum Bacillota; class Clostridia; order Lachnospirales; family Lachnospiraceae; genus Acetatifactor. The sequence continues at coordinate 13,882 of CAZSAJ010000013.1, forward strand.
GATTATCAAAAAAGGAAATTAAATATTGAGGCCTATTGATATCTTTATACCTATTCCAATAATGCAATTCAACATTTAGAAAGAAAACAATCGCCGGCATTTCTTCCGGTTCCTCGGCAATTTTCTCCTTGCCGCAGGAACAGCAAAGCAGCGCTAATATTAACAATATAGAAATGATTTTTCGTTTTCCCTTCATCTATCGAACCTCTATTGCAAAAGCGCTATAAAATTCATTAACCGCTTGGATCCCATTTTTATCTATATCAAACACATGCCATACGGTACCGCCATTATTTTTAGGGATATAGAAAGTCTCCTGCTTTTCATTTCCGATATACACACGCACCATCGCACCCGATAAGGATAAATTCTTTGAGGTCATGCCGATTCCATCGGTATAATTACGAACAGAATACCTAAATACTCCCTTTTCCAAAGCATCTGCACTTACTGTCAAAGTCACCGTTTCCGGTCCATAACCATTGCAGTCATCCAGCTCCAAAGCCGCCACCTTCTTTTCTTCATAAATTACAGACCTGTTTGCATAATACAAATGATATTGTTGCACATCGTCCACATAATATGTCAAATGGGAATCCAAATCTTCCGGTTTCTTCCCCCATGTCAAAACAATTCTATACTCGTCCTCTGACAGTTCCGGTGTCAGAACCATGGTCGTCCCGGATACAGCCTCATTCCCCCAGGCAATGACGTTAAAATATCCCGTAACATAGCCATCTTTCGCGATTTCTGTTGATCCTTTGCTGCATTATAGCACGAATTATTCACTTCGACAACTTATACCAAAGCAGAAATACAAGTGAAATACAAGCATATCAGACTCTTTGGAACTCGTGTGATATTGTAGCAAAAAGGAGCTGCTGCTCCGTGGAACTACTGATCCACTTTTGCAACAGCTCCGAGTCCATACGGATACCTATGAAATCCACACTCTGCTATACCTCATTTGCTTTGTCAGCACCCTGTTTCAATTACCTCCACTCCTCTGATACTGACACGAACCACTCATAGATCTGATCCGCCCTTTCATCATCGGCCCTGTCTGTAATACCGAAAGGATGTCTTGATTGGTGTCTGATTTCAATCCATGACAGATTTCCATCTTCATTATAGTAAAATGCCGACCACCAATAGGTATCCTCCACAATATCGGGGGCGCTATATCCATCTGGAACAAGTCTCAACTCTTCATTTTCTGCCACACCTTTGAGCAATTCATAGTTCTCACGTAATTCGTCCAACTCGCATGTTGTATCCAAGGTAAGGTAATCATTTAATTTCCCCTCGGCAAACTCGTCATAAATCTCCTTATAAGTCATTTCATTAAAATAGGAATCCATCGCAGAGTACACATTCCCCTGATTATCAAAAAAGGAAATTAAGCCTTGGGCCTTATTGATATCTTCATCCCTTTTCCCCTTATAGAATTCAACATTTAGGAAAAAAACAATCGCTGGCATTTCTTCCGGTTCCTCAGCAACATAATTTTCTACGGTCGGTTCATCCACGGTTTGCTCCGATTCCACAGTTTCATCGACAATTTTCTCCATACCGCAGGAGCAACAAAACAGCGCTAATACCAACAATATAGAAATAATTTTTCGTTTTCCCTTCATTTACCGAACCTCTATTGCGAAAGCGCTATAAAATTCATTAACCGCTTGGATCCCATTTTTATCTAAATCAAACACATGCCATACGGTACCGCCATTATTTTTAGGGATATAAAAAGTCTCCTGCTTTTCGTTTCCGATATACACACGCACCATCGCACCCGATAACGATAAATTCTTTGAAGTCATGCCGATTCCATCGGTATAATTACGAACAGAATACCTAAATACTCCCTTTTCCAAAGCATCTGCACTTACTGTCAAAGTCACCGTTTCCGGTCCATAACCATTGCAGTCATCCAGCTCCAAAGCCGCCACCTTCTTTTCTTCATAAATTACAGACCTGTTTGCATAATACAAATGATATTGTTGCACATCGTCCACATAATATGTCAAATGGGAATCCAAATCTTCCGGTTTCTTCCCCCATGTCAAAACAATTCTATACTCGTCCTCTGACAATTCCGGTGTCAGAACCATGGTCGTCTCGGCCACAGCCTCATCTCCCAAAACAATGACGTTAAAATATCCCGTAACATAGCCATCTTTCGTAATTTCTGCCGTATATTGCCCCCGGGACGCGGATATGGCAAAGTTTCCTGACGCATCGGTTTGTACACTGCGCTCAGTTCCGGTCTTGTCTACGACATATAAACCGTATGTATTATCCCAGCCTGACATTAATCTGACCGTAGCGTTTTCCACGGCATCACCGCTCAATGCGTCTATCACGGTTCCGGACGCTTTGGTTTCCTGATTCAAATTATATTGGTCATCATAGATTAAAGGGATTTCTATATATTTTGTTCTATCAGGATATATAACCACATCATTTATGCAATAAGGCAGGTAGGGACTCCTATATACTATTAAGTCATACGTTCCCTGCGGCAAACTGGACACAAAATGGCCATCTTGATCTGTTCTGAGATGAAAACAGTAATCCTCCAAATTAGACTCACCGGTACTTTTTCGCATGGCAGCAATATTAACGTCTGTCAGAAGAACTTGTTTTTCGAAATTTTCGTGGTATACCACGCCGGTCAAAATTCCACTTGGCAAAAACCGATCATTGTTTTCCTCTTTACCTGCATTCCTTGCCATGGTACAGCAGACAGAAGCATCCGGCATGATGTAGGTGTTTTTATGAACATCTTTTACTGTTATACTTCCACTTGTACGGAGATAATATCTCACTGTTGTCGCCTTCATAGCTGGATTGATCTGATACATAAGAGCCGCAACGCCTGCTATATAGGGGCTGGCCATGGATGTACCTTCCCAAAGCGTATATCTCGATGGATGAACATTGGCCGGCACGGTGCTCAGAATGTCAACTCCCGGCGCACAGACATCCACTCTATTTCCCACATTGCTGAAGGGAGCATAATTGTATGTGACTGTTCCGTCTGTTACGGAGTGACCTACCGCACCGACCACAATAATCCTGTTTTTGATGCTTGAATCTTTTATTGCAGTCAAGCCACTATTATATAGAGCCAGTACTTTGCCTGAATGAACGACAGCACCACTATCTTTTGAGGTATACTCACGATAACCATATCTTGACGAGGAATCCTCAACAAATTTGTATCCCTCTGTGTTGCCTGCAGAAGTTACAATCAGAAAATCATATCCGGCCATCACCAGTTTTTTCAAGAATTCTTCCAGAATATCGGCACGTGATTGAACACTGTTTATCGCTTTGGTATTTCCTCTGGAGGCCGCAAACGATTCTTCTATAGGCCCATCACCGCGACTTACATTGATCACTTTTACATTGTTTCCAATCAAGGTTGCATAAGCATGTTTATCGCCCATACTGCTTACATATTGGGATCCATCAGCTGAATACGCATATAACTTTACGTTCGTAGCGACACCAGAAATACCGATACCATTATCGTGCTGGGCCGCCAGAATACCGGCCACATGTGTTCCGTGACCGCCATCCTTTACTGGCAAATCACAAAATATCTGTTCATAAACAAGATCTTCATGCTTTGAAAACGCACTGTCATAAATGCCTACCTTTACCGGCTGAAAATCAGCCTTATGATCCCATGCCGTTAAGACATGTAACGCTTCCAGTCCCCAGTTGTCGCCGTCCGGAACATCTTCGTCCCAATTATCTTTACCGGAAACAATTTCCAATTTCTTCTCTTCATTCATTATGTACTTCTTATCGTCAACGTATAGTTCGTCATTCGTTTTTGTCATTTCATATGTGCATTCTTCCACAATATTGAGGGACACATAGCTTATAAAGGAAAAGCTTCTGATATAGTCTATCATGATATCAAGCTCATCCGCGCTTTTATTTTCTCTAAATTCCAGCTGGTAATCATTTGTCAGTTCAATATATCCCACGATATCCGCATCAAGGTCAGACGCAATCTCTTCCACAATTGACTTTTGGAGACCCGGATATGCGCTCACAAGCACCTGATTTTTGACATACATGATGCCGGTTTCTTCATTCACAATCACATCTTCTTCGGACAGCTCCTTATAATATGCCTCTCCTATATCCTCAAGCGGTTCCTTATCCTCTTGATCTTCCTGATCTTCTTGATCCTCTTGGTCCCCATTCCCCGATTCGCTCAAATATTGATAAAGCAAACTATTGGAGAGAAGATTATCCGCACATCCGTCGTTTACGGTAAACCCAACGGACACACTCTCCTGAGCAGCAATATCCCGATTATATCCCGCATTGCGAATCACATAATGCGCTTCCTCATGAGAAATGATTTCACCGTTCCAAATACCCGAAATATCATTGTCAAAATCAAATTCCAGCACCCAGTCTTCCATGGTTTCGTCTGTGTGATTGGTAATCAGAATTGTGGCTGTAAATCCGTTTCCCCAGTCACTGTCCACATGGTATTCCACAGAATAATCCTCTGTTTTGACATTTGTTGATTTCCCTATCAGCCGGTACGCTTGGGGGAATCCCTCAAATTCCTGCTGCCCGCTAAGCCCAAACTCGACGCTGCTGCCGGCTGTAATCTTCTTGTTCCAGCCGTCATTTTTTATAATATACTGTTCGCCGTCATGGCTATAAACTTGCGCATTCCAGATATTAGAGATATCATTCTTGGAATCAAACCCCAGATACCAGTTTTCTATTGCAGCTTCACCGGTATTTTCTATACTTATATTTGCATTATAACCGCCATCCCACTTTCCCACAAGATAGAAAATGACTCTGAAATTCTCCCCTTCATAGACAGCGCTGTCTCCCTCAGAAAAAGTTTCCTCTGCCTCCTCTGTGGAAATCGTTTCTTCTTCCGCAGCGCTTTCCTCTGTTTCTGATACCTCAGTCTCCTCCGGGGAAACGTTTTCTTCTAAAACAATTGCCTCTTCTGTTTCCGGCATGCCGCTTTCTGCGGCAAACACCTCCATACCAGTTGAACTGAAAGTAATTGTTGCTGCCAGCACAACAGCCAGCATTCTTTCTCGTAATCTTTTCATGCTCTCTCTCCTTTGTAAAATAAAAAATTAACAAACAAAAAACTGCAATGAAAATCATTGCAGCCAAGCGACCATAATATCTATCCGTTTGGACAAATATGATATCTTAGGTTTAAAGCTTTGCGTCCTTGAATTTCTTCAAGTCTGCCCAATATAACCATAACATCTTTATATTGTTATGTCAATTATTTATCATCATTTTAATTGCAAAAAAGAAGATGCTCCCCGCGTTGTGCTCCGCAGACAGCATCTTCCCATGAGAGGAAAGCAAAGAAGATGTAATTCCTTACATCTTTTATAATAGAACAAAAAACTTTTAATTACTAACAATTTCCTGCGATATTTTTCTAATTGTACTGTTTTTTTGTGTTCATCATCCCCATAATATGTTATGATAAATAAGAAGCCATAAACGTAGATGATTCTATGCCGAGTCATTCAACCGACCGTAGAATCCAAACAGGAGCGCAGCATGACAAACGGAAAAAAACACCTTGAAACTATCGCACCTTCCAAGAAAACAATGGGCTCTCAGGAGATCGATCATATCCGCGTCGTCAAGGGAAGGCGCGGCGACTTCTCTCCCGTGCAGCCCAACCACAATCACAATTTCTACGAGATCTTCTATCTGCTCTCGGGCCAATGCCACTATCTCCTGAATGAGAGCGTCTATCGGCTGGAAAAGGGCGATCTGGTATTTATCGCCCCGGGTGCGCTGCACCACTCCATCTACAAAGAGGGGGAAAACTGTGAGATCTGCATGGTCTATTTTAAAAAGGAACATCTGCTTCTGGAGCATCTGTCCCTTCCGCAATCTTTTATGGGCAGTGTCCCCGCTCTCTATCAGGAACCTTTCACCGGCCTGCTCTCCCGCATGCTCTCGGAGAGCGCTCGCATAGACGAATACTCGGAGAGTTTTATCGCCGCCTATCTACAGGAGATTCTCCTGATGCTCATGCGTCACTCCGTGATGGCGGAGAAAGACCCGGGTCTCCTCAACGCAAGGGATGCGGACATTCTCTTGGCCACCAAATACATCTACAAGAATTTTAAGAAACATCTGTCGCTGGACGAAGTGTCCGCGGTGGCTTCCTTAAGTCCCACCTACTTCAGCAAGAAGTTCAAACAGACCACCGGCATGGGATTCAAGGAATACCTGAATTTCGTCCGGCTGAAACACGCCCAGACGGCGCTTCTCACCACGGATCACTCCATCACGGACATCGCTCTGGAATACGGCTTCAACGACAGCAATTATTTCAAGGATTTGTTCAAGAAGGTCTACGGCAAATCTCCCCGGGAATTTCGCAAAAACCCGGACTGATGCGCCTGCCCGCAATCTCCTGTTCTCACCTTGCTCTCCCGTCAATACTCACATACTTGTTCTTCGCCGTTTAACACGCGCAACGCACCCTGCGCCAGTGCCAGCAATTCATCCTCCCCGGGATATACCGTGACGGGTGCGATCCACCCCGCCCGCTCCTTCAGCGCCCACACCACGTCGGTTCCGTAGGCGATGCCGCCGGTAATGATGATCTGATCCACCTTGCCGTTTAAGACACAGGCCATGGCTCCGATGTCTTTTGCCACCTGCAGGATAAAGGCCTGCTTGACCTCCGCCGCCTTCTCATCCCCGTCGTCGGCGCGTCTCGTCACATCGCGCATGTCATTGGTGCCGAGATAAGCGTTAAAACCGCCCCTCCCCACCAGTTTGTCATATACTTCCTTCTCCGTATATTTCCCGGAAAAACACATTTTTACCAAAGCACCGCTGGGCACCGCACCCGCGCGCTCCGGAGAGAACGCACCGTCGCCGTCCAGCGCGTTGAACACGTCCACCACTTTTCCGTACTCATGAGCGCCCACGGACACGCCGCCGCCCATGTGGACCACGATCAGACGCAATGATTCATAAGGCTTTCCGGCCTCCCGCGCATACCGTTTGGCCACCGCTTTCGTGTTCAGCGCATGGAACACGCTGGTGCGCGGAAGCTCCGGCACACCGGAATAGCGCGCGATGGGCATGAGTTCGTCCACCACCACCGGATCCACGATGTAGGAGGGCACTCCGATGGAGTCCCCGATTTCTCTGGCCAGAATACCGCCCAGATTGGATGCGTGCTGGCCCTGCACACCCGCCACAAGATCCGCCAGCAGAGCGTCCGTCACCGCGTAAGTCCCCCCGGGAATGGGTTTGAGCATACCGCCGCGCCCCACCACCACATTCAGGGACTTGATATCGAACTCCCGCTCTGCAAGGAGATCCGTAATGATCTTCTTGCGGAAATCCTTCTGTGCCACGATGGTGGCATATTGACCGATCTCCTCCGTGGAGTGTCTTAACGTCTCTTCAAACAACAGGTTCTCATCCTCGAACACACCGATTTTGGTGGAGGTGGAACCGGGATTAATGATTAAACTCTTGATTGCCATATCGCTTCTCCCTTCTGTCTACATCTGTCCCTGCCGCTTCATCTCCTCCGCGACCACCGCCGCCAGAGCCAGAGAATTTACCTTGGTCTCAAAAGTGTCGGAGCGGCTGGCCAGAATCACGGGCACCTTGGTTCCCGTCAGGATACAGCCGTTCTTCACCTGCACCATGTGCACGATGGCCTTGTAGACCAGATTGCCCGCATGGATGTCCGGGAACAGCAGCACATCCGCATCACCCTGAATCTTTCTGTCGGTGGCTCCTTTGTGTTTGGCTGCCTCGGGATCAATGGCCAGATCCAGCGACAGAGGACCGTCCACAATACATCCCGTCAGCTCTCCCGCCTCGCACATACGGGTCAGTTCCGCGGCCTCCACGGTGACGGGCATCTTGGGATTGACCACCTCCACGGCGGCAAGCGGCGCCACCTTTGGCAGCTCCACACCGCACGCCCGGCATACCGGAAGCGTATTGTTGATGATATGCACCTTGTCCTCCAGTGTGGGATAGGTCATAAACGCCACATCCGTGAGGAATAAGAGTCTGTCGATGCCGGGCACCTCGAACACGGCCACATGGGAGAGCGCCTGCCCCGTGCGAAGTCCCACCTCTTTGTCCAGCACACTCTTTAAGAAATTCTTCGTGTCGATGACGCCTTTCATATACATGTCGGCCCTGCCCTCATGCGCCAGCTTGACCGCCTTCAAGGACGCCTGAATCATATCCGGCTCATTGATGATCTCATAATCCGACAGATCCATCCCGATGGAAGCGGCGATCTCTTTGATCTTGCCCTCGTCTCCCACCAGAATCGCATCGGCGATCCCGAGACGCTTTGCCTCTTTTACCGCCTCCAGCACAGCTTCGTCCTGCGCAACGGACACGGATACCGTCTTCCTGCCGCACTCTTTCACCTTCGCCATAATATCGTCAAAACCCTGTCTCATCTTCCCTTTCCTCCCTGACATACTTTCCAGATTAGGCAGAAAAGCCGCCTGTCTTAATCGTTAAAATAATAACACATCGCATCCCAAAAATCAAGGCACAAGACCTTTTATTTCCTCCAACGTAGGCACACAGGCATACAGACAAGCTCTCAGCTCCTCGTCCGGCTGCGTCTGATCGGGAACCATGATGACTTTACAGCCCGCGCGGTATGCGGACAGGATCCCGTTGGGGGAATCCTCCACCGCCCAGCATTCCGCAGGCGGCAGCCCAAGCCGTTCACAGGCATAGAGATAAATATCCGGCGAGGGCTTCCCCTCCCGCACTTGTGTGGCGCTGATCACTCTGTCAAAATAAGGGGCCAAGCCCGTCTGCGCCAGATAGCGCTCCGCCCGCTCCCTGTCCGTGGCCGTAACCACCGCCGCAGGGATTCCCTTCTCCCGCAAGAAGGCGAGAAGCGTCTCCGCACCGGGTTTCAGCCGAATCCCGTCGCATGCGAGCGCTTCCTCCATCATCTCTTTTCTCTTGGCGCGCACCGCATAATAATCAAGCTCCTCACCAAACCACCCCTTCAGCCTTTCGGGGGCAAAGGGCCTGCCCAGACTCCGCATGGACAACGCCTGCTCGTCCGTCATGGAATAGCCGAAAGCCGCCAAAGCCTTTGGCCAGAAAATCCGGTAATAACACTCCGTGTCGATCAGAGTGCCGTCCATATCAAATAAAACCGCCCGTAAATTTTCCACAATCCCCGCTATGCCTCCTTACGGCCCTCGTTATCCGTCTGCCGCTGATCCGTGACATCCTCCGCCTGAGCCTTGGCCGCATCCCGTCCCGCTCGGCGCTTCTTCCGCGCCCGGGTGACCAGAACCGCCGCAAGCGCCGCCGCTACAGCAAGCACGACCGCCGCTCCCATCAGCTTCATCATATCATGATTCTTGGCCGCTGTCACCCGGAAAGTTCCCGGCTGCTCCATGGAGAACACCACATAGCTGCCCATCACCCGGGTATCGACCGGCACAAAGACGCCGTCCTGTTCCACCTCCACATTCGTGTTCCCGACATCCTCGCACAATAGGCGCACGGTGACAGGCAAATTGTAATCTTCATACTCCTCTCCGATCTGCCCCTTGGAGAATATGTGCTGTCTGATCGCCAGTCTGACAGTGTCTCCCTGTGCCTGTGTCTCCAATACCGCCCCGGGTAAAAACCGCCCCTCTGCCAACACCAGACTTCTGCCTTTTTCGTCCCGCTCCTCTCCCACAAGGGATCCGATCCACCTCGCATATTCCGCCTCAAGCACCATATTGTCCGTGACGAAATCAAAATCCGTCGTTGGCCAGATACCGTAATACCCTTCCCGCTCCGGAATATCCGGAATCTGCCCGGGATCCACAGCCTCCCCGTATCCGCATTCCACCACACTCAGCTCCTTTTCCTGCGCCTTAAATACGATTCGGAACTTGGAGAAGGCATCCGGCACTTCCTGCATCACACTGAAAGCTTCGTAGCTTAAGGGTGTGGCGCCGCCTTGATAACCGATGCCATCCACACCGCCTCTGCCGTTTTCCACATAGTAATTGCCGAAGAGTGTGCCTTCCTCTTCCAGCATCCCCGCAATGGACCCGCAGCACTCGCCGCTCACATCCATCCGGTTATAGGCGTAACTGTAAAATACGTCGCAGCCCTTTCCCACGATACCGCCCACCTGATTCTTGCCCGCAAGCTGCCCCAGCGAATAACAACTTCTTATCGCGTAACGGGAAGCTCCGGCCACGCCGCCCACATTGCTTCCGCCCATGCTGCTCACATCCCCGTAGGACTCACAGGAGATAATGACTCCGAACTCCGCCCGGCCCACGATGCCGCCCACATAGTCCCGCTTGCCGGTGACGTTTCCTCGGTTGAGACTGTCCCGAACCACGGCTTTCACCGAGCGTTCAATATTGAAGCTCTCCTCTCCGGTATAAGTCAGATCGTCCTCCGGATCCAGATCATACTCGATGGCAATCTGACCCACAATGCCGCCCACGAAGGTATCCGCCTCCACACTGCCCTCGTTGCGGCAGCCTTCTATCTTGCCCTTTCGAAAACTCGCCGTGTCATAATATTCCTCCATATCCGCCTCTTCCGGTATCTCTTCCTCCGACATCAGGGTCTGGGACGCCTCACCCGCCGATTCCTCGGAATTGTCCTCCACGGTGATCCCCTCATAAGAGAAAAGATCGTCCCGGATCTCCTGCACCAGACCGCGCACCACCTTAATCTGTCCGGATACGGCATCCAGATCGGAATCCACGGACTGCGCACCTTCGTCCAACACTTCCGTCAATCTGTCCAACGCCTCCCCCGACTGTTTCAGCTCATCGTCGAAGGTATTCAGATTATCCGAGATGTCGCCGGATCGTTTATCCGTAGCCTTTGTCATCCGCTGTAGATGTTCTCCGGTACTGCCGTTAAACTTCTTAATCGCCGCCAGATAACTCTCCACCTCGTTTTTGACGGAGCCGATATCCACGCCGTCCCCCGTGCCCGGATGCCTCTTGTCATCGTCCCCGATTTTCAGACTCTTCTCCAGATCCCTGAAATCATCGCCGATTCCCGAGAGTTCCTGATTGTAGATATACCACAGCTCCTCCGCCGCATCCATGAGATATCCGCCCGCTTTTACCGCCTGATTCAGATGGCCGGACATATCACGCATATGGTCTGCGGCCTGATCCCCGTAGCGGCTCAAGTCATCACGGGATTCGTCGATCAGCTCAAAGAGCTTATCCGTCTCACGGTCCAGCTCCTGCAGTTTGTCGGTCAGATAGGCCACCTCCAGAAAAGGTTCCATCTGCCCCGTGATACCGCCCACATCCTTTCTGCCCAGCACCGTACCCTGATTGACACAGTCGGAGAGATATCCCTGTGAGATTCTTCCCGCAATGCCGCCCACATTATAACCTACATGGGCATATCCCACATCGCCGTAGTTGACGCACGCGTACATTTTTCCGTAGGAGAGTCCCGCGATCCCTCCCGTATCCGTGTGCGCCGCCACATTGGACGTGCTGTTGAGATCCTCCAGACGCTCCACGGTGAGATCCTCCAGATCATAATATACTTCTTTGCCGAATGTATTGACCTCTCCCAGATTGCGGCACTGTGAGACCGTTCCGTAATTGTCCCCAACAATACCGCCGGTGGAATGATTGCCCAGCACCATGGCATTGTTCCGGCATCTCCTGAGTTCTCCGCCGGACATATTGCTGCCCGCGATGCCTCCCACCTGCGCGTCGCCGCTCACCACTCCGTCAAATGTGCAGGCATTGATCGTGCCATAGTTCACTCCGGCAATGCCTCCCACCCTGCCGCGGCTTCCAGCAGGCTCCACGCGTCCCTGTACCGACAGATTGCGCACCTTTGCACCCTCCTGCACATAACGGAAGAATCCCACGGCAGACCCCGCCTCATCGAGCAGCAGATTGCTGATCGTATACCCGTTTCCGTCAAAAATACCGCCAAAGTTAGGAATTGATATGTTTCTATGATTCTCCAGACGGATATCGTTCTCGAGCTTCACCAACTTATCCGCGGACCAGCTGTCCAGCCGACAGTCTCTCGAAAGCTGCACCAGATCCTCCTCCGTGGAAATCGAGACAGTGACATAGGCGCTCTCGTCCGGCTCCTCTCTCCCTCCCGCGCGATACTCTTCATAGGTGGGAAGTGTCTGTGCCGCCTCCGCGGGCATCTCCATCTGCAGCGCCAAGACTGCCACGAGCAGCCGGGACAGTCTCCTCGCCCATTTCCTTTTTAATATGTTTGATATGACATTTTCCGTTCCAGCCTTATTCCTCATGCTCCGTCACCTCTCCTTCCTCGGAAACCGTAATCTCCGGAAGTCTTTTTACTTCGCCGCCGTTCTCACCGCTTAGATCCTCCACCGTATCTTTGGCCCGAACCACGGCCCCCATCTCACCGTCGATGACACCGGTGAAATCTCCGTCGATAATGCCGTTCACATAGCCTCTCACATGCCCGTTCATGCGGATCCTGCCGCTTGCGGGAAGAGGCTTGGTAAGGTTGTGGTTGATGGTAAACGCCGTCTTTTCGATGATGATGTCTCCCACCAGCAGCGTCTGGGGCAGCACAAGCAGCACCAGTGCAATGGAGGTCAGCGTGCCCCGTCCCAGCGCCAGACCGATGGCGGCCACCACCGCATTGGAAGACACGTCACTGATAATAAAGCCCGCCGCCACCAGAACGGAACCGCTGGTGACAATGGTGGGAAACGCCTGATTCAGCGTCTCCACAATGGCATCCTTGATGGGCATAAAAGTCTTTAAATCCGTATATCTGCTGGTGATGACAATGGCATAGTCGATGGTCGCGCCCATCTGGATGGCAGAGACCACCAGATAACCCAGAAAATACACCGGTTCATTCAAGAGATAAGGAAGCGAGAAATTCATCCAGATACTCCCCTGAATCGTCAGAACCAACAGCACGGGCAGACCGGCGGACTGGAACGTAAACAACAGGATGATCATGACGAACAGAGCCGTCAGCACCGTGATAATGGTATTGTCCATGCCAAAGGAATCGCTCAGATCCCTGTTGCTGGTGGAGTTGCCCACCAGATAGATCTCTTCCACAGGATAATACTCCGCCATAGCCAGACGGATCTTCTCCAACGCCGCATAGGTCCCTTCCCCCTCTAACGGCACGGCAAGCTGCAGCACAAAACGGCTGTACCGCTCCCCGAGAAGCTGATTCTTGGCAATGCTGATCTGAGAGTAGGCGTCCGTCAGCGTCTCCTCCAGCTCATCGTCCAACGTGATATTGCCTCTCTCCTTCTGGTCATAGATAAAGAGAAACATATCGATCAGAGGCACCTTGTAGTCCGCCACATTACCAATCAGAGCCCCGTAATTGCTCTGATCCACCGCATAGGCTGCATAGAGCAGATCCGCCACCTCCACATCCAGATCGATCAGCTCGGAGAACTCTCTGGGGGACAGCTCCTGTGTCAGTATATAGCCGTCCATGGCCTCAATATTGGAGAGTCCCATACAGGAATCGATCTCCGGCATGCGGGACAGTCTGCGGAGCGCCTGCCCCTCTTTCGCGTAATCCCCATTGGGAACGAGCACCGCCAGCGTATTGACCGTCCCGAACTCCTGATTTACCATGCTCACGGAGAACCGGTTGTCACTCATATTCTTGGATTCCAACGTGTTCACATCATAGACATATTGGGCCTTGCCCGACAAAATGCAGGACGCCGCCACCGCCACCACCAGAATCGGCGGCACAATATAACGGGTATGTACGCAAAACTTTCCCACCGGTGTGATCTTCGGCACAAAACTCTTGTGATGGGTGCTGTCGATGGCCTTGGAAAAAGTAAACAGCAGACCGGGCATCAAAAGGAACACCGACACCAGACTCAGTACGATGGCCTTGGCCAGAATAATACCCATGTCATAACCGATCCGAAACTGCATAAACATCAGAGCCACCATACCGGACACGGTGGTCAGGGAACTTGAGGAGATCTCCGGAATCGCCTTACTCAGCGCCACAATCACCGCCTCTCTGGCATCTTTGTCCTCATGCTCCTCCATGAAACGGTGCGCCAGAATAATGGCGTAGTCTAAAGCCAGCGCAAGCTGCAGCACCACCGCGATGGAATTGGTGACAAAACTGATCGTGCCAAACCAGTAGTTCGTCCCTTTGTTCAAGATCGCCGCCACGATAAAGGTCATCAGATAAACAGGAATCTCCGCATAGGTGGTGGAGGTAAACAGAAGCACCGCCACAATCACCACCCCCGCCAACACCAGAATGATGATCATATCATTGTTCAGATCATCCGCATCCCGCTCCTCCTGACCGATATCGGAGGAGTAATACACGTCGTATCCCTCCAGCATTTCCAGCACACTGTTCAGACACTCCTGTGCCTCTTCCTCCTCCGCCTCATAGCCGAATGTGACGTCAAACAGCGCTTCCATGTCATGATAATGCGCTTCGGTGTCGTCAAAATCGAGCATGCTGACGCCTTCTTCCCCCGCCAGCTTCTCCGCCAGCTCTTCCGCCTCCGCATAGGTGATGTTGCAGACCATCACCCGGGCCGTCCCGTAAGTGATAAACTGCGCATCCATCAGATCAATACCCTGTCTGGTCTCCGTAGTATCGGGCAGATAGGTGGTCAGATCATTGTTGACCTTCACTTTGTTCATGGATAAAATACTAAAAATAATCAGCATAATAAAGATAAGATAAAATCCCTTGCGCTTATCCACAATCAAGGTGGACAATTTCATCATAAAGGAATTGTCTTTCTTTTCTTTTTCTTCCATGAGCCTTCCCTTCCTCTCAAATTTTCTGAATATGAATTGATCTTCTCCATATAAACTTAACAAGAATATAATATGCGACACAAGTCGATTAATTAACTTGTGTTGATTTTCTTGTTGGAATATATTATAATGTGAATTATGAAAAAGGCAATAAACAGATTGCACTTTGTTGTGCTTTTATAGACATTTTGTCACGCCCTGTCGGTTTTTTATAAAATGTTTAGAAAGACGCTTTCAACGATCAATGGAATCGTCACCGTTTCCATCCGTTTAAATTGCCGTTTATACGGCGGAATGAGAGGATAAATGAATCAGGAAAAAACAGACCGTCGGATCCGAAAGACCAGAGCGCTCCTGCAGCAGAGCCTGATCCAACTGATGGAGAAAAAAGAAATCAACGATATTTCAGTAAAAGAATTGGCCGATCTTGCCGATATCAACAGAGGGACTTTCTATCTGCACTATGCGGATATTTTTGATATGCTGCACAAGATAGAGAAAGAACTGTTCGTGGAATTTAACGATATTCTGGAGCGCACCGCCGAGGAAGATCCTCTGCCCTCCACCCACAAGACCGTGCTGACAGAAATTTTCGCTTTTCTGGAGCGCCACTACAGCCTCGCCAGAGTGATGATCGGCCCCCACGGGGATCTGGCATTTGTGAATGGTTTAAAGGATCTGGTGACAGTGCGGCTCTCCCATCTTTTTTCCGCCGAAGTCTCCGGCGAGTACTACCCCGCCTTCCTTGTCTCCGGCTATGTGGGCGTGATCGAGACTTGGTTAAAGTCTCCCAATCCTCTCCCCGCGGAGGAGATGGCGGAAATCTGCATCCGTATGATGAAACTGTAGCACACCAATCATTACCTTATGAGCGGAGGAAGCCAAATGTTTGAGACACTGAGAAAAAGTTCTTTTAAGAGTTCCCTGATCCTCTCTGTAATCCTGCTGATCGCGGGCGGAGTACTGTCCGTTTTCAATATGAGTGACGCCTTCTTTGCCGCCACAGGCCATGCGGACTTCGCAAGCCTCTCTCCTGACAAGATCCGCAGTCAATTGGTGGATGTGGAGCTCTGGGAAGCTTACGGCTGCTTTCTGGAATCGGGAAGCAAGAATACATCCACCAACCGAGTGACCATATCCGACTACTACTATGTCATCTACACCGGTTCCGTGGATGACTTGGACACGGATTATAAATATATGTCCATCAAGGTTCCCGCAGCGTATCTGAACCAGATGGAGAACATGACGGAGAACACCTACAACGGGCTGCTCACCAGCCCTCTCTCCTTCTCCGGCAAGATCAAGAAATTGGACGACGACGAACTGGATTATTTTGAATCGTTCTGGAAAGAGATGGACTTTACCAAAGACGAGATCGCCGAGATGACGATTCCCTATTACATCGATGTGGAAGAAAATCCCGCCTTGCAGAACATACTCTATATCCTGCTCTTTGCGGCGGGAATTGCTCTGATCCTATGGGGTGTCCTGCGCATCGTCAAGGGCGCCAAAGGCGGTTATCTGAAAGCCTTGCACGAGGACATCGCGCGCTCCGGCTACCCGGAGACCTATGTGGAGTCCGATTTTCACACAGCGGCCTCTTTCGCCAAGAAAGGCCAAATCCGGATCGGGCGTCTCTTTACCTATTATAATGTGAACGGCACACAGCCAAGAGCCATCCCCAACAAGAATATCATATGGGCCTACCAGAGCACTACCACCCACCGCACCAACGGCATCAAGACCGGCACCACCTACAGCGTGGTCATTTTCGCCGACAGCTACAAGAATTCCTTCAATATCGGCGTTGCGAATGAAGGGATCGCACAGCAGATGCTTCAGAGAATCAATCTCTCCTTCCCATGGGTTGTGCTGGGCTACTCCGATGAACTGAACGCCCTGTTTTGGAAAAACCGCACACAATTTCTGGATCTTCGTTACAATACCGTGGAACATGAGGCGGTAGATCCCGCGGTCACGACATTTTCCGGCCCGCAATAGCCCCTCTCCATACAGACCGTGACCGATGCAATGCATTGTCCGCAATCGGTCATATCTGTGAAAAAACTTGAAATAATGTTTACAAATTTCGTCTGTGGTGATATTCTGTAAATGAGTCAGATAAAACGGCAGAAGATTGACGATGGACCTGAATACATAGTATTTTATGTAATGTATGATCAACTTGTTCCGACTTGTGCAACCGTAGAATACAATATGTAGACAGTTTTCTGTTTTGTGTTTGAACATTTGTCGGAATATCGTACCACTTTTAAGAAACCCCCAAAGGAGGAACAAGAAATGTCAGAAAAATCCAGTAAATTTCGAATCAAAGATCGTCTGGTGCGGTCCTTTTTCATCGCATCGGGCATACCTGCAGCCGTTGCGGTGGTCGTGCTGATCGTACTCATAACCGTGGCGGTGATTTATGCCAATACACTGAGAGACTACGGTTTTGCACAGGGAGACGTGGGCAAGACCATGGTCTATTTCGCCGAGGCGAGATCCTCGCTGAGGGGATGTATCGGATATGACGACGTGGATGCCATCGCGAACATTAGAGCCACTCATGATCAGAATGTGGAAAATTTCAAACAAAGCTTTGCCGAGCTCGAAAACTCAATGGTATCGGAAGAAAACAAAAGGATCTATAACAACATTTCCAATTTACTGCCGGAGTATTGGAGAGTTGAAAATGAAATTCTGGAATTGGGATCCGTTCCGGATGAAGCCGCCTCAAAAGAGGCACAGCACAGAGCCATAACCGAGTTGATGGCGAAGTTTGACGAGATCAATGACCAACTGATGCAAATCATGGAGGTTAAAGTCGAACGCGGAGACAACATCTCTAATACCATGCTTATCATATGCATTCTGCTGATAGCAGTGATGGCCGTAGTCATCATTCTCTCCATGCTCTTCTCCATCCGTTTGGGCAGGAATATCGCAAGCGGCATCTCCGCACCGTTGATCCAACTGAGCGACAGACTGGAGTCTTTTGCCAAGGGCGATCTGTTCAGTCCTTTCCCCGTGGCAGATACGAAGGACGAAGTCGCCGATATGATCGCATCCGCCAACGACATGGCGCAGTCCTTGGATTTTATCATTTCCGATCTGGAGCATGTGCTGGGACAGATGGCAGATTCCGACTACACGGTGCGCTCCAAGGACGGTTCCAGATATGTGGGAGATTTCAAACAACTCTTTGAATCCGCCAAGAAATTGAGAGACTGCATGGTCGATACAATGCATTTTATTGAGGAGTCCTCCATACAGGTGACGGCCGGCTCCGGCAATCTCGCCGAGACCGCGGTAAGCCTTGCGGAAGGCGCCACCGAACAGGCCGGTGCAGTGGAAGAGGTTCAGGCACAGATCACAACAATCGCCGCCGCGGCGGAAAAAGCCGCCGCTTCCGCAGAGGAAGCTTATCATCAATCCCAGAAATATGCGGATGTGGCGGACACCAGCAGCGCCGATATGAAAGCTATGGCGGAAGCCATGGCACGGATCAACGAGACCGCTCAAAAGATCGGCAATATTATCGGCGAGATCGAGAGCATTGCGGAACAGACCAATCTGCTCTCACTGAACGCCTCCATCGAAGCCGCAAGAGCGGGCGAGGCGGGACGGGGATTCTCCGTTGTGGCAGACCAGATCAGACAGCTTGCGGAGCAGAGCAGCAAATCCGCCGTGGACACCAGAAGTTTGATCGAGGGGGCTATGCAGGAAGTTGAAAACGGCAATAAGATAGCCGAGCGCGCGGTAGCTTCCATTGCAATCGTGGTAGAGGGTATCAAAAAAGTGGCAACTTCTTCCAAGGAACTCAGCGTCCTCTCCACCAATCAGGCCAACACCATGAAGGAGGCCGAGCAGGGAATCAACCAGATTTCGGATGTCATCCAGACCAATGCGGCAGTGGCCGAGGAATCCTCCGCCACAAGCCAGCAGTTGTCGGCACAGGCCGCTTCGCTGGATGCTTTGATCGCGAAGTTTGAGCTGCCGAAATAAATGTATCGGCACAGCAAAGCTTGGATTGACAAGATTGGGACAAATAACAAGAGAGTCTGTCGGCACAAACCGACGGACTCTCTATTCTTATTCTCTATTCCTGTCAATTCTCTATTCCTGTCGAAGCAAACTTCCCTCACAGTCTTCTTTTGCACTTCGATAGCAGTCTGGCCAGATGCGGACGAACAGGCCTGAGCCAGAGCCAGAACCCCGCCGCCATGCGATACAGAATATGATCCGCGGAAAAAGTCCTGCCCTTTCGGACAATCCCCACCAGAATGCCTTTGAGCTGCTCTCTCTGCAGGGGCCCTTCCACCGTCTTCTCATTGTCGCCCACCATATAAAATCCGTCCTTTTTGTGTTTCCAGACGCGGTGCAATACCAAAATCCCACCGCTTCTGCGGTAAAGCACCACATCTCCCCGCCTCGGCACAATATCCTTTATAGGAGCCACCACCGCCTGATCCCGGCCCGGCACCAAGAGCGGATACATACTGTAGCCCATGGGCGTAAACTGAATCGTCCTGCCCTCCAAAAGAAGCTTCTCCGGACTTATCTTGCCCTCTCCCATATGAAATCCTCCCGATTCCCGCCTGTCTCTTCACTTCTGCAATTCCCCATACTTATTTTCCAACGAACCTCCGGCAAAAACGATTATAGCATTCCGGCCGCCATAATGCTATAATCGTTTTATGGAAACCAAACGATAGCAGGCTATATTGTGAAAAGCTATATTGTGAAAAGCTATATTAAGAAAGGCTATGTTATGAAAGGTTATACGCTAAAACAAAACAAATGCTATGTGTTAAAGAAAATCGCAAACGTTCCCTATCTGCTCCCCGTAGGCCAGCTCATCGCCGATCAGAGACGTGGCATACGGATCAACGAGACCGGAGTCTGTCTCTGGAATCTGCTCAAAAAAGACCGCACTATGGAGGAACTCACCGCACTCTGTGCGGCGCATTATGACACCGATCCCCAATCTCTCCCCGGTCTGGAAGAAGATATCCGGGAATTTGTGGATCAACTGGTGACGCAGGGCATTCTCCTGTCCACGTCCGAGGATCCCACGGAAGAACCTTTTTACCGTTGTATTTGTATTGCCGGGCTGACCTGTATGCTCTACGGACCCGCACAGGCGTTTCCCACGGAGCTGGATGCCTTCGCCTGCGAGCCCACAGAGCATCCCTGCCAACGCATTCGGGTGCTGCCCTATGCTCCCGCCGTCCACACAAACGGCAAGCTGCTCATTCGAACCGACGAACTCATCGTAATTGAAGACAAAAAACAATATATTCTGCTCTTCCCCGCCACTCCGCAGATCGCCGAGATCCGTCTCACCAAAGACGCCTCACTCTGCACCTGTTACTGCACCATGCCCTTTACCCAGATTCTCAGAAATGATCTGTTTCACGCCCTGCAGATTCCGTTTCTCTATCTGGCTTTAAGACACCATATGGCGGTTCTGCACTCCTCTTCCATTCTGTATGAGGGCAAGGCATGGCTCTTTTCCGCCTCCTCAGGCACCGGCAAATCCACCCATGCCGCCCTGTGGCACTCGCTCTATCATGTGCCTGTACTAAACGGTGACTTGAATCTTCTGGCCATGGAGAACGGTCAACCCGTCATCCACGGAATTCCATGGTGCGGCAGCTCCGGCCTGTCCGACACCGGAACGCATCCTTTGGGAGGCATCGTGCTGCTGCGGCGGTCCTCCTCCGACTATGTGGAAGAACTGGCCGAGGATCAGAAGCGTCTCCTCGTCCTCCAGCGGCTCATCTCCCCGGCATGGGACGGGAAACTTTATGAACGCAGTCTGCGTCTTGTGGACGCGCTGGCCGGACGGATTCTCATATGCCGTCTGCACTGCACGCCGAGACCCGAGGCCGTGGAGGCCGTTCGGGACGCCATCCACCGCTACCTGCAGCAATAATCTCGGTAATATCTCTCAAAATCCTCTCACCTGTTCATCGATCTCTTCCTCGCTCAACACCACACAGCGCCTGTTCCTGATGCCGTAGACACGGCTGCAGGCGCTTAAGACCGTGGGACGATGGGTGGTCACCACACAGGTGCGCGGGTACTCGTCCTGCATGATATTTTTCAATACCCTTCTCTCCGTTGCCACATCCAGCGCGGAGGTGGCCTCGTCCAGCAAAAGCAGCGGAGACTTCCGAAGCAGCGCTCTGGCGATGGCAAGCCGCTGTGCCTGTCCCTCCGAGAAACCGCCGCCCCTCTCCTTCACCTTGCTGTGTAATCCGTCCGGGAGCTTTTCCACAAATTCCCATGCGCAGGCCAGCTTCAGCGCCTCGATCATCTCCTCCTCCGTGGCCTCCGGCTTCACATTTCGCATATTCTCCGCAATGGTACCCGAAAAGAGCGTGTTGCCCTGCGGCACATAGGAAAAGAGTTTTCTGGCGGAGGCAGTCAACGGAAGGCAGTCTCCGTCCGTACACAGCTCAATCTCTCCCGCCTGCGGGGCAATCAAAGACAGCATCAGGCGCATCATGGTGGTCTTGCCCTCTCCGGACGGCCCCACCAGCCCGATCACCTCATGGGGATGGGCCTCCAGAGAGGCGTGTTCAAACACCTTATTTCCATTTTGATAGGCATATTCCACATCCCGGATACAGAGACTGATGCCGTCCGCCCGGTGCTTCTCCCGGAAACCTTCCACCTCCTCGTCATGGCTGTAATCCTCTCTGGGCATCTCCACGATATCCATAAGACGTCCCGCCGAGGTGGTGAGCCCGATGGCCGTGGGAACCAGCGAAGTCAGATTGTGCAGTGTCCCCGTCAAAGTCCCGGACAACGTGAGAAACATGGTCATGGTGCCGTAGGTGATGGCTCCGCTCCACACCCGGTAGATTCCCCAGCCGTAGGAGGCGTAGGAGACCATAAGCCCCACCGTGGTCAGAAGCAGCGAAGTCCCGACGGACATTTTTTTGAAATCCAGCCGCATGGCAATATATTCCTTCTGCAGCTCCCTCAGACGTGCCGCGTAGAGCCGCACCAGATCAAAGGCTTTGATGATCTGAACATTGGAGAAAGCCTCCTGATTAAAACCGGACATTTTGGCTCCCATGGCGGCGCTTCTTCTGTCATTGTTTACCATGCGGTTCATCAGCGTTCTGGACAAGAGCAGACTCACCGGCATGCCCAGAAAGGCAAATATGGCAAAGGAGGCATCATAATAGATGATCATCGCAAAAGCACTCACAAAACGAAAAAAATAAATGATAAAATTCGGTATAAAGCTGAGTATACCACTGGAGATATTGGAGGCGTCCGAACTCCACCTTGTGAGCAGATCTCCCGTGTGATAATTGGTCAGCGATTCCCAATCCGTCACGAGGATCTTCTCAAAAATATCCGCCTTGATCTCCGCGTCCACCTTCATGCCAATCCAGCCCGCCGCATAGTCGGAAACCATGCCTACCAGTGTCGTCCCCACATTCAGCCCGATCATCACGCAGAAAGTCTGAAGGACAATCCCCGTCTCATGACCGGTGATAATATCCACCAAATCTTTGGACACCATGCTTGTCAGAAGGGATACCACCGTGCCGAACATCCCCAGAAGGGTATAGAATACCATAGCCAGCCAATACTGTCTGGCATAACGATAGATCCAGACAGTCTGCTTCCACATCTCCTGCAGTCTGCCCGCCTTGATTCTGCCTATGATAAACCTAATCTTTTCCTTCATCTTCCCAATCATGCCGCCTGTGCGGCGCACTCATTTCGATAAAAAAGAGGTTATGCCGACACATAACCTCTTGCTTTATTTCCATACTTTTCTCATTCCTAAATCGTTCCGCTCATCCGAATCATTAGTGCTGCGCGCAGTCCTCATCACAGTATACACATCTGCATCCGGTAATGGCAAGACCCGTCTCGGCGGTAACCTCCAGATTGCCCAATCCGATATACTCTTTAGCATTGTTATGATAAGGAGCTCCATCCTTTGTCGCATACTCCAGAGTGAGCTTGGTCGAACCGCTTCCCCAGCACTGGGAAGCCTCACTGGACACATAAGTAACCACCTGATTGAAAGTAACCTCAATCTGACGATTGGTACTGTGATGTCCGCTGGAATTATGTGTCGCATCTATCTGGATGATATAACCGTGGGTACTCTCGGGCAGCTGTACAATTCGTGCAGTCGTGGTGTAACAATTTCCGCTTCCTGCATATACACCCTCAGCCAGCTCTTCATTCGTCAAAATGACAGGTTTTTCATAAATTTTCATATTTCTCTCCTCCGCCTTGAACGCCGCAATGCCGCGTCTACATAACCCTACAATACGCATCACCGGACAATCCAACTAGCCTATTCCGGTATCATCAGTATAAACAATTTCTCTTCTTTTGTCAATGACTCTGACGGATTTTTCTAAAAAATATAACAGGCAGTCCTTTAACGGAACAGCCCGATCTGCTCTATCATCTTCCCCCGCTGTCCCGCCTTTTTTAGGATGGCAAGCCCCGAGGTCTTTCTGATCTTCCGATTATTCTTAAGAAAGCGCACCAGCGTGATCAGCCATAACAGCGGCCAGCACACGATACACCTGCTGCCTCTCGGGAAATTTAGGCACATTTGATGATGAAACTCTCTCACATAATCCGCAAGCTTTCCTCCCCGCAACGTGACCATGCGGTTTACGGAGGATTTGCCGAACTCCTCCGCCTCCAGAATCTCCGCAAGAAAGCCTTCCGTCTCAAACTGCTCCGAAAGTCCCATCCACACCACGCGCTCTTTGGGCAGTCCCAGATATCTGCAGCACGCCAGCGTCACCATGTCGGAGAATCCCTTGATCCGGCTCTCCGTCACCAGTTCAAGATACCGCTCCCGCTCCGCCTTGTCCGTCTCCCGGTTCCAGAACACCACCCAGTCGCACAGGAGCTTCAGTCCAAAACCCGACCGCAGAAAGTGCTGCAGCATATGCAGCAACAGCTCATAGGCATGCCACGCGCCCTCCAACACGGGAAGGGACACTCCCATCACATCCGCCCGGCACACATGTTCCGCGCAGTCTGAAAGCCGCTCCTCCAGATACCGGTTCATTCGGTCATTATCGAAGGGCTCCGCCAGCATGGTATGCAGCTCCACCTCTATCCCTCCGCCCGCCAGATACGCCACATGATGCAGGGCGAGCTGTTCGTCGGAGCGTCTGCAGCCCAGTTTTGTCAGGACTTCCTCCGCCCGGGCGCCTTCCTCGGGATGCAGAAGCAGAAGGTCCACATCCCCCGCCTTCCGAAGCTCCGGCGTGGGATAGTATGCCGCCGTCCCCACACCTTTTAGCAGCGCCGCGGACACCCCGGCTTCCTCCAGTCCCGCCGTCAGATATTTGCACAGAAAAAGCAGACGATAACTCTGCTGTACCGTCTGTCTGGCGGAGTCCGCCGCCCGTCTCCTCAGATTAGGCGGTACCTTCTCTCCCTCAGCCAGCGCATCATATAACAGCGGCAGGACCCCATGGCGCTCCGCCATGGCAAGCAGCCGTTCCCAGTCCGGAGCAAATTTCGAGATCTCCTGCGGCACGCCTGTGAGCGCCTCCCTGAGCATGGCCAGAAGACAGCTCTCCTCCTCTGAAAAAGATTTCTGCATTTTAGTCACCATTTTATTTCCTGTCCTCACCATTCCTCACCGTTTCACTCCCGCATCCTGTTCTCCCGGTATTTCCGCGCCAACTGCATTGCCTTCTTCCACAGCAGCCCGAACTCTCTGGTGCGATGATACAACACCAGATACGCCAGATTGGTCGCCACAAAACAAAAGATCCCGCGCAGGATACACACCGTCCACAACCCTCCCGTGATATAACCGCACAGGAAGCTCTCCCCATACCACAAGAGAAACGTCACGGAGGCATACAAAATATATTTCCCAAAATAGGGCAGGGAAGACGTCTGCAATCTGTGTTTATACAGCATGTAGGGCTCCACCCAGAGGGAAGTGGTGACCGTGCTCACCATGGTGCCCAAGAACACGCCCGCCGTCCCCCACAGCCTGCCGAGCACCAGAGAGACCACCAGATTGATGACCGCCTCCGCGATGGCCTTGTATCTGTCATACCGAAAAAGCCCCATGGAATCGCGGAATACGATGGTGGCCTGCCGCATCCCCGTCAGATAAAAATTCAGACAGAGGATCAGCGTGATATAGCTTTCAAAAATATACTGTTCTCCAAAGCTCAATCCCACAAAGAGATCCAGAATGTGATACATGCAGATGGCAGTGAGCCCGTACACCCACTGTCCCATGAAAAACGAAGCCTCAAAGATCTTTTTGATCCGCTCCTTGCTCGCCTCCACGCCCATATTGCCCACACTGGCAGTAATGCCCTGAAACATCTGCTCCAACACCTGTTTGACGGACCCGATGATCAGGAAATAATTGGAATATTTTCCCACGCTCACCGTTCCCACCAGAGCCGACAGCAGCAGATTGTCCGTGTTGTTCACCAACACGTTTCCCACCTTGTGCATCAACATGGCCCGGATATTCTGGAAAATGCCCGATCGCTCCTCCTTCGAGAGCCGCGTCACCTCCCTATCGCGCAGGTAGGGATACATCTTATCCGCGCGTCTGGACACGAAGACATTGTTGAGCACCGTACAGAGAATCAGGATCGACAGATACAAAATATAATTTCTCGTGGTGAGCAGCACAATCATCTGCAGAATATTCTGCAGAATCCACGAGCCTGTCTGATACAGCACGCCGATGTAGCTGAGCTGATGGGCGTCTATCAGCGTTCTCTTGTAGACCCACAGATAGGAACACACCGAATTGGCCAGATACATCAGATAAATCAAGGTCAGATGTTCCACATCAGGCTGATCCTTGATCAGAATATCCATAAACGGGATCACCAACAGCCCCAGAACCAGCACGATCCCTGCCACCATTTGGTAAAAAAAACGATACAGGCGCATCAGGGATTTCTGTTTCTCCACATCTCCCTGCGCAATGGGGCGGTACAGGGCATAGGTGATCGCCGTCCCCACTCCCAGCTCCGAGAGCGCGAGCACACTCAAAATATCCGTAAACAGACCGTTGATTCCCACATAATCCTCGCTGAGTGTGTGGGTGAAAACCACTCTTGCCGCAAATCCCATCAAAATGGCGCTGATACGCGCGATCATAGCGACGGTGGTGTTGCGTGCAGAGTATTCCGTTCTGCTCTTCTGCATCACAGTAGTCCCTCCAAATTATCCGCGTTCAAATTCCGAAGGCGTGGGAAACAGCCGCTCAAAAGCGCCTTGTATCTGCGCTTTCACACTACTGAAATCGCCCTCCTGCCAAGTGTCATTGACACACACGATCCTTCGTTTCTGCCTCTCGATGGTCTTTAGCAGCTTCCTGTTATCCTCCCCGATCTCAAAATAGCCGAAACCGCGCTGGATGTTTCTGGGTTCAAAATTCCCCGACAGCTTCTGCCACTCCCGAAACAGATACTGGGTCACATCACTGCCGCTGCGAAAGCGATTGCCTGACATCGCCCGCAGGACATCGCCCTCCTTCTCCCATACCTCCTCAAAAGTATGCTTGCAGAAAGGAGATGGTCCGTGTACCGTGTAAAATCCCGTGTAGAGCGGAAATGCGCGCTCCAGCACATTGTACCAAAAGCGCGTGGGCGGATACCCGATTCTGAAATAACTCCCCGGCTGCCGCCTCATATTCTCCCGCTTGTCAAAGTGCCCGGAGAGCACCATGGAATTATTCAGATACAGATAGGACATCACCGGGTTGGAGAGATTGGCCACCACCGCCTGCAGCGCAAGCATATCGCAGGGCTTTCCTTTATGGAAAAAATCCTCCGGCTCCACCCTGTCAAGCAGAAACATATCGTCATTAAAATACACAAAATGCTCCGACAGCCCCTTTATTTTATGCAGATAAATCTCCAGCACATTACTGTTGAAGGTGGGAAGATACTCCTCTGGGATATAGTCCTCATGCCGAACAATCCGCAGCTTGGGATTCTCTGTGTCCAACCACTGGGGCAGATGTCCCCATGTGACAAAATAGATGTTTCGAACCCAAGGGGCATATCGCTCCACCCCCCGAAACCAATAGCGCAGAAGATCCCAGTCCCTATACCGCTCCCTGCGGTCGTCATCACCGCTCTCCTGCGTATATTTTGCTTTCTCCCGTCTCCACGCCTCGTCGGCGCCGTCCACCCATGTCACCACAAAATCGATCTGTTCCATCGCACCCTCACCTCCTCACGCCACATTCTTCATCCCGGTCACGCTGCCTCACCGGTTTCCATTTTGTCGGTTCCGATTCCGGCAGCTTTCATTCCATCCGGTCTGATTCCATCCATTCCAACTCTATCAGTTCCGATTCCACCAGCTTTCATTCCATCCGTTCCGATTCCATCCATTCCAACTCTGTCAATTCCGATTCCACCGGCTCCAATTCCACCGCTCCGATCCGATATCCGTATTTCTCCGGCTCCTGCTCATTGGCCAGAAGGATTCGCTCTCCCGATACTTCGTCCGCGATATCCAGATACAGCTCGTACCGTCCGGCCGTCTCTCCCGCAAGGGAGAATTCCAGACCGACCGTCGCCAGCCGCTCCGCATCATTTCCGCCGCTCAGACTCTCCAGCTCGTGCACCGCCTCGCAGGAACGCACCTCCCCCGTCTCGCAGTTCACCAGATAGAGCCTTGCCTCCACAGCCCGATACAGAGGGGCAAATCCCACGTTCCGCATCTCCACGGCAACGGACAGCAGATCCTCCTCGATCTCATACTGCAAGGCAGCGTCCGCAATCAGAAGCCGATATCCCAGATGCCGCTCCATGTAACTCAGGCCGTCCATCCCCTGAAAGCACCCTTCCTCCAAGACCGTATGCCGCGCCCATTTATCCAGCACATTCTTGTCAAAATCCTTGTTGAGATAAGTCACATGCATCCGCTTCATATCGGCCAGAGCATTCTCAAAGTCATTGTAGGGATTGTCCACGATGACCTCTCCCCCCATGGGCACCGACTTACACAGTTCCTCCTGAAATTCCAGTTCTTCCTCCCGGTTCCAATAGGTAAAATACCCATGCTCCAGCTTCGACTGGTCGCCGTAGGTACCGTAATCGCTCCAGCTCCCCAGCATACCGTCATTATAAAGCCCAAGTCTCGATGCCAGACTGCCTCGGGACGCGGACGCCCTTCCAACCGATTCCGTCCCCTCCTGCTTTTCGATCTCCGGCTCTACACCCGCAGGCGCCGTCTGGCTCTCCGCCGCCTGTTCCGGCGGCCATTCCAGCCCCGTGGCCATGCGCCACTGCATGGGCATGCGCACCGACAGAAAGAGTTCGCCTCCGGTGGCCTCGTAAAGCTGCTCCGCCAGCACTCGTATATCCTCCTGATTGGCAAAGTCCGTCCCGTTCATCTCACCCCAGTTGCCGATAAAGAGCCCCTGCAGCGTAAAAATAATATCCTTATGCGCACGCAAAACAGGCCCGGTCTGCCTCATATGCTCCAGAATCACTTCCAGTTCCTCCGGCTCATAATCCTCGCTCTCTCCGTCCCAATCATATAAGACTCTCACGACAAACTGCTTGTCCACCGTCTCCAGCGCCTGAAACAGCCGCTCCAGATTCTCCAGTCCTTCCGAAGATATGGGATGATCTCTGTAAGCTTGGAGATTCACCTCTATCATGGCAAGTCTGGTATCCTCATCCCGACAGAATCTCTTTGCAATCTCTTCCCGATAATCCGTCTCCTCGTCACCGATCCGAAATCCGTGCATATAATAAAAGCCTCTGCTCGGGTTGTCCAACGATTTGGCAGACTCCGTAAACTGTTGGATTTCTACAGTCACATTCCCATGACTCCTTGCATACAGCAGACGCTCCCGGCTCTCCGCAAGCTCGGTCCTCAGATGCTGAATGCATGCCGCAAGCAGGACACATGCCACAAGCAAAACTCCGGCCGGAAGCAGCATGGTAACCAGCCCCGGCCGACCGCTTTTATCTGATCCGCCGCTTTTCGTCATATCTTTTCCTAATGCATTTTTTCTTGATACATTTTCTCTCGCCGTATTTTCTCCGGATATATTTTTTCCCGATGCATTTCTTCCCGATTTGTTTTTTGCCGACATCTTCCGCTCCGTCGAGTTATTCCTCATCGTGCCCATATCCCTCCTCACAGAATTCCGAAAGAATACTGGCTCAGGGTATTCTGCCTAATATAATAACAGATAAAATCGTCGTCCTCATAATATGTGTGCAGCTCCCCCGGATAGAGGCGCTCAAACTCCCTGCACCACAGATACAGCTTGGATTCCAGTAAAGTGCGCTGCTCCAGATCGGAATAGACGCGGGAGGAATCCGCAAATTTTCCATGATAAGCCTCCCCCTCCACGGAAATCTGCGAGGAGGTGATGTCGGGACACTGACTCACATAAGTCTCATAATACGCGGGATACTTCTCCCACGCAAGCCATTTGGGTCCCGTAAAGAAATGGCTCTGCGCATATTCCAGAGGCTTTTTCTCCACATAGATAAACACATGCTCCGAGGGCAGGGAATACTTCTCGTCGTCGCTGTGATTCACGAAATTGATGGCCTCCTCATGATAGCCGTACTGATTGAGCTGGTACAGCTCGTCCACAGTGGACACCACGGTAAAGCTGCCTTCCGGAAGCCTGTTTGTGACCGAATAAGTCACCATCACCGCCGCATTGTAGCGGGTCAGCTCGTAATAGAGATAGCCGTGGAAAGTTCCCGTCGCCATCGTCCCCAGATAAAAGGCCGCCACACACAGCACGGAGACCGCCCTGACCATGGATTCCGACATCCGTGGCATGACCACACTCGCCAACAGATCGAGGGGAATCATCATGACTCCCAGTATCAGAAGCTGCGTCACGGAACAAAGTCTTGATCCGGCGATCAGCGAGGGAAGGCCCAGACTGCCCGCACAGTACATCGCCATGAAGAATACCGAGGCGATTGTCAGTGAGAAATATCCGTCCACACCGGAAGGTTCATACTCCTCACTCTCCCTGATCAGACTGATGCCCGTGAGAAATACCCGTGCCGCCAGCCAAAGGACGAGCGCTGCGACGGTCCAGAATACGATCATTCCCGCCCGCTCTTTACGATACAAGGTCACATATCCGTCATAATAGAGCGCCTGCAGCTTATTCCACAAAGTCTCCCCCAGCCGTTCCATGCGCTGTCTCAAAGAGACTTTCGTCTTGGTTTCGAATGCTTCCGTCCCGGGGTACTCCTGTTCCGGCGACGTCTGTCCGGCCTGTCCGATTTGCCCGTTTTGTCCGGACTGTCCCGTGCTCTCCGCGTCATCCGGCTTCTTGTTGTCCTGATTCTCCCGGAAGCTATCAAAGATATTTCCTGTGATCTCTTCGCCGGATTCGTCTAATATGATCTCTCCGCCGCCCTCGCCCTCCGTACCGTTGATGACACTCATGGCCCAGCCGATGGAACCCTGAAAGGGAATACCGGAGGCCAGAGCCCCCGCCATGGGCAGCACCGCGATAAAAAACCCGGCGAAAGCCGCCGCCACTAACGGTATCAGACGCTTGGGCTGCAGAATCTTCCACAGCCCCGCCGGAACGAAGGCAACACACAGGAAGAACGCCATGATGGTGACATAAAAGTGGATCGCCAGAGAAGCCGCCAGCGCCAACAGAAAGACCAGCAGATTCTCGTCCCAATAGTTTTTGGTATACTCCGGCGGGCGTTCGGCCGCCCCCGGAACGTGAATCGGGCGGTAGGACTTAAAGATTAACGCCTTGAAGCCGCCTTCCGGCTTTCTTGCGGGAGCCCCCAGCCGCAGATACCGCACCAGAAATGCCGCGCACAAAAACTGTGTGAACAAGCCAAACTCCTGCGGAAGCGTCCACTGCAGACGCGACATGCTGTAAATTTCATTGATACACACCACATCCACCGTGAGAAAAGCCGTGAGCGCAATCATCGGCGTATAACGCCAGCGGAACACTTCCTTGAACAAAACATACGCCGACAGAAGAAAAATAAACATGTGAACACCCGCGGTAAACAGCAGACAACTGTAGATCCGAATCCCGAACAGCGTGTGCATGGCATAGAGAAAACAATGCATCCCCTCGGGATAAACGCCCGCGGTGAAGACCTGCCCCTGAGCGAGTCCATATATCCACGCATTGTGCGGGTACATATCACCAAATCCATAGGAATAATCCTGAAAAGCGCCATAGGAAAAATAAGCCGCCCCATAGATCAAGATCACGGAGAGCAGTCCGTACTCCCACCATCTGCCCTGCATCAGCTCCAGAAACTTATCCCATTCTTTTTTCAATTTCCCGCCGACCAGCTCCGCCACGTCCGCAAACAGCTTCTTCACGCCATAGGTGCCGTTGAGCAGACGACGGAACTTCTTATACTGCTTTTCTCCCCAGTGCACATCCTGCGCGAGAGCACACAAAAAAGTGGCATAGAACAGGATCTGCACCATCAGAGGCTGCAGCAGATGAATCAGACCCAGCAGCAACACCACGGTATTGATCAGAACATTCTGAAACGTGACACAGAACCCGAATCTGAAGGTAAGGCTCCTTCCCCTCAGAAATCTGCGAAATACCACGGAGGGCCAGATAAATAGGATGAACATATATGCCAGAAATACTTTGCCGTATTCCAAAAGCCAATAGAGTGTAGTCAACTGCATACCTCCCATAGTCGTCTATGGCGTCTGTCTGCACAGACTGCCCAGAATCGTCCTGCCCGCCTCGTCGGACACATTGGCAAACCGTATGGGCGCGCCGTCCCATTTCCGCTTTGCCGTCAAATATAATGTACATTCACAGCCCCGTATCACACATTCCACAGACTGCGTGCGTCCGCTGCAAAGTTCCCGCAGATCGCAGTCAAGACGCTGCCTTTGAAAGCGCCCCTCCTCCGTCCACTCCAGATACAGCTCCGCCTCCTGACAGAGATTCCCGAAACCACGGTTCTCCATCGTAAGCTCCACCCGATACATTCCCCTCCGGGCTCCCTTTGCGGGAGATATCATGACCTCCCTCACCCAAAACCGATATCCCATGTGGGCCCCTATGTAATCGTACAGACTTCTTCCCGCCCACGCTCCCTGACCCTGAAAAGAGCATTTCTTCCACAGATCCAGAATTCTCATGTCATGCCGGCTGTTCAGATACGCAATATGCATTCTACGCAGATCAACCACCATCCGTTCCCCGGAGAGGCCTTCCGTATAGTCATTCCCGTACACGGCTTCCCCGCCGTTTGGCACCTTTGCACAGACTTCCTCCTCAAAGGCAAGCTCCTCCTCTCTACTCCACGCCTCATCCCATCCCGCGGCGTCTTTCGTATATGTGCCGAACGTCCCCAGATCGCTGGCGGATCCGAATATCCCATCGTCGAACAATCCCATGCTGCCGACCTTCTCTCCCTGCAGCATCCTATGATACATGGGCCTCCTCACCGCCGCGAAAGTGTGGGAACTCTTGCTGCGATACAGAATATCGAGAAGCTGTAGAAGCTTGTCCCGGGACAGGAAACGCGAAGTGTGCATCTCCCCCCAGTTCCCCACCAAAAGCCCCTGCCAGACTATGATCTCGCGGGGAAATTCTTCCAATACATCCCCCAACTGCTTCATGTGCCCCAGCACCCGCTCAAATGTGAAAGGTTCCAGTTCCATCGCCCTGCCCTGATGGTCATAGGCGACGCGCAGTATGATGTCCTTGTGATTGTCCGCAAAGAAACGCAGTACCGCTCTCATACGCCGCAGACAATCCGAATCCAGATCCATGTCCCGGTAAAACCCGATATCCAGAAACACCAGCACCAGTGTCTGTGTCACATCGAGACAATAGGCCAGTTCCTGCAGATCCGGTTCTTCTTCCATCTGAAACGTATAGATCTGATACCAGCCTCTGGCCGGATTGGACAGAGGCTTTGTCTGTTCGGTCAGGTCCGCCGCCCGCAGGATCCATTTCTCCTGCTCTCCCCACAGATTATGAAACACCTTCCTCATGCATAGCCTCCACGTCCACATGAAACAGTTTGATCCTGATCCAGACCGCAATGATGGAAAACATCATGCGGAACATATACACCACAGGCTTTAAGCCCGAGTGCATGCTGACTCCCTCCCGCCGCACATGCATGACCGCGGGGATCTCTTTCACACGAAATCCCAGAAGCAGCATCTGCATCAACATATTGGCATCCGGGTATTGGTCGTCAAAATGATTATATTGAGCATAGTAGGAGAACGCTCTCCTGCTCAGCCCCTGCAGCCCCGTGGTGGGATCCATGATCCGCGTGCCTGTCCCCAGTCGTATCAGAAACCGAAAGAGGGTGTAGGCAATCTTCTTGACCAGAGAAGTCGGATACTTCGGACTTCCCTCCACAAACCGCGACCCCAATATGATGTCCGGATATTTCCCATGCTCGTCCGCAGTCTTTAAGCATTCCAGAATCACCGCGATATTGCCCGCGTCATGCTGACCGTCCGCGTCCATCTGAATCACATAGCGATATCCCTTTTCCACCGCATACTTATAGCCTACCTGCAGACCGCTCCCGTATCCCAGATTGAAGACATGGTTGATCACGGCATGGTTCCTGTCCCTCACGATGGCTTCCGTATTGTCCTTGGAGGCATCGTTCATAACCAGCAGATCCGCGATCTGTGCAATCTCCGGCTGCTCCAGTTTGTCCAGAAGCGCGCCTATGTTTTTCCCCTCATTGTAGGCCGGCATAATAATCAGTACTTCTTTGTTCACTCTCACTGTCACCTCGCATCCGCTCCTTGGGCGGTTATCCGTCTCTATATCAGCTCTATCGCTTGTCCTTGTCATCCGTCATGACGGAGAGCAGCTTGTCAAGTTCCGCCTCGCTGTCCGCATTTTTCTCTGCCGCCGCCCGTCCGAATCTCTCCCGTTTCTCCGGGTCGTGAAGAAGCTCTATAATGCCTTCACAGATCCCCTCCGGAGTCAGCTGGCACATCCGTCCGTCCACGCCGTCCGTCACCTGCTCCCTGTTGCCGCTGCAGTCCGACACCAGAATCGCCTTGCCCAGTATCTGGGCCTCCTGTATGGCGATACTCTTGCCCTCGAAACGGCTGGCATGCACATAGAGATCCGCCTGTGCCATATAGGGATAGGGATTGTCCACGGCCCCCGGCATCACGAAGTCTTCTTCCAGCCCGAGTCGCCGCACCTGCTCTTCCAGCGTCCTCCTCTGGTCACCGTCCCCCAGCACATACCAGCGTACCCGCTCGCCCCGCTCCTTCAAAAGCTTCATCGCCTGTATGGAAACCTCGAAGGCCTTCTGGGCGGTGAGTCTTCCCACCGACAAAATCCGCATCCCCTCATATCCGTCCGCAAAATAACGCGGCACCTCCGTTTGCGCTGCTCCGGCTTGTTCCGCGGCCCCTGCTCCAGCCTCTCCCGTTTTCCCTCCGGCTTTGCGCCGGATGGCCTCCGCGTCCAGAATATTGTGAAAGACGTCCGTCCGCTCCGCACACTCCGGATAAACGCCCAAAAAGGCCTTCTTCACTTCATCGGACACGGCAAAGATCCTGTCGTATTTCAGATAACAACCCCGGTCAAGGGCTCTGGTATAACCGGCCCGCTCATAATCCACATGTACGAAGGCCGCCCTGTGCCGAGCGTTCACATGATCGGCCACATAATAAGTGGCGCCGCCCTCCAGATAAGCCACCGCCAGATCAAAGCTCATGGCGAACCGCTCTCCCCCGTCCGACATGGCTCTCCACAAAAGCTTATCCGGCAGGATCCTGCCCTTTTGCAGCATCCCGAACAACCTTGCGGTCATATAGGGCGCAAGCCTCAGAAAAGTCCCCCGGGAAAACAGGGCCCGCAGCACCTTCCCCTGCAGTCTCCGCTTGCCCTCTCCGCTCAACACGGAGCTGTCGTCATACCGAGTGTTCAAAAGCTTCACATAGGCGGGCAGCTCCCGCACCATCTCTCCCTGCCCCATAAGCACATAGAGATAGATCTCATATTTTTCAGGATCCAGCCGCCGCATCAGCTCCAGCAGGGCGGTCTCCGCACCGGCATGCCCCAATGTATTGATCACAAAAAGAAGTTTCTTCTTCATCCTATGTCACCCTCTTTGTCGATCTTATCGGACAGCTCATCAATTCGCCGATGCAGCTCCTCCTTCTCGTGGTTCAGCAAAGACACCTGCATGGCCAGCTCCATGTTCTTCCTGATCAGATCGGACACCTTACCGCTCATAAAATAGGCACCGTATATGATGCAGAAACCGATCATCAAAAGCAGCAGCATCCCCATGCCGCTGATATACTTATTCCACTCCGCAGGCCGCAGCAAAAATCCCGCCAGAATAATGATGATGGCGATCAATCCCCATGTGAGACAAAATGACTCCGTCATTTTCCGCTTTGCCAGAGACGATATCACCGTGGCCAGCAAAACACCTCCCACTGCAATCAGAATAATCTGTAAAATCACTCCCGGTTCCAAGACATTCCCTCCTTCCCTTTCTTCCCTCACGGGCGGCTGTGCTCATAAACCTTGCCGGAGGGCTGAATGCCATGCCCTACCTTCATAATACTACCGCTGCAGAAAATATGCACATCCAAATTTTTCTCCATGGTGCGAAGCCGCATATATGCCACACTCCAGCCCACCAGCGTCCCCGCAATCAGCCCAACGCCGTACCAGATGGGTGTGAGATGGGTGGCCCGGATCGACACAAGAAGCGTCACCAGAACAAAACTTCCCGCCGTGGCCAACGCCCCGTTCAGATCGTTAAAATAATACAGAAAAATCATGGCCGCATACATGGTGAACAAAATGAAATAACCCGCCGCCAGACAGGGATAAATCTGCATGACAAGCCCGCCGAACCCCATCTGCGGCATAAAGATGATACACAGGAAAAACAGCACCACCGACACGATAAACTGGATGCGCACCAGCCGCATCAACTCATCTGCAAGCTGCTCAAACATGCGAAGC
This sequence comes from uncultured Acetatifactor sp., assembly GCA_964604835.1. Classification (GTDB taxonomy): domain Bacteria; phylum Bacillota; class Clostridia; order Lachnospirales; family Lachnospiraceae; genus Acetatifactor. The sequence continues at coordinate 49,720 of CAZSAJ010000013.1, forward strand.
TTTGCGTTGCGAATGTCCATTCCCCTTCCGCCGATTACCGCCTCCGAATACTTTTTATACCGGTCATGGAACCGCATCTCCACCCCCGAGATGAAAATCACGCTGGAAGAGATATTGGTGAACATGGCAATACAGGTCGCCATGTCATAAGTAGTCATACACACGAAGGACTTGGCCACCACCATGTGCATGTCCGTGGTCCAGAACACAAAATTATGAATAAACAGCCCCAGACTATACAAAAAATTTGTGAGGACAAGCTGCCAGTTCACTTTAAAATACTCCAGAACTTCCCGGTAATTTCCGCTGTTTTCCCTGAAATAACTTCTCACCAGCGCAAACTCCAGACTCCCGATCAGCAAAAATCCCAAATCCAGCGCGACCAGCATCCCGAAAGTAACCTCCCAGTGAAGAAGTTTCACCAACAAAAACGCCGCAAGAACCGTAAACGCCATACCGATCAGGAAGAAGAACGAGATCTTATTGTAATCCTTACAGATGGACAGATACAGCATGGAATAAAATACCAGCACCAGCGAGATATAACCGCAGTACCCACCCAATACATAGTGCAGCGTCACATGCCCCACCACATACTCCCAGATACAGAAGGGAATGCCAAACATACAGCTCAGGACGATATTCATGAACAGCCCCAGATAATAACAGGCCAGAATGTCCTCAAAGCTCTCCCGGTAGATCACATCCGACATATATCTGGACAACACCGCATTAAAAGGCGACGCCGTCAGAAGCGCAAATATAAAAATATACAAAACCGTGCAGGAATACAACTCCCTGTCCGCATAGCCCACCTTGGAAACCCCCAGCACCCACTGCATGGCGATCACCGCCAAAATAACCAGAAACATCGGCGCTATGGTAATCATCGTACTATAACCGAAGCCAAACAGATTGGTGGTAATCGTATGCTTCCCGTATATTTTATTTAACTTAACCCCTATTCCTGCCATACTTCCTCCAAACCATCCGCCTACTTATCCCAATCTATCGCCTTCTCAAACCTCTGCTCATACATCATATCATACACTTCATCATAGATCTTCTCATACGTCTCCTGCATCTGCTCAAGCCGATATCTGCTCACTACCCTGCGATAGCCGCACTCCCCCATATTATCCCGCAATTCCTTGGAGCGCGCAAGCTGAACCATCCCCTCGGCGAGTTCCGCCGTGTTCATGATATGGGTGAGAATTCCCGCCGTACCATAGTCATCCTGCCCACCGCCGTAGATCAATTCCCGACAGTTCCCCACATCCGTGGCGATCACCGGCTTGTGCGCGGCATACCCCTCCAGAATCGTGAGGGGCTGCCCCTCGCTGATACTGGTGAGGAGCGTAAAATCCATCCGCCCCAGATACTGCCTCACATCAATTCTTCCGGTAAACACAATATCCTTCACATTCAGCACTTTCACCAGCTCATAGCACTCTTCGGCATACTCCTCGTCCTCGTCGCAGGGTCCCATGATCCATAGCTTTAACGAGGGCACTTTCTCCTTGGCAAAGGCAAAGGCCCTGATCATGGTCTTTACGTCTTTGATGGGAGTCACTCGAAGCACCGCCCCGATATTGACATAGGGCTCATCCTCCGGCTGCTTTCCCGACAATCCCTCAAACCGCTTAACATCGATACCGTTGGGAGTGACCTGCGTCTTATGCTCCGGGCAGCCCAGATCCAGCTGCAGCTCTCTGGCATGTTCATACAGCGAAGTCACCTTGTCCGCCCGCTCATAGGCGAGCTGCGACATCTTGCGAAACTGCTCGATCCAGATGTTTTTATAGATGCCGCTCACCCAGTTTGCTTTCAGAAGTTCCTCCTCGCGCTCTCTGGTGTAGATACCGTGTTCCGAGATGATCAGCCCACAGCCGTACAGCTGCTTGGCCATACTGCCCAGTACTCCCGCATAGCCCGTGGCCACACAATGATAGATATCCGCTTCCGGGATGCGCGTCTTCAGGACCAAAAACAGCGGCAGATAAATGGAACGCATGGTCCACAGGAAATCCGAAAACACAATATGAGGATATTTTTTCTCATAACATTCCTGCACAATATGCAGAAAATCCGCCCCCATCAACAGATCGTCGATAGAGAACCGCTCCTTTTGAAACAGATCGATCAGCGTACTCCAGTCCGGATTGCGATTGAGCACAATGCTCCTCAGAGAGCGATACTGAGAACTGCTCAGACTCGTTCTCTTCCCCCGCTTTGCCCTGCGTTCCCAGTCATAATCGTCCAGATACGTCTCATGCACAGCCGAGACATTCTCCGGCAGTTCGTACACGAATTTGCCTCTCTGGGAACGGTCGGACACAATGGCCAGCACGATGAACTCTATATCCGGAAACGCTTTTATCATACTGTTGATCCAGCCGGATACGCCGCCCACCACATAGGGATAACAGCCCTCCGCCACTATACACACCTTCATAGACAATCCTCTTTTTTACATCTGTTTGCGGGTCTGCTATTTGCAGCCATTATCTCGCGAAAGGGCCGGCATATTCCAACGCATCCTCCGCCTTCTTCAGCGTAATCTCCACCTGAGGGTCCTCGGCGTGAATGAGATAAGCTCCCGATTCCAGTTTACCAAACGTTCCCCCCTGAAGATTCGCCACCGCCTCGCCGTGGAGCCGCAGGACAAACCACGCCTCGCCCTCTCCCTGAACGGACAATGTGATCTTCTGACCTGTTCGCTCCTCTTCATAGTCCAGACTTAAGAACCGCCGGACCCGCCTGTCGCTCTCAGACAAAACAGTCTGCTCAAAGCTGCCATACTTGGTCCAGTAAGTGCTTACATTGCTGAAAATCTCATCAAAATAATTCTCCCACTGATCCTCCGGAGACTCCGGCCACATAGCATTATGCATACCGATCAGCGTATTGGAATACCCCAGCGCCGTGACCAGACTTCTCATTTGCAGATCCACGCGGTAACTGTAATCTCTGGCATCACCGGTGATTCCCTGCAAGGTCACGTCATTCTCCTGCCATGACAGAAGGGGACGCTCCCCGCCGTCACGAAAAGCCACCGTGCGGACATCCTCAAGCCGCCCGGCCCCCTCCGCAAACACCTCCTCAGGCTGATCCGACAGCTCCTCACAATAAACTGCCGCAAATTGATAGCCACTGTTTAACGTATCATAAAATTCCCTGTCACTCCTCAACTTGTCCGCCAGCGTGAATCCCGCCTCGTCCGCAAACCCTAGGGAAATACCCGCCTCGGCGCTCACCTCACGCATCTGCTGCAGATAAAAGGGAAGATTCTCTCCCTTGGGCTGTGCGGCATCCCCATAATCGTACTTGGCATTGATGAAACAGGTCAGCCTCAGTTTATTGTTCAGGGACATCGCCGTGATTCCCGGCCACATCACGTCCCGCATCACCGCCTCGGAACCACGGCTGTACACCGCTTCCAGCCCCTCCTCGTTCTCCGCAGCCAGCACCGGGAAATCCGCCACCAGCATATTCTGTGCATTCACCACCGGATAGATCGTATAGGAATTCATTTCGTATACCATGGCATCCAGAAGTCCCAGCCCCGTCAGACCGTTCAGATACTCTCCGTTCACCGCAAAGACCATGGCATTCCCACAACTGTTCCGCCAGATGATCCGGGGAAATTCCTCCCGCTCGACCCTGTTTTCATTCATCATCCCCACCATATAAGTCTTGGTGCCCTTTCCCGTCACATACCAGGGAATGGTCAGCTCCAGATCCTGCCGTTTGACCTCCTCAGGAAGCAGAGCCTTATAGACAGCCTCTCCTCCCAGCAGGAAACCGGAAAACAGATGAATCCCCTCCGCCTGTGCCGGCTCCTCTCTGATCTGCGAGATGCCCAGCAGCTCGGTCAACGCCGGATTATTTAAGAGCACCGACGTCTCCGGCAGATTACAAAAAATCAGCGGCACCCCCGCCTGCACCAGCTCCACAAGCGTCGAAGTCTCTCCGGCAAAGTCGATCTGCCCCGAGTCAATGAGTATCAGCCCCGGTTTCTTTACGGCCAGCCCGTCCGTGCTGTCCAAAACCGTCAGCTCTCTCTTGGCGTAGACACACCACTGGGACACCGTGCGTCCCAGATCGCTCTCCTCGTCCCCCAGAAATACCACATCCTCCCTGCCGAATCCGCCGTCTCCTCCCGGCCGCTCCTCTTTCGCAAGCTGCTCCCTAGGCAACGGCTCCTTTACAGCATATTCGTTGACATCATAGTTGCTGGCATTTTCCTTGATAATCTGCGAGAACTGGAACATGAACAGAAGCGCTGCCATCATCATAATAATGCTTAAAAAATTTCTACGAGATACCATATTTACCTGCCTCTATTGGAATACCCGGATCAGCTCCAGCGTTTCGTTGTCAATCACCACCGCAGACTGCTTTAATTCCTCGATCACCTCAAAAAACCGCTGTTTCTGCCCGTTGGTAAAATACAGTTTCAACTGGCATGTGTAAGTGGAGAGCGTGTTGGGATAATGATATCTGGCACGCTCACACCACTTCTTGCACTTATCATAATCACTGATCTCCAGAAGCCGCATGCTGATCGCCTCATACTGACTGTTGTTCATCTCCTCCGGCTGCCCGTTGTAATAGATCTCACAGATGTCATCCATGATCTCCACATAATTGTGCTGCTCCAGATCCGTGAACACCCGCTGTTCCAACACCTGATTCATATACTCGATGAGATCTTCGGCTATGAACTTCTGCTCCTTGCCGCCCTGCAGCACGAGCTGCCTCTGCTTCTCCACATTCATTCTAAAATCATTCAACGCATCCTGAAGCACAGAGGCCGCATAATGGGCCGCCTCCGTGTCCTCACTGTTCAAAGCCAGCGAAATGGACGCCAGATACTTGTCGATATCTCCCCGGACCACGTTCATCATCAAAGTCCGCAGCTCCTTCTCGTCCGTGATCTCAATAGCCTCCTCCAGCGGCACCATGTTGCGCTCCCGCTCCACCTCCGCATGGGTGACAGCCTTGATCCTCTCCTTGCTGAACACAACGTCCGTCAGATCCACCGGCTGTGAGAAGAACAACTGATACCACAGATAAGAGAGGATGAAAAAAGCACCGCCCACCACCGGGCAGAGAAACATCACCACCGCCTTGGGCACACAGCCCTTGCGCTTCCTGTTCAGTCCCCACAACAGATACACAATCACCGCCAAGGTATTGAGCACCAGAACACACAGGAACACCATCATCTCATCTGCCATTCCACACCGCCTTCCACCATATCGCAGCCATATCCGATATCCGCCAGACGCTCCCGCACAAACCGGGCGTCCTCACCGTTCGTGTTTGGCAGCAGGATATACAATTCCCCGTCTCCCAACATGCCGATATAGTCTGTCTGGCGCAGTTTTCCCATGATCTCCTGCCCTGCCTGCCGGTAATCCACATCCTCCGAGGGCACTCCGACCTTCAGCACCACACACTCTGTAAGCCCCTTTCTCTCCGCCTTCAGATACGCCTTCATCAGCGAGTCGAAGGCCTTGGTCTCCAGAAGCTGCGTGTTCTCCACATAACGCTTCTCCTCCAACGCCGCCAGATACCGATTGGCACGCAGAACCGCATTTTGAATCAGGGCGCTGATCACCACCAACTGATTGGCCTGTCCCAGCGTCATGCTCTCCCAAGGGATGCTCCAGATCATGAGGATCATCTGCATGGAGCCCCGCTCGTCAAAGATTGCGTTGGCCATCAGCGGATATCTCTCGTCCAACCGTCTGTTGATAAACACTTTCCGCTCCACAAGCGTCTGATACATCTCTCCCAGCTCCGGATAACGAATGGAATTCCCCATGGATCTGGCCTTTTTGGATGTGGAGGAAAACAGTCTGGCATAGCTTGCGTTGGAGACCACATAGATGGCCACATCCTTGCTCCGCACCAGCTTGCCAATCATCTCCGCCGCATAGAAGAGCACCTCCTCCGGGCTGTACTGATCCAGCGTGGAGGTGATCCCGTAGATCTTGCCCACGCTGTCATTCTGGTTGATAATCTGGGTCTCCAGCGTGTCCTTTACCCGCACGTTACTGTTGTTGATATCATGGATGTCATGCAGCTGCAGGGAGAGAAAATCCCGTTCCTCCTCGCTCTCGCGCTTCAGCTTCTTGATGCTGTCACGCATATATCCTACCACCATACCCAGAATAAAAAGCTGTGCAATCCACACATAGGTGTTGGCATCCAGCATTACCTCAAAACTCGACCGGTCATACATCTGCCTGAAACAGTACCCCGCCACCGCCAGCACCGCGGAAAAAATCGCCTGCTGCTGCCCGTAGACAATGGCAAACAGCAATACATATAACAGATAAAAATCCAAATTGGCAAAATACTCGCTGCCCACCGCGCGATTGTTCAACATAAAGAACGGAATAAACGCCACCAGATTCTCCGCAAAGGGAATCATCACCTCAAAAAGCCATCCCGCCTTTTTCAGCACTTTCTGATGCAGGGACTGTTCCCCGTCCTCCCCGTGGAGATAGACACGCCTGTCCCGCTTCATCTGCTCCACGATTTTCTTCACGATGGCTTCGGCATCACAGAAAAAAGGATTGCCAAACTCACTCTCAAAAAGACGATTCGAGAGAATCCGACGTTTGGGCTCCCGCCCCTTTACAATAATCTGCACATCATATCCCATGGCCTTCTGTACCATCTCGGCCAACTGCCGCTCCGTCATCTCTGTGGAAGATGAAATATTATAGAGCGAATGATTGTGCTTCTTGGCCACAGCCATACGATAAATATATTCCACCGCGTCACGCTCAAAGAGCATGGACAGAGAACTGTCCTCATCTATAGTGATGATCTGCCTCTCCAGCGCCTCCAGACACATTCCGCTGCAGATATTGTTCACGTCGCTCATCGCTCTGGGAATGCCGTAGAGATGATCCAGACGCAGCGTTACGATGTCAAGCCCCTGACTCTTGCGATAGCTCTCGCACATTTCCTCCGTCTGCGCCAGAACCATCCCTTTAAAATTCGTGGGAGAAACCGGCTCCTTTTCCGAAATATCCTCATCCGAGCTGATCCCGTACACCTCATCCGAGGACAGATAGATAAACCTCCCCTCCCCCTCCATGGCATAGCCCATGAGAATATTCATCATGGCCGAAGAATATTTCACGGCTTCGGCCTCCTCCTTCTCCCATTCAAAGTTCGTGTCATACGCCCCCATACAGATTGTCAGATCAGGAGAAATGCTCTCGAAAATCTCGTTCAGACAGCTTGAATCATAGGAAAAATTATATCGTTCAAAGACTTTCTGATACGGAAGCCTGTGATATCGGTTGCCGGTGAGCAGATACACCCGGTGCCCCTCTTTATTCAATTTTATGATCAGATTGTTGATCATACTGCTGCAGCCGCCTATCAACAAAATATTCATACTATATACCCTCTCATACACGAATTCCGGCCTGTTCTAACTGCCGCCGAAACTGCGTGATATCCTCCCGAATTGCCTCCGGACTTACCTGATACTCCGCACTGAGCTTTTCCGCAATTTTCTCTTCTTCCTCACCCTGCTCAAGCAGCTTCCAGATATCTGCTCCCACTTCGTTTACGGCAAGAGGCTTGCGGTACGGAACGCCGCTCTGTTCCATGTCCAAGAGCCAGTAAAGCCCTGCCGCATATCTCAATTGGTAGGAAGATATGTATTTCTCATCCGAATTGCTCATCCCAATTCCCCCTGCCCAAGAGTTTTCCTTAAATCACAGTTCGTCTCTCCGTATCGTCCCAAGAGACGGAATGCCCGATTATTACTCTTATAACATTATATTTCATTTTTGAATGTTTTACAAGTGCGGCGGGAAATAACATCCGGGATTCTCATTTGGTGCCGCCTGACAGCCATGGATAAGAGGCCTGAACCGTTTCCCGGCTCAGTATCTGCTCATTGAAAAGGGAGCCCTCTTTAGGAAAGCTCCCCCTTGCCGTCATGAATTGTAATGTATTCTATTCGCCGTATCCCCGCTCGTCACAATATGCCAAAAGTCCCTGACATCCTGCCAGCACATCCCGGTAGGTGTCCTCGAAATTCCCCGTATACCAAGGATCCGCGATATCGCTCTGCTGCCCTGCGAAAAATCCCAGCTTATAGATTTTCCCCTGCGGATCTCCACCGGCAATATGCGTCATATTGCGGATATTTGCGCTGTCCATGCCGATCAGATAATCGTACCGGTCATAATCCGCCTTCGTCATCTGCACCGCCCTGTGAGGCACCACGGGAATCCCCTCTCTGCGCAGCTTGTCCACCGTACCGTGATGCGGCGGATTGCCGATCTCCTCGCGGCTGGTGGCGGCGGAGGAGATTTGAAAGCAGGAGGCAAGGTGACGTTGGGTGACTAGGTGGGTCATGACGCTTTGGGCCATGGTGGACCGGCAAATGTTTCCATGGCACACGAATAATATTTTAATCATATCTTTTATATCTCCTTATAGCTTGGTATTGCTTGGTTTTTCTTAGTGTTTTCAAGTTTTCCCATAGACCCCCAAAAACACCCTTTCTTATTATATCTTACCATAACTTGGTATAAATTACCTCTGAAAATAGGTAAAATTTAGGTAAAACTGATTCCATTATACAGCACAGATAATTTGTTGCTGCCATGTAACACAGCTCCATACTGTACTCCCTCGTCAGAGCCTTCGCATCACCGGGTGGCGGATCGCACTTGACCGCCTCATCTAAAAATATCTGGTGCGCCGTACTACTTGATGATGCGCCCCGCAAAGCGTGACAAAGTGCGGTTCCTCCGCCCAACAGAAGATGCGGCGCAATGGAAATCCCATTCCTGTTTGCAGCAAACCTGCTGTATCTCCTTGTGTTCTCGGTCATCTTCTTTTGGGTGTATCCTTGATGCCACTCCCCTCACCTTCCTTCCCAAATCAAGCATAAAAAAGCCCTGATTTTCCTAGCATAAAGAAAGCAACAATTATTTCTAACCGATGCTATGTAAAATCATATTCTTTTTTGTCCCTATCCGTTTACAACTAATTCACAAATTTTACGCTTTATCAAAAAAATCATATCATCTGTATTTTTTAATCCAAGTATTTCCTCCTTATCAATTACGATAATTCGTATATGCTTTCTTAAATATCCCGTCAGTATACTTTGCGCTCTCTTAATATCATTTTTTTCCTTTGTAATTCCGTTTGCTGCAAGTAAGATTCCAAAGTCTAATCCTTTATCTTCGACCTTAGTAGCAAACCAGTTTACATTAACACTTTCCACTGCACTACTCCAATTTTTACATTCCACAAGAAAAAGAGTATTAAGAAAATGCAAACCATCCGCCGCTCCATCATTCCATATGGAAACATCAACTTCCTCTGTATTATATTGATTCATGGCATTTCTTTGTGCAATTACAACTCCCGGTATTGTTTCAAAAAGATAACATGCTAAATCTTCAAACATCTTCCCTTTTTTATGCGTTTGATTGCTTTCTGTACTTTCTTTAATTATATGTGCTATTTTTTCTGTATCGTAAGGAATCATTCTAGTAACTCCTTCCATGGGCACCCAGATTTCTAAAGTACCAAATGGTTCGCGCTAAGCCAGATTTGCATAAATGTCTTAAAAAAGCTTCAAATTCTACCACAACAATATTCGGAAACATACTTTGATAAGCTATCTCCCTATTGCTCTTATTGCAATACAAAATAAGAACCAATTCTTGACTTTTAACCTTGGCAATCACCTGGCTAACATACTTATTTAATTGTCCTTCGGATATATCACCAAGTTTTAATTCAAATTTTATAGGATTTATAACATGCCCATCCAATTCATCAATCCAAACAGCAAAATCGTAACCCTCATCTTCCGCCACATCACGAAATCTGATTGTAGCATATTGTTCTTTAATTTCTTCAAACAATTCTGATACTAAATTTTCAAATTGAAAACCATTTCCATTCTGTTTTATTTCTTCCAATTTCTCTAAATATTTATTTTCTGATATAGAAGTATCTATATCCTTCAATCCCCCTAAATAAAACTTTGTATAATCCACATAGGGCCTTTTCCCTTTTTTATTCATTAAGAAACGCAAAGGCAATGAAAGATTTTCCTTTAGGTTCTCATTGATTTTAATATACAATCTTCCATATAAATCTGCGGGAATACAATCAGAATCATCAACTAATAGAATTACCTCTTTTCCCAGTCCTATTGCCAGCCCAAATTCAAACAAAACATTAGATACATTTTTCGTAATTACAGCTATAACAATATCTGCTTCACTTATCGCAGTATAAATAGCCTCCGAAGCAACCATACCATTCTGTATGGGAAACATATCACAATACTGTATATTTAGTTCATCTAGTACCTCTTGAATTGAATTTAGTATTTCAGGTGAAACATTATATTCTCTTGAAATAAAACACTTCATACCATTTATCTCCATTTACATTTATTCACAACAACCTTTTACGCTATTTAGTATAACAGAAAAGGGGGGTATTTTCAATCAAAAGCGATCCGTGTCCTCCTGCATCCCAAGTGCAACATAGGATCATGAGTCATTCCTTCCACTCCCCTCATCTTACTTCCCCAAATCACAAAAAAGGAAGACCGAAAGCTCCCTGAAAAATGCATAAAAGGCACCTGCTATTATGGCAAGTGCCTATGTAAAAACTGTTCTATTTTATTTTTTCTCCCTTAAAAGTGGTAAAATTGTTGTAATATTTTCTGCCGCCAAACGCACAACATTCATTGCAGTCTCACAATCTTTTTTCTCATCAGAGTAAAACTGCTCAAGAGAATTTATAATATCCTCAACATCCTTATTTAAAACCGTTGCAGCAATTTTTGACCTATTAATAAAATCTTCAAAAACATTGGGATATCTATCTTTAAAATCAGCTATCAAAGAAACTTTATTATCTGACCAAATAACCTCAGTCAACATCAAAATGTGGCCTAAACATCTTCCTATCTGGAAAGAAGCATTTTCCCTATTTTTAAGTTTTTTCATTAATGATATCTCAACATCATCAAAAATCTTTCGACTGCTTTCCACATCTCCTTTACTTAATGTATAGGCTCCCTTATTTCCTGCTTTAATCTTAGTAGAAAAAATCACATTAAGTTGCTCATCATTTAACAGCCCAAATCTATTTGCCAGTTGCACAATTTTATCCATACGTTCCTGAAACACCGGTATTGATTCGTGGTCTACAGGCAACTCAAGAAGAAACCGTCGGATAAACCATCCACACTCCATGACCTCTGTCAAACTCATATCCTGCTCAATGGAATTATGCTCAAAAAGACTTTCCTTTTCAATAAGTTTAGAAATCAAATCCAGTATATGCCTATTCAATTTTTGTCGAAAATCATCTAGTGAATTATATTCCTCAAAAAGCCCTGAATACCGTTTTTTAAATTCTTTGACTCGAATATATTGGTCGTAATCCATTTTATCCGGGTTAATTGGCTGATTGGAAAAATATAGCATTACATTTTTTCCTTGTGATATAGCCTTCTCTATTTCTTCTTCCGTACCAGAACCGTATTGTGCAGTTGGCGTTCCAAATTTAGTCCAAAACAGTGCTATGACTCCATCTGCTTTACTCAATAATTGCCCATTGATTATATTCTGTCCACTGTCACCTGAATCTGGTCTTGAATTGCTTTTCCAATATAAGCATTTTATATTAACTCCATTTTCTTCTCCGACCGTCATGTTTATTTCATCTATTGTATTAAGAACAACTTCTAACTCTTTCTGCACATCTGATGGACACGATATTAAATAGTAATAATGAGTAAAGCCTCTTTTCATAGTATTATAACCCCTTTCAATACCCAATACATCCTACTTGTAAAAATTCTCCCTTTCGTATTAGACTTTCACTATTATAAAATTATAGCAGGAAAAGGGTGTTTTTGCAATCAAAAAGCGATCCATATGATATTATTTTAAACTGCGGTTTTTATTATGGAATGTATATCATTACTTAGAATAGAGAGAGTCGAACTCTTGTTATTCGAGTGGAAGTTGGATGGCTTCTCACTAGACGATATGCGTTAAATATTATAATAACTTAAAAACCACTTGAAGAACGGTATATATTGTGGTACTATGAAAAATGAACGCTATATTTTGATGGACAACATATCTGTGAAAGGGGATGATTTATTGTGAAAAAATACATAAAAGAGGAATTGCTGCCATATCCACATTATTAGGAGCCGGTGGTATACTTTTTATTAGAAAAGAGATAAATAAGTTAATAGAATTTATTAGTAATTTAGATAGTACATCCCAAATTGTAGTAATAGGCATGATTCTTTCATTCATACTATTATTTTCAGTATTTGTTATTAAACCTATCACTTTAGCTTTAATCAGATGGATAATTTTTAAAAAGATGCATAATGAGGAATTATCTAATTCAAATACGACAAGCAATTTATTAGCCCAAAATAAAATGGACTCTTTATCAAAAGCTCTTTTTTCAGAATTAGATCAAGTTGATAAAGAATCAATAGAAGATTTTGAAAAAATTGAAAAAATAGCCGATTATCAAGATAGAATGAAAAAGGAACAATGAAAATAGTAATATAAGTGATAAGTTAAGCCATAAATTATTCTTGCCACTTCTTTATTTCCCGATGAAACAATTCATTTATACTAAATCATATTTTTTAGGAGATGTACATAATGAAAAAGTAATTAATGCTATAGAAACTTTTATTGAAAGATATACACCACATACCCAAATAATAATATTTTTTCTTCTTAATATTTGGAATCTTTTTTCCTGTCATTGGTTAAATACACAAGTAATAATAATTAGTTTAGCTATTCTTATAGGCTTGGAAATGCATTTCTGATGATAAAAAGTAAAATATTACAAAATAACTTATATAATTTGTGTTTACATAGAATCATAAAAGGAAACATAGTATCAATAAGTATTGACGAAGATTACCAAGGATTTAATAGGATGCTATTACAAATAGAACATGATTTATTTATTTCTGGCATTACTTGTAACAGTATTGGTCTTAGATAATGTATAATAGATTTCGCAAATTTTAGTTTCATAGAAAATAGACATGGTCTATACCG